>NZ_MJUZ01000048.1 GCF_002237645.1 Desulfovibrio sp. MES5
GCAGGTGGGGTTCCAGGAGAGCCCAAGCTTCATCGGATAAGTCGTGTCGCCGCTGTACGTTTTTCATGAAAGCACCCTCCGCATATGGTGCTCTCTTATAACCAAAAACTCGTGTAGACACAACCTAGGGAATGGGGGCGTGGGAGAGGCGCCCCTTATCAAAAGAATCCCTCCCCCGCAAAGCGCAGCAACCTGACCTTACGTAAGCGTCATGCGACCAAAATCAGCCCTCATTACGCAATACCGCACCATACATGCCTTCCAGCCAGGCATGCTCATGGCTTGTCTGCCACTGCCGTACCATACGTAAATTCTTGTGCGATTTCAGCAACCAGGCCACTGCCTGTTCATTTTCGGCAGGATTAAGCGTGCATGTGATGTAGGCAAGCTCACTGCCCGGTTGCAAATAACCCGCAAGGGTAGCGAGCATGGCCCGCTGCAGCCCTTCAAGTTCAGCAAGATGTTGCGGTTCACGACGGCGTATGTCTGGTCTGCGTGCCAGAACCCCCAGGCCGGAACAGGGCGCGTCAACGAGAATATGCCCTGGCCATGCACGCAGAGGAGGCCGGGCGGCATCAGCCAAACAGATGGCGGGAAGCGGCAGATTCAGAGCAGCGCACTGCCCTGGCAGGCCACGCAACCGTACGGCTGAGCGGTCCGTACACAACCCCACCGGCACTCCCCATTCCATCAGGGCCATGCTCTTTCCGCCATACCCGGCGCAGGCGTCCCACACGGGTTCGCGCCAGCTGTCAAGGCCAAGCTCAAGCAGTGCTGTTTGCGATCCTGCTGATTGCCAGCTCAGAGCGCCAAGGGCCTGCCAATGGCGCAAATCGTGGCCAAGAACAGCGCGGGGCATTTGTCCTGGCGCAAAGGCCAGCCCCCAACGCCCTATCCTGACGGGAACGGACTTGTCTACAACAGGCCCATGCGTAGAAGACGCGCCGAAATGAGACAATGTTACATCTGTATTTACAGCATGTTGCGGTGAAATCTGGGACGGCTCCAAAGCACTTTGCGGCTGAAAAGCGCCATGAAGAAGCACATCAGAGGGAAAAGGCTGCGTGGCAACTGGCAGAGAGTGGCTATGTATGGTTGCAGGCTCTTCCCCTGCAGCCAAAGCCGCATACAGTGCATCCGCGCCGGGATGTCCGGGATTAACCCGCAATGCGGAGTACGGCCTTGCAAAGGCACGCCGCATGAGCCCCAACGCGGCTTCTTCCCCGTAGGCGTCACGCCACAAGCTGCCTATCCACAAAGGTACGGAATAAAAAATACATTGGGCGAAAAAACCGTCGTTATTCGCGCTGTGCCCCAGGGCGTTTTTGCCTTTGGGCTTTGCGTGATAAAACGCTGATTCCAGAGGTTCCTGCCCCATTCGCTGCAAAGAGCGCAATGCGCCATTGGCTACACGGGCAAGACCCTGACCAAAAAGACGGCGTACCTGATCCACGGCCTCATGAATAACCGCGTGTGCGGGCACCTTGTCCTGAAACAGCAGGCCGTACACGGCAAGAGCCAGCACTGTGAGCATGGCGGGCGGCAGCCCCTGGGGCTTGGACAGCACGGACGACAAAATGAAGCGCAGTCGAATTTCCGTGCGCAGACAGCCATACACGAGTTCCGTGCAGAGCGCCTTGTCCTGCCCTGACAGACCCACGCCGGACGAGGCTCCACTTGAAGCCGCAACAGTTGTATTGCTAGATGCGCTGGCGGAGACCTTAGCCGCGCCAGCCTGTGCGCCTTCCCGACGCACGCCCTGCTGACGGGCCTCAGGCGCATCAAGCACACAAGCAAGAGCCTGCTGCGCGCTCATGCCCTGATCCACCAGCAGCAGAGCCCGCAATGCCGCCGTGCGGCCATTGAGCGGCAAACCGCGCAACTGCAGGCCCGGTTTATTCGCCTTGCTCATGCCCTGCCCTCCCCTTCATTGCATCGTGAACCGGCAACTTTTTTTCCAGCAAAGGTTGCGGAGTCAGGTTGTCGCTGAGCCCGAGAAAGAGGCGGACGACATCCTCAAGCGCCTCCATTGGCACAAGGGTATCAAGGCACGGTCCCTTGGGGCGGCTGTTGAGCACGCCAAAGACAGGCAGCGGATAGCTGTCCTGTATGCCGGAAGTAAGGTCGCGTTCACAGGCCACAGCAATGATGCAACTGGGCCGGGTCTGCACCACAATACGCCGCGCTATGGTCCCGCCTGTGGCAATGGCGAATCTGATGCCGTACTTGTCCCGCAGGTCGAGCAGCGCCCCGACCGGGCACCCGCCGCAGCGGAGGCACAGATCAGCATTATGAACCAGCCTGTGAGGACAGGTGGAACGCTGCACACAGTGCGGCAAAAGCAGCAGCAGCTTGTGCGGCTCCACAGGTTTGCGGCGCGAAAGCACAAGTTCGTTGTTCACCTTGATGAAACTGCGCCGCACCCTGCCCCTGTCAATGCCCACAAACTTGGCCAGCAACTCCATAAGGGGGAAAAACAGGCGTATGGTCACATGGCGCACGCTGCCCGCGCCGGGCAGAGCCTTGCCGGTATAGATATGAAACACCAGCATCAGGCAGAGCCACATAAGCGCAGTAATGCACACGAGCCCCACAACAACACTCAGCCGCTCAAGCCAGACCACGCCGTTCAGGGCATCAGACCAGGGCAGGATAAGAAAAATCGCCAGGCCCAGACAAAGAACCACGCACGATGCCAGCATGAGTCCGATAAAGGTTCGCTTGCGCGCGCCCCCATACTGATCTGGAGGGAGAGAAAAGGGAGATTTACGCAGTTTCATGAAGCCTCATGCGGTCAGGCCCAACGGCAAGAATGAAAAAAATATCCTGATCTTAGGAAAAAAAGACGTATGCCGGATTTTACGCCTCAGGCGGCTTCTGCGCAACAAAGGGCTCTGCCCTATCCCGTACACAAAAAAGGAAAAAAACAGGCCCAAAATGGCCGCCAGCAGAGCAGGTTGCACAGCTCTTGGTGTGCGCTCAGCGGTTCAAGAGCGTACCAGCGGAAGAGGTCAGCCTAAAATATTTGTCCGGAGGGTGCGCCCAAAAAAATCGTGTACGATCGGCAGCGCCCGCAACTGTCGAAGCAAAAAAACTTCGGAACAGTAAAAACCATGAAGCACCCCGAGGCTGCCCAGGCACAGCCCGGAGGCTGTTCAGACGCTGCGCCAAAGGCGTCACCCAAAGCCGTTGCCTGCCTACTCACGCCGTGGCCGCAACGGACGCCTCAAGCTTAAGCCTGCGCATCACCATACACAAAGAGGCACGCACCGGCTGCAAAAACAAGAAAGAGGGACCCTTTAAAAAAGTATCCCTCACCACAAAAATTCCAGGGCAAGCTGTGCCCTATGCTGGCTCTTCAGGTTGTCGGGCATGCCCGCAAAATCCTTCAGGCAGATTCTTGAGGCTGCCGTTGAGCAGATCGCGCACGGGCATGTCCTTGCGACCCTCGGGCCGCACCATGCCGAACATATACCAGCGGTCAGCGCAGGCAACGCCAAGCCCCTGGCTGTCACGACGCAATGTGCCAGTTTCTTCGCCCGCCGTGGCCTCGCCCACTGTTCCAGGTGAAACAATCAGCGGCAGAAGCTGGGCGGCAAAATTATTGGCCGCATCAAGATGCAGCACGGTGCGCGCGCCGGGCTTGGGCGTAACGCCGCGAATCTGCGCATGAATCTGCGCCGCCGTACGCGTCCAGTCCACAAAACCGTCACGTTTGGCAATCTTGGCAGCGTGGGTGGCAAGGCTTTCATCCTGCTCAACAGCTTCGGCCCGGCCCTCAAGCATGTCATCCAGCACCTTTACCAGCAGATCAGCGCCCATTTCGGCCAGGGCGTCGTGCAGCGTGCCGGAGGTATGCTCGCCAATGAGCATATCGCTCATGGCGTAAACAGGCCCCGCATCAAGTTTGCTGCCTATGCGCATAATGGATATACCAGCGCGGGATTCCGGCTGCCAGCCTTCCATAACTGCCCGCTGGATGGGCGCCGCGCCGCGAAGCCCGGGCAGCACGGAGGCGTGAACGTTGACAGGGGCAAGCCGGGGCATGGCCAACACGGCGTCAGGCAAAATCAGGCCATAGGCAGCCACGGCCAGCACATCGGGCTTGAGGGCCGCAAGCTCGGCCTGCGCCACAGCGCCCTTGAGGCTGGCTGGCTGGTACACGGGAATGCCCAGTTCCAGCGCCAGTTTTTTTACAGACGACATGGCAAGCTTGTGGCCGCGCCCTGCTGGACGGTCAGGCTGCGTATACACAGCCACAATGTGGGCACGCGGCCAAGCCGCCAGCTTTTTCAAGCTGGCGGCCGCAAAATCCGGCGTACCCATAAAGACTATTCGGCAGTCTTTTTCTTGAGCCATTTTTTTACCTTGCTGTCATACAGGCTGCGGCGCAGGCGGCTGATCCTGTCAATAAACAGAATGCCGTCCAGGTGGTCAAACTCGTGCTGCATGACAATGGCAGGAAACTCTTCAAGATCTTCCTCAATAACATTGCCGTCCAGGTCTCGCGCGCTCAGATGCACCTTGCTCATGCGCTTTACGTCTGCCCGGTAATTCATGGGCACGGAAAGGCAGCCCTCCTGCTCGCTCACCACTTCCTCGCCGGAAAGCGTCAGCACGGGATTGATAAGCACCCTGGGGTTTCTCTCGTCCTTCTGCACGGAAGGATCCATCACAAGCATGCGAATATTGCGGCCCACCTGTGGAGCGGCAAGGCCCACACCGGGCGCTTCATACATGGTTTCGAGCATGTCTGCGGCCAGCTGGCGGATTTCATCCGTCACCTCGCCCACAGGCTCGCACACCTCTTTGAGGCGCGGGTCAGGATAGGTAACAATATCAAGAATCATATTTCTTCCTTGAGCCCCGGCGGAGGGCCGGGGCAGGCGTTCATTATTCCGCCTTTGCCTCTTGGCCGGGTTTACCGGTCTTGCCATTTTCGCCTGGCTGTTCACGCAGACGCAGACCCAGTTCACGCAGCTGCTTGGCTGCCACGGGCGCGGGAGCATCCGTCATGAGGCAGGTGGCCTTTTGCGTTTTGGGGAAGGCGATTACGTCGCGGATGCTGCTTGCGCCAGCTAACAACATGATAAGGCGGTCGAGACCGAAGGCAAGGCCGCCGTGCGGCGGAGCGCCCTGCTCCAGCGCCTGAATGAGGAAGCCGAACTGGCTTTCGGCCTGCTCGGGCGTAAAGCCAAGGGCTTCAAACATGCGGCGCTGCACTTCGCCCGAATGGATGCGGATGGAGCCGCCGCCCACTTCGCTGCCGTTGAGCACCATGTCATAGGCGCGGGCGCGGGCCTTGGCCGGATCAGTGGTCATCAGTTCCATATGACCGGGAGCCGGAGCCGTGAAGGGATGGTGGCAGGCAACATAACGCTTTTCTTCATCATTGTATTCAAACAGGGGAAAATCCGTAACCCAGAGAAAATTGAAGCTGTCTTCGGGGATAAGCTTGAGGTGCTGCGCCAGATGCACGCGCAGGTTGCCCAGCGCCGCATTGACCATGCCGGGTTCGCCCGCCTGGAAGAACACGATATCGCCCACCTTGAGGTCCAGAGCTTCGGCAATGCCCTTGCGTTCCTCGTCAGAAAGGAACTTGGCGATGGGCGACTGCCACTCGTCGGCCTTGATCTTGATCCAGGCCAGACCCTGAGCGCCGTAGATTTTCACAAATTCGGTAAAGGCGTCGATTTCCTTGCGGGTCATGCCTTCGCCGCCGGGAACCTTCATACCCTTGACCAGGGGCGCGGTGGCAAAAAGCTTGAAGCCGGAACCGCGCACAATGTCGGTAATGTTGACGAGTTCAAGTCCAAAGCGGGTATCGGGCTTGTCCACGCCATAGCGGGCCATGGCCTCGTCCCAGGGCATGCGGGGGAAGGGCAGCGCAATGTCCCTGCCCATGACGTCCTTGAACACGCGGGCCATAAGCCCTTCGGCCATTCCCATGACCGTTTCCTCGTCCGCAAAGCTCATTTCGATGTCCACCTGGGTGAACTCGGGCTGGCGGTCGGCGCGCAGGTCTTCGTCGCGGAAGCAGCGCACAATCTGGAAATAACGGTCCATACCGGCCACCATGAGCAGCTGCTTGAACAGCTGCGGCGACTGCGGCAGGGCGTAGAATTCGCCGGAATTCAGGCGGCTGGGCACCAGAAAGTCACGCGCCCCTTCAGGCGTGGACTTGGTGAGGATGGGGGTTTCCACCTCCACAAAGCTGTTGTCGTCCAGATAGCGGCGCACGCACTGGGCCACCTTGTGGCGCAGGCGAAGATTGGCCTGCATGCGCGGGCGGCGCAGGTCAAGGTACCGCCAGGTCAGACGCAGGTTTTCACCGGCGTCGCAGCGGTCTTCAATGGCGAAGGGGGGGGTCTTGGAGGTGTTGAGCAGCTTCCATTCGGTGGCCACCACTTCGATCTGACCCGTAACCATATTGGGGTTGATCATGCCCTCGGGGCGCGGGCGCACCTTGCCCTTGATGGCGAGCACATACTCAGAACGCAGAATGTGCGCGTTTTCGTGCGCCTTGGGGGCCGCGTCAGGGCTGAACACAACCTGGGTAAGGCCCATGCGGTCGCGAAGATCCACAAAGATAAGACCGCCATGGTCGCGCCGGTACTGTACCCAGCCCATGATGCAGACATCCTGCCCGTCATTGGCAAGGGTCAGTTCACCGCAATTGTGGGTGCGATGCCACTGGCCAAGGTCAGCGATGTACTTCTGATGCTCCTGCTGCACGTCCTGGCCCTGCGCGGGCGTCTGTTCCGCCATCTGGCTTTCTTGAGTCATGTTAGTTGGTTCCCGTTTGCAAAAAGTGTAGTGCTTCAGACTGCGGAACGGCTGTCTGCTCTCCGCTTTCCAGATTTTTTATGACCACTGTGTGCTGGGCCGCTTCATCCGGCCCCATAATAAGGCAGTAGCGCGCGCCGGACTTGCCAGCCTGGCGCATGAGGCTTTTAAAGCCGCCTTCGCTGAAATTCATTTCGCCCCTGAGGCCAGCGCTTCGCAGATTCTGGGCCAGGGCGTAGCCCTGCGTTCTGCTTTGGGCATCCATGGCCACAAGATAGAAGTCCGCAGGATTTGCCGCGCCTGCGCCCATCATGAGGGCCAGACGTTCCATACCCGCAGCAAAGCCCACGCCTGGGGCGTCAGGGCCGCCAAGGCTCTTTACAAGACCGTCATAACGGCCGCCGCCGGCAACGGCAGCCTGCGCGCCAATGCTGCCGCTTACCACCTCAAAGGTGGTACGGCAATAGTAGTCCAGCCCGCGCACCAGCCTGTGATCAAGCTCATAGGCCAGCTTTTCCGCGTCGAGCAGACCCATCACCGTGTCAAAGTGGGCGCGACAATCCGGGCAGTTATAGTCGAGCAGCTTGGGGGCCGCGTCGGTGATGGCGCGGCAGCCGGGCTGCTTGCAGTCCAGCACGCGCAGGGGATTGGTATTCACCCTGCGGGCGCAGTCCGGGCAAAGGGCGGCGCTGTCCACGGTTTGCAGGTAGGCCAGCAGGGCCTCCTTGAACCTGGGGCGGCACTCGGAGCAGCCGAGGGAGTTTACCTTGAGGGTCAGGTCAGCAAGGCCCAGGGCGTCCAGAAAGCGCAGCAGCATGCTGATAAGGTCGGCATCGGCATAGGGGCTGTGCGAACCGAGGCATTCGCAGTTGATCTGGTGGAACTGCCGCATGCGGCCCTTTTGCGGGCGCTCATAGCGGAACATGGGCCCGGTGGTGAAGAGGCGGCTTACCGCTTCCCTGTTGGCGAGGCCGCTTTCAATATAGGCGCGCATGACGCCCGCCGTGGCCTCGGGCCGCAGGGTCAGCGACCGGCCCTTGCGGTCGGGAAAGGTATACATTTCTTTTTGCACCACATCGGTTTCCTCACCAATGGAGCGCTGAAAAAGCTCGGTAAATTCCACAATGGGCGTGCGCAATTCCACAAAACCATAACGGCTGAAAATATCCCGCGACGTATTCTCGATGCGGGTAAAAACTTCGCTGTCCGGCGGAAACATGTCCGCGAAACCCTTGATGCGTGCAATGCTCATGTCTTCCTCAGATGTACCCGGTGCCGGGCGCTTATTCGGCCTCCTGGCCGGGGGCCAGAAATTAGCGTGAACCGCAGGAGCCTTCAAGCTTAAACTTGCCGCCGCAGTCCTCACAGGGCACGGGGTAGTTTCCTGTAAAGCAGGCCATGCAGTAATTCTGCGGCTGCGCAACGGAACCAAGCAGTCCCTCTATGCTGAGATAATGCAGTGAATCCACATCCAGCTTGCGCGTTATTTCCGCCAGATTGTGCTGGGCCGCGATAAGCTCGCCCCGCGAAGAAAAATCAATGCCGTAATAGCAGGGCGAGACGACCGGCGGCGACGAAATGCGGATGTGCACTTCCTTGGCCCCAAGCTCACGCAGCTTTTTGACGCGGGTCATCATGGTGGTGCCGCGCACGATGCTGTCGTCAATAATGCAGATGCGCTTGCCTTCGATCATCTCGCGCACGGGGTTGATCTTCACCCGCACGCCGAAGCTGCGCATGCTCTGCGAAGGCTGAATAAAGGTACGCCCCACGTAGTGGTTGCGTATCATGGCATGCTCGTACGGCAGGCCCGAACACTGGGCGAAGCCCAGGGCGGGATAGATGCCGGAGTCAGGAAAGGGCATGACGAAGTCAACGTCCGGCGTGGATTCATTGGCCAGGTTGCAGCCCATTTTTTTGCGGCACAGGTAGACCTGCTCGTCAAACACGTAGGAGTCGGGCCGGGCGAAATACACCAGCTCGAAAATGCACTGGGCGGGCTTTTCGGGCATGGGCTGAATAAGGCTCTCGCTGCGCACGCTGTTGCCTTCAACCACCACCACTTCACCAGGAGCCACGGAGCGGACGTACTCCGCCTCCAGCAGGTCAAAGGCGCAGGTTTCGGACGCAAAGACCGGGCTCCCGTTCATGCGGCCAAAGGCCAGAGGATGAAAGCCGTGAGGATCGCGCACGGCCACCATAATGCCGTCCATCATGACCAGCAGGCAGTACGCGCCGCGCACCCTGTAACAGGCCTCCTTGACGGCTCCCGGCAGGTCATTGTGGCGCAGGGCGCGCACCAGCAGATGCATGAACACTTCCGTGTCATTGCTGGTGGAAAAAATGGCCCCCTCGTTTTCAAGGTCTTCGCGCAATTGCCCGGCATTGACCAGGTTGCCGTTATGGGCCAGCGCTATGGCCCTGCCCTTGTAGGTGGTCAGAAAGGGCTGGGCGTTACCGGCAGAAGAACTGCCCGTGGTGGAATAGCGCACATGGCCCACAGCGTTGCGGCCCGTGAGTTTTTGCAGATTGGCTTCGGTAAAAACGTCGGGCACAAGACCCATGCCCTTGTGCTCGTGCACGCCGTCTTTGTCAAAAGTGACTATACCCGCACTTTCCTGCCCCCGGTGCTGCTGGGCGTAAAGTCCGAAGTAGGCCAGACGGGCAGCCTCGTCATGGTCATAAATGCCGAAAACACCGCATTCGTGCTTAATCATAAGCCTTACTTCTTCAGTTTTTTGCGCAGATGCGCAATGCGATTGTCGATGACCGACGGATTTGGGTATGCGTCGCGCGCCAATTCAAATTGCTTCAATGCTTCACTGTTCTTGCCCAGTTGTTCCAGGGCGTCCGCCAGCAGATACCCGGCAAGGCCCCGTACGTTCTGGTCAGGGTCACTGTCCAGAATCTGCTGCGACAGGTCGGAGACTTCCTGCCAGCGCTCTCTGGCCATATTCTGGTCAGCCAGATCATACATGCACATGATCTTGTCGTGGTCCGCCAGGGGCAGGGCCAGACATTGCTGCAGGGTGTCCTCGCCAGCGTCAAACCGCCGCAGGCTGAACTGCATGGCCGCCAGACGCCTGTATCCTTCAAGCACCTGCTGCGCACTCAGCCCGCCAAGACCGATATAGGCGTTCCACATATCCACGGCGCGCTCATAGCGGTGCAGGCCCTCATACACTTCAGCCATACGCTGCAGGATGACGGCGCTGCGGGCGTCGTCGTCCAGATACTCTTCCTGCATGGTTTCAAGATACTCAAGGCTCGCGCGTGGCTCCTGGCCGGCGGCATTGACCACCACAAGCAGCTGCTGCCACGCCTCCCACCTGCTGTCGGCGTCCTGACTGTCCTGCGACTCACGCAGATACCGCTCAAGCAACCTTTCGGCAAGCGACCATTGCCGCTGCGAAACAGCCTCCCGCGCCTGTGAAAGGTCGTCGCCCTTCAGGGCAGGGCTGTCACAGCCCACAAGCCAAAAACACAGGCACCAGAGCAGGCACACGGTGAAACCGCGCACACGGGGCCGCCATGCAGCCCCCTGCCCTGTAAACGCCGCAAGCTGCCCCCACGCGCTCTGCGGCGACCGGGGGGGCGCAACGGCCCCCCCGAACCCCTGTTTTTCAACAGTAAAAAACATGCCGCAAGGCCTTATCAGGCGTCATCTTCCGGCTCGTCCCGCTGGCTCGCTGCTTCGTCCTCGGCGGTGTCAGCGGCATCCCCCTCAGGGGTCTGCGCGCCTTCTCCCACCGCAATGGGCGTTGCATCGTCCAGTTCCTCATTGACGTAACGGCCGGTCTGCCCGCCTTCGTCCACACGGTCAAAGCCCACAACATGGCCGCCTTCATCCAGACGCACCAGCATGACGCCCATGGTGGCGCGGCCCTTGGTGCGCACTTCATCCACGCTGATACGCACGATCTTGTTGGCCGAAGTCAGCAGGATCAGGCCGTCGTTGTCGCGTACGGGCATGGCCCCAACCACAGGCCCGGTCTTGCCGGTGACCTTGAAGTTGATGATGCCCTTGCCGCCGCGCGACTGCAGGCGGTAAAGCTCGACGCTGGTGCGCTTGCCATAGCCGTTGGCGGAAATGGACATGATCTCCGTGGTCTGGTCCGTTTCCTTCACGATAACGCCCGCGACCACAAAATCCTGCCTGCGCAGGGCTATGCCCTTGACGCCGGTGGCCACGCGACCCATGGGCCGCACATCCCTGCACGAGAAGCGGATGGCGATGCCGTCGGCCGTGGCCAGCACTATGTGGCTGTCTTCACGGATGGGACGCACCACCACGAGTTCGTCGTCCTCACGCAGGCCCACGGCCATGAGGCCGGTTTTGCGGCACCGGGCATACAGCGAGGCCGAGGAGCGCTTGACCATGCCGCGCCTGGTCACAAAGAGGAAGTACTTGTCCTCGGCGAATTCACGCAGGGCCAGCACGGTGGTGACCCACTCGTTTTCCTCAAGGGGCAACAGGTTGTTGATATGCACGCCCTTGGCCGTACGGCTGCCTTCGGGCACCTGGTGCACCTTGAGCTGGTGCATGCGGCCCTTGTTGGTAAAGAGGCAGAGGTACTGGTGATTGGTCGTGGTTAAAAATTCCTGCACATAGTCGTCATCAGAAGTGTGCAGGGCGGCAATGCCCTTGCCGCCGCGCTTCTGCTGCTGATAGTTTTCAAGGCCTGTGCGCTTCATGTAGCCACGACGCGACAGGGTGATGACCACTTCTTCGTCCGGAATGAGGTCTTCAATATCAATGTCGGTCAGAGCCTCGCGCAGCACTTCGGTGCGGCGCGGCGTCACGAAGGTTTCGCGGATCTCGCGGATTTCACGCCTGAGCTCGCTGCGCAGCACCTCTACATTTTCAAGAATGGAGCGGTAGAACTCAATCTTCTGCAAAAGGTCCTTGTATTCGGCCATAAGTTCTTCGCGCTGCAGGCCCGTGAGGCGTTGCAGGCGCATTTCAAGAATGGCCTTGGCCTGAACCTCTGAAAATTCAAACCGCTTCATGAGGGCGGCGCGGGCTTCCTCCGGATTGGCGGACGCGCGGATAAGGGCCACCACCTCATCAATATTGTCGATGGCGACGCGCAGGCCTTCAAGAATATGGGCGCGGGCCTCGGCTTTTTCAAGATCATACCGGGTGCGGCGGATGACCACCTCACGCCGATGATCAATAAAGCAGGTAAGCGCTGTCTTGAGATTAAGCAGTTGCGGGCGATTGTCCACCACCGCCATCATATTGATGCCGAAGCTCGTTTCCAGCGGCGTAAACTTGTACAGGCCGTTGATGACGATATCCGGAATGGTGCCGCGCTTGAGGTCAATGACCACGCGGATGCCCTTACGGTCAGATTCATCGCGCAGGTCGGTGATGCCGTCTATCTTGCGGTCATTGACCAGGGCCGCGATTTTTTCCACCAGCGAGGACTTGTTGAGCCCGTAGGGAATTTCCCTGATGACGATGGACTGCGCGCCCTTCTTGCGGTCTTCGATTTCCATGCGGCCGCGGACTTTCACGGTGCCGCGCCCGGTGTGATAGGCGTCGTACAGCCCCTTGCCCGCGTAGACAAAACCGCTGGTGGGGAAGTCCGGCCCTTTCACATGCTCCATAAGGTCGTCAATGCTGCACTGGGGGTTATCAAGCAGCACCTGCAGGGCGTCGCACAGCTCCCCAAGGTTATGGGGCGGAATATTGGTGGCCATACCAACGGCAATACCCGAACTGCCGTTGAGCAGCAGGTTGGGAACCTTGCTCGGCATAACCGTAGGTTCTTGCAGGGTATTATCGTAGTTGGGGCGAAAATCGACAGTGTTTTTGTCAAGGTCGGCCAGAAATTCCTGGGCCAGTTTTGACATGCGCACTTCAGTATAACGCATGGCTGCCGGGGCGTCGCCGTCAATGGAACCGAAGTTGCCCTGCCCGTCCACCAGCGGATCGCGCATGGAAAATTCCTGCGCCATACGCACCAGGGCACCATACACGGCAGAGTCGCCATGGGGATGATACTTACCGATGACGTCACCGACGACGCGGGCGGACTTTTTGTGCGGACGGTTATAGTTGTTGGCAAGCTCG
Organism: Desulfovibrio sp. MES5; assembly: GCF_002237645.1. GTDB lineage: Bacteria > Desulfobacterota > Desulfovibrionia > Desulfovibrionales > Desulfovibrionaceae > Desulfovibrio. The sequence continues at coordinate 12,866 of NZ_MJUZ01000048.1, forward strand.
TACTGGGCGAACATGATGCGCCTGTGCACGGGCTTCAGGCCGTCGCGCGCGTCCGGGATGGCACGCCCGATGATGACTGAAAGGGAATACTCCAGATACGATTTGCGGAGTTCTTTTTCTATGCTTATCTGCGGCTGCTGCATTTCTGCCACTGCGGGCCTCGCTGCGTTTTTTGAGGGGCAAGGGAACCGCCGTTTCCGGCGGCCGGGGGCTTGCCCCCTTAATCCCCTTTTCAAGTGGTATACCGCGAAAAACCGCCGACTGCCGGTCAATGTTCTCGCGCCATAACAAAAATAAAAAATCTACCGGAAGAGGTGGCGGAGAGGCCCCGCCCAAACCATGGGCCTCCCTGAAACACGCTCTTCCAACAGCATCAGTTCATTAAATATCCAGATCCTGAACAGCCAGGGCATTGCGCTCGATGTATTCGCGGCGCGGTTCCACCCTGTCGCCCATAAGTTCCATAAAGGCGTCCGAGGCCTCGTTGGCGTCTTCCACAGAAACCTGCAGAAGAATACGGTTTTCAGGATTCATGGTCGTTACCCAGAGCTGTTCGGGGTTCATTTCACCAAGACCTTTGTAGCGCTGGATATTGATGCCCCTGCGGGCCTCATCCAGCACCATGCGCACAAGGTCGGCAAGGCTTTCAGCGGGCGCTAGGCCGTCTTTACGGCGGATGCTGAAGTCAAGACCGCCGCATTCTTCACGCAGATCGGCAAAAAGCTGCCAGGTTATGCGGTACAGACGCGAGGCGAAAAATTCCATGCCGCGCCGGGTCTGGTGCCCGCCGGTATTTTCAAATATGGCGAACAGGCGTTCTTCGTCGTCTTCGCTCTTCTCATGCTCAAGGGTCAGCATATAGCCGCGCTCGTTCAGCCAGTCCGTGAAGCCGGTATCCTGCCGTTCCAGCATGGCCGGTTCAATCTGCGCGGGGTAGGTGGCCATGGCCAGAAAGAGATCGCGCGGGATGCCGCTCATTTCAGCGTCGCCAAGGCGCGCCTCGATGCTCTCGATGCGCTCCACAAAGGCGGTGAGGTCGGTGCCCGTATATTCACGGCCATTGTTCGCCACAATGGTGACGTCTTCACTCACCCGGGAAAGCAGAAAGGCGTTGAGCTCCGTATCGTCCTTGATGAATTTTTCCATGCGCGAGTTGTGCGCGCGGTACAGCGGGGGCTGCGCGATGTAGACAAAACCGCGCTCCACCATTTCCTGATACTGACGGAAAAAGAAGGTCAGCAGCAGGGTGCGGATGTGCGCTCCGTCCACGTCGGCGTCTGTCATGATGATGATCTTGTGGTAGCGCAGCTTGTCGAGGTCGGTGTCTTCCTCGCCGATGCCGGCGCCCATGGCCGTGATAAGGGCTTTGACTTCCTTGTTGGCAAGCATTTTGTCAAAGCGGGTGCGCTCGGTGTTCAGAATCTTGCCGCGCAGCGGCAGGATGGCCTGATTTTTGGGATTTCTCCCCTGCTTGGCCGAACCGCCTGCCGAATCACCTTCCACGATAAAGAGTTCAGATTCCACCGGATCCTTACTCTGGCAGTCAGCCAGCTTGCCGGGCAGGGAGTTGTCTGAAAGCGCGCCCTTGCGGCGCACCAGTTCCTTGGCGCGGCGGGCGGCGTCGCGGGCGCGGGCGGCGTCCACGGCCTTGTCGATGATAAGGCGGATATCCTTGGGATTTTCTTCAAAATACACGCTGAGGCGGTCATAAATGACGCCAGCCACAAGCCCGGCCACTTCGCTGTTGCCGAGCTTTGTCTTGGTCTGCCCTTCAAACTGCGGCTGGGGCAGCTTGACGCTGATAACGGCCGTGAGCCCTTCACGAACGTCGTCACCGGACAAACTGGTGTTTTTCATCTTTTTGACCAGGTCCGCCTGCCCCTTGATATAGCCGTTAATGGCGCGGGTAAGAGCGGTGCGGAAGCCCACAAGGTGGGTGCCGCCTTCCTTGGTGCGGATGTTGTTGGCAAAGGTAAGGATATTTTCTTTATAGCCCGCATTGTACTGCAGGGCGAAATCAACGGTGACGTTGTCGACAAGGCCTTCACCGAAAATAATGGGATGAATGCCCTGCTCGCCGGAATTGAGGTCGGCCACAAACTGCCGGATGCCGCCTTCAGCGTGAAAAACGTGCGTTTCGCCAATGCGCTCGTCAATGCACTCGATGGTCAGGCCCTGGTTGAGATAGGCCAGCTCTTCAAAGCGCTTTTTGAGCGTATCGTAGGAATATTCAAAAACCTCAAAAATCTCCTCATCGGGCTTGAAGCGCACGGTGGTGCCGTGGCCGTCCACGCCTTCGCTGATGACTGTCAGTTCGTCCAGGGGAATACCGCGCGAATAATGCTGACGGTACCGTTTGCCGTCACGGCGCACGGTCACGGTGAGCTCTTCGGAAAGGGCGTTGACGCAGGACACGCCCACGCCGTGCAGGCCGCCGGATACCTTGTAGCTGGAGTTGTCAAACTTGCCGCCGGCATGCAGCTTTGTCATGACCACCTGAACCGCGGACACGCCTTCCTTGGGGTGGATGTCCACGGGAATGCCGCGCCCGTCGTCGCGCACAGTGACGCTGTTGTCAGCGTGCAGAATGACGGTAACGCGCGTGCAGTAGCCCGCCATGGCCTCGTCAATGGCGTTGTCCACCACTTCGTACACCAGGTGATGCAGGCCGCGCGCGTCTGTGGAACCAATATACATGGCCGGGCGCTTGCGCACGGCAGAGAGCCCTTCCAGAATGGTAATGGAAGAGGCGTTGTAGCCGCCGTTACCGGGGGTTTGGGGAGCCATTAAACGTCTTCCTCGCTATAGTAGGTCGTTTCAGAAACCTTCATGGGCATGATGATGACCGTATAATCCGGGTCGTCAGCGCCGCGCACGCCGCAGGGGCCTTCAGCCCCGGTGAGCATCATGTCTATCTTGGCGGAAACAAAGTGTCCGAGCACATCCATGAGGCTGCGCGTGGGAAAGGCAATACGCTTGATATCGCCGCCGTAGGCAACTTCAAGGTTTTCATTGGCCGAGCCCACGTCCTGCCCCTGAGCGGAAAGCAGGGCTTCGCTGGCGGAAAGGTCCATATAGGTGCAACGGTCGCTTTCGGTATTGAAGATAAGAATGCGGCCCAGAGCTTCCATGGCTTCCTTGCGCTCAAGGGTCATAGGATGCATGTCGCCGCTGGCCAGCTTGCTCATGAAGATGTTGTAGTCGGGGTACTGGTGCGCCGCACGCGGCAGGCTCAGGGTCTCGGCCTTGCCAAGGCTGCGCAGGTACAGGCGTTTTTCGGTAATGTTCAGTTCAATCTCGTCAACGCCCAGCCATTTTTTGATATCCTGAAGGTATTTCTTCTGAATGAGTATGCCCTCTTCGGGCAGCCTTTCGGCAAGTTCGTCATGGGTGAAGGACACAAGGGCGAACTGGTGGCCGTTAAGACCGCACACGTCAATGCGTCCGTTGCCCCTGGGCTTCATGCACAGGCAGGCTATGGCGTCCATAGCGTCGTCCTCGCTGATGCAGAACGTCACCTTGTCCAGCACATCCTGAAGAAAGTCGCCTGACCAGGTCACGGTGTTTTCTTCAGGAAAGGTGGAAAAATTCTGAAACCATTCAGCGCCGCTTACCGGCAGTTTGTAGGAGCGGCGACCCTGCTCAAGAAGCAGATTGCCCGACGCCTCGTCAAGGGAAAGATGCAGCAAGCCCGAAGGCAGCTGACGCACCAGATCCACAAAGGCTCTGCCCTGCACGCCTATGAGGCCAGGCTCCGCCACCTCTGCCTGATAGCAGCCCGTGAACTCGATGTTGGCGTCAGTGGACATGACCGAAAGCCCGTTTTCATCCGCCTTGAGCCAGATGGAGCGCAGATACTGCGCCCCTGCCTTGGCAGGAATAATGGCAACAGCCTTCAGCAGACCTTCGATGATCTGTTCTTTATTCACAGTTAGTTTCATAAATTCTTTCCTTAACTATTATTAGCGCTGTTTCTTTGTGCGTAATTTATAAAACATGTTGTAAAGATTGAATTTTTTATGGAACACTCCGGGCTGCTCTCAAGGAACGTCGGGAACAGCCGCGTGGGATGCCCAGCAGTAACAGGGGGTCAGGGTGTTTTTAATTCAAGTTCTGTCACTAACGCGCTGACCCTTTTGTCACTAACTAGAAGTTTGTTAATCTTTTTAATGGCATGGATGACAGTACTATGATCACGCCCGCCAAAAGCCCTGCCCAGTTCCGGGTAGGAAAGCCCCAGTTTTTTACGGCAGACGTACATGGCTATCTGCCGGGCAAGCACCAGATCAGGCCGACGTTTGCCGCCAAGAACGTCTTCAGTCTTGAGGCTGAGACTCTTGGCCACATCGGCCAGAATTTCGCGGCAGCCCGGCATTTTTTCAGCCACGCCCGTGCGCACGATATTTTCCAGGTCTGTCTGGGTCAGACTGTGCCCCTTAACCGCGCAGTAGGCGCCGACCTTGAGCATAAGCCCCTGTAAAAGACGGAACTGCGAACAGCGCTGCGCAAGAAAAAGCAGCTGTTCGCGGGTAAGGGGCAGGCGTCGCTCCCTGCAGATGAGTTGCAGATAGCGCAGCCGCACATCAAGGTCAGGTTCCATCAATTCCACCACAAGGCCGCTTTCAAGCCGGGAGCGCAGGCGTTCGTCTAGCGTCTTGAGCGTTTGCGGATGGCCGGAGCAGGCAAAAATCATGCGCGGGGCAGCTCTGCCCTTTCCCTCTTTGCGCGCTTGCGTATCGCACACAAAGGCGCTGCCCTGCTGACGGCCAAGGGAAACGACGTTTTCCTGTCTGCCGGGGCAGGCGTCCATACAGGCCACAAGGTTGCCCTGCCAGCCGCTTTGCCCGGACATGTCCTGTATGTCGTCCAGAATGAGGACGTCGTACCGCTGCCAAAAAAGTTCGGGCCTTTTGGCCCACACCGTGTCTTCAGAGCAAAAGCGGGCCGCATTGGCGCAGACCATGCGCGCCGCATCCGTGGTGCGCGCCAGCATGGCTGAAATGGCTTGCAGCAGATGACTTTTACCCGTGCCGCTGCGCCCGCAGACCAGAAAAGGATTATAGGCCGTGGAGTCGGTATTTACGGCAATTTCTCTGGCTGTGGCCAGGGGAAAGGTGTTCTTGTTGTTAAAAATGAACCCGGCAAACGGGTCTTCGCGGGCGGCCTCGCCATCGGGGCTGTCAGAGCCGCAATCCGCGTTCACGGGCATGGGGGCTTCCACATGCTGCGCGAGGGGGGCGGCGCGCTCATACACGATTTGCGGGGCCGGGCTTGCGCTCAGTTCTTCAAAGTGGTGGTTGAGGGCCTCTTCAAAGGCGGCGCGTTTGTGGCGGCTGAACCATGCCGCGAAATACATGTGCGGAAAAACCACCCGCAGAGTATTCTCTTCCTGGCGCAGTGTAAGGCTGTCCAGCCAGGAGGTTTCCCCCGCGATGGCCTGGTGTTCCGCCAGTATGTTCCGCAACTCGTTTTTCAGCATAGTTCTATGTTCAGTGCCCGCACAGGCCGTGCCCTGTGGATAAAGGCTTGGTCCGCAGGGTTGTTCCCGGCTCCGTTTTTTTCGGCTTCCGCCATACAGGAACAAGGGAAGTTCATAACACAAAAGATGAACGCAAACAAGAGGCGCGTCCTGGCCCGCATGGAGGGCAGCTTGTGGACAACTGTGGAAAACCGCACGCTTTTTGCCAGGCCTTGCGGCTACGACATATCCTGCTTGTGTCAGAAAGAAGCGGGCAGGGACGCTTTTATGACTGCCTGTCCTTTGGAACGCGCGCTGCTGGCATCCCGATGCTACGTCCATTCGGTGTGGACAATGGCCAATGCAGAGTAAGGCCGTGGTGAGCTGCGCGATTTCGTGGCAGAGGCTGCCGGTCAGCCCCCATTGCAACGTAAATCTCCTGAACTGGACAAGCCTTGTCCCCATGGGTATAAGCTCTGAATGGGGTTTACGATGAAAAGATTATGGTTGATTGGGGTCCTGCTGCTGGTGCTGCTGGGTTTTGTTCTGGCGCGCCATGCCGGGGTGCCCTCTTTTATATCCGGCAACGGCGCTGCGCCGCAACAGGAACAGACCACAAGTGCGGACAGCGGCACTGCCGGTGAAAACGCCCCCGCTCCGGATGCGGCCCGGCCTTCTTCGCCTGAAACAGACGCCGCATCCCACCCTGATTCCGCTTCTCAAGATTCTTCCTCTCCCGAAAAAGCAGATGCCGCTGACGCAGCCGGACAGACAGCCGAAGGCGCCGACGCCGGAGCGGCCAATGCCGACGCCGCCAGTGCCGCAGACGCAGACGCCGATGCGGCAGATGCCGGGGCCGCGCCCGGCGAGGCGGTGGTCAGGGGAACCTTTGAAAAAGGCGATACTGTCAGCAAGGTTCTTGAGAGCGCCGGGGGCCAGGGGGTGCAGCAGTATGTCAGCGCCGCCCGTCAGGTTTTTTCCATGCGTTCTTTCCGCGAAGGCCAGCCCTATGTTGTTGTGACCGACAAGGAATCCGGGCAGGTCAAACGCTTTGAATATGAGATAGACAGTCGCCGTCGCCTCGTGGTGGAAGGAAGGGAAAATCCCGCCGCGCGCGTGGAGCCCATTGAATATGTGGTTCTGCTGAACGCGGTTGAAGGCACCATCAACGACAACCTTTTTCAGGCAGTGGCCGATCTTGGCGAAAGCCCGCAGATGGCCCTCAAGCTGGCTGATCTTTTCGGCTCTGAAATCAACTTCATCCGCGATCTGCAATCGGGCGATTCTTTTTCCGTCCTTGTCGAAAAGCGCTATCGCGACAGCGAATACAAGGGTTATGGGCGTATTCTTGCCGCCCACTTCACCAACAAGGGCAAAACCTTCGAAGCCTACCTTTTTCGTGACGGCAATCAGCGGGCCGAATATTATAACCGCAAGGGCGAAAACCTGCGTAAAACCCTGCTGCAGGCTCCTCTTGCCTTCACGCGCATAAGCTCCCGCTTTACAAACAGCCGTTTGCACCCCATATTGAATTATACGCGGGCTCATCACGGCGTGGACTACGCCGCGCCCACAGGAACCCCCGTCAAGGCCGTCGGCGACGGTGTGGTAACACAGCGCGGCTGGGCCGGAGGCTATGGCAACCAGATCATTGTCAAACACTCTGCCAGCCTTGAGTCTATGTACGCCCACCTTTCGGGCTACGCGCGGGGATTGGCAAAGGGGCAGCGGGTGCGCCAGGGACAGGTTATAGGCTTCGTGGGCAGCACAGGGCTGGCCACCGGGCCGCATCTGGATTTCCGGCTTCGTCAGAACGGCAAGTTCATTGACCCCACCAAGGCCATCAACCCGCGTGGCGAGCCGGTTCCCAAAAGGGCCATGGCGGAATTTGAAAAGACGGTGGCCGTGGAGATGGCTTATCTCAAGGGAGAAAAAAATCTCTCGGAATACGAGGTGAACAGTGTGGTGCCGGACGCGCCCATTGCCGCACCCGAAAAGCCTGTGGAAAAAGAAAAGAGTAAACCCGCCAGGAAGAGTAGGCGCTGATGCCTCCTCCTCCGTTAGGAGGGCAGCCATGATGTACTTTGAACCCATGTCCGGACTGGCCGTGGTGGTGCAGAACACCCCGCCCGACACGACGGATGTCATTACCTACACGCCTTCTGTCATCAACGACAGCACGGCTGCGGCCGACCAGCTTTTGTCGGCAGAAAGCGCTCAGTCATTCATGCAGACGCAATTCAGGATGGCCGCCGAAAACATACTCGGCCTTGGAGTTGTTACCAGCGGTTGGGCCTGATATATTACAAAACAGACAAGGTTGATCAACCCGCCGCGATTCCGGCCTGAAAACAGGTTGGGGATTGCGGCGGGTTTTTTTATGAACGCAAAAAGAGTGAAGTATAATATTTCAATATTTTCAGTGAACTATAGAGTTTTTACCGCTGCCTGATTGCTGCCGGATATCTGACGGGCCGTCATGCGCTGGATTTGTGGCTGCCTTTGGCTGACAGGGATGAAAATAGTGTGAATAACTTACATAATAAATTGAAATAATTATTTATTATAGTTGAGGCGACGGGCGCACGTTCTGACTTGGCGTCCTGGACGCTCATCCAGGTCGCGCCTTCGCTCAAGACCAAAGCACCTTGAAATGCTGCACATTTCAAGGTGCCATTCTCATGAAAAAAGAGATTTGCGCTAGTTGTTAGCGGGTCTTTGCCGCTTACGAATAGCGACAGGCATCAGAAGACTGTCCGTTCAAGTAACTAATTGCGGTTTTTGCGGCAGGCGCTGCCCGCAGGGCTTGCCTGAACTGATGACGGAACCGTCTCACGGGGAGGACAGCATCGCTACGGATGGCGACAGCGAAGCCGTGTCGTTACGCATACTGTCTTCAAGCGTAGTTTACTGCGTCGCAACGCTTTAAGCCTGCGGCACACCGCTTGAAGCATCCGTAGCTTTCTTCTTCACAAAGGCTAAAGCTCAACGGAATATGCAGCATGGCGCGACGTGCTGCACCCGCGCGCAGCAGTAGCGCATTTGCCCTTTGAAAAAGAGTACATGCGCTAGTACTGCGTTCTAGTGCTCTGCTATTTCTTGTTCAGCAGCTTTGCGGCAAAGGCCGCCGCGCCAAAGCCGTTATCTATGTTGAGGGTGGCCACGCCGGGCACGCATGTGCTGAGCATGGTGGAAAGAGCGGCAAAGCCCCCTGCGCCGATGCCGTATCCCACTGATGTGGGCACAGCCAGAACCGGGCAGGAAACAAGGCCCGCCAGCACTCCCGGCAACGCGCCTTCCATACCGGCAACGGCAATGATGACCCGCGCCTTGCGCAGGGCTTCCACATGGATAGTCAGCCTGTCAAGACCAGCCACGCCCACGTCTGTGACCAGACCGCAGTTTTTATCCCAGAATGCGAGGCAGCTGTATGCCTCAAGGGCCACAGGGATATCCGCCGCTCCTGCCGTCACGATCATGACTTCGCCTTCTTGCGGCCAGGGGGGCTGCACGGCCCTGACAAATTTTTTGGAACCGCCAAGGGCGAAAAGCCGGGCATCGGGCCAGTAACTGCCCACGGAAAAGCGTTCTTCAAGCAGCGCGGCCTGGTTCGGATTCACGCGGCTGACCAGCACCGGGCCGTGATGCGACAGTCCTTCGACAGCCGCCAGCAGGGCCTCGTCGCTTTTTCCCTGTGCCAGAATCACTTCGGAGAGGCTGGTGCGCAGGGCGCGCTGCGGGTCAAGGGTAAGCCCGCGCAGGGTGTCCCGCACTGCCTGTGTGCCAAGAAGTTCCAGAGCGTTTTCCGGCTTGAGACTGCCTGTGGCCACCTGTTCCAGAATTTTAAGTAATTGGGGTTTGGACATGCCCCTTTATATACGGCAGGCTTTGCCTCTTGTCAGCAGTGTTGCACGGTCATTTTCCGCCAAGCGCGACGTCTCCGTTTTCATGCCGTGCGGCTTCGGCGTCGGGTAAGGGCAGATCCGCAAATTTACCTTACGCGCATGGCGGCGCAACTAGTTACGGTTTTACTGCCTTTTTGCATCCGTTGGTTGCATTGTATCGCCCGACACGGTAAGAAAAATTCATGTTGATGCGCCGTTTACTATTTCTTACCCCCGCACAAGCCGTAACAACGGTCTTTCCTTCATTGCGCGACGCCGGATATGAACTTGGTATTGCTGAAAATCTCAAGGGAGCTTCAGTCTTTATCCGCAAATCCGGCCCCGGCATTATTTTTGCGCGTCCCTCCCTGCCCGGCTTCAGGGTTGAAGATCTTCTGGCCGTGGGTGCTGAAGACCCCAATTTTCCTCCTGTCATCGTCATTACGGACAAGGGCACGGCTGAGGAAGCCGAACGCCTCATGAGTCTCGGAGCCAGGGATTACTGGCTTGAGCCTCTTGATGTGGAGCGCATTGTGGCCGTGGCCCGGTCCCTAGGCAACGGGGCGACGATTCGTAAGGCGGCTCCGCCCTCCTCCACCCTTGGCGGCCGCAAACCCCATTACGTGGGCACCGGGGGGCCACGCATCGTGGGCAGACACCCGGCCATGACCAGGGTTCTGCAACTGGCGCGTCAGGTGGCTGGTTCGCGCGCCACGGTGCTTATTACCGGCGAATCGGGCACAGGCAAGGAAATGTTCGCCCGGTATCTGCATGCCATGAGCAAACGCGCCGACAAGGCCTTTGTGGCCGTCAACTGCGCCGCTCTGCCAGAGCATTTGCTTGAGAGCGAACTTTTCGGGCATGAAAAGGGCGCCTTCACAGGGGCCATTGCGCGCAAGCCCGGCAAATTTGAATTGGCCGACGGCGGTACCCTGCTGCTGGACGAAATTTCTGAAATGGACATGGCCCTGCAGGCCAAGCTCTTGCGCGTGCTTCAGGAGGGCGAGATCGACCGCGTCGGCGGCACGGAAACCCTCAAGGTGGACGTGCGCGTGCTCGCCACCACAAACCGCGACCTGGAAGACTGGGTCAAGCAGGGCAAATTCCGTCAGGACCTGTATTTCAGGCTGAACGTCATTCCCCTGCGCCTGCCTTCATTGCGGGAACGCAGCGAGGATGTGCTGGAACTGGCCCACTTTTTTATGGACATGTACGTGCGCGAGTATGAGTTGCAGCAGACGGGCCTGTCCCAGAGCGCCATTGACTGGCTGCGCGACTATGACTTTCCCGGCAATGTGCGCGAACTGCAAAACCTGATGGAGCGCGCGGTGCTTCTGGCCAATGGCCGCCCGGTGGAACCGCGCCATTTTCTGCTCGAAAATGACGACTGGCCGCTGTTTGAAGAAGACGAAGCGGAATTTGCCCCTGACGCAAGCAACTGCGACGACGGCACAGACGCCGCGTTGGCGGGTCTGGACAGCGCGTACGCGGTAAATGGTCAGGCAGCCCCGTCCGAGGGCTCCAGCGGCGTTCAGGACGCTCTCAGGAGCCTGAACCAAAGTTCGGGCGACAGCGCCATGGCGTCAGGCGGCGCGGTCATCCCCCTGCACGAGATGGAGCGCATCATGATTCTCAAGGGGCTGGAGGCCACATCGGGCAACAGAACGCAGGCCGCAGACCTTTTGGGCATTTCAGTGCGCACCTTGCGCAACAAGCTCAACGAGTACCGCGCAGCGGGGCATCCCATCGACTGATTTGGGATGGCGGAACTTGCACGGCGATTTTGCAGGCTTTTTGAAGCTCTTTTATTGCATAAAAATTGCGTGCGCCGACCTTACTGGCCGCGTCAGCGGTTGGGCGCTATGCGAGATCGTGAAGTACTGCGCCTGCAATTTTCCGGGTTGGACAGCGATAGAGCCATTTTAACTTTGAAAAAATGTAAATGCTCTGGCGCAGCGCAAAAGTGCAGCGCGCTACAATGTGGCGTGGATTTTGCCGAAAATCGCATTTTTCGGCAGAATGACAACTTTGAAATGTGAAGCATTTCGAAGTTGATCTGGTCTGGGCGGAAAATCTCTCAGTCAGGCGTGACCCCCAATTTTACATTCGCAGCGGCCCATGCAGGGCTGCTGAAAAGTTTGTGGCCTCCAGGTGCTTGGTATTCCAACACCCGGAGGCCACGGTCGTAAAAGAAGCCTGTTTAGCTATACGCTATTTGATAACCTTGAATACAGCATTGCAGTCTTCCTGACCATATCCTGCCGCGCTGGCCTCTTTGTAAACAGCCAGGGCCGATTCTATACCCGTGAGGTCAAGACCCCAGGCCCGCGCCATTTCGCAGCCAAGACGCACGTCTTTAAGAGCCAGATCAAGACCAAAACGGTTTGCGAAGTCGCCCTGAGCGATCCAGGGGCCGCGCACGTCCATCTGGAAGCTGCGCGCGCCGGTGTCGCTGAGCAGGGTAAGCAGCTGCCCCAGGTCCATGCCGGATTTTTCGCCCAGGCGAAGACCTTCGGCCAGGATCACAAGGTTGCTCATGCCAATCATGTTGCTGATAAGTTTAACGGCGCAGGCCGCATCGGCAGTGCCAACATAGTTGGGAATGCCGATGATTTTGAACACGTCTTCCAGCTTCTTTATGGCTTCCTGATTGCCGCCAATGAACATGGGTTCTTCGCCCTTTTCGCATTGAGCGGGTGTTTTGCCCAGGGTGCACTGGATGTAGGCCACGCCGGACTGCGCGCCTTCTTCAGCCAGGATAGCGGCTGTTGTGGGGTCAATGGTGGAAAGCTCCACATGAATGGCCCCTTTTTTCATGATCTTGTATAGTCCCTTGTTGCCGCGCATGATGCCCATGACATGCTGCGGCAGCGGGAGAGACGTGAACAGCACATCGCAGGAAGCCAAGTCTTCAAGGGCTGCAGCGGCCTTGCCCGTGGACCCGACTGCCAGGGTACGTTCCACGGCATCTTTGGAAAGGTCATATACCAAAACGGACTTGCCGCCACGAATAAGATTGCGGCACACAGGGCCACCCATGAGGCCCACGCCGATGAATCCAAACTGCATATGAAACTCCTTTGGAAGTATGGACAGGATAATGACTACGGATGGCTGCGCGCGCAGTTCATCCTGAGACAGAATCAATCAATTACGCGCCAATGCCACCCATGAGAACATAACGGGTTTCCATAAAGTCCAGCAGGCCTTCGCGGCCGCCTTCGCGCCCGGTTCCGCTTTCCTTCACCCCGCCAAAGGGCGCTTCCGCCAGAGCCAGAGCGGCATCGTTCACGCCGCAGAGGCCGTATTCCAAAGCTTCGGGTATACGCCAGGCACGACTCAGATTCTGGGTAAATACATAAGAGGCCAAACCAAAAGGCGTATCGTTGGCCAGCTCAACGGCCTCTGCTTCTGATGCAAAGGTCATGATGGGAGCGATGGGGCCAAAGATTTCTTCGTGGAAAATACGCATTTCCCGTGTCATGCCAGTGAGCACGGTGGGCTCAAAGAAGTTGCCGCCCAAAGCATGGCGTTTGCCGCCCAGCAGGATTTTCGCGCCCTTGCTCACGGCGTCCGCCAGCAGTGCTTCGCAGTGCTCCACAGCGCTCTGGTTGATCAGGGGGCCGACCTCTACGTTGTCTTCAAAGCCATCGCCCACCCTGAGGGTTTTGAACCGTTCCACAAGCCCAGTCACAAAATCCTGTGCGATGCCTTCCTGCACGAGGATACGGTTGGTGCTGATGCAGGTCTGGCCTGCATTACGGATTTTGCTGCCGTAAGCGCAGTTGAGGGTAAGGGCCAGGTCGGCATCGTCAAAAACCACAAAGGGAGCGTTGCCGCCCAGTTCCATCGAAACGCGCTTCATGGTCTGCGCGGTCTGAGCGGTCAATTTTTTGCCCACTTCAGTGGAGCCGGTAAAGGTAACCTTGCGCACCTTCACGTTGGAGGCCATTTCTCCAGCCATGACGCTGGCAGAACCGGTGAGCACGTTGAACACGCCTGCGGGGAAACCAGCCCTGTGCGCCAGTTCCGCCAGAGCCAGAGCCGAGTATGGCGTGGCCGAAGCGGGCTTTACAAGAACGGGGCAGCCGGCGGCCAGCGCCGGGGCGGTCTTGCGGGTAATCATGGACATGGGGAAGTTCCAGGGCGTAATGGCGAAAACCACGCCCACAGGCTGGTGATGCGTGATGGGGCGTATGCCTTTGCGCGGCGCGGGGATCACATCACCATAGGTACGGCGGCATTCTTCGGCGTACCAGGGGATGTAGGACGAACCCAGAGCGATTTCACCCAGAGATTCCGCCACAGGCTTGCCCTGCTCATAGGAAAGAATACGGGCCAGATCCTGTTTGTTTTCCTGGATGAGGTCGTTCCATTTTATCAGGTAAGCCCCGCGTTCCTTGGGCGTGAGCGCGCGCCATCCTGCCCAGGCGGCTTCGGCGGCGTCAATGGCGCGCCGGGTTTCCGCAGCGCCGAACTTCGGCACAGAGCCGATGATTTCACCCTTGGACGGATTGTCTACCTTGATGACGGACTTGTCGTCCGCATCAATCCATTGGCCGTTCACATAGCATTGTTCCCGAAACAAGGAAGGATCATTAAGCGTCAACATTAAAGCTCTCCTGATTTTGTCGCATGGGAGTTATTTCCCGATGCATAGTGGGTAACGACTTGTTAGAGAAGGCGACACCTAAAATATAACCTGTTTTAAATTTTGCAGACGCCAGATTCAGCGTCATGTCGTGTTCATCGTAGATTTATCCATTGCATCTGCTGCAGATGAACCTGCTAATGCAGTTTAAAGTTAACACGATCAGTTTCTACGGCTTTTTCATGAAAGGCGTCTTTGCGTCTTATAGAAAAAAATGGAGTGGCATGGGTCAGCACGGCCAATCATCACAGGTGTTTTCAAATGAAACCCTATATGTTTGGCACTTCCGTAGTGGTAGTGCCAAACACCGTGGCAGGGTCGCCCGCAAGGAGCGCTGTGATAAAGGGTGCCCGAACCGTTTTTAGACGCCTGCATCATGATCTGCATCCGTGTCACCTACAGGAGGTCTGATCTGTTATGCGTGCGCCATACGCACGCATAGCCGCACTACCACCATTTGATGCTCTCTGTGACGTAATCCCGCAAAGCCACAAACTTGGGGTCATCGAACTGCCGGGGATGCGGCAGATCGACAATGACTTCTTCCTTGATGGTCGAAGGCTTTGGAGAAAGTATGAGTATCCTTTCTGCCAGATACACGGCTTCTTCAATATTATGCGTAATAAAGGCCACCGTGCTGCCAAGCTCTTTCCAGATGCGCATGAGCTCGTCTTCAAGGTAGTAGCGCAGCTTCACGTCCAGTTGCCCGTAGGGTTCATCCATGAGCAACAGGTCGGGGTTGATGGCGAAATTTCTAGCAATAACTACGCGTTGCTCCATACTGGCGGAAAGCTGCTGCGGATAGTAGGTGCGGTACTTGGTAAGGCCCACGATATCCAGCATGCGCTCAACGCGCTTTTCAATCTCATCTTCCGGCAGGCGTTTGATGCGCAATCCGAAACGGATATTGTCTTCCACTGTGAGCCAGGGAATGGCTGAAACCTCCTGAAACACAAAGGCGATATTGTGAACATGCGGGTCGGCGGGTATGCCGTCCACGTCGATGGTTCCTTCTGTTATGGGGATGAAACGTGACAGGCAGTTGAGAAACGTGGTTTTGCCACAGCCTGTTGGTCCCACAATACAGAGGAGTTCACCCTTGTAGATGTCGAAGTTGATGTTATCGAGAACCAGCAGGTCTCCGTATTTTTTTGTCAGGTTTTTCACCGAGACCTTGACTTCTCGTTTTGCTGCGTACGCTGATTTTCTATCGGCGGTCATATCTAACTCCTAGAGGACAAGGTCGGTGTCTTCGGAAATCTGCTTGCGCAGGGTCAAAAAGTCCGGATGCGTATAAGCCCTGGGCACGGGGATGGTGATGTTGTGTTCAGTCTTGATCCTGCCTGGCAGGGCAGACATGATGACCACGCGGTCCCCCAGATAAATGGCTTCTTCAATATTGTTCGTCACAAAGCAGACCGTGCGTTTTTCCTTTTCCCATATGAGACGCAGTTCTTTTTCCATGGCGTACCGCGTCTGCGCATCCAGAGCCCCGAAGGGTTCGTCCATGAGCAGGATGTCCGGGTCGCTGGCATAGGCGCGGGCAATGCCGACGCGTTGCTTCATGCCGCCGGAAAGCTCTGCCGGATAGGATTTTTCAAAGCCCTGCAGACCCACAAGGTCGATATAGTGGCGGGCCACTTCCATACGCTGCTTTAGTGGCACTCCGCGTATGGTCAGGCCAAAGGCCACGTTTTGCAGCACGGTTTTCCAGGGGAAAAGCGCGTAGCGCTGGAACACCATGCCCCTGTCCGGCCCCGGGCCGGTAATGGGTTTGTTGTTGATAAGAATGGACCCCTGCGTCGGTTCTATGAGCCCGGCAATACAATTGAGAAGAACTGTTTTGCCGCTCTGACCCGGGCCAAGGATGACCAAAAATTCGTTCTTGTACACTTCAAGAGAAACGGCGTTCAGCACATGAAGCAATTTTTTCTGTCCAGGCACATGAAAGGTTTTGGAGATACCTTTACATGCGATTTTAACTTCTCTGTCCTCACTCATACCATTTCACTCCTCCAGGGACAGAGCGCCCGCTCGGCCCCGCGCAATAAGGCGGCAAGCATCGATCCCACAATGCCGATAAGGATCATTCCCACGAGAATCATTGAGGATTTGTTCAGATCCATCCCTTGGATGATAATAAAGCCAACGCCTTCGCGCGCTCCGACCATTTCAGCCGCGAGAACGCACATCCAGGCCATGGAAAGCGCGTTTTGCACTCCGGCAAAAATGGAGGGCAGGCAGGCGGGAACTGCAACATTGAAGAATTGCTGCCGGGGGTTGGCCCCAAAAGACTTGGCGGCATCAATGAGAAGCGGATCAACATAGCGCATGCCGGTGTAGGAATTGAGCACCATGATAACGAACGCGCCCACAAAGCAGATGAATATCTTTGAGCCTTCGGCCACGCCCAGCCAGAGAATGGCAATGGGTATCCATGCGATGGGCGGAATGGGACGGAGCAGTTCGAAAATGGGCGAAACGATTTTGTCGCACACGCGGTTCCAGCCCATCAGCAGACCCAGGGGCAAGCCCAGAGCCACGGCCAGGATAAAAGCGATCATAACGCGGCGGAGGCTGTAGCCCACATGACCGAGCAGCGATGTGCCGCCAATAGGCGTTTGTGAAAGGCGCACAAGCTCATCCCACACCATCAGGGGAGAGGGCAGAAATTCTTCGCTTACATTGAGAGAGGCCACCTGCCACAGCAGCAAAAAGGCCGCAAAAGAACCAATAGGCGCAAGCCATTTGGAATTTTTTTTCATAAATGCCTTCATGACAGCCTCCGTGACGAGGCGAAGCGGGCCTCGACCTGAGTGAGAACCCAGGACATAAGAGCGCCAAGAAAGCCGATGGCAAGCATGCCTACGATAATGATGTCAGGCCTGGCCAGGCGACGCCCCTGCTGGATCATGAATCCCAGACCTTCAGAGGCGGCCAGCAGTTCGGCAGCCACCAGGGTTGTCCAGGCCGCGTTCAACGAGAGCTTCATTCCTGTGAAAACCATCGGAATGGCTGAAGGAACCCCGATCTTGCGGAAAGTTTCAAAATTGGACGCGCCGTAGATTTCCGCCACGCGGATAAGCACGGGGTTGGTTAACCTGATGCCCGTGTATGAATTGATCACGCACGGTACAAAGGCTGCCAGAAAGATGATGAACGCCTTGGCAACCATGCCGATGCCCAGCCAGAGAATGGCGATGGGTATCCAGGCAATGGGAGGGATGGGACGGATGGCATCGAAAAGAGGGCGAACCAGCAGGTTGACCTTGGGATACCAGCCCATGAAGAGTCCAAGGGGTACGCCAATCACTACAGCGGCCACAAATCCCGTAAGAGCCAAAGCGAGGCTGGCCAGGGCATGACGCTGTAACAGGGCGCCGTCAGGATTGACGTCACTCAGTTTTTCAAAAAAACCAACAATGACTTCAGAAGGCGGAACAAGCTGGTATGGTCCGATGACTTCGAAATAACAGACCAGTTCCCATGCCAGCAGGAACATGAGAAAGCTGACGAAAGAAATCCAGTTTTCTTTGGCTGCAGTGGCAAAATAATTGGCCTTTTCTATTTCAAGGCTCAAGGTAGCGTTGCCTTGCTCTTTGTTGAGGGGAGGTTGCATCTTTACTCCTTTTCCCCGGAGGTCGCCCCTGTCGGACGACCTCCGGTCCGGTAATTCCGGCTGTGTGTATCAGGGCTGTCGCACTTGAGATAAGGTTACTTCTTGGCGCGCTCCTGAGCGACCTTCTTCATGAACGAGGAGTCAATGTAGAAATTCTGCTTCACATACTTGTCGAACTCCTTCTCCCGGATGCGTCCCTGGCTCAACATAAATTCGGCCACGCCCCGTAAAGAAGCCGGAAGCATAGAAGGGGTTTCCATTTCGGTGATCTGTTCGGGCACGGTGTAGAGGGGGCGGTATTTGAACTCAAGCTTCACCATATCTTCGGTGAGCTCCAGTCCACAGTAATTGTTAAAATAATCGAGAAGGGGCTTTATGTACTTGTCGGGATTGGCTTTCATGTCTTCAAGAATGTTCATGTAGATGGTAAGCCACGCCACGGTCAGGTCCGGATGCTTTTCTGCAAATTCCTTGCGCACGCCAATGCCGCCGGCAATGCTCACCTTGGCAGCGGCGCCGGAGGATACGCGAACCCATTTTTTGGCTTCGGCCACGTAGCTCAGGGGGGCCCAAAGCTGCAGGATGTCGCCTTCGCCCGCGTTAAAGGCCGTCATGGCCTGGCCCTGCTCCATGTGAACAATGTTAACGTCGCTGTCTTTCAGGCCCATGGCCTTAAGGGTGCTTGTAAGGGCGTAGTGGCCGGTGGACACAGTGGTGGCCAATATTTTTTTGCCCCTCCACAAGTCGGCATTGCCGTAAATTTCAGGGTAGTTGGGCAGTGCGCCCGCAGCTTTGGCCAGAGGAGAGTCAGGGCGTACCCATATGTCATTGGTGGCGGCTTCTTCGTTGGATATGCCAATCAGCTTGTACCCATAGCGCATGCTTGCCATCATGGTAGGCACCGTGCCCATGGTGCCGATGTCCCACTGGTCGGCGGCCAGGGCTTCAGTCTGGGGCGCGCCGGAGGCAAAGAGCATGAATTTCATGGTAAAGGGAGCGTCTTTCAACATGCCGGTTTGTTCGGCATACCACATGGGAAAGCCGTGCAGGCACGGTTGCGCGCTTGTGCGCAATTCAATTTTCTGCGCGAAAGGCTGGCTGGGAACCAACAGCAGAAGAGTAAATAAAAACAGGCAACACAGTGAATAAACAGAAAATTTTTTCATGCCGGTCTCCTTGCAGGGGATGGTTATATGCGTTGTTAATCCTGTTGATCCGCCTGTTCAGCAGGCTGTGAATCCTCCATCGATCATTATTGTCTGGCCGGTGATGTAGGCGGATGCGTTGCTCGCCAGAAAAACAGCGCACCCATAAAGGTCTTCTAGCTTGCCGTTGCGCTGCGCACACGTCTGCATGGCGCGGCGGGCTGCAAGCTCCGGATTGGAAAAAACGGAATCGGTAAGTTTGGTGGGGAAAAAGCCGGGGCCTATGGCATTGCATGTTACGCCCGAGGTCGACCAGGCCTGGGCCGTGGCACGGGTCAACTGAACGATGCCGCCCTTGCTGGCGCCATAGGGCGCACTGTTTTCAAACGCTCGAAACGATTGCAGAGAGGCCATGTTGATGATGCGCCCCCATTTGCGTGCAGCCATCTGAGGGGCCAGACCCTGCGTCATAAAGAATGGCGCGGCCAGAAGCAGGTTGATTTGTTGATTCCAGCTTTTCGGCGTCACGTCTGTAAAAGGCTGACGCAGATTCACCCCGGCAGCATTTACCAAGATGTCGATTTCAGGGTACTTTTTTAATGCTGCAGTGGCGCAGGCGAGGGCGGATTCGGGCTGTGAAAGGTCTGCGGCCATATGGTCCGCCTGCAGGTTGTCAGTGCGCAGGCGATCCACCGCTTGGGCCAGGGCAGCAGCGTCACGAGCAACAAGAATGACCCGTGCACCGGCGTACGCAAGGGCCGTGGCCATAGCTTGGCCAATGCCGGAGCTTCCGCCCGTCACCAGGGCTGTCTTGCCCGTCAGATCAAAAAGACTCGCCGTGTTCATATGCGCCCCTTCACTCAAACATGCAGGGTTTATACGTCTTGTTGCCTGGCCGCCCGGTTTGTCGTGAATAGAATCAAAAAACAGGTTTTTCTGACATTTGCAAAGCCCTGGCCTACATTAATTCTTTAATGGCTGGGAGAGCTGTTTTATCGTCGCCCGAAAAATCTTTTATGCTCTTTTTCGGGGGCGAGGGGTGTTCACCCTCTGCGGGGCTTGATCAAGGGGACCAAAGCCTGGACTTTGCCTTTTGATCTGTCCCATAACCGCAGAAGAGGCCCACTCCGCTATTTATTTTTTCAGGTTGGTGAACGTTAGTTGTAAAAAAACATTGAATTGGCGTGGGTCAAAATTGCCACTGACGCACGGGGATTTGCTGCAAGCCATGTGTCAAGCGTTGTTTGCGCGTCTGCCTTGCGCAGCAGGCAGCGGGCCGCGTCAGCCTCTGAGAGCGCCGTGTGCAGCACAAGTTCATGTTGCGCCGCCACGCGTGAAAACAGAAAAGCCTTGTGCGCGCCCATCTTGAATTCCTGCTGCTTGAAGTCTTCCAGAAGGCTTTTGTGATCGGTGAAGTTGCGCACGTAGTCTTCGTACCTTTCATCACCGATGCCCTGAGCGCATTCTGCCAGAAGCAAAATGCGCCCGTGCTCTCCTGCGCAACGCCGTGCCGAATCCAGCGCTTTTTGCGCCTGATAGAGGCAGATATCCTTTGGCGCGCCACCACAGGAGGCAACAACAATGTCCCAGTTTCTGGCGAGTTTGAAACCGTAAAGCTTGCGAGTTTTCTCCGCCAGGGTGTGCAGGAGCGTGCAGGGATCGCCCACGTAAAGCGCGGCAACTTTTTTGTCCGGGGTCATGACCACATTGATGGCCATCTTGACCCCGGCCAAGATGCCAGCCTCGTTGAGGTCATCACGTACGGGGTTGTTTTCAAGGTTGCCTGCAAAGGCGTTTGGATCTTGGAGCTGGCTATGATTTTTGGTGATCATGCGCGCTGAAGCGCATCCGATGACCACGCCCTTGGCCCCGCCGGTGAAGCCAACGAACTGGTGCGCATCCACCATGCCCATGACAATCTTGAGGTCTGCATCAGCGTAGGCGGCATTGATTTCCACCGGGGTTCCCCGGCTGGTAAAGCCCATGTGCCGCATGGGGGAGTTTTGCGCATCGTGGCTCACCACCGTGCAGCCTCGAAGGTCTTCAGGAAGAATGCGCGCCAGTTGGGCCTGGTCGGGCGGCTCATGGAGCCCCCCACCCACCACAATGCGAACCATGTGGGGAGGCAGCGACGGATAGCTTGTAAAAATTCTTTCCAGCAGCGGGGGAAGCAGCAGCTTGATGGGGAAGGGACGGGTTTCATCGGGCACGGCGATGGCTACGGATTCGGGGGCCGGCATGTTTTCCAGAGCCGGGCAGCCTTCGGGCGCATCAAGAGCTTTCATGAAAACAGCCAGCGGATTATTGAGCGGTTCTACCTGCTGCGGTGTAAACACGCTGACATCGCACACATCCGGTATTTCCAAGTGCAGGCTGCCTGATCCGTATTTGAGCGTGTGGTTCATGGACGGAATCCTTTGGTAGCTGTCCACCGCGATGTTTTTTATGCATGCAGTTCCAGTGGAGGGCCGTGGCCTGTTTTCATCCGCGTGCCGTAAGGACTCCCCTACGGCACGCGGATGAAGATATTACGCGCTTTCGTAAAGTCTGGTCATGATAAATTCGCGATGCCCCAAGGCTTCAGCCGAGGTATTGCGGCCATTGCAGGTGCGGACAAGCATTTCAAGCAGCATGTTGCCTGCCTGATCCAGGTTGATTTCGCGGCGCAGAATGCCGGAAACATCAACGTCGATGTGCTCGTTCATGGTGCGCACGGTGCGCGGGTTAGCAGACAGTTTGATCACGGGCAGAATGGGGTTGCCGATGATGTTGCCCTGCCCGGTGGGGAAGAAGTGGGCCACAAAGCCGGAAGCGGCGCACAGGGTGACCATTTCGGCGGCGGCGGAAGAGGAATCCATAAACCACAGGCCGGGGCCGGTGGGGGTTTCGGCCTTGTCGAGGCAGCCGATAACCGGAGCCTTGCGGCCGATTTTCTGGATGTTGCCGAGGGCCTTTTCTTCAATGGTGGTCAGGCCGCCTTCAATGTTGCCCTTGGTGGGCTGGGAATCACAAAGGTCGTTGGTCTTGTGGTCATCGACAACCTTGGCGTAGCGGTCAAAGAAGCCCATAAATTTTTTGCGCACGTCTTCGGTGGCGCAACGGGCGGCAACCAGGTGTTCGCCGCCGGTGATTTCGGTGGTTTCACCAAACAGGGTGGTGGCGCCCATTTCCCACAGTTTGTCAAAGGCGTTGCCAACGGTGGGGTTGGAGGCAATGCCGGAAGTGGTGTCGGATTCACCGCACTTGGTGGAAACCCACAGCTCATCCATCTTGCATTCGGTACGCTGCAGTTCGGTGGCAAAGTGGACAAATTCCTTGGCCTTGAGGGAAGCGGCGCGGATGGTTTCCAGGTCGCCATGCTGCTCAATGCCAAAGCCCACAACAGGCTTGCCGGTCTTGGCAATGCCGTCTACCACGCGCTGCGTCCACACGGGCTCGATGCCGATGACGACGACAGCGGCCACGTTGGGGTTGCTGCCCACGCCGATAAGGGTACGGAAATGCAGGTCAAGGTCTTCACCGAACTGCAGGCGGCCATACGCGTGCGGCAGGGCCATGGTGCCCTTGATGTTGTTTGCCACAGCTTCACAGGCGGCATTGGAAAGGTCGTCCAAAGGCAGAATGACCACATGGTTACGGATGCCCACACGGCCATTTTCGCGGCGGTAGCCCATAATTGTCTTGCTCATTGGTTTACCACCTCTTGGTTTTGACGTTGTGCACATGCAGGTGTTCGCCACGCTTGATGGGCTTGATCACCTTGCCGATGTCGGTGCCGTATTTGATAACGGTGTCGCCTTCAGCAAGGTCCTGAAGGGCGATCTTGTGACCGATCGGGATGTCGCTCAGTGTTTCGAACACGAGGGTGGTGTCGCCGTCCATAACCCAGCCGTTGAGTTGGTCGCCCTTTTTGACGCCTTCAACCACGACCACACCGACGCAGTCGCCGGGTTCATGCACCACAAAGTGGGTTGTCATACTGGTCTCCTTGGATAGTATGGTAGTAATAAAACGCAAACTAATGGGCAAGCGATCATTATAGCATGCACATGAATGCGTATTTGCATTTGCCGGGACTGTGAATACAAGATGGTTTTCTTATATCAAATGGCAGATGCAACGCGATCACTTGTTTTGCCTTGGTCTTTCCCAACTAACAGCAAGGTGCATGCCAAAGTGGTTAGTTTGGCGGGAGTCTGCGTCATTAAAGGATATTTCCTTACAAAATAGTTTGATTACTCAGCTAATTATGCCCGACCATGGGAAGTTTGCTTGTATTTGGGCAGAGAAATGATTAAATATGGGCAGAGGTGAGTTATGCCCTACGAGATTTCAGCAGACGGTTTGAGCAATCCTTCCCAGACAGTAGGTCAGGTGGTTCACCATCTGGCACGACTGGTCGTGGGCAAAATGGACAGAAACGCGTTTTTTCGCATGCTTGCAACGCAGCTTCGCGTTTTGTTTCACTACGACCGTTTCTGCATCAACCTGTATGACGCCGAAAGGGAATTCCTTAATCTTTTTACGGCGGCTGACGGCACAGTGGTGGAATCGCTCTCCAACACGCGCATTGCCCAAAACACGGTGGCAGGACTGGCCATCTCCTCGCGTAAGCCTGTGGTCATCAATGACCTGGCAAAACACGATTTCGGCGACTCGCCCATGCCTCTTTCCACCGTGGGCCTCAACTCCACCATCGCCCTGCCGCTCATTGTCAGCGGTGAGGTTATCGGCACCCTGCACGTCTCATTTGTGAAGCCCCCCGAAAATATCGTGCAGATTCTCAACGTGCTGTTGGAGCTGAGCCCGGTGCTGTCCACCTTTCTTTTTGCCGTGCTGTCAGAGGAACGGCTTGAAAAGATCCGCGCCACGCACGCGGCCGTGTCCCAGACGGACACGGACACCACGGGCAGCATCCAGCTTGCCACGAGTTTGCTTGAAACGCCCGACATGCGCGGACTTATGGCCCTGGCGCGCAAGGTGGCCAAACTGCATATTTCGGTAATGATCGTGGGCGAAACGGGCACGGGCAAAAGCATGATGGCCCGCTGGCTGCACAGGCACAGCCCGCGCAGGGGAAGCAACTTTGTGAAGGTCAACTGCCCTTCCCTGCCCCCTACCCTTTTTGAGAGCGAAATGTTCGGCTACGCCAAGGGGGCGTTTACCGGGGCCACGAGCAAGCGCGTGGGCCGCGTTGAACTGGCCCAGGGCGGCACGCTTTTTCTTGATGAAATTGGCGAGCTTGCGCCAGAAATGCAAAGCAAGCTCCTGCAGGTGCTTGAAGAAAACTCTTTTGAACGTGTGGGCGAGGCCTCGCCCATTGGCGTGGACATCCGCGTCCTGTCGGCCACCAACATCGACATTGCGACCGCTATGGATGAGGGATGCCTGCGTCGGGACCTCTATTACCGGCTTGGCTCTGTGGTGCTGCGCATGCCGCCGCTTCGCGAAAGAAAAAATGACATACCGCTGTTTATGGACCATTTTGTACAGCAATTTGCCAAGGAATATGAAATAACCCCGCCAAAGCTTACGCGTTCCGTCATGGAAGCCCTTTATGAACACTCCTGGCCGGGCAATACGCGCGAATTGCGCAACGTGGTGAGCCGCCTGCTGCTGCAAACGCTGGATGGCCCCATTACCAACAGCTTCGTGTCTGAAGCCCTGCATTTGTGGAAAAATCCGGCAGGCGGCGGCGTGTCCGGCCCGACGGGTTCGGTGACCGTTTTTCCGCCAGGCGCGCCGTCAGGCGGCTGGCAAGTGCCCTTGCTTCCCCAGTCGAGCGCTGAAAAAGCGGGGGTTTCCCCTGTGCTGCCCACCCTTGAGGAAAACGAAAAAGCGCATATCGAGAAGGCCTTGCGGCTCAGCGGGGGCAAGCTTTCCGGGCCGGGCGGGGCTGCGGATATGCTCGGCGTGCCGCGTTCCACCTTGCAACACCGTATGCGCAAACTGGGCATACAGTAAGGGTATTGCCCCTGTTTTCGGCGGATGTGCAGTCTTTCTTGAGTTTCCACAGGATTGCGCATATGATGCCGCTCTACGTCAAGAGCAATTACGCATTCCGGAGTCCGCATGCTTGAGTATATCCGTGATAAATCACAGTCCCTGGGCGTCAAACTGGCCTTTGCGCTTATCATCCTCGTCTTTGTTTTCTGGGGCGTGGGCAACTTTAACGACCGCAGCTCGGGCACTCTGGTGGCCGTGGTCAATGGCGACGCCATTACCATGCGTGAATTTGAGCTTGCGTACCGTAATGCCGAAGAAAACCTGCTCCGGGGCAACCCCGGGCTTACGCGCGAGCAGCTGAAGCAGCAGCAGTTGGGCCGCCAGGTGCTGCGTGACCTCGTCACTCAGACCTTGCTGTCCCAGGAGGCCGCCCGCACAGGCGTGACCGTCACGCCGGTGGAACTGCGCGTGGCCATTGGCAACATCAAGAGCTTCCAGAATGAAAAGGGGCAGTTTGATCCCGCCGTGTACGCCCGCGTTCTGGCGGCGCAGCGCCTTACGCCCGCTCAGTTCGAGCAGGATACGGCGCGCGAGATGCTGCGGCAGAAGATCTACGCCATGGTGACGGCTCCTGCCTGGGCCGACCCCGCCGAAGCGCAGAAGCGCTTTGAATTCCTGCGCGAAAAGCGGGATGTGGACTATATTTTCATCAACGAGGCGGATTTCGCCTCTTCCATCAAACCTGCCGATGCGGACGTGGCGGCCTATTACGAAAGCCATAAGGCCCAGTTTGCCGTCCCCGCCAAGGCCGACGTCTCCTATGTGCTGGTGAATCCGCAGGATCTCGTGAAGGCCAGCAGCATTAGTTCCGCCGACGCGCAGAAGTGGTATGAAGAAAACGCCGCCCGTTTCGAGCAGAAAGAAGAAGTGAAGGCGGCCCATATTCTTGTGCCCCTGGCCGAAGACGCCCCTGAGGCCGATGTGAAAAAGGCTCAGGAGCAGGCCGCCAAAATTGAAGCCGAGCTCAAGTCCGGCAAAAGTTTTGCCGCTGTGGCCGACGAACACAACGGCCCCAACGCCGCCGGGCCTGGCGGGGAGCTTGGCTGGGTCAAGCGCGGCATGACCGTGAAACCCTTTGAAGACGCCGCTTTTGCCCTTGACGCTGGCAAGGTTTCCGCTCCGGTGCGTAGTCAGTTCGGCCTGCACATCATCAAGGTTGAAGAAAAGAAGACGGGCGGTCTGCCGCCTTTCAAGCAGGTTGAAGCCGAAGTTCTGGCCACCATGGCTCAGGAACAGGGCGTGGACAAGCTGCACGACGTGGTGGACAGCCTTGTTGAAGACAATATCCTTGGCCGTCCCCTGAAGCAGGGCGCGGAAAAGTATGGTCTCAAATGGGGCGAAACCGGCCTGCTTACCGCAGCCGACCTCATTAAGACCCTGGGCGTCACTGCCGAAGGCGCAGCGGTGCTTGTGGGCACTCCGGCGGGCAACCCAGTGGATACGGCGCTTGAAGCCGGCAAGTCCTATGTGGTGGCCCGTGTGCTCAAGTCCGAGCCTGCAACCACGGCCCCCCTTGATTCCGTCAAGGGCCAGATCGTAAAGACCCTGATCGAAGAAAAGGCCCTTGTGGCGGCTCTGGACGCCGCCAGCCAGCTGCGTAAGGAGCTGGACACCGCGCCCCTGGGCGCAGCGGGACTGAAGGGTCGTGAAATCAAGATTGCCAAGGGCGTGGAGCGTAACGGCGGTCTGCCCGGCTTTGCGCCCAACCCCGAAATGACTGAAGCGCTGTTTGAAGCCAAAGCTGGCCAGTGGCTGCCCGTGGCCTACGCGGTTGAGGGCGAAAACGGTTCCGGCGCTGTTCTCGTGCGGGTCAAGGGCATACAGCCCCCTGACGCCGCCGAATGGGATATGGTCAAGGATATAATGGGCAGCGCCGTTACCCGTGACCGGGCCAACGCCCTGTTCGAAATGTTCATGCAGCGGCTTGTTTCCAGCGCCAAGATCAAGGTTTACAAAGAAGATTTTGTTGACCGCAAGAACATGTAACAGCAAGCGTCTGTCAGGCCATGGGAGTAGCGCGCACAGGCCGTGTCGCGCTGCTGTCTTGAAAAGCCTGAATAACGAGGCTGTTGCGCCTGATTCGATAATATTCTGGCCGGAGCCGCTTGACGGCTCCGGCCTTGTTTGTCAGAGCAAGGCATGTGATCATGGCCGCAGGCATAGCAGACCCGCAGCCAGAGAACGGTAAGGACGTTTCAGTGCCGTGAATTTTCGCGGCACCGGAAGGCATGGTCTTCCGGCTGTATATAAGGAGGCACGTTATGTGCGGCATTATCGGTTACGCAGGACACAGACCAGCCGTTCCCGTTGTGGTGGAAGGGCTGCGCAGGCTTGAATATCGCGGCTATGATTCCGCTGGCGTGGCCTTTGTGCGCCAGAACGACATACATGTGGTGCGCGCCATGGGCAAACTGGCCGCTCTGGAAGAAAAGCTCGCCCACGAGTCCGTCACCACGCCCACCTGCGCCATGGGGCACACGCGCTGGGCCACGCACGGCGTACCCGCTGAACGCAACGCACACCCTCATTGCAGCAACGACGGCTCGCTGGCCATCGTGCATAACGGGATTATTGAAAATTACCAGGAAATCAAGGCGGAACTGACGGGCAAGGGCTATACCTTCGGCTCTGAAACCGACACAGAGGTGCTGGTCAATCTTATTGCCGAGCGCCGCAAGACTTCGCCCGACCTGCTGCACGCCTTTGCCACAGCCCTGCGCGAGGCGCACGGCGCTTATGCCGTATGCCTTATGGACAAGGCCGAGCCCGGCGTCATCTATGCCGCCCGTATGTCCGCGCCGCTCATCTTCGGCCAGGGAACGGGCGAAAATTTTGTGGCGTCCGACATTCCGGCTTTTCTGCCCTACACGCGCAAAGTGGTCTTTTTGCAGGACGGCGACCTCGTGCGCGCCACGGCGGGCAGCTATGAAATCCTGCGTCTTGAAGACCTGAGCTCCGTGAGCCGCGAAACCCAGACCATCCAGTGGGACATGCAGGCCGCGCAAAAAGGCGGTTACCGCCACTTTATGCTCAAGGAAATTTTTGAGCAGCCCCGCGTCATTTCCGACGGCCTCACGGGCCGTTTGAACGCGGACAAAAGCCAGGTGCGCCTGGAAGAACTGGACGCCCTGCCCGTGCCCAAACGCCTGCACATCGTGGCCTGCGGCACCTCCTATCATTCGGGCCTGTGGGGGCGGCATCTGCTGGAACACTGGGCGCGCGTGCCCGTGCAGGTGGAGATTGCCTCGGAGTTTCGCTACCGCGATACCCTGCTGCTGGACAAGGACGACATGGTGCTTGTCATCAGCCAGAGCGGCGAAACCGCAGACACCCTTGCGGCCCTGCGCATTGCCAAACAGAAAGGCGTGACCGTGCTCGGCTTGTGCAACGTGGTGGGCTCGTCCATCGCGCGCGACGCTTCCGCCGTGCTCTATACCCAGGCCGGGCCGGAAATCAGTGTGGCCTCCACCAAGGCCATGTGCAGCCAGATGCTTATGCTGGCCCTCATGGCCCTGTACTGGGGAACGCGCAAAGGCTGCCTGCCTGCTGACGAGTGCCGGAGCACGTTGCAGATTCTGGAAAATCTGCCTGCCCTGCTGGACGACTGCCTGCCCGCGCTGCACGAACGCGCCAAGGAAATCTCCCGCAAGTACTCACAGGCGCGCAACTTCTTCTACCTTGGCCGTGGGCACTGCTATCCCCTTGCGCTGGAAGGCGCACTCAAGCTCAAGGAACTTTCCTACATCCATGCCGAGGGGTATGCGGCGGGCGAAATGAAGCACGGCCCCATAGCGCTTATTGACCCGAGCTTTCCCACCTTTGCCCTGGCGCTGGACGATGTGCTGCTTCCCAAGGTGAAGTCCAACATGGTCGAGGTTCAGGCCCGGCAGGGCAAGGTCATTGCCCTGACCAACAAGGGCGTGGAACTGGACGCCGAAGATCGCTGGGAAATCCCTGCCCTCTCTGCCCCGCTCTCGGCTTTTGTGGCCCTGCCCGCCCTGCAGCTGTTCAGCTATGAGACGGCGGACTATCTTGGCAAGGACGTGGACCAGCCCCGCAATCTGGCGAAAAGCGTTACTGTGGAATAACACCTTACAGGATGCGGCTTCAGGGAAAAAGGTTTTTAAAATAGTCTGTTAAAAGATCGTGGATGCCCGTTTCAGCGCATGACAGCGTGAATAGACCGCATTTGCTCCTTCACGTGAGCGCCTGTCGCGGCCGCCAGTGCAATTTCACTGTATTATGGTTCCAGAAAAGCCCCTGCTTCAGGGGCTTTTCTCTTATGTGAAAAAGTATATTTGTCTGTAATTTACCGGTATGAGAAAGGATATGGAGCTTTCAAATAAAAATGTCTTTTGCTAAGATGAGGCAAGAGCTTTCTACACTCTGTGCAAAAAGATATAAATACCGCTATGATGCGGAGTTCATCAAGGTCATGTGAATGGAAAGACTGGCAAGAAGGAAGATTCGAATATTCTATTACGCAACAAGCTTCGTGGCGCTGCTGGCCTTGTCGGTGGCCTTGTCGGTGCCCTATTTCATATCGGTGCGCAAACAGTTTGATACGATGGTGGCCGAATCGAAGGCCCGCATATTTGGTGAAAAAAAAGACGCCCTTGCTGAAAGGGTTGAAAGGATCATTGCCGAAATCGAGGTCATTCGCGAGACGGTGTACACAGAGTATCAGACATTGGCCGAAGCCGAATGCGCCCTGCTGACTACTCTGAAAATGAACACTGCCGATATTATAAACGGTTTTGACCCAAAGGTGACCAAACGCACCACAAGGTTTGCGCTGCATAATGCGGGCATTGGTCTTGCGCTGTACGACCGCGAAAATCAGAAGATCCTCTGGACTGATGAGGAGGCTCTTGTGCCCCAGCTGCTTGAGGCCTTCAAGCACGCGCAGCAGGGCCCCTCGGAAGAGTTCCCTGTATGGGCCGTGGGCAACCTCGCCGACAACCGTATAATTGTCATTTTTGCCAATGGGGAGGCCCTGGACAGCATCGCCAAGAAGCGCAGCATAGCCATTGTGCGCAGCCTGCATTTTCCGCTTAACCAGTATGTGTGGATTAACGGCATCCGCGACTACAGCGGCGGGCCGGGCTATGCCGTTCGGGTCGTGCACCCCTCTATGGAGGGGGATGAGGAGGTGCTGCTGTCCACGGAAACCGCAGACCCCGCAGGCAACCTGTCCTACAAGGAGGAGCTTGAAGGCGTGCTCAAGTACGGGAGCGTCTTTTTTTCCTATGTCTTCAAGAAGCTCAATTCTGAAGAGATGAGCGAAAAACTCGCCTATGCCCGGCTTTACAAACCTTTCGACTGGATTGTGTGCACGGGCATACACACTGACGACATGCTGAGCATTGTGGCGAAACGTGAAACTGATTTCAACAATGCCTTCAGCAACCAGATTTCATCGTATGCCAAGATCATTTCTGTCATCAGTCTGTTGTACCTTGGCATGATGTTCCTTTTCGAGCGCAGGCTGACCGGCATGATCAATCTTTTTATAGACAAGCTCAGAGAAGACGAGACCGCGCTGCGCGAAGAAAAAAACAAGCTGGACCATGCCTACCAGGAATTGCAGCGCGTTGCCTACAGCGATTTTCTCACGGGGCTGCTCAATCGTCGGGCCATGTATGAGAGGCTTGAGCAGGAGGTTATGCGGGCGCAACGCGAGGGGCTCAATTTTTGCCTCGTATTGGCCGACATTGACCACTTCAAGTCCATCAACGACACCTACGGGCATGACACTGGCGACAAGGTGCTCAAGGCCATTGCGGGGATTTTTCGGCAGCATCTCCGCCCGGAGGGCAGCGCCTCGCGCTGGGGCGGCGAGGAATTTCTTATCCTTACCCCTTCGCTCTCGCTGGACGAAGGTCTGGTTCTGGCAGAGGCCCTGCGCAAGGCTGTGGAAAGCACGACCATCTATGACGGCGACATTACCATCACTATGACCATAACCCTGGGCGTAGTGGAATATTCTCAGGGTAAAACCTTTGATTCCCTCATCAACGAAGCGGATTTTTATCTTTACGCTGGCAAAAAGCTGAAAAGAAACTGCGTCATGTCCAGCGTAAGCTCAGTCTAGAGGAATCAGTGCCTCCCCTCCCCCCGCTGCCCGCGTATATGGCTGCCGATGGGCCGCCCGCAGCCAGCGCCAGAGCAAACTGACCGCAATAATCTGAAAAAACGCAAAAAAAGCTGGCAAAAGCGCCCGCCCGATTGGCCCGCACGAACTGGAACCGTCCGAACCCTGCCCGCGAACCGCCATAAACGTCCGAACCGCCGCGCCCCTTTTCCCACTGTCAGCCCATCTGCATTTGGGGCCACTGGCCGCAGGCCTGCGCTGGCCGTCCCCAAACCCAGAGGCTGCCAGCGGCATTATGGTCCGTCAGCCCGGCTTTCCGCATGGGGCACGCTGCCCCGCAAGCGCGCCAGCCTTCGTGCCATTCTTTGTAACCATCCATGATACAACGTAAAACAGCCCGGAAAACCGGGCTGTCTGTATTTTTGCGTGGCGCGCAGCGGCAAGGGGTGGGCGCACACCCGTGCAGCGAACGAGCGTTTACCCTTTTCAAAGGCAACCTGCTCCAAAACTCTGCCAGGCGTAGTAAAACACTAAATATTTCAGTGGTAAGAGGCGGTGAGGAGGGAGCCTTTGCAAAAGCATCCCTCACCACAAAGCATTCCATTCTAAAGATACGGCGAGAATATCCAGCAGGCGGCATTGCGCAGCCTGACGGGCAGGGACAGGGTTTTCAGCTTGTCGGCTGTGAATTCGGTGCTGCGGCTGATGACATCGTCAATATGGGCAGCGATGCCGTCACAAAACTGCGGGTCGAACACTTCCATATTCAGTTCAAAATTGAGGCGCAGGCTGCGCGTATCCAGATTGGCCGAACCTACCTGGCTGTAATAGTAGTCCACGGTGAGCAGCTTGGTGTGGGCAAAGGGCGGCGGCTGATACCAGACGCGCACGCCAGCCTCAAGCAGGGTGGGCAGCAGGCGAAACTGCGCCCAGTGCACGTAAAACAGGTTGTTTTTGGCGGGCAGCACCACCTTAACGTCCACACCGCGCTGGGCCGCGCTGCGAAGGGCCGCCACAAGCCCGTGCGTGGGCAGAAAATAGGGCGTCATGATGCGCACAGACTGGCGGGCAGCGTTGACGACGCCGCAAAAAACATCGTTGAGCATGTCCGCTTCGGAGCCGGGGCCGTCCATAATGATGCGGCAATGGCTCTCCCCAACCGGCAGGCCGCTGGCCGGGGGCAGGGGCGAGTATTTGCTCGTGCAGAAGCCCCAGTTGAGCAGAAAGGCGCGGCGCAACTGGTCCACAATGGGCCCCTGGCAATGAAAGTGCACGTCTTGCACGTACTTGGTCTTTCCGGCGGCTATGTTGTCATCGGAAATGTTCATGCCGCCGGTAAAGGCGGTATTGTCGCAAACGAGCATCTTGCGGTGGTTGCGCAGATTGATGCTGAAGTTCGGCGGAAAAAGGCGCGGCGGCAGAAACATGGCGACATGAACGCCGTGTTCCGCCAGTTTTTTCCAGGGTTTGCGCCAGGAATAGAGCATGCCGATGCCGTCCACCAGCAGGCGAACATCAACGCCGCGCTTTGCCGCTTCGGTCAGGGCGTCGCCAAACTCCGTGGCAACCTTGCCAGCATTGAAAATATAGGTGCAGAGAAAGACCTGCTCCTTGGCTTCGCGTATGGCCGCGAGCATTTGCGGGTAGGCCTCGTCGCCGTTGTGCAGAATCGTGAGCTTGTTGCCGCCGGAGAGGTGCTGTTCCGTAAGGTGGCGGCCTATTTTTTCCATGCTGATGATGTACTCGGGCACGGTTTCCGGCGGATTTTCGGAAAAAGGCGGGTGGGCGTAGTCCGGCTCAAGGGGTTCCTGACGCCGCATGATGCGGCTGGCGCGGCTTTCAGCCCGGCTGATGCCAAAGGTGGCGTACAAAATCGGGCCGATCAGCGGCAGCAGCAGGGCTGTAACCGTCCAGCCCAATGCCGCGCGCGGGTCGTGCTTGGTCAGCAGCGCATGGCAGACGGCAATCCATGACAGGATATGTATGGCCACAATGGCCACTGTTTCCAGCACTCCTATAATCATGCGACATCCTTTTTATTTACGCTTTTCTACGCAGGTCAGTGACGCCTGCCGCCTGTGGGCAATAGAAAAAAGTGGCGGCGCGCTTGGCGGGCCCGCGCCATGCTCCTGCCCGATACGGGCAGTTATGGGCAGCGCGCAGCCCGGCAGGGCGGTGCAAACCCGGTTCTGGAAAAAGCGGCGGGCGACGGCAGCGTACTGCGGGCGTTTTGTCGAAAAGCATCCCGCCCCGCACGGTGGGGCGCACGGCACGGCGCGCATCAACGCACACGCCACCGTGTGCCATACAGCAGGCCCAAAATGTTTTAGCGCTGGTCAACGCTTGGCATGTAAATTCTCAATGTTTCCGCGCCGTCCGCTTCAGCGCTGCGGGCTCAGACATGCTGCGCTTGCGCGGAAACAGATATGCCGTGCCATCAGAAATGTTCATTCCCAAAGGGTAGCGCCTGGATCAGAGTCCCCATGAAATGCTTCATATTTCAACGGTGGATTCTGTCGAAAAATACGATTTTTGCCAGAATACCCGCCACGCAGCGCGCGCAGCACCCGTGTACAGGGGTAGAGCTCGTGACCTTCGATATGCTGTGCTGCCGAAAGGCGCTGCCTCTAAAATTCCTGAAACTAAAATACAATAAAAGTTTTAGGGGGGAGGGGGCGTGGGGGAGGGACCCTTTTGTAAAAGGGTCCCTCCCCCACAAAGCACTTCACCGTAACATTGTTCTAACCCTGATTGCGCGGGTTGAGGGTAATGCGGTTACGCTCAACAGCCACTGCCAGTTCGGGCAAAAGGTCGCGCAGGGCGTTCATGTCGCTGGCGTTGGCGGCACGTTCCACACAACTGGCCATACGTGCCAGCACGCGGAGGCCGAAGGCATCGGAATCACTGGCGATGCGTCGAGCGGCTTCGCCAACAATGCGGCAGTTGCGGCCCTTGTACGCACGCTGTGCGTCCTCCATGGCGGCGTCCAGACGGTGCAGCATCTGCAAAAGAGTTGTATCAACTGGCGGTTGCGCAGCCGCCCTCGAAGGCGCGGAGGGCGCTGTGGGCGCGGCAGGACGCGCCGGGATCCTTGCGTCGTCCCTTGTGCCCGATGTCTGCTCTGCGGGGGCAGGCGCTGCGGCTCCCGCGATGAAGTCCACGATGGAGGATTCAGCGTCGGAACCAGCCTGCCGTGTCGCTGTGGGGCGCTGGGCAACTGCCGCGCTTGTGTCGTTTGCGTCGCCGGTGGGCGGCACGGGCCGGGCAGCCGGTTCTGTAGACGCCACATTGCCCAAAAGTTTCAGTATGAGCCTGCCGGTTGCCGTGCGCGGCAATTCTCTGGTTTTCTGCGCGGCCTGCACAGGTTCCGCAGAAACCGTGGCGGCGTTTTTGCGTTCTGTTTCAGACTGTCCGGGCTTGGGCCAGGGGATAGCCCCCAGAGGTTTTGCCGCCGGGGTGGCAGCGGGTTCCGGCATCTGGCCGCTGGCCCCGGTAACCGCATTGCCAGGAGTTTTCAGTCGCATGGCAGGCGTCAGGTTTGCGGCCTGTGCAGAATGGTCTGCGCTTGCCGCAGGCTTTGGCGAAACGGGCATGGGTTCGCCTACCCATTCGCCGGGACCGGACAGGCTGGGGCTCACGTAGTCGCGTGGCGCGGCGGCTTCACTGCCTGTGGGAGAAAGGGCGGCGGAAGCCCCGGCATCAGCGTTGGCGGCGCGCGTTCCCGCAGGAGTTGGCGTGCCAATGGGCATGGGGTCGCCCACCCATTCGTCGCCCCATCTCAGGTTTTCGTGCAGCGCCGCGCCGGAAGCGGGCAGACTGCGATCCAGGTATTCTTCAGGGCTTGCGGATTGCGGTCTGCCAGCGTCTGCGGCTGTGCGGGCCTGCGGCGACGTTTGGCCCTGCGGGCTGGCGGATTGTTCACTGCTCGGCTTGTGCAGAGGGGTTGCGGCGGACGCGGCAGGCGTCAGGGGCGCGTTGACCGGCCTGAGTATGGCCTCGCCAATCTTGCCCTGAACCGTAATGACGGGTTGCCCCGCATTGGAGGCGGAATTGCTTATGGCGGCAGCGAGGCTGGCGGCCGGGGCCGGTGACGCGTCTGCCGCCGTTTGCGGCTCTGTTTGCGGCGCGGCGTAAGGCCCGGCCAGAACACCGCCCTGAACCAGGGAGGCCCCTTCGTGCAGGGACTCACCGTCGGAAGCCTCACCCTCAGCCGTGGCGACTTGCGTTGTGGACGCGCCCGCAATGGCATCTTCCGCCGCGCTTTCGGGCGTTGCGGCGTCCGCTTGCGACAATGCGGGGCCGCCTGCGGTTGGCGCGCCTACGGCTGAGTCGTCCTGCGCGGATTCGTCCTGCATGGGTTCAGCCTGCACGGGTTCAGCCAAAGTGGGCTTGTCCTGAATGGGTTCGGCCATCACAGGGCTGGCCATCATATCTTTACTCTGTTCCGCAATATCCGTCCCTTTCTCAGGTCCGGTGTCGTCAGCCGGGGCGTCAGAAGTCTGTTGCGCCGAAGCGTCATCTGTTATGGCCTGTTCTGGCCCGGAAAGGGCGTTTGCAGCCACGTTCCATGCGGCAGAGCGTTCAGGCGCGGGACTGGCGTCTCCGTCCCACTGGGGGCCTTCCAGCCCTGCTGCGGCTCTGAAGTCGTCATCATTGACCTGATCCGGGGCACTGGCATCTTCAGATGCAGCGGCATCTGAAGATTCAGTGGGTGTGGGCTCGGCAGCCTGTGCGGCGTCCGGCCCAGAGCCCAGCTCAGCGTCTGGCTCCACATCTGGCTCGACATCCGGCGCGACATGTGGCTCGGCGTCCATTTCCGTATCCAGGTCAACGTCCAGTCTCGCAGCCATATCCGCGTCCTGGCCCGCATCCATATCGACGCCCATATCGACGCCAAGGTCATCGTCCAGGGCAACGCCCAGGTCCGCATCCGTATTGACGGAAATTTTTTCGCTGCCGTTGCCTGGGCCATCTGCATGCGTGCGGCCAGCAATGCCAGGAAGCGGCAACTGCAGGGAATCGATGTTGGAAAGATCCGGTATGTCGGGATCAGCGGGGTCTTCCGGCTGTTCCGGCAGGGGGGCCATGTCAGGCAGAAGAGCCCCGGCGTCAGCCACCATGGCGGTATCCAGATCGTCCGCCTCGTCGGGATCGTCCTCCGGTTCGGGCATGGCGGCCTCAGCCACGGCGGCCTCCGGTTCAGCCACGGGAACCTCGGCCTCGGGCGGAACGGACTGAACGGATTTGCGCATCTGGTCGGTCATGTCCATAATCTGCGGCAGGGCCGAGAGGTCGGGCAGACGTGAGGCATCTTCACTGGCAGTCTTCCACTGGGTAGCTTCGCCAAAGAGATCGGGCAGGATGGAAGAGGAGGCTTCAGGAGGGAAGGCATCGTCAGCCGCGTGGGCAGGGGGCACGTCTCCGGCTGGGGTCGCATGGCTGCCGTCTTCCGGCGTTTCCGTCGCGCTGGCGTCGGCTGCGGCTTCTGGCGCGGCATCGTCCTTAAGCGCGAATCCGGCTTCTTCAAACAGTTCACGCACGGTGAGGGCAAAGGCCGCCCGTTCCACAGGCTCCAGCAGGGCATGGGTGTACCCGGATTCCGCCAGGGCGTCCCAGCGGCTGTCATCGGCAGTGATGGCCAGAGCCTTGAAAAAGGGCAGGCCAGCCTCAAGAGCCTGATTCTTGAAGCGCTCCAGAACATCGGCCTCGGCAGGTCCATCCATGGGGGAGTGCACCACCAGCAGAAGGGCCGGGGTTTCCCTGTTCAGTTCCAGAGCCTCGCGCATGGTGCGGGCCTCTGTGCTTTGCAGCCCAAGGGCCGCGATCATGTGGGCCAGGTCCTGCCGCTCCACGGCCCTGTCGGCCACAATGGCCACATGCCCGTGACGGGTCTCCGGCGCGGTGGCCTCGTGCTCCAGGGGCTTGAGCCGCAGGGTAAAGGAAATGGTCGTGCCCTGGGGGCCGCATTCGACATTGAGGTAGCAGTTGTTGGTCCCGGCCAGTTCCCAGGCACGCGTCACGGCAAGTGTGGAGCGGTTGCGCGGCGGCAGGCCCGTGCCGGTATCCGTTACCGTAAACAACAGGTGGCCGGGGTCAGCGCTCTCGGGCACACGCCGCACCGAAAGATGCACGGCCCCGCGCGAAGTGGCGCGCACGGCGCTTTCCAGCAGCATGCAAAGGGTTTCGCGCAGGGTTTGCGCCTGCCCTTCGTACATGTGGCCGAGTTGGGGCGGCATGTACCAGGCGAGCCCAATACCGGCATTTTCTGCCGTGGCGCTGACGGCGTCGTGGGCCTCACGCACCAGATGCTGGAGGTTGAAAGGACTGCGGGTTTCGCCAATGAGGCTCTGCTCAAGGCTTTTGCCTGGATTATCTATCACATGAGCCAGATCGGACGCGGCCTGAAGCATGTTTTCGGCGTACTGGCGCACTGCCGGGGGCAGGGCGCAGTTGCCCAGGGCCGCGCCTTCGCGCATGAGGCGGTCAAGGGGCGCGCGCAGGGCGTTTTCCCACAGGCCGGGATCAGTGCTGGCAAATCCGGAGCGCCCGTTGGCGTCGGGAGCGCCGGTCTGCGGGCGCGTTGCCGTTGCGCCGTCCCAGGACATTTCCGATTCGATGGGCGTGCCCAGGGGCGCGTTTTCGCGCGACTGCTTCCAGGCATTGCCGCCAGCGCTGGCCGTGGGCGGCAGCAGGCGCAGATTGGGATCATCCAGAGGCTGGTCAAGGTTTATGGCCCCGTCTTCCATCATAAGGGCCGCGCCATCACCGGAAAAATCGGGCATGGCCGGGCCGCCAAGCCCGCCAAACCCATCCAGGCCGGGCAGCGAACCGTCTTTTTTGCCCTTCTTGCGTCCGCGTTCGCCCGCGCCGCTCTGGGCCATGTCGCGCGGCGCGCCCGTGCCCGCGATGATAAGGGCGCTCAGAGCCGTGCCCCACAGGGGGGCCGAAGCCATAAGGTTGGCGGCATATCCGCTGTCCAGTCCCAGAACTCCGGCGGTCACAAAGAGGGGCGGCAGCAGGCAGCCCAGCAGAAAGCGCCGTGCCCCGCCAAGCCCCATGATGGCCCCGCCGATGGCGCTGGGCACAAAGAGCAGGGTGCACATGGGCCACAGGGCCAGATAGCGTATGAGCCAGCCGAAGCCGGGCATGAGGGGCAGCAGCGCCAGCGCCGCGCCCGGCAGGGAGAGCAGCACGAACTGCGCGTCCAGAAGACGTGAGCGCTGTTTGGCGCGCAAAAGATGGCGGCCCACGTGGGGCAGCAGCATGAGGGCCACGCCGGGGCTGAGCACGGCGGCGGCCTCCATCATGGTGATGCGCCCTGAGCCGTAGGCGGGCATGCCCATGATGGCCTGGGCCAGGGCAGCGGCCACGTACAGGGCTGTCCACACGCGCCACTGGCCTTTTTCGGAAAGGCCGCGCAAAAGGCAGAGCAGCATGACCACGGCCAGGGCCAGAATGGCCGCTGTGCCCGAAAGGCTGCCCCAGTTGTTGGCGGCGTCCTGCGGGGTGCGCAGCATGGGCTCAAACCACAGACCCGGCAGGCCGTCAAGGCGTATGTAGCAGGTCAGGGGTTCGCTGGTTGCCTCGGGCAGCAGAAGCACGGCGCGCTGCGTCGGGACAATTTCCCGCCACTCGACGTTCTCCGTGAGGGGATTGGCGTGAGGCTCGTAAAGGACAGGCCCGTCGGGCACGCTTGATCCCATGTCCAGCAGCATGGCCCCGGCTTTTGCGCCCTGCGGCAGGGGCGCAAGGGTAAAGCGCAGCCACATGACCCCCACGGCGCGGGGCAGATTTTTCATTTGCAGGGGCTGAAAGGCGCTGGCATTGGCGGGGCTTGCCACTTCCTCCACGTCCATAGTGCCTGTCTGGTCGATAAAGTACTGAAGCTTGGGCAAGAGCGGAGCGTTGGGCGTCAGCAGAAGGGGCGGCACCATGACTTTTTGCGCGCTGACAGGCGGCGGCGAAAGAAGCGCCTCGGTGGGCGCGGCCCTGAGCGCGCCCGGCAGCGCGGCCAGGACAATCAGGCACAGAAGCGTGGCGCAGAAGCGTGCAGCCGCGCCGCGACCACGTCGGGACTGGCGCGCATCGGTGAGGTTCTTGCCGGAATGAAGGCCGGTGGGAGTATGTGTCATGGTAATTCCGCCTGTATCCTCGGGCTGTATGCGACCATGCCCCTGCAAGGGCATGTTTTGAAGTTGGAGGAGCGGCTGCGCGCCGCGCCTGCAACTGTAGAGCATTTAACACTTGAAATGCTTGTGTGCGGCAGACAAAAGCCCGCTACGCGCATTTAGTGACAAGGATTTTCAGGAAAATCCTTGCAGAGCAGTTAGCTCATTTCACTCGTATACTGATCTGGATCAGATGAACTATGAGAATATACATTCTCATAGTTCAAGGCACGCTCGCTGCGGCGTTTAACCGCGCAGACAAATTGCGCTTGCGCCTTTGCAGCAAACGTCTGCTCCCGCAGCCGTCAGAGCAATTTAAAAAGTACATTGCTCTGGATCAGCGTCTCTTTGCTGCTTTACATGCCAAGGCGTTCATTCTGCCGGAAATGTCCTTTACGGCAGATTTCGCGCCGCGTTGCGGCGCGCGGCGCTTGCGTGCCGTGTTAGAGCGTACACCTTATTGCAAAGGCAAAATGCTCTAATGCAAATGCTGTATCAGTTCGGAAACGGGTTTGCCGTCAGGCGCGCGCGCGCCGGGGTTCACCTTCAGCAGGCGCTTCCAGGCGATTTCGGCCTCATCCTTGCGCTTGAGGTCATAGTACAGCACAACACCCTCGTTAAACATGGCATTTTCAAGGTCGGGCTGCAGGGACGAAGCTTTGCGAAAGCTTGCCACGGCCTTGTCGAACTGGCCCAGTTCGCGCTGCATGATGCCAAGGTCAGTGAGCACATGCGCGTTGGCGGGCTCAATGGACAGGGAGCGCTCGTACGCCGAGACGGCCTTTTGCGCCTGCCCCGTGTCAAAATAGAGATTGCCCAGGCTGGCCCAGCGCGAGGCGTCGCGGGGATTGTCCAGCAGGGCTTTTTCCAGTTCGCCTATGTGCGCGGACACTTCGGGCGTCATTTGCGGCATGCTGGCCTGCGGCGCGGGGCGTGCACCTTCGGGAGCCTGCGCTGGAGCCTGCGCGGCGGGGGCGGCGGCCTGCTGCTGCATGGGCTGCTGGGCGGAACCGTGCAGCATGGATGGTATCAGGCTGCCCACATACAGGCCCAGCACCAATGCCAAGCCTACGCCCATGATAAAGGTGCCCTTGCGGACCATGCCTGTAGGGGCTGTTGGGCCAGCATCCTGCTGTGCTTCCCTGGCGTGGGCCGTGGGGGCCGCCTGAGGGGCTGGACGTGTGCCGGGCAGGGGCGCGCTGGTGGGCGTAACCTGTGAAGGGGCCTGCTCGTGCGCAGTGCCGGGTGAACTCTTGCTCTTGCTTTTACGACGGGCCATGAAAACCTCTTGGAGCATTTTGCGCCGGAAACGGCTGCTTCCGGGGTGTGCTAACGCCAGTTGGGCGGTTGGGTCACATGAAAATATGCCTGGGCCAAAGCGGCGGCGGATACAGGCGGTATTTTTGCCGGTTGGCGAAGTTGTTGCGGCTTGAAGACCACAATATTTGCAATAAAAGGTACAACCAGTAAAAAAAAGAGGCAAGCCCACAGCTTCTGTATGCGCTGGGGGCTTGCCCATAGTTGTGCGTCTGGATCAGATCAACTTCGCAAGGCTTCGCATTTCAAGGCGTCGTTCTGCCGAAAATGCGATTTTGGCCGAATCCACATCAGCGTGCAGTGCGTTGACCCGCGTGCAGCAATTTTCAAAGGCAAACTGCTTTAGAGCGGCATGCCGGTCATTGCGACAATGGCTCTTGCAGCCCAATGGCAGGGCACGGCGGCGGAGGCTCCGCGCCAGACCGCTCTATTGGTTTTTGCTGGCAGGGGCCTTGGACTTGGCGGCCTTGTCTGCGTTTTTGGCCTTGGCGTTTTCGCCAGCTGCAGGCGCTGCCTTGGCTGGCGCTGCCGTGGCGTTCTGCTCGGGCTTCGGGGCCTTTTCCAGCTCCTGCATGATGGCCTTTTTGAGTTCATCGGAAGCCTTGGGGTCATGAAGACCGGCCGTCAGATGCTCTATGCCCTTGGCAGGGTTTTCAAGAAAATAGATGTACAGCACGCCCAGGCTGTAGCGCACTGAGGCTTCGTCCTTGATGGCGAGCACTTTTTCCAGCGCTTCGGCGGCTTCCTTGTTGCGCCCCTGGTTGTGCATGATGACGCCAAGCAGGTACAGCGGCTTGGAGTTGCTTGCATCCAGCGTTACGGCCCGCTGGGCAAAGGTTTCAGCCGCGTCCCAGTTCTGCGCGCCGATGAGGTGCTCCACCAGGTGGATCATGGCGGTGCTGTCATTGGGATTTTCCGCGATCTGGCGCATGAGCTTGCCGATCTGCTGGGCGTCGTCTTCCTGCCCGCCCGCCTGGGCCGACGGGCCGGGCCGCCGTTGCTCGGTAAGGCCGGGACTTTCAAAGCGCTCCTTGAGCGAAGAGGCCAGCATGGCCACAAGGCCAAGGGCCAGCAAGAGAATAAGCGCGCGCGAAGAGGTGGTGCGCTTGGGGCTGTCAGTCATGATTGATAATCTCCCATTGGGCCAGACGTGCGGCAAGGGCGCGCTGGCGCGCTCCCATAAAGGCCAGGTACGCGCCAAGGCCAACCCACACGGCGGCATTGGCCATGATAATCCAGGTCAGGGTATCCATATATCCTCCGGGGAAGGCCCGAACCCGCGTCCGCGCAGCGATCGCTTGCACGGCATCCTGCGGGCCGCGCGGTTACAGTCCTTCTTGCATCAGTCTGTTCTGCTGCAGCGCGTCAAGGCGCGCGGCCAGGTCCAGCTGGCGTTTGCGAATCCATACCAGCCCGGCCCACAACAGGCCAAAAGAAATCACGCAGGCTATGACTGTCAGGCGCATTTCCGGCTCCAGGCCGCCGCCCTTGTTGCCGAACACGGCAGGGTGGATGGAGCGCCAGATGCGGGCGGACAAAAACACCAGAGGCACGTCCAGAAAGGCCACAACGCCCACCACCGCGCAGACCACGTTGCGGCGCTGCTGCGGCAGGTCGAGGCCGCGCAGCACAAGGTAGCCTGCGTAGATGAACCACATGATGAGGGTGGTTGTGAGGCGGGGGTCCCACGTCCACCAGACGCCCCACGAACGGCGCGCCCACAGCATGCCGGTGACAAGCGCCAGCCCGCTCAGCAGCACGCCCGTTTCGGCGGCGGCGGCGCACAGGCGGTCAGCGGCAGGATTGCGACGCCACAGATAGGCTACCGAGCCCAGAAACACCACAAAAAAGCTCATGAGCGCCCACCAGGCCAGAGGCAGGTGAACGTAAAAAATCTTTTGCGGCAGCCCCAGGGTCTGCTCCACTGGGGCATAGGCATAGATAAGCCACTGGCAGGCGGCGAAAGCCAGGCCGCCCAGAAGGGCCAGCAGCTGCGGCAGCGCAGAAAATTTGGGCATTATTCGTCTCCCGCGTAGATATGGCCGAACAGCAGCAGCCCGGCCCCTAAAAATACGGCGTCAAAAGCCGCCGCCACCCCAAGCCAAATGCCGGGGCCGTCGGCGCTGGGCGCGCCAAGGGCTTGCGCCCCCACGCTTATGCCCGCCAGCAAGAGGGGCGTCAGCAAAGGAAAAAGCACAATGCTCAGCAGCGATTCGCGCGCGGCCTGCCCCTGAGCCAGAGCGCCCAGCAGGGAACCCATGGCGCACATGCCCACGTCCGTGAGGGCCAGGGCGGCCAAAGCCTGCGGCAGGGGACCACTGAGTTCCTGCCCAAGAAAGATCACGCCCGCGGGCAAAAATATGATCTGGGCCAAGAGCAGCAAAATCAGCCCGGCGCAGCCCTTGCCAAGCCATACGGCCTGGATGGGCGCGGGGCAGAGCAGCAGGCCCAGGCGGGAGTTGTTGGCCTCTTCAAGCGCGTACAGCTGATTGAAGATCAGCACCTGGCAAAAGGCGGAACTGAGCCAGAACACGGCAGCCGCGCTTTGCGGCGTCATGCGTTCGCCCACGCCCTGCGACAGGCTGAAAACAAAGAGCAGCAGCAGGCCGAGCAGCAGGGCCTGCACAAGACCGCTGCCGCGCGCCAGCGTGAGGGAAAGGTCCTTGCGGGCCATGGCCAGGGTCAGGCGCAGCACTGCGGGCCTCCCTGCGGCGTGTCGCCGTCTGTGCCGGAATTTTTGCCGCTGCGGGAGTTTTCTTGCCCGCTTTCAGGCCCACTTTCATGCTCGTCGCCTGCCGGTGCGGCGCTTGCGTCGTGCGCCATTTGGGCAGCGGCTTTTTCAGCGGCGTCGCCCGGGGCGCCGTCAGGGGCATTGTCCGGTGCGGCGCTTGCGCCCGCTGTGTAGCCTGCGGGCGGCCCGTCATAGGCCAGCCTGCGTCCGTCCAGAGCCAGCAGACGGTCCGCCAGCGGCGCGTCGCCCGCAAGATCATGACTGATAAGGATGACGCAGGCGTCGCGCGACCGGGCTTCAACTACTTCACGGCGCAAAAGAGCCAGCGAGTTGGCGTCAAGGCCTGTGCCCGGCTCGTCCAGCAGCAGGAGGTTGGGTTCCTGCATGAGTATGCGGGCCAGATTCAGGCGCTGCGCCATGCCGCGCGAAAAAATCCCGGCCCGTTCCTGCGCGTGCGCTTCAAGCCCCACGCGCTCAAGGGCGGCCATGATGTCCTTGCGTGAAAGCGCAAGGCCGCAGGCGTCGCGCCAGAAGGCAAGGTTCTCCAGAGCCGTAAGACCGGGATACAGGAACGTGGCGTGCCCGAGATAGCCCACACGGACGTTGTCCGCCAGCCGGGCTTCGCCCGCGCTGGGACGCGAAAGCCCAGCCATGACGCGCATGAGCGTGCTTTTGCCCGCGCCGTTGCCCCCCACCAGCATAGAAACGCTGCCGGGCGCAAAAGCGCAGCTCACATCCTTGAAGATGACCTTGACCCCGTAGGTCTTGGCAACGCGCACAAGCTCCAGCACTGGCGGCACTCCGG
Source organism: Desulfovibrio sp. MES5 (assembly GCF_002237645.1). GTDB lineage: Bacteria > Desulfobacterota > Desulfovibrionia > Desulfovibrionales > Desulfovibrionaceae > Desulfovibrio. Next base: position 56,744 of record NZ_MJUZ01000048.1, read on the forward strand.
CGGACTAGGCCGATTTGTTCCTGCCTGCGGAGCCGGCGCTGGCTGCGCCTGTGGTCTCTCCGCTTTCATCCCCGTCCTCTTCGTCCAGGCCCTCGGCCAGTTCAGCGGCCTCGGCGGCGCTGGCCTGCTTGCGGCGGCGCAGCCCCACAAGGGGCACAATGCTCATGATGGCGCCGCCAATCCACAGCCAGTTGACCAAGGGTTCTACGCTGAGCTTCACAACAACGTGCGAATCTTCGTCCAGACCCAGCAGCGAGGCATAAATTTCATTGCCAAAGCTGGGGATCACGTCAACTTCGGAGAACTGCATGGTGCCGAATTTTTCGTACAAGCGGCGTTCCGGGGCCACAATGCCAAGCTCCTTGCCGTCCTTGTCCACAACGCGGATGCGGGCGGCAATATAGTCGTAGCCGGGGCGCGCGCCTTCGTTCAGTTCCAGCAGGGTCGCCGTGTAGCCAGCCAGCGTCTGTGACTGCCCCACGGTAAAGTGCATGTCCCGTTCCTGCTTGTACGGGCCGGAAAAGGCAATGCCCAGAGCCATGAGCGCCATGCCCAGGTGCGCGCCGAGAGCGCCAAGGGTGTTGGGCTGCCGACGCACGGCCTTGTCGGCCAGTTGAAAGAGCATTCCCGTAACAATGGCGATGGCCGAAGCCGCGCCCAGCAAAGCCGTGGGCTGGCGATAGCCCATAAACCAGATGGCCGCGCCGCTGACCACAAAAACTCCCAAAATGCTGAAAAAGGCTGTTTTGTTGCGCAGGCCGCCGCCCCAGCCAAGCCAGGGGCAGGTAGCCATCATGAGCATGAGCACTGCGCCCAGGGGCAGGCAGACGCGGTTGTAGAAGTTGGCGTCCAGCCCGCGCGGGGCCGAGGCCCACAGCTTGCTGATCACAGGCCACATGGTGGCCACAAGAATGATGGCTGCCAGGGCGAGCAGCACCCAGGCCACCAGGGTGAGGAAGCCTTCACGGCTGTCCAGCCCAGACAGGGGGCGGCCCTGCTTGGGGGCCATCAGGGGCACCCAGAGGGAAACCACAAGCCCGGCGAGGACGAACCAGGTGAGGGGCGTGCCCACACCGCCGTCGCCAAAGGCGTGAACGGAGTCAATAATGCCGCTGCGCACAAGGTAGGTAGCAAAAAAAGCCGAAACCGTGGTCAGGGCCATCATGGCCACGTTGACGCGTCCAAGCTTGTTGCGGCGGTCTTCAATAATCAGGGTGTGCAGGGCGGCCGAGCCGATGAGCCAGGGAATGAGGGAGGCGTTTTCCACTGGGTCCCATGCCCAGTAGCCGCCCCAGCCGAGTTCCATATAGGCCCACCACGCGCCAAGCACGATGCCGGAAGTCAGGAACAGCCATGCCAAAATGATGGCCGGACGCGAAATGCGGTACCACGCGCCTTCAACGGACGCCTGCCCCGAAAGCGCCTGCGCCAGGGCAAGGCAGGCCGGAATGGTGAAGCCGCCGTATCCAAGGAACAGCAGCGGCGGATGGATGATCATGCCGGGGTTCTGGAGCAGGGGATTCAGGCCGTTGCCGTCCGCCGGGGCGGGGCTTTGCAGCATGAAGGGATTGCTCCAGCTGGTAAGGATAAGGGCAAAGAAGCCCATGATGGAATAAAAAAACGTCCAGTACCACAGGCGGGTGGAGCCGCTCAGATTCTTGAACGCGCGCGTACAGGCGAAAAGGGATCCGCTGACGCCGACGGCCAGCGCCCAGAAGAGCATGGAGCCGGGCTGCCCGGCCCAGAAGGCCGTCAGGCGGTAAAAGACCGGCAGGATGCGGTCGGTATAGCTGGCCACATACTGCACCTGAAAATCAAACCAGAAAAGCGCGTGCAGCAGAATGGCGGAGGCGATCAGCAGCGCGCCGCTGATCACGACATGGGCTTTTTCCACAATACGCAGGGAGTCTTCGCGTCCTTGCCACAATTGCAGCAGGGCCAGGCCGCCGCCGCCCAGAGAGGCGAGCAGGGCCAACAGAAGGAGGGCAAAGGCAAAAACGTACATGGGACTCCTTTTACAAGGCTCTGAGGCCGTAATGCGGGGCCGCGCGCTTCCGTTCACGGAAGGGCTGGCCCCATGCGCTTACTCTCCGGCACTGTGCCGGGCCTGGGAAACTGTCGGCTTTGCCGTCAGCTCTGGCGGTTTTCTTTCTGATATTTGGAAGGACACTTGGTCATTAATGTTTTGGCCACAAAGCTGCCCTGAGCGTCCATGCCGCCTTCAACGATGACTTCCGCGCCCGCCTTGAACGTGTCGGGCACAGTGCCGCTGTACCTGACGGCTATGGTCTGGCTGGCATTGTCCTTGTCTTCAAGCAGAAAATTTACGCCAGAGCCGGATGATCCTTTTTCAATGCCGTCAGCCGCCACTGTGCCAAAAAGCCGGGCGGCCGTCAGTTTGTCTGGCGTGGAAGCTCTGGCTTCGGAAACATTAAGAAAATACACGCTGTTTTCCGAAAAGCCCGAATAGGCCAGATAGCCGACGCCGCCGAGAAAAAGCAGCAGGGCGACTATATAGATGCTGGTGTTTTTTTTGCGGGCCATGATTACCTCATTCCTGCGGTATACGCGCTTGATCACAGGCGAAACGCGCCGTGGGCGGCGTGTCGTGCGCATGAAGGTGTGACCCGTGGCTTTGGGTCGGCAGACGCGTCTGTGCGAAAAACAACCTAGACCATTTCCTGCCCTCTGACAAGATGGGAATAATTATTATTAGAGGGGCGAAGCAGGGTGCGGCGCGGACTTTGTGATCGGGCCACAGATGGCTGTTACCCGTTATTCCCCATCATCAAACTAGGTAAGTGGCTAATTACTTGAAACAAAAAGCCGCGAAAGGCAGCCCGTCGGGTAACGCTGGAACGCGCCGCAGCGGCACGCGAGGCAGCCGGTGCGAGAGCTTGCACGAATGTTGACTGAAAGAAACTTTTTTTACGGGGGCCTTGGCCGCGCCAGTTTTGCTGTCCAAAGGGATGCTGTGGCTGACTGTTGCGGCGGTCGCGGAAGGCCAGTGGATATGAATAAAGGTTTTAGGGGGTGGGGGTGTGGGGGAGGGACCCTTTTGCAAAAGGGCCCCTCCCCCACAAAGCAATCACGGAATATCCCGAAATGAGGGAGCAGGGGGCCGCCGGGCCTGTTCCGCCCCGCCGTAAAAGCACATGTGCCTGACCATGCCGTCCACGAGGCCCACCTTGGGGATGATGAATCTGCCCGCGCCCGATCTAGCCGCCACGGTGAGAAATATCTCCAGCGCGGGCACGATGACATCGGCCCTGTACTGGTTGAGACGGTACCTAGTCATGCGTTCGTTGTAGGGCAGGTTGCGCAGATCTTCATACAGGGCTTGCAGCTCTGCGCGGCTGGCGGCCTTGCCTTCTTTTTTGTCCAACAGCTTCGCGGCCTTGTTGATGTTGCCGCCAGAGGCGATGATCTGGCGCGGTTTGTAGGTTTCGGCCATGCGCGCCAGATGGGCGTCAAGGCGCAGCCATTCTTCCGGCGTAACAACCTGGGCCAGCATGCGCAGCGTGCCCACCTGAAAGGACTGGGCCTCCAGCAGAGTATTGTTTTTCACGGCGATGATTTCGGTGCTGCCGCCGCCCACGTCAACATAGAGCGAGGTTTCGTTCGGGTCTGCCCAGGCGGAAAAGGTATTGGCCTCAAAGAGAATCTCTGCCTCTTCCACGCCCGAGATGATGGAAATTTCAAGCCCTGTGGCGCGGCTCACGCTGCTGATGAGGGCTGGCCCGTTGGCCGCGTCGCGCATGGCGCTGGTGGCGCAGATGCGGTAGTGGTCCACGTCGTAGGCCCGCATGAGGTGCACAAAGGCCGTCATGGCTTCCAGAAACATGTGCTGTCTGGCGTCCGAGATGCGGCCGCTGGTGAAAACGTCGGCCCCAAGGCGCACGGGGATGCGCAGGTAGGCGCTCTTTTTTACGGGCTTGTCCGGCCCCAGCCCCGTAACGTCGCTGATAAGGCACCGGATGGCGTTGGAACCCACGTCCATGGCGGCAACGGTTTGCAGTTTCATCTCATTCTCCGCATGCGGCTGGAGTGGGAGCCGCAGCAGGCGCGGCAGCGGGGACGGAGTATTTATCCCTGGGCGCAGGCTGCTGCGCCGGTTTTACGCCGTTGTGCTGGTGGGATTTGTGGCGGTAATAGTCGTGCAGCATGGTCTGCGACCGGCAGGGAATGGACGCAAGCCCCGTATGGTAGCTGTTGGCGCAGGTGTCGGTAAGCACGCGGGCCTTGATGTTGTCTGACCACTGGATGGCAAAGATGTCCCTGAGGGTCTGGCCCAGTTTCGGGCAGTATACCGGGGCAGCCACCTCAAGCCTTCTGTCGAGGTTTCTGGGCATCCAGTCCGCGCTGGAAATAAAGACCTTTTCCGCGTCATTGTTGCAGAAGATGATGATTCTGGCGTGCTCCAAAAATTTGTCCACAATGCTGATAGCCCAGATGTTGTCGCTGAGACCGGGTTGCTGTGGCTTGAGACAGCAGGCGCCGCGTATGATAAGGCGCACCTCCACCCCGGCCTTGCCCGCCCTGTAGAGCAGGTTGATCATGCGCTCGTCGGTCAGGCTGTTGAGTTTGGCATAGATGTAGGCCGGTTTGCCCGCGCGGGCGTTGCGTATTTCCGCTTCGATAAGCCGCGAAAACACGGTGCGCATGTTGTGCGGGGCCACCACCAGATCCCTGCTGGCTATGGGCTTGTGCGAGGCCCCAAGAAAATTGAAAATGCTGCGCGCGTCCTCGGCAAAACGCTGGTCGGCGCTCAGCAGACCCACGTCGCTGTAGAGCCGCGCCGTGTCTTCATTGAAATTGCCGGTGCCGATGTAGACATAGCCCGTTTTTTTACGGCCCTCGGTGCGTTCAACCAGCACAAGCTTGCAGTGCACCTTCAGATCCCGCAACCCGTGGATGATGCAGACGCCCGCCTGGTGCAGGATATCGATGGTCTTGACGTTGCGCTCCTCGTCAAAGCGGGCCATCAGCTCCACGAATACGGTAACCTTCTTGCCGTTCTGGGCCGCGTTGACCAGCGCGTTGATGATGCGTGAATGGTCGGCCGTGCGGTACAGACTTATGGAAATGTCCGTGACCTTGGGGTCAATGGCGGCCTCGCCAAGAAAGTCCACAACATGATTGAAGGGGTGGTAGGGAAAGTGCAGCAGGATGTCCTTTTGCTTCACCACCTTGAGGATGCTGGAAAAGGGCTTGATGTCCGGGTGTTCCAGCGGCGGCATGACGCGGTTTTCAAGGTCGGCCCGCACACGGGGAAAGTTCATGAGACTGCGCATCATGTGGTAGCGCGCGCCGGGGTCAAGTTCGCCGCTCTTGAGGCGGAGCTTTGACGCCAGCAGGTTCAGCAGGTCCTGTGGCATGGCCTGGTCATAGATAAGCCGCACAGGACGGCCGCGCAGCCTGTGCTCCAGCCCTTCTTCCATCTTTTCAATGAGGCTTTTGGACACGTCGTCGTCCAGGGTCAGCTCCGCATCGCGCATGACCTTGAAGGTGTATGCCGAAATGGAGTCGTAGTTGAACATGAAAAAGATGTCGTTGAGGCAGAGGCGGATGATGTCGTCCACAAAGATGATGTCGCTGCACCCGGCGGGCGAAGGCATTTCAACAAAGCGCGGGCATTCGGAGCTCACGGGGATGCGTATGATGGCGTAGCGGTTTTTGTTGCCGCTGGCGGGCTGCATTTTGACGGCGTGGTAGATGTGACTGTCCTGAAGAAAGGGCAGATTGGCGCTCTTGTTGAGTATGAGGGGAACCAGCTGCGGATTGATGACCTGGGTGAAATAGTCGCGGCAGAATTTTTCCTGCCCGGGGGTGAGCTGGGTTTCGTTGCGCACCCGTATGCCCTGTTCCTGCATGGCGGCAAGGATGCTTGCATACGTTTCGCGAAAGGCGGCCTGCCCTTTGGCCACCCTGCTGTTGACGCGGTGCAGGGCTTCCTGTGGGCTGAGGCCGCCCATGAGCAGTATTTTTCCCGGTTCGCGGCTGCGTGAAAGGCGCGCCAGCGAAGCCACGCGCACCTTGATAAATTCGTCCTGGTTGCTGGAGAAAATACCCAGAAAGCGCAGCCGCTGCACGAGAGGATTGGACGGGTCGCGGGCTTCCTGCAGTATGCGCTCGTTAAAGCACAACCAGCTCAACTCCCTGTTGTTCATCTTGCCACTGTCTTTCATGATCAAAGCTCCAGGCTCCACAGTATGTTATGGTATGCCTGTGCATGTAACATCCCTGTGTGAAGATCATGTGACAAAAGGAACGCAAGTATATTTTTGCGCCACACGCGGGCGGATTTGCGCAGGAATCTTGCCTGACCGTGTGGAAAACGCGTCACATGCGGGCGCTGCACTCGTGTGCTGCGCTGAAGCGTGTACCCTTTTTCAACGGTAAAAAGGTCTGAAATGCTATGAGGATTTTAGGGGCGGAGGCATGTGGGAGGGACTTTTTTGCAAAAGTGTCCCCTCCCACACAAAGAATTTCAATGTGGCATTCGGCCTAGTATTCTGTCGCCCGTACCGTGCTTCTTTCCTCAACAGCCCTGAGCAGCACGCCTTCGGCCTGGGCAGCCAGACGCCGTGGGGAGTAGCGCTTTTCAATAAAGGCGCGGAGCGCTTCCGGGTCTGCGGGCGTGGCGTAGATGCGCCGCACGTCGTCCAGCGTGTTGGCGATGTACTGCTTGGGAAAGAAAAATCCCGCACCCCAGAAGTTGTTGATAATGGGCTTGATGCCCTTGCACATGGCCTCGGCAATATTGTAGCCGAAGCTTTCAAAAATGCTGGCGGATATCAGGCAATCCTTGTCCTCAAGCCAGTCATTCATCTTGTCTCTGGGCACGTTTTTTTCAAAAAACACGTGCTTCTTGAGGCCAAGGTTTTCAACCATGAAGGTAAGATAGGTAAAGGTGCGCTGATCCTCAACGCCGCCGTGCGGCTCGGCGGTCAGATGCAGCGTCAGGGAGGGGTCGTCCCGCCAGAGCGTGTGGAACATCTGGAGCGCATAGGGCAGGTTTTTGCTGGCGTTCATAGCCAGGCTCACGCAGGCGATTTTTCCGGTGCGTTCGCGTGAAGCCTTGAGGGGAAATTTGCGCGCTTCCACGGCATTGAGCATGACTTCGCCCGGCACGCCCGCAGCCTGCGCGTTAAAAAGCATCTCAATAACAGGAGAAACAAAAACCATTCTGGATATGTTTTTCCACACGATGCCCAGGGGCACAAAGCATTCATAGCTGTGCAGGCGGCAAACCAGGGGACAGGCGTCTTCAACAAGGCTGGCGGCATGGGCATGCGAGGCCGCCCATTCCAGCCACGCCACATCGGCCCAGTGCAGAAGGGCCTGTATTTCATCCATATCCGTCGTGCCGGTGACGCGCACCTCATGCCGTGCAGAAAGTTCCTCCACAATGCCATGCAAAAAATAATCTGTACCCTTGCCGTGCAAAAATGCAATTTTCATGGGCCACCTCACGGGGGGGCTTGCGCGGCCAGCTGTTCCGCGTGGCTGCGCCAATTGCCGAAGAAAAATGCCGGAGCCTGAGGCGATTGTGCGCCTGTATGAGTATTATTGGTAATGCGTCTTACAGCAATTCGCAAGACTGCGGCGCACGCCTGCCACCCGACCGCCAGGGCGGTTGCAACGCAAAAACGCGCTGGCCCCTGCCTGTAAGGCGCGCGTTACAACCAAGCAAACCTTGCCGGGTAGGAATGGGGTAGGACAAAAGAAAAAGCCCTTACGGCTCGTCTCCGTAAGGGCTTGAAAAATCTGGTTGCGGGGGCAGGATTTGAACCTACGACCTTCGGGTTATGAGCATCCTATTATATGTTCTTATTGAATTCGATTGGCTATTATCTATTGGAAATAATTTAATATTCTTGAATAAAGTTTAAATTTTTCTTTCACTGCATGGCTTGCTTGCACGCGTATAATGGATATGTGCGCGGCGGCTCTACCTCAACCTCGCTGTAACCTGGTTAATTTTTGTGGGTGTTGCCTCTTTTGTGGCTTTCAATGTCCAGACAAACCAGAAGGTGGAATCATTATCGGCCTGATGCTCGCCGGGGCCTATTGGGGCAGGCAGTTTATAAATTCATTGCCATTGCCCGTGTTTTTGACCACCGGGGCGGACTTGATCGTTTACTTGTTCCTTAAACTTTGTCTTTCCGTGCTTGCCGAGTTTATCATAGCTCCATGGCAAATATTTAAGAGGACCAAGGAAATTCTGGCAATTAGTAAGCTGGAGAATGAAATAAAGGTCGGACGGGTATCGAAGAGAGAACAGCCGTGAAATTAAAAAATCATCCCCATTGGTGTTGATTGCGCTGTTTCTTTTTTACCCAGAGGGTTGCATGAAGAAAAAAGTTAAAGACCATTGATTGGTACATGCCCCGGAGAATAAGGCCGCGTTTGAGGCGAACATGAAGGAATGCCGGAATAATCCCGGAGAATTGGGAATACGCCTAATTGTCAGAAGCTATTTAGGAAAATTGTACAGTCATAAAATCGATAAAATAATCTATCACACGAATTTATTATTGTTCTTGTGGTAGATTTACTCGTTTTTCTTGAGGTTGATATCACTATCTACAATAGAAATAATGTTCTCACGCCCCAATTCGTCGTCAGAGCCATTCCACGTAATAATACCCCTATTACGGAGCTCAAATATATCCCCAACTATGCTGCTTTCTTTTATTGCCATTTTTTTTACAAGCCCTCCAAATGAAATTGGGGATAGCTTTTTTATAGCTTCAAGCACAACAGCTTCTCTTTGCGGATCTTTTGTATGAAATGCTATTTTGTTTAACTTTTCTTCAATTTCTTTTACTATTTTATCAATATTATTCTCTCCTTTAAGCTCTGTACCAAGTGAATTTCGTACTATTTCTTCTATTTCTTTCTTTTTGATATAATTTGTTTCATCAGTGCTTTTTGATGGATTTGACCAAAGCTGCTTCCTCATGTCTGATACTGTATCCTTCATCATTGAAAATGTATCAGCATAAAGCCTGTCGAATAAGCTTTCTAGCTTTCCTACAGAAGATTCAATGTTTTTAGATTGATTCTCCATATCCTTTGCTGCTTTTGTCGAAAGGATATAAAAAATGATAGAAAGAGTAATCGCTACTATTGATACAATCAGAGAAGATAGCGAAGCTATCAGTGAAATCATATCAAAAGCTGACATTGCAAGAGATTGACTGTTTGGCATGAGTTGACCTCCAAATTCTCTCCCAAAAAGGTGGGAATAGTGGTAGGAATAAAATCAGCTTACGAAAAAAGCCCTTACGGCTCGTCTCCGTAAGGGCTTGAAAAATCTGGTTGCGGGGGCAGGATTTGAACCTACGACCTTCGGGTTATGAGCCCTTTTTGAAGACATTTGAAGGGCTTTGACTGGTTAGGACTGGATTTGAATATCCTTTATTTTCAAATAAATATATGAGTAACTGCTTTGACGCAACCCGAACAGAACCGAGACAATCTTGCCTTGTGGTTAGGAATAGGTTAGGACTGAAATCGTGGTTAGGAAAGGAGAGCGCCCCTAAATACAACCTTCTGCCTGAGTTCGGAGTACACATATGGCCTCAAAATACAAACGGTATCACCCCAAGAAGTGGGCGGGCGTCTATGTGTACGAGTTGGACGAGGTATTCAACGGTGCGCCTGACTTGTGTTTCTTCATCAACTTCCGTTCGGGCAGACGTCTGATCTGGGAGAAGGTCGGCAGAATATCCGAAGGCTACAGCGCGGAAGTGGCGGCAGAAATCCGCGCCAAGCGCGTCAAGGCCGTGCGGCACGGTGAGGAAGTCAAAACCGCCAAAGAGATCCGCCGCGAGCAGAGTGAAAAGAACCGCCCCTTTCAGGAAATCGGCGACGCCTATTTTGAAATCAAAGGCCCCACGCTCAAGGGCATTGTCACCGACAAAAATCGTTACAAGAACCACCTGCTCCCGCTGTGCGGCAAGCGCACCGTCAACGAGATCACGCCCCAGGTCATCGAAGAGTTGCGCAAGTCCCTGAGCGACCGCAAACCCGCCACCGTGTGGAATGCTCTGGAACTGCTCCGGCGCATCGTCAACTTCGGCTACAAGACCAACCGCTGCCCGGCCCTAAGCTTTCAGATCGAAATGCCGGTCAAGGATAACGAGGTCATCGAATATCTGAAACCGGACGAGGCCCAACGCTTTCTGGCCGTGCTCAAGGAATGGCCCGTGCGCGACGTGGCCAACATGCTCTTGCTGGCCTTCTTTACAGGGATGCGGCGCGGCGAAATGTTTAAACTGGAAGTGGGCGACCTCGACTTTCACATGAAGCTTATCCGCATCCGCGATCCCAAGGGCGGCAAGTCCGTGTCCATAGGCCTCAGCAACGTGGCTGAAGAGGTCATCCGCGCCCAACTGGCCTGGAAGGGCGAACGCTTTCCCGGCAGTCCCTATGTCTTCCCCGGCAAGGACGGCAATCTCCGCAAGGATTGCAGCGCCGTGGATACCATCCGCAAGGCCGCCAACCTGCCGCCCAAGTTCCGGCCCTTCCACGGCTTGCGGCATCACTTCGCCGTGACCCTGGCCAACAGCGGCCAGTTCACCCTGGACATGATCGCGGAAATGCTCACCCACAAAAACGCCGAGTTCACCAAGAAGAAATACGGCCAGTTTCTGCCCGAATCCATGACGGCAGCGGGTAACGCGGCGGCGAAGATATTGGCAGGGTTGTGACGCCCTATCATTTCGCCACTATGCAGCCCTGCTTTGACACAGTATGATGCCGTCAGAACAACATAGACACGCAGTGAGGCCCGCCATGCCCCTTACCGAACATGACCTGCTTGCCCAGGTTGCCCTGGGAGAAGACAGTTCCCGCCAATTCAAAGCCGACATCCACAATGCCGAATCGTTGGCGGCGGAAATGGCGGCCTTTGCCAATTCTGACGGCGGCACCATCTATCTTGGCGTGACGGATCACAACACTGTGCCGGGCCTTTCCCACAAGGATGTGGCCCGCATCAATCAACTTATCAGCAATGCCGCCAGTCAGTTGGTGCGCAGCCCGCTGACCGTGCTCACCGAGAACGTGCTGCTGGCAAACGGCAATCTGGTGATCGTGCTCACCGTGCCCAAGGGACTGGATAAGCCATATTTTGATAAAAACGGCGTCATCTGGCTGAAAGCAGGTTCCGACAAGCGCCGGGTAAACTCCAAGGAGGAGTTGCGCCGCCTGTTCCAGATCAGTTCACAGTTTCACGCTGACGAGCTCCCCACCAAGGCGGGCATCGACAAGCTGGACAGGCTGCGTTTTCGGGATTTTCTCCATAAACACCACACACACGAGTTCCCTGAAGCACCTGATGATCTGCTGCGCCTGTTGCAAAACATGAACATGGCTCCGACAGTGGTGTGCTGAACCTCGCCGGGGTACTCATGTTCACTGAGCGCCCGGAATGGATTGTGCCGCAATTTGTGGTCAAGGCCATCCGCTACCCTGGCAATGCGATTCATGCCAATGCCTATATAGACACCGAGGACTTTTCCGGCCCGCTTCGCCAAGTGTTTGATTACACACAGTCGTTCATCATGCGTAACCTGCACAAAGTACAGGCAGGGCGCGGCGTGAACTCGCCGGGTCAGCCTGAAATTCCCGAAAGCGTTTTTGAAGAGTTGTTGGTCAATGCCCTGGTGCATCGGGATTACCTGGTCAGCGCGGCCATACGCATCTTCATTTTTGATAATCGCATCGAAATCATCAGCCCCGGTCATCTGCCCAACAACCTGACCGTGGAAAAAATCAAAGAAGGCAACTCCAATATCCGCAACCCCATTCTTGTGTCGTATGTGGCCAAGGGGCTCTTGCCTTACCACGGCCTCGGTTCAGGCATCAAACGCGCTTTAAAGGCTTGGCCGGACATCGATTTCGTGAATGACCATGAAGGATGTTTGTTTACGGCAACCATCAAGCGAAAGGCTCTGGAGGAACTGACGTTGATGGAAAGCTCCCCGACAATTCCGGCGACAATGTCGGGAAAAATGTCGGGGAAAATGTCGGGGAAAATGTCGGGGAAAATGTCGGGGAAAATTTTGGAGGCCTTGCGCCATAACAACACCCAGACCACCCCGCAGCTCGCCGAGCGCCTAGGCGTCACCACCCGAACGATAGAACGCGCCATAGCTGACATGCGTAAAGCAGGGCTCATCCGCCGCGTTGGCCCGGCCAAGGGCGGCAGGTGGGAAGTGCTGGCATGATAAAGGCATTCGTTGAAGAGCTTCGCCCGCTTGTAGAAGCCCGCAATCACCTTGCCCGCAAGGCAGAAACAGGCTTTGCAATACAAGTTGGCGACATTACCCGCGAAGGCTGCAAAGACCCCAAACGGATTGAATGGCTTTTGAGCTGTATGCTGGATTTCGGCTTTGATGACCGCATCTTGGTGCTCTTCAAAAAATTGTGCCGATACTACTACGCGATTGATCCCGAAGCGACTGCAAGTTACGTGTACTCATACCGTGAGATGTGGGACAAAGACTACATGCCGGAGGGCAGGTGTGATGCTGAAGCGCATTCGTCAAATGACAACACCTGAGTTTTGGATTGGTGTTAGGCAGTTCTTGATTCGGAAGGATGTACCACAAGCGTTATTTTCTGTCGGAGTAACCGCACTATGTTTTTTGCTTGGAAGTGCTGCCCTGCAATGGCTGTATGCGTCTAAAATTGCGACAAAACCAATCATCATAACTTCACTGATAATTTTTACTGCACTGGTGCTCGCGTCAGTTGTATTCTTTGCCATGAAGGCTTCTCTTAAGTTTCATATCGCCCTCAGCGAAAAGATGGACAAAATTGTTGAGTTTTCACACGCCATGAAGAGCTTAGGACTTTTGGAACTCAATGACCAAATAGCCTATATTATAAAGCAAGAAATACCACTGTATGTATCGAGTGTCCCTATTTTAAATGATTATTTAGAAGATGCTACTGTAAAAAGATATGTTTTCCTGATGAACAAAGAAAAAATTAAATACTATAAAGGCGACAACAGACTATGCATACGTGCCGCAACATATGAACAAATGGTGCAGGAACTGGCGAAGGAAATATCCGCACTGGAGTCAGCTGCTGTTGCTCAAAAAGAAATAGAGATAAATGCGCTTACAGATACGTTAGCCAAAACAGTCGCGCAAGCTGATAAACTACGGGAAGATAATGAAAAACTACGCAATATCTGCAAAACACAGTCAGGTCGTGAAACAGCAATAGACAACAGCTCGATCCGCAGGGTTGTCTTCTGGCGGGTAGCTGGCCCCCTTGTGAATGCCCTGTGTGAGCAGGGGAGCCGCGAGAGGCCATATACCCGTACCGACATTCAGGCAGCTTTTGATGTGGCAGTGGAAGAGTTCCCGGATTTAAAAGAGGAGATAAAGCAACTCTTGCTTGCCGGAAAAGCTGTTCAGCCTTCAGAAGACAAGAAGCCTAAGTCTAAGAGTGAATTTGATTTGAATGGGTGGGCTATGGAAGCCATACGCGAGGGCTTGGGAGACTTGGCAAAGCGTGGCGGCGGGCGTAACCCAAAGCGCTGACAGGGCAAAAATATAGGGGTTCTGTGAATTTTTCTGTGTGAACTCCAACGCACCGCAACCAACTTAACACTATATAATATAAAGATATTTTTGAAAAAATCTCATTGGTTCACAGAACCCTGAGATTCTTTTTTTTTGGCAAGAACACGGCGGCAAATTTTACTATTCCTCAAGCTGGATATTCTTCTTTCAAAACAAGCCGGAAGCCATAGCGCTACGGCCAAAATATGAAAGGAGAATCGAATATGCCCAGCAAGAAGCTCAACACCCAGGAAGCCGCCGCCTACCTCGGCGTGAAGCCCTGCACTCTGGAACTGTGGCGCTGCCGCAAGAAAGGCCCGCGCTATTTCAAGCTCGGCAGCCGCGTTATGTACGATCTGGCTGAATTGGAAGCCTGGTTCGCCACGCGGGGCGTGCATACCACCGACACGGCCCCTCAACTGCGGGGTAGCAAATGACCAGCATCTTCGAGCAGGTCAAAGCCGCCCTTGCCCCACGCTTGCCGGAAGTGCTGGCAGACCTTCTGCCCGGCGGACGAATTTCGGGCAGAGATTATGTGTGCGCGTCGTTGCAGGGCGACGCGGGCACGTCCTGCGCCACAAACCTGGAGACAGGCAAGGGCAGCGATTTTGCTACAGGCGAAAGCTGGGGCGATGTTATCGCCCTGGCCGCCAAGGTCTGGAACATGCGCCAGGGCAAGGCCGCCCAGGAGCTTGCGCGCCGGTATCACGTGGACACTGGACAGAACGCGCCGCAGCCGATCCAGCAGCCCGCCGCGTTCAGTGTCATCCTGCCCGTGCCGGAGTCCTCACCCGAGCCGCCGCGCCACCATGCACAGCACGGGCAGGCCTCTGCCTTGTGGCGTTACGCTGATGGACAGGGCCGCACCCTTGGCCATGTGGCCCGTTTTGAAACGCCTGAAGGCAAGGTCATTCTGCCGCTGTGTTTTGGGCACTATGGCACTGGCCGACCTCAATGGGTATGGAAGGCTTTGCCAGAGCCGCGCCCGCTGTACGGCTTGCCCGGCCTTCAGCGTACAGACAGTCCCGTGCTACTGGTGGAAGGCGAAAAGACAGCGGACGCAGCCCAGGCTCTCTTCCCGCAGTATGCCGTGCTTACCTGGAGCGGCGGGGCCAATGCCGTGGGCAAAGCGGACTGGTCGCCGCTGACGGGCCGTGTCGTCATCATATGGCCGGATAACGACGAGCCGGGCTTCAAAGGCGCGCTGGAAATTGCGTCTCTGTTGAAGAGTACCGCCGCCAGCATCCGTGTGGTGCTGCCATCAGCGAGTCTTCCTGAGAAATGGGACGTAGCCGATCCTGCGCCGGAAGGCTTCAACCCACACGCCGCTTTGCAGGATGCGTTGACGGTGGAAGACTTCTACCGCTCCGTCTCGTCGCGCAATGGCGGCCATATGGCCGCAATACAAGTAGACACACCCCCGCCGCCCGACACCGACGACCTCACCCTGAAAGAGTGGCCGCGTTTCTCGTGGGATGCCTGCCCCGGCCTGCTGGGTGATTTTGTACGCCTTGCCACCCGCAACAGCGAGGCCGACCCGGCGGCGGTGTGCGTCACCGCCCTGGTGCGCTTCGGCGCAGAGGTCTACAGCTACGGCGGGCGCTCCGGCCTTGGCCCGCACTTCTATATTGGCGAGACCATCCACCCGCCACGCCTCTTTGCCGTCATCTGCGGTAATTCCAGCAAGGCCCGCAAGGGCACGTCGCGCCACCCCGTGACCAAGCTCTTTGGCCGCGAACACTGCCAACCTGCCGACCTGAAAGGCTGGGGCGTGGCCCTGTCCGCCAGAGAGAGCGGCGGCCCGCTCTCCACCGGCGAAGGTTTGGCTCACCATGTGCGCGACGAAACGGACGAAGAACGCGAGCGCCACCAGCGCCAGAATCCCAACGAGCCAATCCGCGAGAAGGGCGACAAGCGCCTCATCATTCTGGACGAGGAGTTCGCCAGCGGGCTGGCCTGCACCAAGCGTGAAGGCAACACGCTCTCTATGGGCATCCGCTGCTTCTGGGATTCCGGCGACTATGCGCCGCTGACCAAGAACAACCCCGTGACTGTGCGCGGGGCGCACATCAGCATTTTGACTCACATCACTATGCAGGAACTGGCCGTGTGCCTGGGTGAAGTGCAGGCCGTGAACGGTTTCGGCAACCGCTTCCTTTGGGTTTGTGCCCGCCGCGCCAAACTGGTGCCTTTGCCTGCACGAATGCCGGACGTGGAGTTGGCCCCGTTGCAGCGCGAACTCTGGCGGCTGGTGGGCCTTGCCCAGCGACGCGGAACCATGACCATGACGCCGCCCGCCGTGGCGCTGTGGGAAAGCCTGTACACTGAGCTTTCGCAGGAGCACAGCGGTCTTGCCGGGAGCATCATCAACCGTGCCGAGGCCCAGACTTTGCGGCTTGCCCTCATCTACGCCTTGCTGGACGGTGCGGAGCAGATTGCCGAAAACCACTTGAAAGCGGCCCTGGCCATGTGGAACTATGCGCAGGAGTCGGCGCTGTATATTTTTGGCGACCGCGTGGCCGATCCGCTGGAGGAAAAGGTGCTGGAGGCGCTCAAGGCCGGGCCGCTCACAGCCACGGAACTCAGCGCCGCCCTCAACCGTCATGTGCCCCGCGAGCGCCTGCAACCGCTCCTGCAACAACTGGAAGGGCAACAGCGCATCAGCATCCAGAAGCAGAAAAACGCAGGCCGCCCCCGGCTCATAATAGCGTTGCGCGTAATAAGCGAACAAAGCGAAAAAGGCGAATTTAGCGAAAAAAGGGAGGCCCGCTCATGAGGCTTTTTTCGCTTCTTTCGCTTTTTTCATATTTCGCAGCCGTAGAGCGTTGCGTGCCTACCTATGGCGTTAAAGGCGAGGGCCAGCCTACCCGTTGTGGGCACACGCTGACGCGGTGCCCCCTGCCGGGGCTGGCGGGTGGCTTCGCCCCCTCGACCCCCTTTAAAGCCCAAAGGCCAAAACCATGAAGCCGGAGCGCGACACCCGCAGCGCGTGGATTAAGCTGCGCGTCACTCCGGCGGAGAAGGAAGCCATCGCCGCCAAGGCTGCTGCCCAGGGCCAGACCGTGACGGATTTCATCCGCCAGCGTGCCCTGGACTACCGGCTGCGGCAGACGCCTCTGGAGAAAGAGCGCGTCCGGCAGCTCGCCCGCATCGGCGCGAACCTCAACCAGCTTGCCCGCTGGGCCAATATCCACAAGAGCCGCGCTGAAGCCCTAGACGTGCTTACCGCCCTGGTCAGCCTCGAAAATGCTGTCCGAACAGACACACCGCCCCCCGCATCCGCACCAGAGGAAGCGCCATGTACATGAAAGTTTTCCCTCACGGTCAGGGCGCGGGCGAAGGCCCCACCAATTACCTTGTGCGCGAAGACTACCCCGGACGCGACGCCCACCTGCCGGATGTGCTGCGCGGCGACCCGGAGGTGACGCGCTCGCTCATCGACTCGTTGGACACCAAATGGCGTTTCACCGCCGGGGCTTTGTCGTGGCACCCCGACGACACGGTGACGCCGGAGCAGGAGCAGCGCGTCATGGACGACTTTGAAGCTCTGGCCTTTGCCGGGTTGGAGGCGGGTCAGCGCAATATCCTCTGGGTGCGGCACGTTCACGCCGGGCACCACGAACTGCACTTTGTGATTCCGCGTGTGGAGCTTGCCAGCGGCAAGGCATTCAACCCCTGTCCGCCCGGTTGGCAGAAGCATTTTGACCTGTTCCGCGACCTGCACAACCACCGGGAGGGATGGGCCAGGCCCGACGATCCGGCCCGCACCCGCATGTACACGCCGGCCCATGCGGATTTGCACCGGGCGCGGCTACTGCGCTGGGGCAAGACACCCACGCCGGATGATAGAGCCACTGCCAAGGAGGCCATTCACGAATACGTGCAGGCCAAGGTGGAGCAAGGGCAGGCCTCCAACCGCGCCGAGGTGTTCATGGCCCTGCAAGAGGCCGGACTGGAGATCAACCGGGCAGGCAAGGATTACATCACCGTCAAAGACCCTGACAGCGGGGAGAAATTGCGCCTGAAAGGAGGCATGTATGCAGAACATTGGGACTTCAGCCAGTTCGTTGGCCGAACGAGTGAGGGTCAAGGCCGAACAGGAGCGGCAGGAGATGGAGAGCCTGACCCGGCAACAGTTCAGCGCCTTGAGCGAGAGCTTGCGGCAGTCATCGCAAAACGCGCTGAGTACAACCGAGGCCGCTATCCTCGCCCAGCTTGGGAATTTGGAAAGCAGCATCAGCTCCCGCAGCCGGACGCTGCACCGCGCCTTTGGTTGGGCATGCTTGCGGAGCCTGCTCCTGAGCCTGAGCATCCTGATGGGCGCGGGCCTGGGGGGCTGGGGCTTGATGACACTGGCCGGGAAGCAGGTATCGAACCTACGGACAGAGATAGTGACGCTCAAGGAGCAGAAAGAAGCACTGGAAACGGAGAGTGCCGCAATCTGGAACACTTTCAAGGGGCTGGAACCCCTGCGCTCAGAGGGCAAGGACTATCTGCTGACCCCGGAGGGCTGGACAATCATCAACAGCGGCATGGCGGGCAAGCGCGACGCATGGCGCATCGTGAGGAAATAGACCATGACCGAACTGGAACGGATGCTCAAAGAATCCCTGACGCAGACGGAACAGCTTCTGCGCAACAATCAGATCGCCCATTCCCAGACCCTGCAACACCACAGCGGGGAGCTGGCGACCCTCAAGAACGCAGTCCGAACCCTGCAAGCCGAACAAGCGGCCTTGACCGCGCACTTGACGCGCTTGAACGCTGTGTACGAGAGCTTACAGCCCTTGTTGAGGCGGTTGAACGCGCTGTTGCCCGGCAAGTAGAAAGATTGCGGGAGCGGCAACGCTCCCGTGGGCCGGGCATGGGGCTATAACGCGCGTTGGCCTTCTCCGGTGAGAATCCATACGGGGTTCGCATAGGTTTTCAAAAATGCCGTGCGCAGCCATTCTACAGGTATGTGCAGCCGCCGCCGTGCATCAGACAGCTTGGCGGGCTTGGTGTCCAAGAACTCCGCCAGCTCATAATAATTCGCGCACCCACTGACCGCATACAACCTCTGCTTTACAGCATCAAAGGCTACCGTGTCGGGCACGGAGTGGAAGGCGCATAACGGGCCGGTTGCATACCGCATATTTTTCACCTATAGGTAGTTTTTTCATCTATAGGTGAAAAACAAATCAAAGGCAATCGGATATGGTCTATGAATGAAAAAGACCAAATCCCGTGCCTTTGGCCCGATTCTCAAGCGCTTTCGCACCGAAAAGAAGCTCACCCAGGAAGAGCTGGCCGAAAAGGTGGGCGTGGTCACGTCCTACATAAGCATGATGGAAAGCGGCCAGAAATTCCCGAATCTGGAGATGTTCTTTGCGCTGGCCACAGCGTTGGAGATAAGGGCCTCAGCCTTGATTCTGGCTATGGAAGCGCACCACACAAACGACCATCAATAACATGCAGTCTGTTGCTGACGACATGTTCGGGCAGCACGCACATAGAGGAAAGGATGACCAGCCAAGTCCACAATCAGATTATCAGTTTCATATGGAGCATTGCGGACGACTGCCTGCGCGACATTTACACACGCGGCAAGTACCGCGACGTTATTTTGCCCATGACGGTGATCCGCCGTCTGGACGCGGTGCTGGAACCCACCAAGGACGCTGTGCTCGCCATGAAGAAGACCATGGACGGAGCAAAGATCAGCAATCAGACCCCGGCCCTGTGCAAGGCAGCAGGGCAAGCTTTCTGCAATGCCTCACCCTTCTGCCTCAAAGACCTGACATCCCGCGCCAAGGAACAACAACTCAAGTCCGACTTCATGGCCTATCTGGATGGCTTTTCGCCCAACGTGCAGGAGATTCTGGACAAGTTCAAATTTCGCGCGCAGATAGACACCATGTCCGAAAGCGGCATCCTGGGGGCTGTCATTGAGAAATTCGTGTCGCCGCTCATCAACCTGAGCCCCCAACCTGTGCTGCATGACGACGGCAGCGAGCGCCTGCCCGCGCTGGACAATCACAGCATGGGAACGGTGTTTGAAGAGCTGATCCGCCGCTTCAACGAAGAAAACAACGAAGAGGCGGGCGAACACTTCACCCCGCGCGACGTGGTGGAGCTGATGGCCGACCTTATCTTCAAGCCCATTGCCCACCGCATTCAGGACGCTACCTACTCCTGCTATGACGGGGCCAGCGGCACGGGCGGTATGCTCACCGTGGCGGAAGACCGCCTGCATGCCCTCGCGGCAAAGCAGGGCAAAAAGGTTTCCATTCACCTGTTCGGGCAGGAAACCGCGCCGGAAACGTATGCCATTGCCAAGGCCGACATGCTGCTCAAGGGCGAGGGCGATCAGGCCGAAAACATCGCCTTTGGTTCCACCTTGTCTGCCGATCAGTTCCCCACGCGGCAATTCGACTTCATGCTTTCCAACCCCCCCTATGGCAAAACATGGAAGGTGGACGCCGAAAAAATGGGCGGCAAGAAGGAAATTCTGGACAGCCGCTTTGTCACCAGCTTCAAGGATGATCCCAAGTTCAGCATGATCCCGCGCATCAGCGACGGGCAGTTGCTCTTTTTGCTGAACAATATTTCCAAGATGAAGCACGGCACCGAGCTTGGCAGCCGCATTGCCGAGGTGCATAACGGCTCGTCGCTCTTCACCGGCGACGCAGGCCAGGGCGAAAGCAATGCCCGCCGTTTCATGATTGAAAACGATCTGGTGGAGGCCATTATCGCCCTGCCGGAAAAGATGTTTTACAACACCGGCATCGGTACATTCATCTGGGTGCTTTCCAACCGCAAGGACAAGGCGCGACAGGGCAAGATACAGCTCATCGACGCTACCAGCCTCAAAGAGCCCTTGCGCAAAAATCTGGGCGAAAAAAACTGCACCATTGGCCGTGATTTGCGCCGCCAGATTCTTGAGCTGTATATGCAGTTTGAGGAAAACGAATACAGCAAGATTTTTGACAACAAGGAATTCGGCTACTGGAAGATAACTGTGCTCCAGCCGCTGTTGAACGCCAAAGGTCAACCGCAGAAAGACAAAAAAGGCCAGATGAAGCCTGACAAAGAGCTGACCGACACAGAGCAGGTGCCGCTGACCTATCCCGGCGGCATAGACGCCTTTGTGGAAAAAGAGGTGCGCCCCTTTGCCCCCAACGCCTGGGTGGACGAAGACAAGACCGTCATCGGCTATGAACTGAGCTTCACCAAATATTTTTACAAGCCCGTGCAACTGCGCACCCTTGAGGAAATCACGGCGGACTTGCGCGCGCTGGAAGCGCAGAGCCAGGGCCTCATGGCCGAGATTCTGGGGGATCTGGCATGAAGGGGTATGGGGAGTATAAATGCACAGATGAATTTTGGCTGCCCCAGATCCCTGCGCACTGGCAATTCCAAAAAGTAAAGCGCCTTTTCAGTGAACGAATTGAAAAAGGTCATCCTGATAAGCCCTTGTTGGCAGCAACACAAAATAAAGGTGTTGTTCTAAAAAAGGATTATGGATCAAGGACTGTAGAAGCAACGAAAGATCTCCACCTTCTGAAACTTGTGCGCCAAGGCGATTTTGTAATCAGCTTGCGCTCGTTTCAGGGGGGCATTGAATATTCCCACGCTGATGGAATCATCAGTCCTGCTTATACAGTAATGATCTCATCTTCAAAAATGGTGCCGGGATATTTTAGGTATTTTGCAAAAATTCCGTGTTTTCTTGATTTGTTGAAGGTCTGTGTAACAGGGATTCGAGAAGGCCAAAATGTTGATTACAAAAAACTGAGAGAGCACTCTATTCCTATCCCTCCCCGCGAAGAGCAAGACCAGATCGTGCGCTACCTTGACGCCAAGGTCGGCAAAATCAACCAGCTCATCAGGATCAAGCAACAACAGATTGCCCTGCTCAAAGAGAAGAAACAGGCCATCATCAATCAGGCCGTGACCAAGGGCCTCGACCCCAACGCCCCCATGAAAGACAGCGGCATTGCTTGGATAGGTCAGATACCTGAGGGGTGGGAGGTTCTTAAGATAAAGCAGGTCTCCAAAATTTTGCGGGGTAAGTTTAACCACCGCCCTCGAAATGATGAGCGCTTATATGGCGGGAAATTCCCATTTATTCAAACAGGGGATGTTGCACAGTCTGGTAAATATATTGAATCATACAAGCAAACGCTCAACTCACTTGGGTTTGCCGTAAGCAAAGAATTCCCTATCGGCACTCTTGTCATGACAATTGCCGCTAACATAGGCGACGTTTCAATATTGAAATTTAATGCATGTTTCCCTGATAGTATTGTTGGATTTATTCCGAGGTGTGCCAGCATAGAGTATTTGTACTTTTTATTTTTAGCGATGAAGCCAGAGCTATTGAAAGAAGCTCCTGTGAACACTCAGGGAAATTTGAATGTCGAACGGATAGGTCAAATGCTCATTCCCCTTCCAGAAGAAAGCATTCAGGAGGCTATCGTTCAAAAACTAAATATCCTTGATTCATTATATCAAAAGAAAATTACGATCATTGGTGAGGAAATTGCAACCCTCACCGAGTACCGCACCCGCCTTATCTCCGATGTGGTGACAGGCAAGGTGGATGTGCGCCATATCAATATTCCTGATAGCCTCACAATTGATATTGAAGAAGATTTCACCACAGAAGAAGCTGTGGATGGTGATGACGCAGATACTTTGGAATGCGAGGCCTAAGCAATGGATACTCAAGAGGAAAAGTTCCCCCCTCGGCAAAGCATTGCGGAGTGGTTTGCATCTCTTGGGTTGCAAGAAGATGCTAAAAGCGAAAGATTCATGGCTCAGTTGATGAAAGTCTTTTCGCGTAATAAATATTTATTTTTTCTGCTTATTGCGTGTGTTGCCATACCATTTTTAATAGTTCCTATTTTGTTTTTTGTTAATGCGTACACGCTCTTTCCTCCTTTGCCGGGAGTTGAGTACAAAGAGTGGGTCAGCTTTTTAGGTGGCTATCTTGGCGGAGCTATTACATTTGGTGGTGTTTTTCTGTCCATACGCCAAATGAAAAAGGCCCAGATAAGAGAAGAAGAGATTCGTAAAATAGAGAAAGAGTATGACGTGCTTTCTGATTTCGTACAAAAAATAGATCCATATTTTTGTAATAATACATACTATGAATTTGCAACACTTACATACATATCACGCGAACAGTATGTATCTTACTTGCATACAATGCAGAGTAAGATAAGCGAAAAGCTTTCATTAATAAACATTGATAATATTTATACAAACGCTGCAACAGAAATATTTGATATAATGAGCAAATGCGATGCTTGCAAAAATACATGCAATCTTTATAAAATTAAAAAAGAATTTATAGCCATCAACGCAAAGCAAGCCCATATTCGTGAAAGAATTATAGACGTACAAAGACTTGTTAAAAACAAGATTGACACAGTAAATATTATGAATCTTGAAAGCAATACGCGCATGCTGATAGAAAAATATCCAGGAGAGGATTTTTCAGAAAATCTACGTACTGTTGAGCAATTAAAAATCACTCTGGATAATGTTGACGAGCTAAAAATGGGTATTGTAAAAAATTTGGAAAAGCTGGTGGAAGACTATGTTAATGATTACATTCCAAAAATGATAACCCTTTTGAAATTTTATAAACATGAGCGTCTCAAGTCTGTAGCCAAACACTGCATGTAAAAGCTCTATGAGAGGTCATATGCACCCGCTCACCATGTTCCTCAAAATTGCCGCCGAGGCTGCCAGAGCTTCCACGCCGCCAGGAAGCACAGTAAATCAGGTAGCCAACGGGATTAAACAGGGCGTAGCCCTGCTTGATGGTCTAACGGCGGATACCCCCGCCAAACAGGCACAGGCAATGGCCGCACTGTTGTCAGAATCTGCTTACGCTAACTCTGCCTCGGAAAAAGAACGCTATGCCTTGACCATTGGGAATGCCGTAATGCTGGCTCTCGAAGGCGCACAGCATGTTCAGGCTGCTAACCAGCCAAGGCAAGCCTATTCGGCTGCCACTGCTACACCACCGTGGCTCCAGTCCTACCAAAACCAGAGCACTCAATTCACAACTGAGCTACAACGTCTTATGCGCGAGAGACAAGAGCAGCAACGCCAAGCAGAGGAAGAACAATGTGCATGGCGACTTCGCAGACAACAGGAGCTTGAGGAAAAAGATCGCCAGATTGCTGAACTGAAGCGCCGTCTTGGAATGTTGTAAGAATAACGACAGGAGCCGCCATGCCCGTACCCGCACAGCCAAAAATCTATCACATTGCCCATGTGGACAGGCTGCCCCACATCATCGCTGCCGGGTACCTCTATTCTGACGCCCATATGCAAACGCAGCAGGGCGTGGGCACCACCATTGGCATGTCCAACATCAAGGCACGCCGCTTGACCCTTGGCCTCAGCAGCCACCCCGCCTTGCGTGTGGGTGATTGCGTACCCTTCTATTTTTGTCCGCGTTCTGTCATGCTGTATTTGTTTTACCAAAACAACCATCCCGACCTCACCTACCGAGGCGGCCAAGACCCCATTGTGCACCTTGAGGCCGACCTGTATGCTGTAACCGCATGGGCTGACCAGAACCAAAAGCGCTGGGCTTTCACGAGCTCTAATGCTGGCTCATCCTACTTTGACGACTATCGTAATATTGCAGAATTGGATAAAATCAACTGGAATATTATTGAAGCAAACTATTGGCGGGGACATCAAGAAGAAAAGCAAGCGGAGTTTTTGCTTGAAGATGAATTCCCTTGGACACTGGTAGAGCGTATTGGCGTTAAGTCGAATGCCATTCAGCAACAGGTCAATATGGCACTGCGTGACGCTGCGCACACCCCCCCGGCAACTGTTATCCCAAGCTGGTATTATTGAGGTTTATCATGATTGAATACAAAAGCGGAGACATTCTCAAAGAGGAAGCCGACGCCATTGTCAATACCGTCAACTGCGTAGGTGTTATGGGGCGGGGCATTGCCTTGCAGTTCAAGAAGACCTTTCCTGCTAACTACAAGGCATACGAAGCTGCCTGTGAAAACAAAGCAGTCGTGCCGGGCAGCATGTTTGTGTATGCCACGGGCACGCTGACGGCACCGCGTTTTATTATCAACTTTCCAACCAAGAGACATTGGCGGGGCAAGAGCAGCCTTAATGATATTGAGGCAGGTCTGGATGACCTTGTCCGCGTGATTCAGGAGCGGGGCATCACCTCTATTGCCATTCCCCCGCTGGGATGCGGGCTAGGCGGGCTGGATTGGCCCACAGTGCGGACGGCTATTGAACAACGTCTTTCCGGCCTTGCCAATGTCCGTATCATTCTTTTTGAACCCAATGGTGCGCCCAAAAGCGAAGAAATGGCCCATGCTCCCAAGGCTCCGAACATGACCCCCGGACGCGCCGCACTGGTGTCGCTCATGGATCGCTATCTGCGGGGCCTGCTCGATCCCTTTGTGACACTGCTGGAAGTGCATAAGCTCATGTATTTTATGCAAACTGCGGGTGAAACGCTCAATCTTAAATATAAAAAAGCCACGTTTGGCCCCTATGCGGAAAATTTACGCCATGCATTGCACGCCATAGAGGGCTTTTATGTGACCGGGTATGCCGATGGTGGCGACGCGCCAGATAAGCCCCTCAGCATAGTTCCCGGCGCAGAAAAAGATGCGGCTACCATGCTTGCGCAGCATCCCGAAACGCAGGCACGCCTTGAGCGCGTATTCCAATTGGTGGAGGGCTTTGAATCATCCTTTGGGCTAGAGCTGCTGGCTTCGGTGCATTGGGTGGCAACCAACGAGGCCCCGAAATCCTTGGAAGCACTCACCCAAAGCCTCTACGCATGGAACCCGCGCAAAAAGAAGTTTTCGGAGCGGCAGATTGCCCTTGCCGCTGGCGTGTTGCAGGCCCAAGGCTGGTTGGAAGGCTGGTCAAAGCCCGCAGCACACGCATAGCAAGGATTGTCCCATGCCCACAAACATCAAGGAATCCGGCCTCGAATCGCTCATTGTCAGCCACCTTGTGCATGTGGGCGGCTATGAACAAGGCTGCAATGCCGACTATGACCGCGCTCATGCCGTGGATGTGCCGCGCCTGTTGCGTTTTCTGGAAAACACTCAGCCGGAGGAGTTTGCCAAAATCGGGGCCAACTCCGAGCTTGGCCGCCAGAAATTCCTTGATCGCGTGCAGGGTGAAATTGCCAAACGCGGCATTGTGGACGTGCTGCGCAAAGGGGTGCAAGCCTATCCCGCAAAGTTCGACTTCTTTTATCAGCTTCCTTCAGAAAAAAATGAGGCAGCCAAAGAACGCTTTGGTCAAAATATTTTCAGCGTCACCCGCCAGCTACAGTTTTCATCCGATCAAACCCGCCTTGCCCTGGACATGTGCCTGTTCATCAACGGTTTGCCCGTGATGACTTTTGAACTGAAAAACAGCTTCACCAAGCAGAACGTGGACGATGCGGTCAAGCAATACCAGAATGACCGCGATCCGCGCGAATTGCTCTTTCAGTTCAAACGCTGCATGGTGCATTTTGCGGTGGATGATGCGCGGGTCAAGTTTTGTACCCGGCTGAACGGCAAGGGATCGTGGTTTCTGCCCTTTGACAAAGGACACAACGACGGCGCAGGCAATCCCGTCAACCCGCACGGCCTCAAGACGGCCTATTTGTGGGAAGACATTCTGCAAAAAACTTCCCTTGCCGACATCATCGAAAACTACGCCCAGGTTGTTGCTGAAGTTGACGAGAACACCAAGAAAGTCAGCCATAAGCAGATTTTTCCGCGCTTTCATCAGCTTATGGTGGTGCGTTCGCTTCTTGCCGATGTACAGAGCAAGGGTGTTGGGCACAAGTATCTCATCCAGCATTCGGCGGGCAGCGGCAAATCCAACTCCATTGCCTGGCTGGCGCATCAACTGGTGGGGCTGCAAAAAGACGGCAAGGCCGTGGTGGATTCCGTCATTGTGGTGACGGATCGTGTGAATCTGGACAAGCAGATACGCGACACCATCAAGCAGTTCATGCAGGTGAGCAACACCGTGCAATGGGCGGAGCATTCCGGCGACCTGCGCAAGGCCATTGCCGGCGGCAAAAAAATCATCATCACCACCGTACACAAATTTCCGTACATTCTGGATGAAATCGGCAACGACCATAAGAATGCATCGTTTGCCATCATCATTGACGAGGCGCACTCCAGCCAGAGCGGCAGCCTGTCGGCCAAGATGAACATTGCCCTTTCCGGTGAGTACGCGACCGATGCGGACATGAGCATGGAAGATATGGTCAACCAGCTCATTGAAACACGAAAAATGCTCACCAACGCCAGCTATTTCGCCTTTACCGCCACGCCCAAGAACAAAACGCTGGAAATGTTCGGCGTGCCGTATGCTGAAGATGGCGAAACCAAGCATCGGCCCTTCCACGTCTACAGCATGAAGCAGGCCACGCAGGAAGGCTTCATCATGGACGTGTTGCAAAATTACACGACTATCAAGAGCTATTACAAGCTGGCCAAAACCATCACCGATGATCCGCTGTTCGACAAAAAGAAAGCCCAGAAAAAACTGCGCCATTTTGTAGAAAGCAACAGTGTGGCCATCAGCCGCAAGGCTGAAATCATGGTGGAACATTTCCACGCCCAGGTGGCGGGCAAGGGCAAGATAGGCGGCAAAGCCCGCGCAATGGTGGTGACAAGCAGTATCGACAGGGCGCTGGAATACTACACGGCCATCAACGGGCATTTGCAGGCTCGCCAAAGCCCCTACAAGGCCATTGTGGCCTTTTCCGGCGAACGGGAATACGGGGTCAACCCCAAGGCCACGGAGGATAGCATCAACGGTTTTCCCAGCTCGCGCATTGAGAAGGAATTCCGCAAGGATGAGTACCGCTTTCTTGTGGTGGCCGACAAGTTCCAGACGGGCTATGACGAGCCGCTCCTGCACACTATGTATGTGGACAAGGTGTTGACGGACATCAAGGCGGTGCAGACACTTTCGCGTCTTAACCGTGCCCATCCTCAAAAGCGCGACACCTGTGTGCTGGACTTTGCCAACGACACAGACACCATTGTGGACGCTTTTTCACGCTATTACCGCACCACCATTCTTTCAGCAGAAACAGACCCCAACCAGTTGAGCGACCTTATCCAAGTCCTTGAGCAGCATCAGGTGTACACCGAATATCATATTGATACTGTGGTGGACTTGTTTCTGCACGGGGCGGAACGAGACAAGCTTGACCCGTATCTTGACCAGTGCGCCGAAAACTACAAGGCGCTGATCCTTGACGACCAGATTGCCATCAAAAGCGCGGCGAAGTCGTTTGTGCGCCTGTACGGCTTTCTGGGGGCCATTTTGCCCTATGGCAATGCGGAATGGGAAAAGCTTTCCATCTTCCTGACCCTGCTCATTCCCAAGCTGCCCTCACCCAAGGACGACGACCTTGCCGAAGGCATCCTGAGTGCCATTGATCTGGACAGCTACCGCGCCGAGGCCCGTGCCGCCATTGATATGCAGCCCGAAGACGAGGACGCCGAGGTTGACCCCGTACCCAGCGGCACCGCTGGCGGCAAGCCGGAGGCGGAACTGGATCACCTCACGCAGATTTTGAATACCTTCAATGATCTCTTTGGCGGCATTGACTGGAAAGACGAAGACAATGTGCGACGTCAGATACGCGAACTGCCCGCTATGGTGGCGCGGGATGAGAAATACCAGAACGCGCTCAAAAACTCCGACAAGCAAAATGCTCGCATGGAGTGCGACAAGGCCCTTACCAATGCCGTGCTCAACACCATGCATGACAACGTTGAATTTTATAAACAATGCACTGACAATCCTTCCTTCTGGAAGTGGCTGTCGGACTTGGTATTTGACGTGACATATGCGGAGAAAAGCAAGGTGGCGTAAAGCGGCTTGGCTGCCTGATGTTGTTTTGACGTTCAACATGCGAGTGAGTGTTCATTATGGCCGTTCCTGATTTCCAAAGCTTTATGTTGCCTGTATTACGCTTGGCCGCCAACGGCCCGCTGCGAACAGCGGAAGCCATCGCTCAAGTTTCTGACGAATTTGGTTTGTCAGATGAAGACAGGCAGGAAATGCTGGCCAGCGGCAGGCAGACTCGCGTTGCAAACAGAGTATACTGGACGTTTGTTCACCTCACCAAAGCAGGCATGTTGCGGCGTGAGGCACGGGGCGTATACGGCATCACGCCGGAAGGGCAACAAGCCCTTGCTGAGAATCCTCAGCGCATTGATCTTAACTTTCTGATGGCCCGCTCTGAAAACTATCGCCAGTTTCGTAGTGTCACCACCACACCTGAAGCAGGCGAAGAGACAGGTTCGCAGCAGGCTCCGACCGCATCAGAAGAGGGAACCCCCGAAGAGCGTGTTGAAGCTGCCTTTGCCGAGTTGAACGCCGCTCTGCAATCTGATCTGCAAGAACGTGTGCAAGCTATGCACGATGCCGACTTTGAACGGCTGATTGTGAAGCTGATGCTTGGCCTTGGCTATGGTGCTGGCGGTCTTGGCAAAAGGACAGGCGGCTCAGGCGACGGAGCCATTGACGGCATCATTACTGAAGACGTGCTTGGCCTGGATGTGATCTACCTGCAAGCCAAGAAGTACGGACAAGATTCTCCCATTGGGCCGGATAAAATCCGCGAATTTGCCGGGGCAATGGACGCCCACGGCATCACCAAGGGGGTATTTGTTACCACAAGCCGCTATACCAGAGCGGCCCGCGAATACGCCGAGCGCAGTCACAAGCGCCTGCGCCTTATTGATGGCAACGAGTTGGCACGCCTTATGGTGCAGCATGGTATCGGTGTGCGGGGCTACAGGACTCTGGAATTGAAAAGGCTGGATGTTGATTTCTTTGAGGAGTTGGGGGAGTGAAGTAGCTGAACGCTTCGAAATCTTAGAAGCCATTATAATAAGCGGTAACTCAATGAAATCAAAGGCGAAGGAATTACTGGATAGAGGGATAGCGGCAATGGTTGCTGCCATTGAAATCTATAATAAACCTAGCTTTCCATACCGCACAGAAGCATTTTCAATTTTAGCAATTAACGGCTGGGAGCTTCTATTAAAAGCAAAATTGCTTGCTGACAACAAAAACAAATTAAGCTGCTTGTATGTATACGAGTCAAGAACAATATCTGGCGGCAAAAAAAGCAATAAAAAATACATCAAGCGAACAGATGCAAACAACCCATTCACACATAGTCTAAGCTATTTGGGGAAAAAGCTTACAGAAAATAAAATTCTTCATCAACTAGCTTGGGATAATATACAAATATTGATTGAACTACGGGATTCTTCTGTCCATTTTTACAATCAATCTCCCGCATTCAGGGCTCGTCTTCAGGAAATTGGCGCTGCTTGTGTAAAAAATTTTGCTACGGCTGTCTGGGACTGGTTTGGTAGAGCTCTCTCTGAGTTTGAGCTACATCTTATGCCTATTGCTCTCATTGATTTGCCTTCCTCTGTTGATGGATTTATCCTCAATGCTGAAGAGAAAAACTTTTTGTCTTTTCTTGAACACTTTGAAATACAGGAAGAAAATCACACATCTGACTACTCAATATCTGTAAATATAGAGTTAAATTTTGTTCGATCAAAGGCGAAGGGCGCCCTAAGCGCCCAAATTACTAATGACCCTAATGCGCCTGCTGTTCGGCTTACACCAGAGCAAATCCGTGATAAATATCCTTGGGATTATAAAATGCTGACAGCAAAGTGCCAAGAAAAGTATTCAGACTTTAAAGTAACCAAGAAATATCACGATATTCGTAAGGCGCTGGAAATCAATGCTCAGTATGGGAGAATACAATATCTTGATGACAGCAAGCCTAAAAGTGGCAAAAAGCCATACTTTAACCCTAATATTCTAAAGGAATTTGATAAGCACTACACAAAGAAAGATGACATCCAGTTGGCTTGAGGGCTCGTCCCGCGAAGGTTAGAAAATGGTTAGGAGCGTGGTTAGGACACCTACCTTGCGCCGTCTATTTTTTCTGACCAACAGGAAGAGCACCGCACCAAGCTTCCTCTTCCCACCATGCTCCCACCGAACTCCAGCCCACACCGTAAGCCTCTTCAAACCCCGTCAGGCCGATCAATCCACGACATCCCCTACCCCCCATTTTTCCCTTCTGGTTAGGAATAGGTTAGGAAAAAGAAAAAGCGCTTATGGTTAGGATTCCATAAGCGCTTGAATTTCTTGGTTGCGGGGGCAGGATTTGAACCTACGACCTTCGGGTTATGAGCCCGACGAGCTACCGAGCTGCTCCACCCCGCGACACGGCAACAGTGTGTTGTTGCGAAACAGATAAGTAGCCCTTTGGTGCCAAGGTGTCAAGCATAATCGTAAATTTTTTTTTGTGCGTCAAAAATATCAGGCAGATAGGCGGGAGCTTTGGCGTGTGCCCCGGCACGTCTGCCCTGTATGCAGACGCCTTCATCCCCCGCGTTTCCCCTCACGCGCACGTACCCCCCGCACTCCACGCGCATTCCACTCGCACACCAGGCAGGCTTGCAAGTATCTGTCTGGGTAAAAACTCCTTTGAGCCGTTCTCCTCGATTGAGCCGTTCTCCTCGATGCCTGCAGGCGCAACTTCTGGCGTTTGGCGCATGGCGAACCTGAGTGGACTCCTTCACGTCTCGCGTCCGCAGCGCTGCCGTGACGCCATTTCAAGGCGAGTTTGCGCTTCACGTCAAAAAATCGTGCTGCTTTTTACGCACAATGGTCTTAATATTTTTCAGCTGTAATATTGTAGTGTTAGCTGAGATAGGAACAGTATTTACTGAACGTTGCGACCATCAACGACAGCGATCAAAAACATCCTCAGGCATAACGAACGACCGGGGCGGGTTTGAAACGCCTCGTCGAGCCGCAGATGAGTAACATTTGTGTGTCGTAAAATACTTAATAAAATAATGATGTTATTGTGTTTACGCACAAAAAGGACGCGCAGTTATTTGCATCAGCGCACATGGGTGACACACTGGCAACAGGGCGAACGGCGGCTTTGGGATTGCCAGACCATTTTGTGCACTGTGCAGAAAAAACAAGCGCGCCCGCCTGAATGTCAGGCGGGCGCGCTGTGCGTCAGAGCAAAAATCATTGCCCCTGGAGGGCGTTCAACCGGATGCGCCATGCGCAGGCGCGGGCAGTCTCGGCGGAGAGGCCGATCTGTGCCCTCATTGGCGGGCTGGCCAGAGGACAGGCAGGCGAACAATTCAGGCGGGCAGTCTCGGCACCCAGGCCCCTCTGGTGCGGGCTGTGGTTTTATGCCGTCTTGCCGGCTTTTTTTCCTTCTTCATCCTTCCGCAGGGTAAAGGCAAATATGGTGCCCACCAGGGCCACCAGGGCCAGGCACTGAAAGGTGCGCGGCAGGCCGTGATTGTCGGCCACCCAGCCAAGCACGGGCGCGAACACGCCGCCCAAGCTCGTGGCCAGACCAAGCGTCACGCCAGAGGCAAAGCCAATATTTTTGGCAAGGTACGTCTGTCCAAGCACGACCAGCGAGCTGAAGGGCACGTAAAGAACAAAGCCCAGCAGAGGCAGCATGGCGTAGGCGGCGTAAAGATTGGGCATCAGGCTGAAAGCCAGCACAACGGGCGTGACCAGGGCAAATGCCAGTCGCACGATGGCCCGGAAGCCATATTTGTCTGCCAGAACGCCGCCAAGTATGTTGCTCAAGACGCCGAACGTGCAAAAGACGGTCAGTGCCACGGCGCCGGCGGCCTTGCTCTGGCCAAAGCCGCTCACCCAGTACAGGGGTATAAAGGTATTAAAGCCAATAAAAAGAACGGAGCGCGTAATGATGGCTCCGGTGAGCTTTGAAAATTCGCGCCAGTTATTTTGCAGCACTGCATCTTCGCCGGATTTTCCGGTGCTGTCTGCGGCATTGGCGGAGTGCGCTTTTTCAACGTTTTTGGGTTG
Organism: Desulfovibrio sp. MES5; assembly: GCF_002237645.1. Lineage (GTDB taxonomy): Bacteria > Desulfobacterota > Desulfovibrionia > Desulfovibrionales > Desulfovibrionaceae > Desulfovibrio. The sequence goes on from NZ_MJUZ01000048.1 coordinate 89,272, forward strand.
CCCGTAGGCGGCCTGTGCGGTTCGTTGCGCCGCAGCCGCCGCTTCGGGCGCGACCATGCGCATGATAAGCAGCAGAAGAATTGAGGCCATGACCGTGCCCAGCAGGCCAAAGATAACCATGCCCGGCATGCCGAACATGGTCAGAAAAAATGTGGCCAGCAGGGGGCCCACCACAAAGCCCGTATTGCCGCCAATGGAAAAAATGCTCATGCCCGTGCCCTTGCTTTCGCCGGACACCTTGTTGGCAAAACGCGCGCCTTCGGGATGAAAGAGCGCCGCGCCCACGCCGCTGATGCCAATGGCCGCGAAAATGGCCCAGTAGCTGGACATGAAGCCCACGGCAGTCAGGCCGATGCCTGCCAGAAACACACCCAGCGGGATAAGCCAGGGCTTGGAGAGCCTGTCCGCCATGAGGCCGAAGAGCGGCTGAATGATGGACGAAAGGCAGGAGTATGCGAACATCAGTCCGCCTGTGGCCTGATACGACAGTCCATAGTGCGTGCGCAAAAAGGGCAGAACTGCGGGGAGGGCTCCACCGTTTATGTCACAAGACAGATGCCCCAGCGAAACGAGAGAGATCTTTTTTTTGTCCATCGGCGCAACCTACGCTAATATCTAAGTAAAACCAAGGAGGTAGGGGTGCAAAATTTTATATAATAATGTTTATTGGTTGAAATAAATGGTCTACATTTTTTAGCTGCCGTGGCCTTGGAGGCGCAAGAACGGGTGCTGCCTGCCGCTCCTGACCGTACAGGTCCAGCCGTATCCGGCGAGCGGCGCGCCGCAGCGGGATGCCTGCCCCAGGATGCCTGCCCCTAAGATGCCCTGCCGTGGGCTTGCCCCTTGCTGCACGGCGATTGCCCCGCAGGGGGCGCAGGCCGTTAAAGGAGCGTATGGGCCACCGAAAATTCCGGCACGGCAAGGGCCAGCCAGAGCGGAGGCTGTCGTGGACGCCCTGCATGGCCATCTTTGCCACGGGCTGCCGCATGCTGTGGCGGTTTTGCCTCATTTGAAGCCAGCATAGCCCTGCGCGCACGCGGCGGAAGGTCGTGAACTTCGACAGCCAGGCCGGATCAAGCGGCGTCGTGCCGCCATGCCGCGAGCTGTGCCGGTTTGCGCGCCGTTGACGCGCCAGGCCCCCTCGCATAATCATGAACGCAACAGTATGAACATCCATAACGTCATCGCACAGCCCGAGCTGGCCCGAAGTCCAGCGGATTACGCGGCCTGCGCGGATATCTGGCTTGAGGCATCCCTGCTGGCGCACGATTTTGTGGACCCGGCGCTGTGGAGCGCGCAGCGTGAGGCCATGGCCCGGCACTATCTGCCCGCATCACAGGTGACGCTGTTTCGGGGCGCTGACCGCCCCATTGCCTTCGCAGCCGTGTGCAGGCCTGAAGGCGAAGACCTGCTCGCCGCGCTTTTTGTGGCTCCTGCCTACTGGCGCAAGGGGATTGGCAGTGCGCTTCTGCGGCATGTGCTGGGTGGGCGGAACCGGCTGCGGCTTGATGTTTACCGCGCCAACACGGGAGCGCTGGCATTTTATAAAAGCATGGGCTTCGCGCCCGTGGGCGAAAGCCTCTGCGGCCATACCGGGCAGCTGCAAATCGCCATGCTGTGGACAGCGTCCGGACTGCCGCAGCAGTTAGGTTTGCAGGATGAATATACAGAGAACTGAAACGCGCAAAGCCGTCAATGCCGCGCACGATGCCCCGCCGCGAGGCGTGGAAGGCCGGTGCGGCGGGAGCCCTCATGAGTCCTATGTCACATGTGAATGCCAATTGTTCTGAATCCGCCGCGCTGCCTCAGGTGGCCCTGCTGGGCACGGGAGGCACGATTGCCGGGGTGGCGGACACTCCTTTGGAGCAGATAAGCTATCAGGCAGGCGTTCTGTCCGTGGAATGCATGCTGGAAAGCCTGCCCGGCATTGAAGGGGTGGCGCGTATCGCCAGCCGTCAGTGCGGCAACCTGCCCAGCGAGGACATGCGCCCCTGCCATTGGGCCAAACTTGGGCGGGATTGCGCCCAGGCCCTTGAAGATGAAGAGATGTGCGGCGTTGTGCTGACCCACGGCACCGACACCCTTGAAGAATCTGCCTTCTACCTGCACCTGACCATGAGCAGTTCCAAGCCGGTGGTGCTCACAGGGGCCATGCGTCCGGCCACCTCTCTCAGCGCGGACGGCCCCATCAATATCAGGGACGCCGTGGCCGTGGCCGCCAGCCCGCAGGCGCGCGGGCGCGGGGCGCTTATTGTCATGAACGGGCGCATCATTTCTGCCCGCACGGCGGTCAAGGCCGGGACGCTGGACGTGGAGGCCTTCCGCGCTCTGGAATCCGGCCTGCTTGGCCGCGTCATCAATGGGCGGCCCGTCTTCTATCACAGCGGCGAAGACGGCCCTGCCCTGGCCGGAACCTACGCCGCCCATGCCGGGCAGGACAATCTGCCGCGCGTGGATGTGCTGTACGCCTGCGCGGGCATGCCGCTGGACGCCGCGCTCTTTTCTCTGGAGCGATCGTCCGGGCTGGTCGTTGCGGGCATGGGCAACGGCTCCATGCCGTCAGATGTCCGCAAGGCTCTGGATCAGGCCGTCAGAGAGGGCAAACCCGTGGTGCGCGCCAGCCGCACGGGAGGCGCACCTGTGACGGATCTTGAAGAATATGCGTCGTTCATAGCGTCGGGCATGCTTTCAACGCCCAAGGCACGGGTGCTGCTCATGCTGGCTCTGGCCGAGGCCGAGCGCCAGGGAGCGCGCGACCCGGAAGCGCGGGTGGCGAGTGTGCGCCGGGCGTTCACGCACTGCCGCGAGGTTTAGGGCGCTTTAAGGTGAAATTGCCCGGGCGGCTGCGCAGGCGTTTGCGCGGGGCAACGGCGGGCGCGCAGGCCAGGCACGCCGGGGCAAGTGCAAAGGCCCAGGCTGCCGGGCTGAAAACGCCAGCGCCTCCGTGGCTGTGCTGCGGTATGGGCTGGCCTTTGCGGGCATTGCAGGCGTGGAATGATCAAGTCTTGCCTGCGGGGCGTAAAAGAAGCACAATCGCGCATCGTATTTTGGGGCCGGGCTTCCAGCAAGGCTCCCGCGTTGCAAGGGCTGCCGCGAAGATCGGCGCTACTAGTTGCGCGGTCGCGCCCGTAACGAGCGTGTTTTGAACATTGAGGCTGCACGTTTTCAACGTGAATTCGCTCTAGCCTGAAGGAGCCGCAGAAGCATGTCCTACCGCTTCATTCCCCAGCTTGAAGATGAAGATATCCGCCGCCAGCAGGAAGAAGGCTTACGCAACACCCTGGCCCGCGTCTGGAATTCCCCCCAGTATGGCAGCAAGCTTCGCGCCTGTGGACTGAACCCAGGCGACCAGCTGGGGCTGGACGACCTTGCCCGCCTGCCTACTGTGGACGTGGACGACCTGCGCGAGGGCTATCCCCTGCCCCTGCTCTGCGTTCCGCCCACTGACGTTGTGCGTATCCACGCTTCCAGCGGCACCACTGGCAAGCGCAAAATTCTGGCCTATACCGCTGCGGATGTGGAGACATTCAATCTGCAGATGGCCCGTTGCTATGAGTTGGCGGGGCTTACGGCTGAAGACCGCATGCAGATCGCCGTGGGCTACGGCCTCTGGACGGCGGGCGTGGGCTTTCAGGGCGGCAGCGAAAAACTTGGCATGCTGACCGTGCCTGTGGGGCCGGGCAACCTTGAGATGCACCTGCAGCTTTTACAAGACCTTGAGACTACCTGTTTTGGGGCCACTGCATCCATGGCCCTGCTGCTGGCCGAAGAAGTGGAGCGGGCGGACCTGGGCAAAAAAATCAAGCTGCGCAAGATGATCTGCGGTTCCGAAGCGCGCAGCGAAAAAATGCGCCAGACCATCGAAAGCAAGCTGGGGCTTCAGGGCTGTTACGACATCGCCGGCATGACCGAAATGTACGGCCCCGGCACGGCCATTGACTGCGACGCGCACGAGGGCCTGCACTACTGGGCCGACCTCTTTATCATCGAGGTGCTTGACCCCGTCACCCTGCAACCCGTCCCCGAGGGCGAAGTGGGCGAAATGGTCGTCACCAGTCTGCGCAAGGAGGCCGTGCCCCTGCTGCGGTACCGCACCCACGACCTCTGCCGCCTGCTGCCGGGCCGGTGTTCCTGCGGGCTGAACATGCCCAGGCATGACCGCATCCTTGGCCGTTCCGACGACATGCTCATCTATCGGGGGGTCAACATTTACCCCGGTCAGTATATGGCCGTCATAGGCGAATTTGCGGAACTCGGCGGCGAATACCAGGTGGAGCTCACGCGCGACGAACGCGGCCTTGACCACCTGACCCTGACTGTGGAGCGCGCCCAGGGCGTTGGCAGCGGCAATGACGCCGCGCTGGCGCAGGCTCTGGAGCATAGGCTGCACAAGGCCATACTGGCCCGCATGCAGGTGGCTGTGGTGGACTACGCCGCCTTGCCGCGCACGTTCAGCAAATCGCGGCGTGTTGTGGACAAGCGCTGAGACGGGTTCGCGCAGCCGCCAGAGTGCGATTAGAGCAATTTCATTTTGAAAATGCTCAAGGTTGAAATGCTTTGTGGGGGCGGGCCCCTTTTGCAAAAGGGGCCCGCCCCCACGCCCCCACCCCCTAAAGCCTTTATTGTTTTTTTGTAGCGCTAGGATTGTCCTCATTGGCTTCATTATTCCGGTTGCCTTCATAGCTCACATTGGCCGACGCCTCCGAAACTGGACAGTTTCGGAGGCGCTGGTTTTTTATGGCGGCCAGAGTCTGGTGTTTTTACGCTGAAAAGATGCGCGGCAGGCTCATGTGTGCGCTCTGTTCCCGGTTACGCCGTCGATGCCAGCCCGCTGCAAAGGGCAATGCCGGGGCACGGTGAAAGCATGTATATCCTTTTTATTTTTAGTAAGATATGTCCAGTGTCATCCAGGGAAGAAGGCGCGGATATGGTGCCGCGTCCATGCTGCGCAAAAACAATCTTTTCAAGATATGTGATTCTGTATAAAAGCGTAAAATGCCGGTATATGTTAAAGAGGTTCATCCGCACGTTAAAGTGAGCCTTGCTCCACGGACGATTCTTGATGCTTGACAAATAATACTAGAACACTATTATTAAACTGTGAGCAAGTCACGCGATCTGCCCATGAGGTTGCTCCCCCTGCCTTATCTGGCTTTTTACAAGCCCGGCAAATGGCCTTCAAGCTTTTGTCTGTTCTCCTCTTCCAGTAAATATCTTTAAAATACGAATCGTTGTCCTGCAGAGACGCTTCTGCCTTTCGCCTTGGCGAAGGGCGCGCAAAGCTCTGGCGGGACTTCAGGGCAGATTTGGCCTTTGCGTCAGCCTGACTTCTGTCAGGCCCCTGTCCGGATACATTTCAGGAGTTTGTTATGGCAAATATTCATCTTACCCGTCCGCAGTTCGGACAGCAGACCGCGATCACCAATGCGGCGGAAGACCGCATTGTTCTGGATTTTCCCACCACTGACGCCACGCTGGGCCGCGAAGGCGACGCCCTGACCTTTACGTTCGAGGACGGCGCAAAGATCAGTCTTGACGGTTTTTATGCCGACTATACCAGTGAAAACACGCCCGATTTTATCGTGGATGGGCAAATGGTTTCCGGCAAGGACTTTTTCAGCGCCCTGGGGCAGGACGACCTCATGCCCGCAGCCGGGCCCACAACCGCCACGCGCAATGCACATTATACGGAACACGCCGACTCCAGCCTTGATTCGGGCATTGACCATCTTGGCGGCCTGGACTGGAGCATGCAGACAGCCAGCGTCGCTCAGGACACGCTGGCCACGGACAGCCAGCTTGGCCGCGATGACGGTGGCCAGGGGCCGGACGTGCCGGGAACTGGCGGCGGAGGCGGCGGTGGAGGTGGTGGCGGCGCCGCTTCCGGCTACCATGCACGCCTTGTGGTGGGTTCTGACGCCGGTCAGTCCATGGTGTTTCAGGCCATTGACGAAAACGGCAATCTTGTCACGGACGCCAGCCAGGTGAGCCTGGCCTTTGCGGGCGGCTCTTCGGCCTATTTTAACGCCCCGGTTATCGACCCTGTCACCGGTCTTGTCACCATCACGCTTACGGCGGCGGGTCAGGCCGCTCTGGCCGCTGGCGAAAAGTTTGACTCCGTGCTTGAAGTGACCGTGGGTGGAAAGACCTACAATATGGAGCTGCTGGGCAATGACAGTTCCTCCTACGACTCTGCGCAGCGCGAAGCTGAAACAGACCTTGGCGGCCCCCTCAAGGGCGAATGGTACGATTCGCACGGCAAGAATGTTAATGGAGAAAAAATCACGCTGGGCGGCGAGGACTACAACAGCGCTGTTGTGGAAAACACCACGGCTTCCGGCAATGCCTATGGCGCACTCAATACGGACATCACCTTTGCGCATGACGCCGCGGGCAAGATAGACGTTTCCTCCAGGGCCGAAAACGGCAATGCCTACGGTACCTCCGCATATGGCAGAGTTGACGCTGGGACCATCACCATTGACGCCGGAACAAAGGGCGATGTGAACATGGGCGCATCAGCGGACGGGGGATCGAGCATGGCCCTGATCACAGGAGGCGACAAGGACGGCAGCGGCAATTTTTACGAAGCGACAGCCAATGTGCACGGCAAGGACATAAGCTTCACGGCTGGATCCAATGAAAAGACAGCCGCAGGCATATGGGGGGGCGGCAAGTCCACCGTGAACGTGCAGGCCGAGGGCGACGTGAACTTTTCCAGTTCCGTCACAGGCGGCACTGTCAATTATATGGCGACTTCTGTGTATACCAAGGACCAGGCCATTGTGAACATCAGCGGGCAGAATGTCAGCGGTGAAACCAATGCCTATGCGGGCAGCGGAGCGGATGGCACGGTAATGAGCAGCGTGTTCCGCACCACGGCGGGTACGGCCATCAATATCGACACCGCCAGCGACGGCAAGTTCAGCGCCACGGCCTATCAGGAAACATCGCCTTATGACAGTCCCTACACCGGCGTCTCCTGGACTGGCGGCCGGGCGGCGGGCTTTACCTCTCTGGGGCTTGCGGCCTCCGGCAACCTGAATCAGGCCGGTCAGGGCGGCAAGTCGGCCATCAACATCAACACGGGCGATGTGGACATCTCCGCCACAGTGGACGCCGCATCCCCCAAGGGCACGGCTGCGGCCATCTATGCGGGCTATGGCGGCGACGTCAAAATCAATACATCGGGCAGTGACAATGAGCTGAACATCACGGCCGATGCGCCCAGTTGGGGCGTCAGCATTTTCTCCACCAACTACGGTACGACTACCATCAATACCGGAGACGGGGATGATGTCATCAACCTCAACGCTTCCGCCCACAACGGAGCTGCGGCCATCGGTCTTGGCGCGCAGGCAAGCGGCCAGACGATCATTGACGGCGGCGGCGGTAATGACACGCTGAATATAAACGCCACCTTTACGGGTACCCATACGCTTTCCACCGACTATATGGATACCAAGGCGGGAGCCTTTGGCATGAATGCGGCCTGGGGCGGCGCAACCAACAAGATCACCAACGTCAATAACGTAAACATTACCGCCGATGCCAGCGGCAGCGACGACGGCTGGGCCTACGGCATGTATACCCGTGACGGCTGGGGCGCTTCTACTCAAAACATCATTGAAAATACAGACAGCGCCATCACGGTGGTCATCACGGCCAAGGCCGGAACCGCCGGGCAGGCATACGCCATGTACGGCAATGCGGGCGGCATCAATCTTATCCGGGGCGGCAGCCATGCCGGGGATGCGCACGGCGACAGTGTCACCCTCAATGGAGATATTGGCGGCTACATCAATACCGTTACCACTGGCAACGGCGATGACCATATCGAAATCAACGGCAACCTGCGCAGCGGAACAAACACGTTCAACATGGGCGATGGCAACGACATCTTCACGTTGAACGGCAATATCGCGGGCGGCGCCAACAAGATTGTGATGGGCACTGGTGAAGGCCGCGTGAATATCCACGGGGATGTTACCGGCGGCTCCACCAGCATCAGCCTCGGCGCTGGCGACGACATCGTGACCATTGACGGACATGTGCAGGGCAACCACCTCACCATCACTGGCGGCGACGGCTATGATCTGCTGGTGCTCAAGGCCGACTCCTACGCCGACTTTATCGCCAAGTACGACACCTGGCTGCAAAACAACCTGAGTTCCATCGATGTTGAGGGCATTCATGTGAGCGTCAACGGCCTGAGCGCCGCTGACCAGGCAGACCTGCACGCCTACCTGAACAACGGTCATTTCAACGGCTATGACGTCACCTATTCTGACAGCACCGTGCCCTTCTCGGCCGCCATGGCCGACGATTTGCCCGACGGCTACCGTGAGGCGGGGCTTTCAGGCCATGGCGATCACGACGGCGGATCCGGGAATTCTGGCGGTGGTGCTTCTACCCTCAGCCAGGATGCGCACTCCGACAGTGTGAGCGATGATATGAGCACGCTGGCGGCGCAGCATCAGATACACTCCGAGTTCGGCGGCTAGGGCGTGTCGCTTTGAAATGCTTTATGGGTGGGAAGTGCTTTGTGGGGGAGGGACCCTTTTGCATAAGGGGCTCCTCCCCCACGCCCCCACCCCCTAAAACTCTTATTATAGAGCGTGCTAGCCTTGTAAAAGGTGAACCGTTCCAACGCCGCACCGGGCCAGATCCTGCCGGAAACCGTATTCGCCGGCAAAGTGACAATGCCTCAAAGTCAAGCATTTCAACATTGATCTGATCCGCCACAGTGCAAGGTACTTCCTGGTTGGAAGCGGGGGGCCAGCGGCAGCGTCTTTCAGGCGTCACATCGTTTCACGGTGCATCTGCTCTGGGCGACACTGCCGCTTTGGCATAATGGGGACCGCCGCTCCGGTACATCCGGAGCGGCGGTTTGTTGCGTGTGGGCGGGTCGCCACTCAAAATATTAAGCGCAAAGGGTAGCGCGCCCGCTCCTGTGCGTAGCAGTACAGGCAGGAAGCGTTTACGCCTTCACGGCGCGCGTATGCCGTACAGCGGTCAGGTTGGGGATAAAATATAATGCGCTGGCATGAATATTGTGCCGCTCGCCATTGGGCGCTTGCTCGCGAAGTTGCGTCATGCAATTATGCGACAGCGCGCTTCGCTGCGCCAACAACCTTTTTGCGGGAGACGCCATGCCCACAGGCAATATGCTGAAGCCCTGGCCGTTTCTGGCCGGATATCTCTGTCTGGCTGGCGGCGCGTTTGCCCTGTGGCTGCCCATGCTGGGGCTGCTGCCCCTGCCAGTGCTTCCCTGTGCATTTGTGGCGCGGCGCATGGCCCTGGCGCGTCAGGACGCTGTGGCAGCAGAGCACGCACAGTGGCAGCTGCGCACGTTCTGGCTGCTCTTCATGCTGCTGGTGGGCCTGATGGGACTGTTTGCTGCGGTGGGCATCGTTTTCAGCGAAGCTGCGGTTCTGGATCTTGTGGAGGGCATAGGCGACGCCTACAGCGCCAACCAGATAGACATGGGCGTGGTGCTGGAACGGTTCTGGGCCATTGGCGAAATCCGCTATTTTACCTGGGCGGGGCTGTTTTGGCTGACGCTGGCCCAGGTGTGGCCGCTCAAGCGCATCCTCCAGGGCATATGGGCGTTGTTTGCCGGATGCGTCCCCACCGGGCCCGGATTTGGCGTAAAATGTCTGGCCCTTGCCGTAGCCTTGGCTGTGCAGGGGGGCATATTGGCTTTTATACTGGCCACATAGACTGGAAACGATGCCTGTAACGCAGGCGGACCTGCTTTTTGAGGACGCGCGACAGGCCAGCCCGGAGGCGTTCCCTCACAGGGGCCGGGCATTCGCGTATGCTGGCCGGGCGTCCGCGTAACTTCCCCGCGCATTCCACTGTGTAAGTTGCCCGCGAGCATTCCCTTCACGTAGTGGCACGGCACAATGTCACGGGGCAACGTGACGGCACACGTCCAGCACGACACCCGGCGCAAATCTCCTGCAGGTTCATGCGCCGGAGCGGCGGCATTTACCCGTCGCGGCTTTTGCCCGTCGGCGGCATGTCCCGGCAACGCACGGTGTTTCAGTTTGCCGACGTTTCGCGGTTGGCGTCGTCCTTGACCTGCCGCATGTAGTTGTACACGGTGTAAATGGACACGCGCATGGCCTTGGCCAGATACTGCACCATCCCCTTGATGAGAAAAGCCCCTTCTTCATCCATAATGCGCACAAAGTTGAGCTTTTCTTCTCTGGTCATGGTTGCGGGATGCTTGCCCGCCCGCCGTATGGCCGTCTCGATGATGGCGTCGCTGGTTTCGCCAAGGCAGGAGGGGAAGGCCTCGCTCATCTCCTTGCCGGGGGCGTTTTCAAAGCGCAGCAGGGCGTGCAGCACGCCCTGAAAGCGCTCCAGATCCGTCAGGTCAAAGTGTATGCACACCGCCCCTATGACTTCCCCCTCGCTGGTGCGCAAAAAACTGATGGACGATTTGAGCGTCTGCCCTGAAGGCGTTGTGGCGGCATAGGCTATGATGTCCTGCACGTTGTCGCCGCCCTGACGCCACGCCTTGGTGACCATGTTGGTGGCCGGAGCGCCCACATTGCGCCCGGTAAGGGAGCCTTCGATGTGAATGATGGAATGCTCAAGGTCGCTGAAGTCGTGTACCGCCACTTCGCAAAAAGGGCCCAGAGTTCGGGCCACCATACCGGCCATGCGTTTGGCGTTGGCAAAGATGGCCTGGGCTTCCGCCACGCGGCAGTTGATTTTTTCCACATCCGGTGAATAGACGCGGGCGGCTCTGGCGGTACGGCGGGGGGCGGCTGCGGGCCGCGGTGGCGATATCTTGCGACTTTGCTTGGGCATGCGGGCCTCCCGATCATATCTGCGTATCATGTCCGACAGCAGAGTGTTGCTATGGAATTTTATGCAGGCTACATGAAAAAAACAGCATTGTGTACCCCCCCAGTCCACAACAAAACGATAAAAGCCGGTGATAGGCAGCATAGATCGGCGTATCAGAGATATCTGGCGGTCTGCCCGCAGGCCTTGGCACAAAGGGCGACGCTATGCCGAAAAGCCATAGTGGGCCGCGTTGCCGCAGCATGTCGGGTTGGTCAGGGCGGCGGTGCGGCAGGACCGAAGGGCGGGGGGCAAAACAAGAGCCGCCCGCGTGGCGGGCGGCTCTTGAGTGATATGCGCCAAAGGCTCTTTTCTTGATCGATGAGGCCGTGCGGCCCTTTGTGCCGTCCAGAAAAAGGCGTTTTGCCGGGTGCGGCGGTTACGGCTTTTTGGGTTCCTTGGTCAGGTCGTCGGTGCTTTCCTTGGCGTGGCGCACAAGAATGGCGGCAGCGCCGGGGGTTTCGCCAAGACCCTTGAGGTGGGTGTCAACCTTGATGCCGGCCTTTTTGAGCTGGGTAGCCCAGGAGTCGTCCTCGTCGCCTGCAAGGTCGTTGCGGGCATGGTCGCCTGCCACCAGCATGAGGGGGGCGATGACGACGTGCTTGATCTTGGCGGCCTTGAGCTCCTTGAGCAGGTCTTCAAAGCTGCGTGCGCCTTCCACCGTGGCCATGTGGATGTTTTTGTCAGCAGCCGTGAAAACAGCGCGCACGCCTTCAAAGGCAAGGTCTGCGCGGCCGTGGCTCTGGCCGTGGCCCATGAGCACAAGGGCGGTGTTTTTGCCGCGCTGGCTTTTGGTGTCAGCCTGAATGGCGGCCAGAAGCTCCTGGGCGTCAGACTTTGACTCAAGCATGGGGCGGCCCATAAAAACGGCCTCAAAGCGGCCCGGGTTCTTGCTCACGTCAAGCAGCACGGCCCTTTCAAGGGCGGTAAATTCTTCACCGGCCAGAACATGCAGGGACTGCACGCGCACAACCTTTACGCCGTCCTTGGCCAGCTGGGCCATGCCGTCGCTGATGCCGCCCACAGGATGCCCCTGTTCGGCCAGCTTTTTACGGATAATTTGTGATGTGTAGGCCCAGACCACAGGCGAGCCGGGAAAGGCTTTTTTGAATTCCGCATCCACAGCCTTGAAGGCGGGCTGGGCTTCGGGAACACTGGTGCCGAAAGCCACCAGCAAGATGCCTTCCTTGGGGGCAGCGGCGTCTGTGGCGTAGCTTGTGCCGTGCACGGCAAGCGCCGCGAGCAGCAGCAGGACGAAAAGCAGTGGGCGAAGACCGACGTGTGACAGGGTGCGCGGCATGGCAACCTCCTCAATATCGCGTTGAAAGGTTCGCAAAGGGCTATGGCCCCGGCGGGTGTTCGGACTTGAGGGCTGTGTGGCCGTGTGGCCAGCGCCTTGGTTTCGCCTTCACCGCTTGCGCGATTGGCTGTCAAACGCCGCCCATCCTGAGCAGGCGAAAAGAAACCTTGTCCCCTCTTACCGCAGCGCGACTGTTTTCGACTTGCACGAAATTCCCCGCCAAAAGACAACAGGACAACAGGGCGCGCCAAATGTCAAGGAGGGCGGGCGCTTGCGCCAGCCGCCGGATGAGGGGCTGCGCCGGGGCTGCAGCGCGGCTTTCTTGGCCGCTATGAACGTATTTTTCCTTGTTCTTCCGGCAAATTTCTGCTACATATGCGACCTCTCTTTGAAAAAGGGAAATCATGTTTGGAGGCTGGACATATGGCAGGCTTGGAAACCGGGCACGAAACCGAAATGAATTTCGAGAGTGCTCTCGAAAACTACCTCACTTCCGATTTTGGCGACCTTGAAGAAGGCTCTATCACCAAGGGCGAAATCGTTCGCGTGGACGAAGACAATGTACTGGTGGACGTGAACTTCAAGTCCGAGGGGCAGATCCCCGCGGCTGAATTTCGCGATGCTGCTGGCAACATGGTCGTTTCCGTGGGCGACAAGGTGGACGTGTACGTTGTTCGCAAGAACGAAAACGACGGCACCATTACCCTTTCTTTTGAAAAGGCCAAACGCATGCAGGTTTTCGACCAGCTCGAAGACGTGCAGGAAAACAACAGGGTCATCACGGGCCACATCGTACGCCGCATCAAGGGCGGCTACACCGTGGATATCGGCGGAGTCGAGGCATTTTTGCCCGGTTCTCATGTGGATCTGCGTCCCGTGCCGGACATGGACGCCCTGGTCAACCAGGAGTTCGAATTCCGCGTGCTCAAGATCAACCGCCGCCGCAGCAATGTCATTGTTTCGCGCCGCGTGCTGCTTGAAGAAGAACGCGATTCCAAGCGCCAGGATCTGCTGCGCACCCTCGAAGAAAACCAGACTGTGCAGGGCAAGGCCAAGAACATCACCGAATACGGCGTGTTCGTTGACCTGGGCGGCCTCGACGGCCTGCTGCACATCACCGATATGAGCTGGAAGCGCATTCGCCATCCCAAGGAAATGATCACCATCGGTCAGGAACTGACCCTGAAGGTGCTGTCCTTTGATCGCGAAAACAACAAGGTCTCCCTGGGCCTCAAGCAGCTTGTGCCCGATCCGTGGCAGGATATTTCCGCCCGCTTCCCCGAAGGCGCCAAGTGCACCGGTAAGGTCACCAACCTCGTCGACTACGGCGCGTTTGTTGAACTGGAAGCCGGCGTTGAAGGTCTTGTGCATATTTCTGAAATGTCCTGGACCCGCAAACTGCGTCATCCTTCCCAGATGGTCCACACCGGCGACGAAGTCGAAGTGGTCATCCTGGGCGTTGACGGCGACAAGAAGCGCATCAGCCTCGGCATGAAGCAGGTTCGTCCCAACCCCTGGGAGCTGGTGGCTGAACGCTACCCCGAAGGCACCATTCTTGAGGGCGTCATCAAGAACATCACCGAGTTCGGCATGTTCATCGGCATTGAAGACGGCATCGACGGCCTCATCCACGTGTCCGACATTTCCTGGACCAAGAAGGTGCGCCATCCCAACGAAATGTACAAGGTCGGCGACACCGTGCAGGCCAAAGTGCTGACCGTTGATCAGGAAAGCGAAAAGTTCACCCTGGGCGTCAAGCAGCTGGTGGACGATCCGTGGGGCCATGTGCCTACCACCTACCCCGTGGGCTGCACCATCAAGGGAACCGTGACCAACATCACCGACTTCGGCCTCTTTGTTGAAGTGGAAGAAGGCATTGAAGGTCTGGTGCATGTTTCCGAGCTGTCCAGCAAGAAGGTCAAGACCCCGGCTGAAATCTACAAGGAAGGCCAGGAAATCCAGGCCAAGGTCATCCACGTCAGCGCTGAAGAGCGCCGCCTTGGCTTGTCCATCAAGCAGATCAAGGACGAAGAAGAACGCCGCAAGCCCAAGGAATTCCATTCCGGGCCGCAGGAATCCGGACAGAGCCTGGGCGACCTGCTCAAGCAGAAGTTCGAAGAGAGCGAAAACGGCTAGTCCGTTTTGAGAAAAGCATCAAGGGCGCTTCCACAGGGAGCGCCCTTTTTGTATTATTCCGTTACCGGAACACCTGTGGCGGGCGGCATACGGCCTTTATGCGCCGCGCCTTGCCGCATGGCCTGCGTTGTTGTAACGTAGATGTTCGCCTGGTTTTTCTCGTACAAAATGTCGTGACGCAACATGTCCGCAGCCCGGATGGTACGTTATGGATACTTCTACTCTATTCGACATGAATATGGTGCTGGATATGCTGCCCAACGCCATATTTCTCAAAGACGAGAATCTACGTTTTGTTTTTGTAAACAAGGCCTACGAAAAAATGTTCGGCGTTCAGCGCGAGGAAATTATGGGCAAGTCCGTACTGGACTTGCCCTACTTGCCGGAAGAAGAGCGCAAGATGTATCAGGCCGATGATCTGGCGACCTTGGAGAGCCAAGAGTTCAGCCACCATATTTTCAGTTACAGGTTCGCTGACGGCAAGATGCACACCTGCCTGCACTGGAGCGGCGGCTTTACGGACGCCAACGACGTGCGCGGCTTTCTTGGGGTGATAGTGGACATCACGGAGCAGAGCCGAACCATCGGCACGCTGCGCAGCCAGCTGAACTCGATGGTCAACAAGTTCAGGCTGGCGGATGAGAGCAGCCTGAAGGATTCGCTCACCCAGTTGCAGACCAGAAAGTATCTCGACCTCGTGCTGGACAGGTACGTCAAGGTGGAAAAACGGCCATTCTGCTGTGTCATGCTGGATGTGGACAGGTTCAAGGACATCAACGACACGTTCGGGCATCTGGCGGGCGACAGCGTGCTCAGGGAAGTGGGAGCGGCCATCCGCCAGTGCGCGCGCAGCAGCGACATAATCTGCCGCTATGGCGGAGACGAATTTGTGGTTCTGTTGCCGAACTGCTGTCTCAACAATGCCGTGCCCACGGCGGAAAAAATACGTGGCGCTGTGGCTACAACGGTGTTCAGGCCGGACGGCAAGCCCGTGAGCGTGAGTCTGGGCTGTAGTGAGCACAATGGCCGGGGGGACGGTCTGCAAACGCTGCATGAGGCGGACAAGGCGCTGTATGCTGCAAAGCAGGCTGGTCGTAACCGGGTTTGCGCCGCGCTCTTGTGGTAAGGCGCTGATACGGGCTGCGTGCTGCGGAGCTGCGCGGGCTGACGCTCACAGCAAGGGCGCACGCGAACCGCTTGCGGCCGGTGTCCGCGCAAATGCGCGCCAAAGCGGCGCGCTGGCCATTGCGAACATTGCGGCAGCATATCTGCTTTGGGCATGCAAGCGCACCGGCCCGGTCGTGGCTCACCGCTGCCCGCCGCTGCCCATTGTGGCGCGGTCGCGTCCCATCGTGGCCTGTCGTGCCCCGAAGTGGCCCCTCGTGTGGCCTGTAGTGGAGTGTTGCAGCCAGTTTGCAGCCCGTGTCGCGGCATGTCGCCGCGTACAGCACGGCATGGCGTTGCGTGGCGGCGCATGCAGAACATAATAAAACCGCCCGGCGTTGTCTGACGCCGGGCGGTTTTCATATATCCGCTGTGACTGGAGCAGTTTTAAGCTGAAACTGCCCTATTCGGGGAACAGGATTTTTCTCAGAACCGTGTCGATCGCGTCGTCATTGCCGGTGATGGAGTCATAGGCAGTCTGCAGCGAGGCGGGCCATTCCTTGTCGCTGGCGTCGCTCATGAACATCACGAGGTAGTCATGTTCGGCCACCACATCCACGTTCATGAGCATGCCGTTGCTGGTGGCGGTGAAGGTCCAGCCGCCGTCCTCGGAAGGTTCGGGCGTGCTGCCCTTCATCTGTCGTGAAAGCTTGGCGGCAAAATCCTTGTCGGAAAGGTTGTTGGCCTCGCTCTTGGTGTACAGGGCGATGGAAAAGAAAGCGTCTTTCGAGGCCGTTACGGTCACGACGCCGTCTTTTTCCTGAGCATTGCAGCCAGCGGGCACATCTATGCTGAAATGGGCGAACTTCACTTGCTTGGCCTGCGCGGGCAGGGCCAAGGCCAGAAGAACCAGACAGCAGACGGGGAACATGAGAAACTTTTTCAGCATTTCGTCCTCCTGAAAAACGGGCATTGCTGGGCAAGCTTTGTCACGCTGTCCGGTATTTGTCCATAAAAAAATATGTCGGTAAAAATTTAGTAAATATGGTGTGTTATACGCTATCTTGCAGTGAGGATTTTGTGCAGCAGGGGGGCCAGTTCGGGCGTCTTGCCCTTCACCGAGGCGTAGGCGCTGCCGATGTCTTCGGGCCATTCCGCCTTGTTCAGGTCGGTGAACAGTTCCACCACATGTTTTTCATCGGCCATGACAAGCACATCAAAGGGCACCATGGCAATCTTCACCGTAAAGCCCCATCCGTCGTCGCCCACCTTGCTGATGGGGCCGCCCTTGAGGCTGCGGGACAGGTTTTCGGCGTGTTGCTGCAGCGAAACGTCCTTGGCGCGGTCGGTTACGTTAACGGTGAAAAAATGGTCTTCATCGTCAAGCACAAAGAGCGCGCCGTCCCGCGTCATAAAGTTGCAGGAGTCAGGAATGTCAGCGGTCACAAAGGCAAGCTCGTAGCTTTTGGCCGAGGCGTGAACAGCAATAAGCGGCAGACTCAGGGCCAGCAGCAAAAAGGTAAGGAAACGCTGGAGCGGCATAATGTGTTCTCCGGATAGGCACGGGCGGGCGCGGCCCACTGCGGGTTTATGGTCCGCCATGGGCCTGGTGCTCCGCCTTGATAAACGCGCAGTTAAGGAAACGCTGATTAAAGAGCCTCTTGGAAACGCGCAGTTATTCCGTTTGGCAAGGCGCGCTCTTTTTTGAAGCAGGAGTGGACTCTTCTGTCCTCGACTGTTTCAAAAAAAGTGAAGCAACGCCGCCAAACGGAATAAATCAGCGTTTCCTTAAAACTGGTATAAAAAGGCCGGAGTACGAGGATCAGCCTGGCCGCCGGCTGAATGCAGGCCCACAAGGGCCGCCAGCCCGCCGATGGAGTCCGCATCAAGCCCGAGCATGGCCGTGAGGCCACGTCCCAGCCAGTTGCCTTCTTTGGGGCGGGTCAGCAGTTTGCGGTCAACGGGCACGCCCGTCTTCTGCGCCAGCCAGCGTTGCGCCTGCTCGCGGCCGCCCATTTCATCCACAAGGCCGAGCTTGAGCGCTTCCTGCCCGGTGTATACCTTGCCGTTGGCCAGCTTGACCACCTGCTCGCGCGGCATGTTGCGGCCCTGGGCCACAATATCCACAAACTGGCTATACATGTCGTTGAGCACGCCCTGAAAATAGGCGCGCTGTTCTGGCGTCATGGGCCGCATGTAGGAGGCGGCGTCTTTGTAAGTGCCAACCACAAGGGTTTCCTGCCCGACGCCCACCTTGTCCATAAGGCCCTGAAGCTGGGGCACGTCCATGCGCACGCCAATGGAACCCGTCACCGTGGAGGGGTTGGCGAACACGCGCTGCCCGGCCATGCTGACCATGAGCCCGCCGGACGCCGCCATGGAGCCCATGCTGACGGCCACAGGCATTTTTTGCGCCACTTCTTTCAGGGCGTCATAGATTTCCTGCGAGGCCGCCGCGCCGCCGCCGGGCGAATCCACGCGCACAAGGATGCCCTTGACGGAAGGATTCTGCGCCACCTTGCGCAGCCATTCGAGCGTGGGCTCTGCGGAGAGTATGGGGCCGTTCACCGAGACAAGGGCGATGCGGCCACCGCCGGTGAAGGAACTGCCATCATCGCTTGCCTTGACGATAAGGCCGCCGAGCAGGCCAAGAACCAGCAGGACGCCGCCCCAGAACAAAATGGGACGCCTTTTGCGGAAGGGCCGACGCAGCAGGGTTTTCCATATCTCTGCCGGGATCTGGGCCAGAGGGCAGGCGGTTGCGCAGCCCGCCTGGACGGCCTGCGGGGCGACCTGCTGGACAGAGGGCTGCGCGGCCTGCCCGGCGACCTGCGAAGCCGAGGCCGCGTCCTTGTCGCTCCTGCTTCCATTGCGGCCGTTGCCGCCATTGTCACCGTTGCCGCCGTTGGTGGACGGGCTTGGAGTCCCAATCATTGACAGGGGCTCGTCATACGAAAATTCTTTATCACTCACGTTGTAATCCTTTGCGGAACGGGCCAGGGCTCTTTCGCGGTTGCAGGCGCAAAGCGCCTACAATTTTGCCTGCATGGCTTCGGGCCACAGTTCGGCCGCCTGCTCGCGCAGTTTGTATTTTTGTATCTTGCCGCTGGCCGTAAGAGGAAAGCCAGAAATCATAGCAACATACTTTGGAATTTTGAACCAGGCTATCTTGCCCCGGCAGAACGCGCGTACATCTTCGGGCTGTATCTCGACGCCGGGACGGGGAATGATGAAGGCCGCCACCTCTTCGCCATACTTGAAGCTGGGCAAGGCGACCACCTGCACGTCCAGAACGCCGGGCATGGATAAAAGGTATTCTTCCACCTCGCGGGGGTACACGTTTTCGCCGCCACGGATGATCATGTCCTTGATGCGGCCCGTGATGCGCAGATAGCCCTCTTCGTCCATCACGCCCAGATCGCCGGAGTGCAGCCAGCCATCGGGGCTGATGGCCTTGGCCGTGTCTTCGGGCATATTGTAGTAGCCCTTCATGACGTTATAGCCCCGGCAAAGGATTTCTCCAACCTGGCCGCGCGGCAGCTCTTCGCAGGTTTCAGGATTTGCCACGCGCACCTCGATGCCCGGCATGGCGCAGCCCACGGTTTCGCAGCGCTGTACCAGGCTGTCGTGCATGTCGGACTGCGTCATGACCGGCGAGCCTTCGGTCAGGCCGTAACAAATGGTGATCTCCTTCATGTTCATGTCTTCGATGACGCGACGCATGAGGGGTTCGGGGCAGATTGACCCCGCCATGATGCCCGTGCGCAGGCTGGACATGTCAAAGCGATGAAAGAGCTTGTGCTCCAGCTCGGCAAGAAACATCGTGGGCACGCCGTAGAGCGCGGTGCAACGCTCAGCGTCGACGGCGGCCAGCACCTTGAGCGGGTTGAAGGACTCAAGAATGACCATGGTGGCCCCGTGATTGACGCAGGCCGAAACGCCGAGCACGCAACCGAAGCAGTGAAAGAGCGGCACGGGCAGGCATACGCGGTCATTGGGGCCGAAGTTCTGGTGGCGGCCTATCCAGTAGCCGTTGAGGCCCACGCCCACATGGGTGAGCATGACCCCGCGGGGAAAGCCCGTTGTGCCCGAGGTGTACTGCATGTTGATGACGTCCCAGGGTTGCAGCGTAGCCTGCCGGGCCTGGTACTCCTCATCATCCACCATAACGGACAGGGAAAGGATTTCGGGCACGGAGTACATGCCCCGGTGCTTCTCCATCCCCAGAAAACAGACGCGCTTGAGGTGGGGCAGGCTTTTGCACACGAACGAGCGGCGGGCCTGCACGCGCAGTTCGGGCGCGATACGGTACAGGGTGTCCAGATAGTCATGGTCGCGCACGCTGTCGATAAGAAAGAGATTCTCGCATTCCGAATGGGTGAGCAGGTAGCGCAGTTCGTGTTCGCGGTAGTTGGTGTTTACCGTAATGAGTATGGCGCCGATCTTGGCAGTGGCAAATTGCAGGGCGACCCAGTAGGGCACGTTGGTGGCCCATACGGCCACCTTTTCGCCCTTCTGCACGCCAAGGGCCATGAGCCCCTTGGCAAAGCGGTCAACAACCTCGCCAAACTCGCGCCAGGTCTGGCGAAAGTCGCGGTCGGCGTACACAAGCGCCTCATTGTCGGGGAAGCGGCTTATGGTGTGGTCAAGAATCTGCCCCAGTGTCCATTCGCGTAATTCAAACTGGGCCTGACGCTGGCGAACTTTTTCTTCCATAGTGTCTCCTGTGGCGCGCGTGAGTTGGTCGGGCGGAAATTTTTTCAGTTGTCCTACGAGTTGTAGGTCACGGCCAGAATTTCCACCGGCTCGTCACCAGCCGCGCCCACAAAGTGGGGCACGATGGAATTGTAGTAGATGGTTTCGCCGGGTTTGAGCACGTAGTTTTCGCGTCCGTAGACCACAAGCAGCGTGCCCTTGAGTACAAATATGAACTCCTCACCCTGGTGCGAACTGGTTTTGCGCTCACCGGCGTCGGGGAAAATACGGATGTGGAAGGGCTCCATGTTGCGGTCGTTCTTGCCCTTGCCCAGGGGCTGATAGGTGTAGCTGGGGCGGGGGATACGGCCAGTGTGCAGGGCTTCTTCGCCTTCGCACTCGTTGCTGATACAGGCGATGATGGGGTCGTGGGTAAACTGGTCGTCCAAAAAAGTTCCCAGGCGCACGCCAAGGGCGCGGGCCACCTTTTGCAAGGGACCGATGCTGGGGTAGATGGCGTCGCTCTCCAGCTTTTGCAGGTAATTCTGGTCAAGGCCGGTATCCCGGGCCAGTGTTTCAAGGTCAACTTCGCGTTCTTCACGGAATGACCGTATGCGGGAACCAATGGTGCGGGCAGAGGGCATGGCGGGCTCCTGACTGTGACCCGGCCTGGATGCGTTGCAGCGCTGACTGTCCGGGCGGGCTTTTCTGAGGTGATTGGAACGTCAATATGGGCCTCAACCTAGCTAAAAGCTGTCTCGCCCGCAAGCCTTGGTATCACTGCTGCCGCCGGGGCATCCCTGCTGACAGAACGCGGCTTGTGCGGTACTGTGTCGCATGAACGAAAAACTCACAGTACGGCGGGCTTTTGTGGCTTCCGGGCAGGTACAGGGCGTGGGCTTTCGCCCCTTTGTCTACAGGCTCGCGCATGAGGGCGGCCTCACGGGAACCGTGGGCAACACCTCGGAAGGCGTGCGCATGGAAGTGCAGGGGGTGGAGGAAGAGGTGCGCCGTTTCGGCCAGCGCCTGCAGGCGGAGCTTCCCCCTCTGGCCCGTCTTACCGGCCTGAAAGAGGAAGACCTGCCAATTGTGCAGCAGGAGGACGCCTTTGCCATTGTGCAGAGCAGCGGCCATGCCGGGCACAGCGTGCTGGTCAGCCCGGATGTGGGCGTGTGCGCCGACTGCCTGGCAGACATGGCTGATCCGCAAAATCCGCGATACAACTATCCTTTCACCAACTGCACCAATTGCGGCCCGCGCTATACCATCACCCGTTCCATCCCGTACGACAGGGCCGTCACGTCCATGAGCTGCTTTCCCCTGTGCCCGCGCTGCAAGGCGGAATATACTGACCCTGCGGACAGGCGCTTTCATGCGCAGCCCGTGGCCTGCCCGGTTTGCGGGCCTGCGCTCTGGTTTGTGGACAAAGAAGACGCGGCGGCAGGGCGTACCCGTCCGGAGTCAGTCAGCTTGCAGCCAGCCACCATGCAGGTGTTCGGTTCGCAATCTGACGGCGTACAGTCGGCCATCCCGTGTTCGGGCGACGGATCGGGGGCTGAAGCTTCGCAGCAGTCAACCCGTCCACATACGGCCAGCGCTCAGTCGGCAAGCCCGTGTCCCGCTGATAAGCCCGGGGAAGCCGCGTATCGCCAAAGCTGCGCGCAGGACAAGGAAGCCCTGGCGCGCCTCGCTCTGGAGCGTTCGGGGCAGGTGCTGCTTGACGGCGGCATTCTGGCCATCAAGGGGCTCGGCGGCTTCCAGCTTGCTTGTGATGCCCGCAACGCCCGGGCCGTAGCCCTGTTGCGGCAGCATAAAAACCGTCCGCACAAGCCGCTGGCGCTTATGGCTGGCGACCTTGCGACCGTCCGCTCCCTCTGTGATCTCACGCCGGAGCACGAAGCCCTGCTTGTAAGCCCGGAAAAGCCCATTGTGCTCTGCCCGCGCCGTCAGGAAGAATCGCCCGCACTGCCGCCGCAGGTGGCCCCGGATACGCGGCAGGTGGGGTTCATGCTGCCCAACACTCCCCTGCACAGCGTGCTTTTTGACTGGCTGGCCGCCCGCGCGCCGCAGCCGCCTGTTCTGGTGATGACCTCGGCCAATGCCGGGGGCGAGCCCATCTGCCTGGGCAACAGGGAGGCGCTTGAGCGGCTGTCGCATCTTGCGGACGCCTGGCTGCTGCACGACAGGGACATTCTGGTGCGCGTTGACGACAGCGTCATTACCCTGCAGCCGCACACGGGCCCGGCAGCGGCCGCCCTTTCCGGCGCATCGCGCCCCGGCAGGGGCGAACCGCTTTTTTACCGCCGCGCGCGGGGTTATGTGCCGCGCCCTGTGTTTCTGGCTGACAGCCGGGCAACGGAGGATATGGAGGCTGCGGCAGGTACGGAGGTAACAGAGGCAGCGGCGGGCACGGCTGACGCTTTTGTTGCGACGCAGGCTGCAAGCCCCGTTCCTGCCTGTGTTCTGGGGACAGGAGCCGAACTCAAGGCCACCGTCTGCATCACGCGCGGCAATGAAGCCTTTGTGGGGCAGCATGTGGGCGATCTGGAAAACCCGGCGGTTATGGCTTTTTACGAAGAGGTGGTCACGCATCTGGAAAAGCTGCTGGAGGTTCGCCCCCAGGCCCTTGTCTGCGACCTGCACCCCGACTTTCTTTCCACCCGCTATGCCGAAGCCCGCGCCGCGCGCGAAGGTCTGCCCCTGTGGCGTTTGCAGCACCACGCGGCCCACGCCGCCGCTGTCCTGGCCGAGAACGCCTGCTTCAGCCCTGCCCTGGCCTTGTGTCTGGACGGCACGGGCCTTGGCGACGACGGCACGATATGGGGCGGCGAACTGCTTGTTATGGAACTTGCCAAACCGGAATGGCGGCGGCTTGGGCGGCTCTCTCCCTTCTTCTTGCCGGGAGGGGACGCCGCAGTGCGCGAACCGTGGCGCATAGCCCAAGGCCTGATGATTCAGGGCCCGCTAACTCAGGGCCAGACAACCCAGAACCTGAAAGGCCAGGCTGCAGAATGCGACAGTCTTGATGCGGCAAGCGCCCTGGCTTGCGCGCCCTGGCTGCCGGAGCATGCCCAGGCTTCCCGCGCCGTGGGTGAAATGCTGGCGCGCGGCATCAACTGCCCCGCCACTTCCAGTTGTGGGCGGCTGTTTGACGCCGTGGCGGCGCAGGCCGGTCTGTGCATGACAACCACCTACGAGGGGCAGGCTGCCATACGGCTGGAGGATGCGGCCAACCGGGCGCAAGGCCCGCTTGGGGCCGTGCTGGCTGGCCGCGCGCCTATGGCGGACATGCGTAAAATTTCGGGAATGATCTGGCCCGTGGGCGTGACGGCGCGCGACGGCCTGCTGGAACTGGACAGCGCCGGACTTTTCGCCAGGGTAGCGCAGGGCCTTGCGCACGGCATGCCCGTGCCCGAGGCGGCAGGGCGTTTTCATCTGAGTCTGGCGGAGGCTCTGGCGGGCATGGCGGGAAAAGCCGCCAGATCGCTTGGCATCACCACCGTGGGTCTGAGCGGCGGCGTCATGCAGAACGCCATTATGGCGCGGCTGCTGCCGCAGGCCCTGGACCATCTGGGGCTGAAGGCGCTCACCCATCATGAACTGCCGCCCGGCGACGGCGGCCTGTCCCTGGGGCAGGCCGTGTGGGGCAGAAGAATGCTGGCCGCCAGGGCCGGGCAGTAGGGGGTCTGAGGGGGCTGCGGGCGGGCGCGGGCAGCACGTCCCGGCAGGAGTAATTTACTTTCACACCCCCCGCCCCCCAGACAGTTTCGTCACGAGCGCTTTTCAGTCATTCCTGCGTCGAACTTCTCCGTTTATTCCGGTCGAGTACCATCAGAGTGCACTCCCTGCATAAAAGGCTCGTTCTCCTTGATATGACTGAAAATTCATCTCGTGACGGCACTGTTTAAAACCTTAATTTGCTTCGCTAGAGTGCAGCGTCGCAACGTAGTATAGATTCTGCCGAAAAATGCGATTTTCGGCAGAATGACAAATTGAAATATGAAGTATTTCAAAGGCAGTTTGACCTGGTCTACTCCAATGAGGTTTCAGCTCTAAAGCAAGGGAGCAGATCTGAAGCAAGGGAGGGCAGAGGCCGCGCCTCACGGCGTCACACCATTTCAGAGTTTGCTTGTTCAAGGTCCGCGCAAGCGGCGCAATCTGGCGGCGATGAAACATCGGCAATCTCAAAGATTGCAGTCAGTGGGCGTGCGGGAGGCGTGAAGCGCGGCTGTTTTGCCGCCTGAATCTGGCTACCGGAAACCGGCCACAGCCCGTCCCTGCTTGAGGGCCACGCGACCCAGAGGCAGGTCGCGCCACCACAGGGCGGCCTCGCGTCCCTGAAGCCCTGTCTGGCGGCTCTGCCCGCTGAGCAGGGCGCTGATGTCGTTGATATCTTCCAGAACAAGGCTTGAGGCCGCGTCCGGCTTTTCGGGCATCAGGGCCCGCAGGCGCGGGGCTGCGTCCAGCCTGCCGCCGCCAAGTTTTCCCAGCAGCGCGCCCTGCCAGATGCAGTTCTGCGGCAAAAGGGCTGCGGCCTGGGCCGGAATGAAGCGTACGTGCTCGCCATACAGCACGGCCTCGCCAGGGGGCAGGAGGGCCGGGTCGCACGTGGGCCCGGCAAGGCAGTCCAGCGGCAGTGCCTGTCCTAACGCCTGGGCCTGCGCCTGACCGGGTGATTGGCCGGGCGCTTGACGGGACGCCCGGCCAGCCCTTTTGCGCCCAAAGCGCGAGGAACCGGGAAATTCGGAGTCCGATACAGACCTTGGGGAAAACCCGTCCGCGTTGCCGGATGCGGCGTCTGGCCCGCTGTCCATCCCACTCTCCATCTTGCTGTCCGGCCCGTTGTCCGATGCGCTACCTGCTCCGCCGTCCGGCATGGAGCCGGGCTTGCGCAGGCGGGCCACATAAAATCCCTGAGCCTGGGAGCGTGCGCCATCCACACGCAGGGTGCCTTCGCCGCCGGGCAGTTCTTCCCACACAAAACCGGGAATGGGCGCAAGATGCTCGCGCACAAGGCCCAGTTCCTCTTCGGCAAAGCGTACCTGATCTTCGTTTTCAGCCACATTGGTCGTGCAGGTTGAATAGACGAGGCTCCCGCCGGGAGCCAGCAGGCGCGCGGCATGGCGCAGCAGGCGCTGTTGCAGGCTGGTGAGAGTGTCCAGCTTGTCCCCTTGCCAGAGCTTGAGCACCTGCGGGTGCTTTTCGGCTGTGCCCCAGCCGGAGCAGGGCGGGTCAAGCAAAATGGCGTTCCACGAATGGGGGTGCAGGGGCAGGGCGTCGCCGCTGTAGGAGCAGGTGGCCGCCTGAATCAGGTTGCACTGGTGCAGGTTGGCGCGCAGCGTGCCCAGGCGCGTCGGCGAGGGCTCGTTGCCAAGCACAAAGCCGGTGCGCCCCACAAGTTGCGCCAGAAAGCCCGTTTTGCTGCCGGGGCTTGCGCACATGTCCAGCACAGAGGCTCCCACAGCCGGGGCCAGAGCCACGGGCGGCAGCATGGACGAGCGGTCCTGGATGTAAATATAGCCAAAAAAGGCCGCCAGCGAACTGCCCAGAGGGCGCGGTTCGGCCAGCAGGCGGCGGCACAGGGGCGAAAAGGGCTCAGGTTCGAATTCGTACCCCTGAGCGCGCAACAGGGCCTCCACGGCTGTGGTATGGCTATCCTCACAGACAATACGGAATGAACGGGCGGCGGGCTTGGACATGGCGGCATAGTATGGGCAGGCGGGCGGAGCCGCAAGAGCTTTTTGCCGGAAAATCCGTGCTGACGGCATTTTCAAGATGTTGCGTGGCGCGCCAACTGCGAGTATAGTGCGCCCGTGTGGCATCCATGCGGCGCCACGCCATCCGCGCCTGGCGCGGGTGGTCCCTTGGGCCTGACTGCTGCCGAATTTTTACGGCTGGCACGGCCCCAGGAAATCTGATCATCGGTTTTTTTGAGCTCCAGGCGTCACTACAGCCGTTGAGATGGCCGTATGGTACCCTACACCGATTTTTGCGACGCGCTACGCCTCAGAAACGGTCTTGCACGCCGTACGTAAAAAGCCGCCCTGATCGGAACTTCCTTTATTTTACCGGGAATCTGGCAAGATACCCAAGGAGAACGGAATGAAATTTGCCATGCGACTGACTTTTGCGGTCTGCCTCGCGCTGCTCGTCGCCGGGGTGATCCCGACGGCGCAGGCTGCAGCCAAGAGTGCCGTGGTGCTGCCTTTCACGGTGAACGCGCCGCAAAGCTACGCCTATCTTTCCAAGGCCGTTCCGGCCACCATTCAGGGTCGTCTGAACCGACCCGGTGTGCTTGATGTGCGTCCTGTCCAGGGCAAGGCATCTTCGCAGGCGGAAGCCAGCAAGATCATGCACTCCTCCAGCGCGGACTACGCCGTGTGGGGATCGGTCAATGTGGTTGGCAATGACTGCACCATCGAAGTCAACAGCGTGGACAAAGCCGGAAAAACCTGGAGCAAGACTGCCCAGAGTTCCGTGAGCGGTCTGACTGGCACTGTGCAGAACCTCAGTGCGGCCCTGGGCCAGGAAGTGTTCGGCATCGCCAGCGTGCGCGCTCCCGGCAGTACGGCGGCCTCCGGCCCCCGTGGCTCGGTGGCCCCCGGCGGCGACATCATCGCCAATGAAACGGGCCAGCAGCAGGTCTACCTGAACCCGCAGTTCCGCTATCAGGGCGCCGGTTCCGGCGACGGCTCGCGCCTGCGCAGCCAGCGTCTGCCCTACACCATGGTGGGCATGCTGGTGGGCGACTTCAACGGCGACGGCAAGAACGAAATCTGCGTGATGAGCGACAACCATCTGCGCATCTATTCCTGGGACGGCACAAGCCAGCTCAAGCTGCTGGGCGAAACCCTTGTTTCGCGCTCCAACCAGAACTTCTCTATGCGGGCCATCGACCTCAACCGCGACGGCGCCATGGATATTGTGGTTTCCACCTTCGAAAGCGAAAGCAACCGTCCTTACAGCTATTTCTTCAGCTTCAAGGGCAACAAGTTTACGCAGGTAGCAGAGCGCATCCCCTACTTCGTAAGCGTGCTGCGCGTGCCGCCCACCTTTGCGCCTACCCTCGTGGGTCAGGGATGGGATTCACTCAAGCTTTTTGCCCCCGGCGTCTACACCATGGTGAAGACCAGCGGCAAATACTCCTTCGGTTCTCGGCTTGACCTGCCCACAGGGGCCACTGTCTATAACGTGACATGGCTGCCCGGCGGCAAGAGCGGCAAGGGCGAACAGCTCATCATGCTGACTGACGACGAACGCCTCAAGGTCTTCCAGGGCAACGGCAATACGCTTGTCCATACCACCATGGAGCGCTTCTCCGGTTCGGCCACCGGCATGGACCACTACAAGGGCATGCCCGGCCTCGGCGTAGACAAGAACTACCAGCTGCCCAGCAAGTACTATGCGCCTATGAACCTTATCGCTGCCGATATCGGCCACACCGGCGAGTACACCCTGCTGATCAACAAGCCCATATCCACGGCTTCGCAGATATTCGACCGCTACCGCTACTTCCCGCAGGGCGAAATTCACGCCCTGTACTGGGACGGCGTGGGCCTTGGCCTCAAGTGGAAGACGCGCCGCATCCGTGGTTCCGTGGCGGCTGTGGATCTGGCTGACGTCACCAATAAAGGCACCCTTGATCTTGTGGTGGGGCTGAATACTTCGCCGGATCTCGGCGTGGGCAGCCGCCAGTGCATGATCACGGCCTATCCGCTGGACGTTTCGGCCACAGACCCCAATGTGCCGGCTGATATGAGCGACTTTGAAGTGAGCCCCAACTAGAGCATTTAAGCGTTGAAAAAAGTTACATGCTCTGATGCTGCACGAGAGTGCGGCGCGCCATAACGAGGCGTGGATTCAGCCGAAAATCGGATTTTTTCGGCTGAATGACAGGTTGAAATGTGAAGCATTTCAAGTGGTAAATGCTCTAGATAACGTCGGGCGCGGACAGCCCGCCGCAGATCGCGAGGGCTGTCCGCCCCTGGCAAAGCCCCTTTTTCGGGGCTTTGCTTTTTCATCAGTACACGGCAAGGAGACGGCATGCGCATCCTGGTGATTGGTTCCGGTGGGCGGGAACACGCCCTGGTCTGGAAATTCATGCAAAGCCCCGGCGTGAAGGCGGTCTTCGCCGCGCCCGGCAATGGGGGAACCAGCAGGGAGGGCGCGGTCAATGTGCCTGTTTCTGTTGACGACCTGGACGGGCTGGTGGCCCTGGCGCGCAAGGAAAAGATCGATCTTGTGGTGCCCGGCCCGGAACTTCCCCTGACTCTGGGCATTACCGACCGCATGCGCGAAGCGGGCATAGCCTGTTTTGGCCCCGACAGTTACGGCGCTAAGCTCGAAGGCAGCAAGGCCTTTGCCAAGGAAATCATGGCCAGGGCCCATGTGCCCACCGCGCACTGCACCGTGTTCAGCGATGTGGAAATGGCCAAGAACCATGTGGCCAAGGTGGGCGCTCCGCTGGTGGTCAAGGCCGACGGCCTGGCCGCTGGCAAAGGCGTCATCATGGCGGGCGACTCGCAGGAGGCCCTGCAGGCCATTGACGACATCATGAGCGCCAGGGCCTTTGGCTCTGCGGGCGACCTC
Source organism: Desulfovibrio sp. MES5 (assembly GCF_002237645.1). Taxonomy (GTDB): domain Bacteria; phylum Desulfobacterota; class Desulfovibrionia; order Desulfovibrionales; family Desulfovibrionaceae; genus Desulfovibrio. The sequence goes on from NZ_MJUZ01000048.1 coordinate 117,956, forward strand.
GTGGTGCTGGAAGAATGCCTTGTGGGTGAGGAAGCCTCCTTTCTGTGCCTGTGCGATGGCGAACGCGCCGTGCCGCTGCCCTCGGCCCAGGACCACAAGCGTGTCTTCGACAACGACGAAGGTCCCAATACTGGAGGCATGGGCGCGTACAGCCCCGCTCCCGTTCTGCCCGACGACATGCTGGAGGAAATGGCCGACCTCACCGTGCGGCCCATCCTGCGCGAGCTCGCCAAGGACGGCCACCCCTTTGTGGGCGTGCTGTATGCCGGGCTGATGATGACCGCCGACGGCCCCAAGGTGCTGGAGTACAACGTGCGCTTCGGCGATCCGGAATGCCAGCCCATGCTCATGCGGCTTGAGGGCGATCTGCCCCGTATCATGCTGGACTGCGTCGCGGGCAAGCTTGATCCCACCAGCATCGGGCAGAGCGCCAAGACGGCTCTGGGCGTGGTCATGACCGCAGAAGGCTACCCCGGCGCGTACACCAGGGGCGTGTCCATTACCGGCATCAGCGAAGCGGACGCGCTGCCCGGCGTAAAGGTTTTTCACAGCGGCACAACCATCAAGGATGGCGCGCTGGTCTCCAACGGGGGCCGCGTGCTTTGCGTGACGGCCTTGGGAGATGACCTCGAGGACGCGCAACGGGCCGCTTATGGGGGTGTTGAAAAAATTCGCATGGACGGCGGCTTTTACCGCAAGGATATAGGGCAGAAGGGCATTAACCGGCTGAAAGACAAGTAAGCCCGCAGCCGGCAGAGCATGTTCACATAGAGCGCTTTTATCCTGAAGGCGCTCTGGGGAAACGCTGATTTATTCCGTTTGGCGGCGTTGCTTCACTTTTTTTGAAACAGTCGAGGACGGAAGAGCCCACGCCTGCTTCAAAAAAAAGATCGCGCCTTGCCAAATGAAACAACTGCGCGTTTCCAACAGGTTCTTTAATCAGTGTTTTCTTAGATTACCCCCGGCCCAGAGCCGGATACAGAGGATACGACATGGCGCAAGTGGTCATATTGATGGGATCGCAGTCTGATGAAGACAAGGTTAGCCCCTGTGTTGAAGTGCTGAAAAGTCTTGGGATAAGCTGCTTCATCACGGTCAGCTCCGCCCACCGCACTCCCGAGCGCACAGAAAAGCTGGTGAGCGAGCACGAAGCCGCAGGCGCGCAGGTGTTCATCTGCGCTGCGGGCATGGCGGCGCATCTGGCCGGGGCTGTGGCCGCGCGCACCACGCGCCCGGTCATCGGCATTCCCGTATCCAGCGTGGCCCTTGGCGGCATGGACGCCCTGCTCGCCACGGTGCAGATGCCCCCAGGATTCCCTGTGGCCACCGTGGCTCTGGACAAGGCCGGAGCGCGCAACGCCGCCTGGCTTGCCGCCCAGATTCTGGCCCTGTCTGATCCGGCTCTTGCCGACAGGATCAGCGCTGCCCGCGCAGCGATGCGGGCTGACGTGGAAAAGGTCGGGGAAGAAATCACCCGCAAATACGCCTGAGTCGCAGCGCCGCCGGGCGCGTCCACCAGGTGATTCGCCGCTCTCTGCATCCAGAACGATGTCACGTTGAGAGCGCTGCCGCTTTGAAACACTTTGTGGGGGAGGGACCTTTTTGCATAAGGGTCTTCTCCCCCACGTCCCCATCCCCTAACATCTTTATTGGCTTACAACCACGTTGTTTAAGACCATACAGAACGTCCGGCGTTACGGAAGGTGCCTCGCGGCACGCAGCTGTAACGCCGGACATTTTTATGCTGCAGTGTCAGCGCTATGTGCGGGCCTGCGCAGTGACGCCATGCCGCGTCTCCGCCGGTTCGGATGGGTAGCGAAGCTCGAGCAATTTAGTTTGAAGTGCTCTGGCGGCTGCGGGAGCAGGGATAGCTGCGCGGGCAAAAACCGTCAGGCCACTGTGGCGGGCTGCAGGGTGATGGGGGCGGGGCATACGGAGTCTGCCAGGTGGTTTGTCGCAGCCCGGCACGCCAAAAACGAACCACCGCACAAGGCGGGCCGTAACCATGCTGGCTCGGGTTTTGCCAAAGGCTTTTCGGGCCGTTTCCGAACCAGGTTTTCCAGGTCAGACTTTTCGGGCCAGACTTTTCAGACCAGCTATGGAATACTATTCTCTTGCAAAAATAGTACGGCTATTGATAATGGTTAGGTTATATTATGGGGCAATCCATTGCACCTGCCGTGCGGAGCCTCATGTCAACTACATGTTTTTAATGATTTTTTATAAAAATCCTGATGCCGAAAAAATATAATACTACATAATTTTTGTTTGCGGTCTATTCTATCCTCTGGCGACACAGCACAATCATCACAGGAGGCAAAATGCTTTTACGCTTATGTGCTTGCCGTTCTCGCTATTTGGGCGCCATGCTCCAACTTCTGCTGCTCTTTATGTTGGCGTTATGTGTGCCGTCAAAAGTAAGCGCGTCAGGCGCTGACGGTTTTAAAACCGAAGAATACTGGAACAGCACAGGCCTGGACTTTATTCACGCCGCAGACGCCTATGCTTTAGGATACACCGGGGCAGGCATAACACTGGGAATTATTGATACTCCAGTGCTTTTCTCCCATCCCGAGATGGCTGGCAAGCTGGTTGAGGAGTATATGGGCATAGACCCGCGAACCGGGCAACCCTATATACCCGTATGGGAGCGAGACACGCACGGCAGCCATGTGGCGGGAATTATGGCGGCCCTGCGTGACGGCATAGGCATGCATGGCGTGGCCTTTGACGCCAGCCTGGTATCGGCGCCCTACCTGGGGTCTGATGAGAAGAACAAGTCAGTAAATTTGTTGATGCCAAATCTGGTTGAATTCTTCGCGTCGCGGCCAGAAGTTCGCATCATCAACAACAGCTGGGGCGGTTCGTATTACCCTTCCATTATGCCAGGGCATGACAATCCAACTCAAATCCGTAATGGATTAGGAGAAGATTCAGTACTCGGCGCCGTTGCGGATCTGGCGTTGGATTACAATAAGGTTGCGGTATTTGCCGCTGGTAACGACACCCAGCAAGCACCGAGCATGGAGGGTGTATTGCCACGGTACATTCCGGAACTCAAATCCTGGATCAGCGTGATATCATTGGATATAGAGCAAATTTCAACTGCCACGGACGGCACCCGCACCATCAGTCCGACCGGTGTTAGCTCGTTCAGCAATTTGGGTTCCACGGCGCAACTTTGGAGCGTATCCGCTCCTGGCAGCAGCATCAATTCACTCAATTCAGCTGATGGCGGGTATACGCTGATGGGCGGCACCAGCATGGCCGCGCCCTATGTGAGCGGCGTCCTGGGGCTGGTGCAGCAGGCTTTTCCCTGGATGACGGGCAAACAGCTGGCCGATGCTGTTTTGACTACGGCTGACAATACCTTTGTTGCACCGACGCATCTTGTGCAGTTTGCCTCCGACAATAACGGGCGTCCTGATATGGTGGTTATTACCATTGTGGACAACGCTGTTCCCACACCCACGGATGCAACAATCGAGGATTGGATTGACGACGCCTACCCATTTCAGCCCGGGTTGAGGGCGATCCTGAAAGGCCTGTTAACTGATGGGAAGAAAGTCATCCAGGATCTGTCCAGAGAAGAAGCGTTTGGTCAGGGTCTGCTGGACGCGGGCAAGGCCGTGCGCGGCATCGCCCGGCTGGACGCCAACCGTATGACAGCCAACGATGTGGTGGCGCTGCCGGAGCTTGGCCTGGGAAAGCAGGCTCTGGAAACATTTGACACCCAGGGTTACGTTGCTGAATTCAGTAACGATATCACGCAAAGAGAATGGGAGGACACCTACCATCATGACGACTTCAAAAGTACCATTGGCGTAGACGGCAAGGCACTGAATGGTTTGGACGTGGGCCTGCGCAAGACTGGCGCGGGTTTGCTGGTTCTCAGCGGAACAAATATTTATAAAGGCGCTACAGTGGTGGACGGCGGCGGTCTGGCCATCAGCAAGAGGACCGACGGTACTGGCGGCATACTGCAAAAGAGTAGCGTGCTCGTGCGTCAGGGCGGCACGTTGCTGGGTGACGGCGAGATACAGCAGCGTGTCGTCAATTCCGGAACGGTGGCCCCAGGCTATCGCGGACTGACGCTTACGGTGCACGACTATACCCAGAATGCCGACGGGACACTGCAAATAGGCATTACCGCCGACAAGCGGTATTCCGTCCTCAGCGCGGACAGTGCGGATATCAATGGTGCGCTGCGCTTTTCTCCCACGCCGGGATTCTATGCAAACGGCTATGGCGTAAGCGTCAACAGCGTGCAGGCGACAAGCCTCAGTGGCAATTTTGACAGTGTGGGCATGGCCTCTGCTTCTCCCACTCTCGGTTTCAATGTCGTCTCAAGCAGCACCGTGGGCGCGGCCTCAGTAACACAGCAACGTGCGTATAACGCCTACAGCCGTTATGCCGACAGCGCCACTACTTCCAGCATGGGTCGGGCTCTTTATCTGTTGGCTGATCAGGCCACGGGCGACATGCAAAACCTGTTTCAGGCGTTGGACTGGACCGATGCCTCCGGAAGTGGCGTTGCTCCAGCCATGCAGCAACTGAGCCCCAGCAGTTACGATGCCGTGGCGCGGGCGGGTCTTGAGGCGCAGCGTCAGCTCAATCTGCTTCTGGTGCAGCGCTTTCTGGGCGGCAGCGCTCCATTGGCCGGAGCAAGCGGCTCTGGCATGTCCAGTGGGGACGCGGCTTCCGGCTGGCAGGCCTGGGCATTGCCATTCGGCAGCTACAGCAACATGAACGCCAACAGCGGTTCGGCGGGTTTCACCTCATCCGGCGCGGGGCTGGCCCTTGGCGTTGACCGCCAGTGGGACAGCGGCCTTACCGCAGGATTGGATGTGGCGATTTCTGGCCGCCGCGCCTACGTGCATTATGCGGGTGAAGCCAATGCCAAAACCCTTGCCGCGTCTGTGGGCGGGCACGTCCACTTCAAGCCGAACTGGTGGGACGGCGGGTATATTATGGGCATGGCCCGTGTGGGTTTTGAAGACGTCAGCATGAAGCGCACGGTCAATTTCAATGGTTACCTGCGCAATCATGACAGCCGCTGGACAGGGCTTACCACCGATGTTCTGGCAGGCGGCGGCAAGGACTGGGGCTGGACAACAGCCTGGGGGGGCGTGGAAGCCGGGCCGCTGGCCTGGCTTGAGTACAGCCTGAGTTCACGGCCTGGCTTTACAGAAGGCGGGGCGGGCGCGTCGGCCCTCAAGCTGGACGCGGCTGCTTATGACAGCCTTTCTTCGGTATTGGGCGCACATGTGAGCCTTGCGCGCACGCTGGAAAACGGCACCAAGCTTTCGTGGGATACGCTGGCCGGTTGGCGGCACTACTGGCTTGACGGAACATTTAACAGTGATGCCAGTTTCAAGGGATACGGGACAGGTTTTGAGAGCCAGTCAGACATTCCGGGGCGCGACGCCATGCTGGTTCAGACCGGCTTGCGGGCGACCCATGCCAGCGGCTTTTTCGCGCAGGTGGCGCTTGGCGCGGAATTTTTCCGTTCGCACAGTTCCTCTTGTTCCGGAGGCATCAGCCTTGGGCTGGAATTCTAGAGCAGCCCACCATTGAAGCTGGCTGGCCGCTCGCGGGGACGTTGAAAAATCGTCCCGTGAGCTGATTGCCGCACGGATGGGCCGCGTCTGCGCGTTCACGCCAAGCGTCCGCCCCGTTGAAGCAGTTTCAAAAAGATGGGGCTCTGGTGCGCATCGCGTCAGGGGCGGCAGCGCTGCAGAGCAAATAAAAAGGCCGCCGGGCACATGAACCGGCGGCCTTGTCTCGGGGCAGGTGGGGTATCCTGCCCTTTGTCTACGCATTGTCTATGCATTGCCGAAATAGGGCGGACGGCGCGTCTGCGTGTCGCCGCTGACTCGGAAAATCTGGACAGTGTAGTGTCCAGTGCCGCCGCACGTGGGGCAGGCGTCCGTCACCAGCAGGCAGGACGCGTCCAGTTCCAGCGGGTCAATGCCCGCAATACCGAGAATATGTGTGGCCTTGCCCTGCTCCCACATAACCGGCGAACCACAACGTCCGCACTCCACATAAAGAAGTTCAGGGTCATAACCCTTTCCAACAAGGGGGCCGCGCAGAGGTTCGGCAATGGCCTTGAGCGTGTTGTTATGCATTATTCCCTCCCTCAGGCCCCGGCGCACTTTGTCCGCGCGTATGGTCGCGGTTGCGGCGCGTCCTTTGAGCCTTACCTTCCATAGATAAGCACCTCTGGCTGCAAGGCAAGCCCCGTGGCGCATCCGGGCCCTGTTTTTTCTCGCGTGGCGGTGCGGCTTGCCATGCGCCAAACGGGCGTTTACAGTGGGACCATGTCTGAAAATAAACGTCATATACGTCTGCTGCCGCCTGAGCTGCGCAACCAGATCGCCGCTGGCGAAGTGGTTGAACGGCCCGCCAGCGTGTTGAAGGAACTGGTGGAAAACAGCCTGGATGCCCAGGCTGGCCAGATAGATGTTTGCCTTGAAAACGGCGGTCAAAGCCGCATCAGCGTGCAGGATGACGGTAGCGGCATCCCCGCTGAAGATCTGGAACTGGCCGTTACCCGTCACGCCACCAGCAAGATTGCCTGCCTTGAAGATCTGGAGCGCATCCTGTCCTACGGTTTTCGCGGCGAGGCCCTGCCGAGCATAGCCTCGGTGTCGCGCTTTTCCATCACCTCCGCCCATGCCGGGGAGGACGGGAATGTGAAGGCGCACAGGGTGGAAGTGGAGCACGGTCTGCTTAAAAGTTCCGGCCCGGCGGCCCTGCACAGGGGCACTCTCGTGGAAGTGTGCGACCTTTTTTCCAATATACCAGCCCGCCTTAAATTTTTAAAGACCCCCTCCACGGAGTTCAAGCGCGCCCAGGACTGGCTGGCCCGTCTGGCCCTCACCCGGCCCGAGGTGGGCTTCAGCCTGCATTCGGGCGAGCGCGAGGCCCTGCGTTTTCTGCCGGGGCAAACGCTTGCCGGGCGGCTCGCCATACTGTGGCCACGGCTTGTGGTGGACGCCCTGCGCCCCTTTGACGGCCAAAGGCACGGCATACGCGCGCACGGCCTGGCGGCCCTGCCCAATGTGAGCCAACCGCGCGGCGACCGCATCCTGCTCTATGTCAACGGGCGCTCCGTCACGGACAAACGCCTGCTGGCCGCCGTGCGCGAAGCCTACAAGGGCCGCATGACCAGCCGTGACTATCCGCAGATAGTGCTTTTTGTGGAAATGGACCCGGCGGAAGTGGACGTGAACGTGCACCCGGCCAAGAGCGAGGTGCGCTTCAGGGACGAATCCGCAGTTTTTTCCGCAGTGCTGCACGCTGTTCAGGCAGCGCTTGTCACATCCTTTGACGTGGCGGATGCCGCCTGGCATGACGCGGGCGCGGCGGCTACGGGGGAGGCTGTTCATGCGGCTGCGGAATCCACAGGCGCTGGCTCGCGTCCTTTGGGCTTCTGGGGGCGGCTCGACAATCCGCCGCTTGTGGCGCGTCCGGAGCGGGACGATCTCGTGGACGAGGGCCAATGGCAGGCCACCGCGTCTTCTACTGCAGCCGCCACTGCGCCCGCCGCCGTATACGCCCAGAACCCGTCCCACAGCTCAGGGCAGATGGACGGCCCTGCCAGCCGCTACGGCCACAATCAAGGCTGGGAGCACGAATCACAGCCGCCCACGGGCCCGGAACACGGGGCACTATCTTTCGGCGCGGCGGCGCATGGCCAGGCGCACACCGGGGAACAGCCCGGTGACGCCGGGGTTTTTGTACGCCCTGAGGGCGCGAATGCAGACCACGGAAGCATGGCGGAGGACGGCGCAACCTATGGCGCTGGCCCTGACGCCGGAAGTTTTGGTGCGGACGCCGCCGCGTACACAGCCGCACCGTACGCTGATGGCGAAAGCGGGCGGGATCGCCAGCCCCTGCGCGTGGAAAATGTGGAGTATCTGGGGCAGGTGGCCGACACCTATCTTGTGCTGCGCGACAGGGCCGGAGCCCTGCTTTTGCTGGACCAGCACGCCGCGCATGAGCGCATACTCTACGCGCGCATGCGTCGGGGCGGTTTTGCGGGATCAGGTCAGTTGCTGGCCTTGCCGCTGGAAATGCCCCTGCACGCGGCAGAGCGTGAACGCCTTTTTGAATTGCGCCCCACGCTGGAATCCCTTGGTTTTGTGCTGGAAACCTCGGGCAGCGGGCTTGAGGTCAGGGGCATGCCGCCCGTGCTTTCGCGCGCCGAGGCCCGGGACTTTCTGCGTGAAGCGCTGGCGGGCCGTAAGGACGATCTGGCGGACATGTTCATATCCATGTCCTGCAAGGCTGCCATCAAGGCCGGGCAGCGCCTCACCGACGACGAGGCCGCCGGGCTGCTGCGCCAGTGGCTGGCCACCGATGACAGGGAGTATTGCCCCCACGGTCGCCCCTGCATCCTGCGCTGGGACGCTATGGAGCTGGAAAAACTGTTCAAGCGGCGGCAGTCGTGATGTGGCGTGGTTGCGCGCTGGCGCGTGCGTGTTGAGAGTATTCGCAGACAGAAGAATGTGATGACTTTACGCCAAAAAAAGGAGCACGCTGAGAGTGCTCACGCCCGGGGAAATATACTCTGACTAAAGAGTGGCTGGCATTTGGCCTGAAGGATGCCTGAAGTCATTGGACTGACGCATTGACGTCAAACGCCGCCTGTATTCGCCAACCCGGCTTCTCGTGAAGCCTGTAGTCTGGAGAGTTCTTATGGAAAAGAAATATTGGCTCCTTAAGTCGGAGCCGGGATGCTATTCTATAGACGACCTTGCGGCCGAGCCTGAGCAGACTACCTGCTGGAGCGGCGTGCGCAACTATCAGGCGCGCAACTTCCTGCGGGATCAGATGTCTGTGGGCGACATGGCCATCTTTTATCACAGCGTCACGGACCCTTCAGCCGTGGGCGTGGCCCGTGTTGTCAGGGCGGGCTACCCGGACCCCACGGCCTGGGAGCCGGAAGACGAGCATTTTGACCCCAAATCGACGCCCGAAAGGCCGCTCTGGTATGCGGTGGATGTGCGCTTTGTCAAAAAATTCGCCAATGCCGTGCCGCTCAAGGCCATGCGTATGGATCCGGCCCTGGCGGGGATGGAGTTGCTGCGCAAAGGGTCCAGGCTTTCGGTTATGCCCGTGAGCAAAGCAGAATTTGAGATTGTTTGCAGAATGGGGGACCCGCTGGGCGCGTAGGGGGCTGCCGTTCAGGCTGGCAGCGCCTTTTTGAGGAGCAAGGCATATTTTTGCCGTCGTCGGAAACGTTTTCGACGCTAATGACTGAGCAAATCACGTCGGGAGCAGCGGCCTGGGTTGTTCGGGCAGGAAGCAGCCGTTTTTTATGTATTCCTCTGTGTACTAAGATTTTTGAGGCTTACCTATGAAATTTTGCTTAAATCTATAAGTAAACGCGCTGAAATTGTTAAAGAAATGAGTTGGTTCACCCAACAGGCAGATGGAATGTTGTAATGTTATACGAAGAATACAGTCACAAGATTGCTCAGATTTTTATTTTCTGACATGCTTTGCCTACTTTCCAATCACAAGCGAAAAATAGTGTCGCCCGTCGGATATAGACGGCATGCCATTTTCGATGTCATTTCTGACTGCGATTCATATCCATTGTAGTTTTTTGGTGTCAAATCTTGCAACGACACTGTCCAGCGTGAAAAAGCAGAACGCTTTCATTCAAAATCAGTAAAACAATATGGGGGCAGATTTGCGGGTCATATTCGCGCACGAGATAGGTGCCGCGTAGTTAAAACCTGATCTGACAGGCACTAACACAGCAGAATTCTTATTTTACGTGCGCTTGCAACTAAAGTGTTCCAAAATGATGTTGTCATCTGAGAGAAATTACCATGTTGCATCATAAGCTGTACGTCTTGCCACCTGTTTTTGCGGCTCTGCTCCTCCTGTTGCCGCTGCATGGCCTGGCCGCCACTGTGGAGTATAGTTCTGGAACGCATCATTACGTTATCGGCAACCCCGTCAATGCGGGTGACAGCGCCGGCATGGGCGCTCAGGACGACCCCCACGCGCTTGTCCAAAATGCCAATGCGTCTGGCAATACCGTGACCGTAACGGGTGGTACGGTAAACTGGGTCATCAGCGGCGGCTGTTATATTGATACATACCGCGCAGGTGCTGTGGCCAACGACAACCGGGTGGACATCACAAATTTCACTGGTGGAGAGAAAACTCGGGTTTATGGCGGAGCTGCCTGGTCTATGGCAAATACCAGCGGCACCACCGTCACAACCACGGGCAATAGTGTAACCGTCAGAGGGGGGAGGTTCTACGGCATTTACGGCGGCTTTGCTTCCACCCTTTACGGTTCTGCTTTCACCCTTTACGGCTTTGCCCTGTCTGGCGGCAACAGGGTGCATGTTACCGGCGCCAATGTGGATTTCATTAGTGGCGGCGAAGCCCATACAAGTGGTAAGGAGGCCATAGCCGCGGGAAATGAGGCGATTGTCATAGACAGCACAGTCACCAATGACATTTATGGCGGCTTTGCTTTTGCCCCTTTTGGCGCCGCCCGTGCTGTGGGCAATAGCGTAATCCTCAGCGGTGGCGCGGTAGGCGGCGATATCTATGGCGGCGTTAGCGCACTTTCTGTTGACACCGACATGGGCGGTTCGGCCACGGGCAACAGCGTGACCATCAGCGGCGCTCCCAACCTGGCAAAAAGCAGACTTTATGGCGGCATTGTCAGAAATGGAACAGGCCCTCTTGTGGTTAGAGACGGAGATGCCTTCAGCGGCAACACCCTGAATATGGAAACATCGGGCCTGACCGTGCAGGGCCTGTACAATTTTCAGAATATCAACTTCTACCTGCCCTCCTCCCTGGCGGCGGGGGATACCGCACTCACCACGACCGACGAGGCGCGTCTTTCTGAAAACAGCGATGGCACAGGCAGAAAGGCCACAATCAACGTGGGTGTTGCGGGCGGTGCCGCACCGCTAAAAAATGGGGACCATGTGGTGCTCATCAACGCCGGAACGCTGACCGGCACACCCGCCAACAGCACGGTCAACAGTCAGGGCGTGACCCTGCGTTATAGTTTCGACATTCTGACTCAGGGTAACAAATTGCTGGCCACTGTCACCTCTTCCAGCCTGAACCCGCAAGCTAACGCTCTGTCAGAAGGATTTATCGGCGGCATGGCCATGACGTTGCAAGGAGCGGATCTCGCGGCGGGCAAGGGTATGGAGTCTGCCGTGCAGGCCTCTTCCGGTACGGGTGAGAGCGGGTTTGCCGGGTTCGGCGCGCTTTCTGGCGGTTCACTTCGCTTCAACACCGGTTCGCATGTGGACATGAGGAGCCTGTCTCTGCTCACTGGCCTTGCCTGGGGCGTTGATTGTACCCTTGGACGCTTTACAGTGGGGCCTTTTTTTGAGTACGGCAATGGCTCGTACAATACCGCCAACTCCTTCAGCAATGCCGCTGACGTGGACGGCAACGGCAACACGTACTATCTGGGCGGCGGCCTGCTGGCCCGTATGGATTTCGCTCCCACTGGCCCCGGTCATTTTTATACCGAAGCCAGCGGGCGCGCAGGATCGATACACAATAAATACGACAGCTCAGACCTGCGCGACGCCACCGGGCGCGAGGTGGAGTATGACAGCGACACGCCGTACTACGGGCTGCATTTCGGCGCAGGCTATATATGGAAGATTACTGACGCTGCCAGTCTTGACCTGTATGGCAAGTACTTCTGGACGCGGCAGACGGGCGATTCCATCAGTCTGTCCACTGGCGACCCCATAGATTTTGATGATGTGTACTCCAGCCGTCTGCGGTTTGGTTCTCGCTTCGCCTACCTGGTAAATGAATATGTCAGCCCCTACGCTGGTGTTGCCTGGGAACATGAATTCGACGGCAAGGCCCGCGCCTCCACCAATGGCTTCAATATGCAAGCCCCATCCATGCGCGGCGATACCGGCATTGGTGAGTTGGGCCTGTTGCTCAAGCCCTCCCAAACGCTGCCCCTGTCCTTTGACCTCGGTGTGCAGGGGTATACGGGCAAAAGAGAGGGTGTGACAGGCAGCCTGCAGGCCAAGTGGGAGTTTTGAAGTATAAACTGCAGCAACTGCCAAAATCTATAATGGCCTGTCCTTTGAGAGGGGATTTTTGTGCCCTGCGGGCACGGGGGCTTACTCATTATTATTGTTTTGGCCGCCTGCGCGGCGTGCGGCAAGGCGGGGTCGGTTATAGGGCTGCGCCCCCTTCTCGGCCCCCCTTGCATCCCCCCGAAGCACCCCGCTGGGGTTTTCCAGCTTCCGACATTTCGCGATGGCTGCGCGGCTTTTGCTCCGGGAGCTTCCTCGCTCCGCTCGGCGATCTCCCTGCGCGCCGCACAATGCCAGCGTGCGACTTCGCGCTGCATGCGAGTTTTCATGTCAGGGCATGTTCACCGAAGGCAGGAGGTCGTCGCATTGGCTGCGGGAAGTCTCAGGAATGGCGGCTGGTTGATGGGGAAAAGTGCGTTGTGAGCGTGCGCCTTCACGCTGAATGGGAGATCGTGCAAGAGGCGCCAAGCCACGATCGTGCGCCGAAGTCGTGCGGAACGCTGACGTAAATGTTTCACTGTGAGCGGCAGCGAGGTGAAATATTTACATAACATAGTGAAGTTATTCTATCATGCAGCCGATGTTGTTTTCATTGTTGGAAACCTCGAATAGAGGTATCAATTTCTCATGAACGGCATCACGTATTACTATACAGATTCAGCCAATATAGAACTCGTCCTTACCAGTGGCGAGCCGCGTAGCTATCCTTGGCATATGCATACGCAGCATTGGACGGTCGGCTTCGTGACTTCTGGAGCCATAACGGTGGCGACAGAGGCTGGCCCCAAAAAGCTGAGCAGCGGTGAACAGTTCTTTATACAACCGTACGAGCCGCACAGTCTGGTTGTGGCTCCGGAAAGTTCACTGGTTGTTTTTTGTGTTGAAAACAGGAGCGCATTTTCTTCTAGGGATGAGATCCTTCAAGAAGTTGTGTGTCGGTCGCCTTGCCTGCAGGGGCAAGGTGGTTCACTCATGCAACAATTGGATACTTGTTTGGAGCGCGTGTCCTCCGCAGAAAATAATCACATAAATTTATTGGATAAATGTGATTCCCTCCTTTATCGATCTGTTCAGGCTGTGGTTTCTATCGTGCTGGAATATCCTGACAAGTTTGTTTCCATCAGGCAAATGGCTGAATACGCCGGGTACAGCCAGTGGCATTTCTTGCGGGCCTTTCAAAAGTTTACCAGCATGACGCCGCATGCGTTTCAGCTTCTTTGCCGCTTACGCCTGCTGCGCAGCATGCTGCGGGCGGATACGGAAAGCGCTGCCGCTGCCGCATCCGCCGGTTTTACCGACCAGAGCCATATGCATAAGGTCTTCAAGCACCATCACGGTATGACTCCCGGGCAATTCAAGCAGGCCAGCTTCAGGCTGAAACTGTGATGAATTTGGCAAAAAGGTAGAGCCCTTCTTCGCCAGCTCTCACTTCGTGTTGTTCATCCCTGCGAATAATAGCCATCACGCCAGGGGTATAATGAATTTCACCCATCTCTGTCTGGCAGGCGCCGCTTCCCCCGATAATCTCGTGCAGTTCGATGCTGTTGGGATGCGTGTGCATCCCGATTTTATGGTTCGGCTTGATGCGCACCAGGTGACACGTGAACAAGCCAGCAGTTTGTGCCGGTGTCACAATGTTTTTTAAGGATACCCCGGCAAAATCCTTGTGCTCGTTCCAGGGGCAAAGCCCGATATCCAGTTGCTTGCCGGATTCAGCCAGCATTCCTGTTTCAAACTCTTGAAATAAATTCTTTTCCATAGCGTATGCCTCCTTGCGATAAACGGTATGGAGACATAGTAGGCAGCCAGCGCATAAGCCTATTGTAAAAAATTGCGTTTTTCGCAAAAAAGCAGAAATCCTCGCCAACAAAGCTGCTTTGTCAGCCCGATACGCAAAAAACCTCAGCCCAGATCAGGCGCGGTTTCCCTTTGCGGAGATCCGGCTGCCTTATGACGCTGACGGGTTGTGATGGGATGGATTATGATGCCGCTGGATTATGGTGAAATAGTTATAATGCTGGCAGGTTATGATGCCGCTGCCTTATGATCCCGTAGGTTATGACGATGGCTTGCCGCGCCTACTTTCCGCCCTTATCCGGCTTTTTCTCCACCCCGTCGCCCTTGCCGTTATTCACCCGCTCCGGCGCATCTTCCTGCTGGGCAAGGGTAAAGAGGCGGCCCCGCTGCACGGCCTGCCTGCCGAATTTTTCGCGAAGGTTGTCCAGGGCGGCGTCCAGCTTTTGCCTTTTGGCCTCAACCTGAGGGTCCAGATTCTGCCCCGCGGCCTTGCCCGTGCCGGGCAGAAAAAGCTGGTTGGCGGGCGCGTCAAAGCCGGACACGCCAAGCCCGATGAGGCGCACCGGCTGCGGCAGGGGCAGTTCGGCCAGCAGGCGGCATCCTGTCTCGAATATGGTTTCCGTGGCGTTGACGGGTTCCTCCAGCGTGCGGGAGCGGGTGATCTGCTTGAAGTCGCAGAACTTCACCTTGAGGGTGATGGTGCGGCCCTTGTAGCCGTGCCTGCGCAGGGAGGCCCCCACGCGCTCGGCATGGGCCATGAGCATGCGCTGCAGAAACGTCCTGTCCCGCGTGTCCTGAGCAAAGGTGCATTCCGCGCTTTCGCTCTTGGCGGCGCGCTCTGTCTCGACCTTGCGGCTGTCGCGCCCGTGGACGCGCTCATAAAGCACAGCGCCCCATTTGCCGAAGCGCCGTTCCATAACTTCCGGGCTGAAGCGGCGCAACTGCCCCACGGTTTTGATGCCAAGGTCTTGCAGGCTCTGCACCATGCGCTTGCCGACGCCGGGGATCTTGCCCACGGGCAGGGCGCACAAAAAGGCGTCTACGTCTTCGGGGTGCAGTATGAAAAAGCCGTCAGGCTTATTCACCTCAGAGCATATCTTGGCCAGAAATTTTACCGGGGCCGCGCCCACAGAGCAGGTCAGGCCGCCAGTGACTTCCACGATGCGGGTTTTGATGGCCGCCACAAGGGTTTCCAGCGGGCCAAAAAGGCGCTCAAGACCAGTGGCGTCCACATAGGCTTCGTCCACGCTGGCGGGCTCCACAAGGGGTGAAAAATCCCGCAGGGCGTCCATGATGGCGTGGGAGAGTTCGCTGTATCGCGAGTAACGTCCGCGCACAATGATTGCCTGCGGGCACAGACGCCGCGCCACGACCATAGGCATGGCCGAATGCACGCCAAAGGCCCGCGCCTCGTAGGAACAGGTGGAGACCACGCCCCTGTCGCTGCTGCCGCCCACAATGACGGGCTTGCCCCGCAGGTCGGGGTTGTCCATTTGCTCCACCGAAGCGAAGAAGGCGTCCATATCAATATGAATAATCATGCGGCGGCCCTAGAGCAGTTAACTCATTTCATTCGTAAACTGCTCTGTAAGGTTTTTCCTGAAAATCCTTGTCACGAAATACGGGCAGGCAGACTTTTGCCTGCCGCACGCGAGCACTTCAAGTGTTAAATGCTCTGACGGGTCTTAGGTCGCGCTGCCAGCGCGCCTGGAAGAACGTTTTGCAGGGGATAGCATCCTTGCGGGCTCGGCGGGGGCCGCGCCTGCGCATATGACTATTTGTGGAGTGCTTGCAGGTTAACACGGGGCGGCCAGGCAGGGCAAACGTCGGCCAAGGGGGCGTTGGGAGCGCAGCCCGGCTGAAATTCCCGCTTCAGTTCAGAAGGCCCTCTATATCATGCCAGAATATACTAAGAATTTTAGGGGGAGGGGGGAGGAGACCCTTTTGCAAAAGGGTCCCTCCCCCACAAAGCATTCAAAAATACAATGAGGTCTGTACCTAAGGAAGCACTGATTAAAGAGCCTCTGGAAACGCTTAGTTATTTCGTTTGGCAAGGCGCGATCTTTTTTTGAAGCAGGAGTGGACTCTTCCGTCCTCGACTGTTTCAAAAAAAGTGAAGCAACGCCGCCAAACGGAATAAATCAGCGTTTCCCTTAATCCAGTTTCAGGCGAACCCTTTCAAGCTCCGTCTGCACAAAGGCTTCCGGCGAGCCAAGGTAGCGCAGCAGATATTCCGACATGCCCAGCGCCACTTCGCGCTCGCCGCTGAATACGGCGGTAACGCCCTGCTGGCGCAGTTTGCGCGCATCGCCCACAAAGGACGTGTGCACAAGAATGCGCACATCGGGGTTGACGGCGCTGGCAATGGCCGCCACATCCGAGGCGGGTATGCTGGGCGTGGTCAAAAGCAGGGCTTCGGCCCTTTCAAGGCCAGCCTCGCGCAGCACTTCGGCCTGCGCGGCGTCGCCGTGAATGATGGGCAATCCCTTGCCGCGTTCTTTGCGCACGGTGTCGATGTTCATTTCCACCACCACGGGCGTGATGCCGCTCTCACGCAAAATGCTGCAGCAGCTGCGGCCCACGGGGCCGTAGCCGATAACCACAATGTGGGGCTTTCCGTCATCCGCTGTCTCGACGAGCGCACTTTCAGCGGGCGCGCCGTTTTTGCTTTTGGCTTCGATCCAGCGCGCCACGCTCTCAAGTTTGCGGAAAATCATTGGGTTCAGCGTAATGGAAATCATGGCCGCCGGAATGATGGCATTGTTGACCCTGGCGTCAAAAATGCCAAGGGTGATGCCCATGCCAGCGAGAATAAAGGAAAATTCGCCGATCTGCGAGAGCGCGGCCGAAACAGCCAGACTCAGCCGCAAGGGTTTGCGAAACAGGGTGGTCATGGCCAGCGCGCCCAGAGGTTTGACCACCATGATGACAAAGAGGGTCACCAGCATGAGCGGCCAGTCCGTAAGCAGAGCCACTGGATCAAAGAGCATGCCCACTGAAACGAAGAAGAGCACCGCAAAGGCGTCGCGCAGGGGCAGGGCCTCGGCGGCGGCGCGCGCGCTGAACTCGGACTGCCCCACAACCATGCCCGCCAGAAAAGCCCCAAGGGCCATGCTGGCGTCAAAAACGTAGGCGGCTCCCACGGCGATGCCGAGGGCCAGGGCTATGACGGCCAGGGTAAAGAGGTCGCGCGTGCCCGTGCGGGCCACATAGCCCAGAAACAGGGGAATAAGCTTTTGCCCCACAATGAGGGTAAAGGCCGTAAGCCCGGCCAGTTTGAGCAGGGTGAGGCCAAGGGCGCTCCAAAACTCGCCCCCGGGGCTGAGCACAGCGGGCAGCAGCACCAGCAGCAGGATGGTGAAAATGTCCTCCACCACCAGCCAGCCCAGGGCCACGTGCCCCGTATGGGTGTGGAGCTGGTGATTGTCGGTGAGAACGCGGGTGAGCACCACGGTGCTCGCCACGGATATGGCCATGCCGAAGATGGCTCCCGACATCAGGGAAAAGCCGAAGAAATAGTGCAGCAATACCATGCTGGCCAGGGTGGCGGCGGAAATCTGCACGGCAGCGCCGCTGAGGGCTATGGCCCCTACGGCCAGGAGGTCCTTGAGGTGAAAGTGCAGCCCCACGCCGAACATAAGCAGGATGACGCCGATTTCAGCGCACTGGGCCGCCGTGGCGGCATCGGCTTCGAATCCGGGCGAGTACGGCCCCACCAGAATGCCCGCCAGCAGATAGCCCACAAGGGGCGAAAGGCGCAGCTTTTGGGTGATGAAGCCCAGCACCATAGCTGCTGAAAGGCCGCCCGCAAGGGTCAGTATGAGGTCAGTCTGGTGTTCCACGGCTATTCCTCCTCGCCGGCCAGCCACTGCAGCCAGATGCTGCGGCGGCGCGGGCCGTCCCCTTCGCACAGATAGACGGACTGCCATGTGCCGAGGCACAGTTCGCCGTTTTCCACAAAAAGGGTCAGCGAGGGGCCGTGCAGGGTGGCCTTGATGTGGGCGTCGCTGTTGCCTTCGGCATGGTGATAGTCGCCAAGGCGGGGAACAAGCCCGCTGAAGAAGGTCAGCATGTCGCGGCGGACGTCGGGGTCTGCCCCTTCGTTGACCGTGAGACCGCAGGTCGTATGCGGGCAGAAGAGCGCCAGCACGCCGTTGCGCCAGCCTTTTTCAATGGCGTTGCGGCGCACCACGCTGCGCAGTTGCGAGGTGATGTCGCGCATGTCGCTGCGGCTTGTGGTCTCAAATTCCAGACTGAGCACGGCCGCCTCCTTGGGGGGTCAGATTACGGCAAATTCCAGCAGGTCGGACCGGGCGATGCGGTCCAGCTCTTCCCGCTGGTTTTCGGGAGTTTCAGTAAACAGAAAGCCAAACAGGCCATACCGGGTATAGTCGTTGCGGCGCAGGCAGAGCACCTTTGCAAACCTTTGCGCCAGAGCCTCGTAGTCAAAGTCGCGTACGGGCGGGCAGTTGGCGGGCTTGTTCAGCGCCATGAGGGTATAAAGCTTGCCTTCCTTGCCTTTGAGGATGTTTTTCCAGTCCGGCTTCGTGCCTTCAAGAAAGCAGCCGTAGGAGTGGAAACCCCAGGCAAAAAGGCTTACGTCCGTGCTGCACCAGCCGGCAAAGCGCAGGGGGTTGAACTCGATGGGCAGGATGCGCCCGGACGCGTGGCGGCGCAGTTCCACATGCGCCGGAAAGTTGCGCAGGCCCAGCAGGGCGTTGACCCTGTTGAACCAGTCCTCAAATTCCGCCAGCCTTTCGTGGATGATGGCCGCGCTGCTGTAGTAGAGGCGGTCGCTCACGTCATCGTCGCCGGTGAACTCATGCCGCAGGATGTTGCAGATGACGGCCTGTCCGTCCTGGTCAAAGTATACATCCACGGCGTATTCATCGCCATCAATATATTCTTCCAGCAGCCAGTCGTTGCCGTCAACCACCGATTGCGGGTACTGCGCGGCCCACCGTTCCGTTTCTGCGGCAATGGCGCTTTTGGCGGCACGCCAGTCTTCGGCGTTGCCGATGCGGTAGACCCCAAGGCTGAAAAATCCCACGGCGGGCTTGAGCACGCAGGGCGTGCGCAGGGCTTCGAAGGGCAGGGCCTGCATTTCTGCGAGGTTCAGGCGGCGGTAGTAATAGTTCGGGTCCAGCGGGCGCAGCAGTTCGCGGGTAAGCGCCTTGTTCTTGAGCTTGGCTATGGCTTCGGCCAGGGCAGGGGAGCAGTGCTCCGTCACCCAGGTCAGGGAATTTTCGGAGCAGGTGTACAGGCGTGGGGGGGCTGCCGCGTTCTGAGCCTGACTGTGCCCCTGGCCATAATCCTGGCCCTGTCCGCCGCGCAGCATGGCGGCAAAGCAGGCTTCGGGCACGAGGTTGAGCCCCTGCCTGTCCTGCATTTTACGCTCGGTGGAACAGGCCCGCGCCATGTAGTTATCAAGTACCGGTTCCTGCCGGGCTGCCGCATAGGCCAGCAGCTCCGGCGAAACATAGGGTTGGTCGAGAATGATCATTCGCCGCCCAGCACGCGGAAGTACACCGCGGGTTCTTTGAGCAGACCCGCGTCAAGCGTGCGCTGCAATGCGTCGCTCATGGCCTGAGCGGTTGTTTCGTGCGTCATGAAGACCAGGGGCACGCCCTGACCTTCGTCGGACTTCTGGATGACCTGGGCCATGCTGATGCCCTCGGCGGCCATGCAGCCCGAAAGGTCGCGCAGCACGCCGGGGGCGTCCTGCACCATCACGCGCACGTAGTAGCACGAGCGCCACTCTTCAGGCGGCACAATGGCGGCCTTGGGCAGTTCCTTGCTCACAAAGCCGGTGTTGTTGGGGCGTTCATCGCGGGCAACGGCCAGCAAGTCGGCCAGCACGGCCCCGGCGGTGGGCAAGTCGCCCGCGCCGCGCCCGTGGAAGAAGAGCGGGCCGGAGGCGTTGGCGTCCACGCGCACGGCATTGTATGCGCCGCCCACGCGCGCCAGCAGATATTTGTGGTAGACAAGGGCGGGAAAAACCCCGGCTTCAAGGCGTACCGGCCCGTCGCCGCAGTCCTTTGCGTCGGCCTTCTCTTCGGGGCAGGGCACCTGACGCACCTGGCCGATCAGCTTGATGCGGTAGCCGAATTCGCGGGCCAGGCGGATGTCCAGGGCAGAAAGGCCACGTATGCCGCGCACCGAGAGGGCCGTGTATGGATAGTGCACCCCGTAGGCCAGCCGGATGAGCAGAATGAGCTTGTGCGCCGCGTCGTGACCGTCGATATCCAGGGTGGGGTCAGCCTCGGCGTAGCCCAGGTGCTGGGCCTGCTTGAGGGCCACGTCAAAATCCAGACCGTTGGAGGTCATTTCGGACAGGATGTAGTTGCTCGTGCCGTTGAGAATGCCCATGAGGGACTGAATGCGGTTGCCCGTGAGGCTTTCCTTGAGGGCTTCCACAATGGGCACGGCTCCGGCCACGCTGGCCTCGTAGCGCAGGATGCGCTTCTTGCGGTCAGCTTTCTGAAACAGCGCAAGGCCTTCTTCGGCCAGCAGGGCCTTGTTGGCGGTGACAATGTGCTTGCCCTGGTCAAGAGCGCGATCAATGAGGTCACGGGCATGGTCAATGCCGCCCATAAGCTCCACCAGCACGTCGATTTCGGGATCTTCCGTGAGGTCGCGGGGATTGGTGGTCAGTTCCGCCCCATCGGGCAGGGGGATGCTGCGCGCCTTCTTGGCATTGCGCACCAGAACCTTCTTGAGCAGGATGTCCCGACCGGAACGGCGGCGGATAAGGTCCGCGTTTTCCTCGATCAGGCGTACCAGGCCGCCGCCCACTGTGCCGAATCCGGCCAGGCCCACTACCAGTGGCTTGTCGCTGTTTTTGGTCATGATTTCTCCGAAAGTGCCCGGTAGCAAAGCCGCAACTGATAAGGCACCGGTTTTGACAGAGGCCGGGCAAGCCCGGCCTCTGCGTTTCTATTCTCCTACGTCATGCGCCAACGGTTCTCAATATCTGAAAGCGCGGAACAGGCATGTCATGGCAATCCGCTCTAGTCGGCTGTGCCCGACAAAAGCTTGCGCATGCTGCTGACGGCCTGCCGCGTGCGGTGTTCATTTTCAATAAGGGCAAAACGCACGTATTCGTCGCCGTAGGAGCCGAAGCCAAGACCCGGCGAGACGGCCACATGGGCCTCGGTGAGCAGCAGCTTTGAAAATTCCACGGAGCCCATCTTGCGGAAGGCTTCGGGGATGCGCGCCCAGACAAACATGGTGGCCTTGGGTGAAGGCACTTCCCAGCCGATGCGGTTGAGGCCGTCGATAAGGCGGTCGCGCCGTTCCCTGTAGACGTCGCAGATGTTCTGCACGCAGTCTTCCGGGCCGTTGAGGGCCACGGTGGCGGCTATCTGCACGGGCTGGAAGATGCCGTAGTCAAGGTAGCTCTTGATGCGGCCCAGGGCGTGGATGAGGTGCTTGTTGCCCATGCAGAAGCCCACGCGCCAGCCGGGCATGGAGTAGCTTTTGGACAGGGTGTAGAATTCCACGCCCACGTCCTTGGCGCCTTTTGCCTGAAGAAAGCTCGGGGCCTTGTAGCCGTCGAAAACAAGGTCGGCGTAGGCCAGGTCATGGATGACCCAGATATTGTTTGCCTTGGCGAATTCCACAATCTTTTCAAAAAAGGCCAGATCCGTCACCTCTGTGGTGGGGTTGTGCGGATAGCAGAGGAAAAGCAGTTTGGGCTTGGGCCATGCCTGACGTGTGGCGGTCTCAAGGTCTTCAAAAAAATCCCTGCCGGGGCCGATGGGCACGCTGCGCACATCTGCGCCCGCAATGATGGGGGCGTATTTGTGTATGGGGTAGGTGGGGTCGGGCGCGAGCACCACGTCGCCGGGCTCAAGCATGGCGAGCGAAAGGTGGGCGAGGCCTTCTTTGGAGCCCATGGTCACGATGGCTTCGCTGTCCGGGTCAAGGTCCACGTCAAAGTGGCGCTTGTAGCGGTCACAGACGGCCTTGCGCAGGTTGGGTATGCCGCGCGAAAGGGAATAGCGGTGGTTGACGGGCTTGAGTGCTGCCTCTGCGAGCTTTTCCACAATGGGTGCGGGCGTGGGGATGTCCGGATTGCCCATGCTGAAGTCCACGATGTCGATATTCTGCCGACGAAGCCGCATCTTGAGGTCCCCCACCACAGCGAAAACGTAGGGGGGTAGGCGGCGAATGCGTGAAAACTCTTCCATTGTCTTGCTCCCAGAGCATATTGATTGTCCCGTCAAAGGCAAAAGCGCCCTTGCGGCGGCGCGGCGGGCGGCCAGCTAGTCGCTCTGCCGCGCAAGGGTGAAAAAAACCGTGTCGGTTGCGCCTGAGGCGCGGGCACGGCGGACGCCACAGGCGTTCCTCACAGAGTTTTTGCAGCATAGCCAGCGAAAAGCCGGTTTGTAAAGCTTCTGTATGGGATAATCAGCCAATTCCCCCTCTTTTCATAGGGTTATGCTGTGTAAAAAGAAATGCGCCCCAGGCGATCAACGGGGCGCTCTTTGCTTTCAGCCCGTTGTGGTGTAGCCTGAATGCAAGTATGCCCGGAGGAACGCATGGACGACCATATCCGTTTTGATCATCAAACCCTTGAGCTGCATTTGCTGGACCAGCGCTTTCTGCCCGAGCAGGAATCGGACTTTGTATGCCGGACAGCGCAGGACGTCATCAGCGCCCTGCAAACTATGGTCGTGCGCGGCGCGCCCGCCATTGGCGTTACGGCGGCATGGGGCTGCGTGCTGGCGCTCAAGGAAGCGCAGGGGCCGGACTGGGCCGCCAGGCTTGAGCTTGGCATGGAGCGCATAGCCGCCGCCAGACCCACTGCCGTGAACCTGCGCTGGGGCGTGGACCGCATGCGCAACAAGTGGCGGTCTTTTGGCGGGGCAAATATTGATCAGTCGGCCCTGCTCACGGCCTTTATTCATGAGGCCCAGACCATGCAGGACGAGGATGTGGCCATTTGCAAGGCTATGGGCCGCCACGGGGCAACCTGCATCAATGACGGCGACTGCGTGCTTACCCACTGCAATGCCGGGGCGCTGGCCACGGCGGGCTACGGCACGGCCCTTGGCGTCATCCGTGCGGCGGCCGAGTCGGGCAAGAAGGTCAGCGTTATTGCAGACGAAACCCGTCCCTTTCTTCAGGGCGCGCGTCTTACCGCCTGGGAGCTCGCGCGTGACGGCATTCCCGTAACCGTGGCCTGCGACAATGCCTGCGCCCTGCTTATGAGCAGAGGGCTTGTACAGCGCGTGGTGGTAGGGGCTGACCGCATTGCCGCCAACGGCGATACGGCCAACAAGATCGGCACCTACGGCGTGGCCCTGCTGGCCAGACATTTTCATATTCCTTTCTACGTGGCAGCGCCTCTGTCCACCATTGATCTCGCCACGTCCGACGGCGCGGGCATTCCCATTGAGCAGCGCCCGGACAGGGAAGTGACGCACGTGGGCGAAACGCGGCTTTGCCCCAAGAACGTGCCTGTGTTCAATTATGCCTTTGACGTGACCCCGGCGGAATATATCTGTGGCATCATTACAGAAAAAGGCGTGCTGTACCCGCCTTACGGGTTGTCCATCTGGGCCGCGCTCAATGACCTGAGCACCGGCCGCAGCGCGGGCATCGGCGGAGCAGCGCCGGAATGCGAGGGCAGTGACCTCGCGCCCGGCAGGAGCTAGGCGCATGAAGGAACTTATCCTTGTCGTCGGCCCCAGTCAGCCGGAGCTTGGGCCCTGCCAGGACGCCAGCGGCGAACAGCCCCGGCAGACCGTCATGCAGTGGGAGGGCTGGGAGCCGCCCAAGGGGCATGTTTCATTGCCTGCCCTTTTGCGCGTCGACCTTGAAGCCATCCGCGCGGAGCATGCGGCCTGGGCCTATGATCTGGGGCGACTGACAGTGGAGGGCAAGGAGGCGCAGGACTGGCTGCGGGCCGGGCACGCGCTGTCCATGTGGTGGTGCTCGCTGCTGTATGAGCGCCATCCCAAGATGACGCCGGGCCTGTACACCGTGTACAAGCTGCGCGCTCTTGAACGGTTTATGGATCAGGAGGGCATTTCGGACTTGCGCCTCAGCGGGGGGGATGACACCTTGCGCGAGGTTCTGGCCGACATGTGCAGCGCGTCTGGCCGCACCTTTTCTGTTGAGCAGGGCGTGGCTGCGCCGCTGGAGCGTCCAGCGCCCCTTTTGCGGCGTCTGTACAATGCCGCGCCCGCGCCGTTGCGGGCTTTGGCCCGGTATGGGCACTGGCTGTGGACTGTGCGCCGCAGGCTGCCCGCAGCGCCTGACGCGGGCAAGGCCCTTGCCCCGGTGCAGGGGGCGGACGGGCCGGTGCAAACGGCCACCATCGCCACCTACTTTCCCAATGTGGACATGAAGGCCGCCGGCGAAGGGCGCTTTCGCTCCCGCTACTGGGAAAGCCTGCACGACGCCCTGCATGACGCTGCCAAAAAGGAAGGCGCGCCCTGGGTGCGCTGGCTTTTCATCCGTTTTCCCGCACCGCAGCTCAGCCTGGCGCAGTGCATGGCCCTGCGTGACCGGTTCCGCGCTGAAGGCAAGGACGGGGCCAGCTTTCACTATCTTGAGGAATTTTTGCGCCACCGCGACCTGTGGGCGGCCCTGTTGCGGTATCTGCGCCTGTGCTTTGGCAGCAGAAAGCTTGAGTCCACCATACGCCCCGCGTTCCGTTTTGCCGGTTCGCTTGTCAATTTCTGGCCGTACCTTGCGCCCTACTGGATAGAGTCCTTCAGGGGCTGGCGCGGCCTTGAGCGTTGCCTGCAACAGCGCGCCTTTGACGTGTATGCAAAGGCGGCTGGCCCGCAACGCTGGACGCTCTTTCCGCTGGAAAACTGCCCCTGGGAGCGCATGCTCACCGTGGCCATGCGCGAGGCGGGAGCCGCCGCCACGCCGTGCTCTGAACCCACTGCCGGGCCGGTCATCGGGGCGCAGCATTCCACCGTGCGGCCAACGGATTTTCGCTATTTTGACGACCCCCGCACCTTTACGCCGCCCTGCGACGCCTTTCAGCCCGACGCTGTGCGCGGCAACGGGCAGTCGGCCTGCGCCCAGTGGCTCCAGGCGGGCGTTCCGCCCGAACGGCTTGGCGAGGTGGAAGCGCTGCGCTATCTCTATCTTGCCGAAAGCCCGCGCGGCAAGGCCGCCACAAGCAGCCCCGCCCCCAATAGCCCTGCCGGGCAGGAAACCGGGGCCGCCGGGGCCGGGCAGCCCAAGCGCCTTCTGGTCGTCACCAGCTTTTTCAATGATGAAACCGAGGCCCATCTGGTTCTGCTGGCCCGTGCCCTGCATGCGGGCGTGCTCAACGGCTGGCAGCTTGTGGTAAAACCCCACCCCTACCTGCCGGTGGAAGAGCGCCTGCGCGCCCTGCTGGGCCGCCGCGCATCGGAAGTGCGCATCGCTCAGGGAGCCATAGGCGAGGAACTTGCGCCGGGGGTTGTGGTGTGGTCTTCCAATTCCACCACGGTGGCCCTTGAGGCCGCGCTGAAGGGATTGCCGGTTATGAGCATGCTGCCGGTCAACGATTTTGATCTGTGTCCTTTGCAGGATGTGGCGCACTTACCGCGCACCGGCAGTGTTGAGGATGTGGCCCAGGCCCTGGCCGCCGCCGCGCCGCTGCAACTGCCGCCCGACTATCTGGATCTGGACCCGGCCCTGCCGCGCTGGAAAAAGCTGCTTGGAGTGTAACTATGACAATGGGCACTCAGGAACGCATCCTCGAAATGGTGCATCACTGCTACTGGGACAATAACGCCAACTGCGCCCAGACAACTCTGCATTGCCTTGAGCAGCTGACCGGACTGGCTGTGCACCCGTCGCTGTATCAGGCCACTGTCGGCTGCCACGGGGCAGCGGGCCAGGGCGGGCAGTGCGGTCTGGTGGAAGGGGCCATGCTCTTTCTGGGCTTGTACTGCGCCGCTATGGGCAAGAACGAAGAAGAGACGGTGGACATCTGCGCACGCTATGCCTCGGTTTTCAACCGGAATTTCAGCAGTATGGCTTGCATTGATCTGCGGCCCGGCGGTTTTCGCGCTGATGATCCGCCCCACTTGTGCGAGCGCTTTACCGTGCGGGCTGTGACCTGTCTGCACGATTTCGTTTCTGGTCTGAAGTAGCCCCGGAATCGGGGCGCGCTCCGGCATGCCGTGCGGGCATCCTCCCGTTGCGCGGTGGAGCGTCCTGTGTCACAAAGAGATACGCGGTTCTGTCTGTACTGTGCAGAGCCGCTGTATCTTTGCGCCAGAACAGTTTCAAAGTAAAATTGTTCTGGCGGCTGCGTGAGCAGACGCCCGCCGCAAAGGTGCAAGCGCAGCTTCAGCCCTTGTCCGCAGGCTTGCCTGAACCGTTGACGGAACCGTCTTACGGGGCGGGACAGCATCGCTACGGACGAAGACAGCCCCGCTATTTACTTGCGCGGTTAAGCGCCGAAGCGAGCGTATCGTAAACTTTGGGGATGCCCACTCTCAAAGTTAATCTGCTCTAGGGGGCCTCATGCTCAGTGTTTTTGACCTGTTCAAGATTGGCATCGGACCGTCCAGTTCCCATACGGTAGGCCCAATGGTGGCTGGCAAGGCATTTGCCGGCGAGTTGGCGCTTCTGGGGCTTTTGCCCCTTATCAGGCGCGTTACCATTGATCTTTTTGGTTCTCTGGCGCTCACCGGCGAAGGCCACGGCACTACCGGGGCCATTTTGGGCGGGCTGGAAGGCGAAGAACCCGCCTCGGTGGACACCGCGCATCTGGCGCAGCGCACGGCGGAACTCAAGAATAACGCCGACCTGACCCTCATCTGCGCGCAGACGATCCCCTTTGACTACGCGCGCGACATGCGCCTGCACAAGGGCATGTTCCTGCCGCGCCATCCCAATGGCATGCGGCTCACGGCCCGTGCCGCCGACGGCGCCGAGGTGTATACCCGCACCTACTATTCCATCGGCGGCGGTTTTATCCGCACGGACGCGGACTTTGACGCCGAACCCGAAACCTGGCCCACGCCCCCCTATCCGTACCAGACGGCTGGAGAACTGTTTGCCATTTGCGAGCGCGAAGGCAAAACCGTGGCCCAGATCGTCATGGCCAACGAAAGTTTCTGGCATACGGCCACGGAGGTGCGCCGCCGCGCCCAGGCCGTGATGGATGTTATGCGTGATTCGGTTGAACGCGGTTGCTATACGGACGGCGTGCTGCCGGGCGGCTATAACGTGCGGCGTCGCGCGCCCAACCTGCTGCGCAAGGTCAGCGCCCTTCAGGCCCAGGGCCGCCGCGATTTAAGCCTGTGGCCGACGCTGTACGCCTTTGCCGTGGCGGAAGAAAACGCCTCCGGCGGGCGGGTGGTCACGGCCCCTACCAACGGAGCCGCCGGCGTTGTGCCCGCAGTGCTGACCTACTACCAAAACTTCTACCCCCATGCCACGGATGAGGGCGCGCTTGATTTTCTGCTCACAGCCGGGGCCATAGGCCTTTTTTACAAGACCAACGCCTCCATCTCCGGGGCGGAGGTCGGCTGCCAGGGCGAGGTCGGCGTGGCCTGCTCAATGGCGGCGGGGGCTTATTGCGCCGTGACGGGCGGCAACGTGAAGCAGGTGGAAGTGGCGGCGGAAATAGGCATGGAACACAACCTCGGCCTTACTTGCGACCCGGTTGGCGGGCTTGTGCAGATACCCTGCATTGAGCGCAACGGGGTCGCGGCGGAACGCGCGGTCAACTGCGCGCAGCTTTCGCGCCTTGAAGACGGACGGCAGCGGGTCATTTCGCTGGACGCCATCATTGAGGTCATGTACCGCACCGGGCTTGATTTGCAGTCCCGCTACAAGGAAACGTCCCTGGGCGGACTGGCCCAGGCTGTGGCCGAAGGACTTGAACGCAAAAAACAAGCCGACAACGCCTGAGCCTGATACGCAAGCCCGATAATGAAGGAAGAACGCTTATGAGTGAAATACGCATTGTGGCCGAACTGGAAGTGCTGCCGCAGCACAGGGAAGAACTCATGCCCGTGTTGCAGGCGCTGGTGGACGGCAGCAGGGGTGAAGCGGGCAATATCGCCTATGAACTGACTGAAGACCTTTCCAATATCTGCCACTTTTTTGTTATCGAAACCTGGGCCTCGCAGCAGGCCATTGACGAGCACAACGCCACGCCGCACTTCAGGGCCTTTGTGGGCTTTGCCGAGGGCAAGATCAAGAATATGGCCGTAACCCTGCTCAAAAAGGTTTTTTAGGGAAACGCTGATTTATTCCGTTTGGCGCGTTGCTTCACTTTTTTTGAAACAGTCGAGGGCGGAAGAGTCCACTCCTGCTTCAAAAAAAAGATCGCGCCTTGCCAAACGAAACAACTGCGCGTTTCCAGGAGGCTCTTTAATCAGTGTTTTCTTAGAGTGACGTCGGGTTGAAACGCTGTGGGGGAGGGACCCTTTTGTAAAAGAGTCCCTCCCCCACCCTCTAAAGCATTTTCGCATTGAGAATATCCATTCTCAATGCTTCTAAAACGCCCGCTCCGGCGCGTAACAGCGCAAATAAATAGCGGTGCTCTTCTCCGTAGCTATGCTGTCCTGCCCCGTAAGGCGGTTCCCGCCAACGGTTCAGGCAGGCCCTGCGGGCAACGGCTGAAGCTGCGCTTACGCTCCACGGCGGGCGTCTGCTCATGCAGCCGCCAGAGCAATTTCAACGTGAAACCGCTCTGAAGCTTTTATGCGAACATCCCCGCGACACTCTTAGCGTTGCGGGGATGTTTGCTGTGAAACTTACGGGGATACGCGGCAGATCAGCCTGCAATGGCAAAATAATGCATGAGAGAGGCTTTGCCCAGGGGCGGAAAATAATGCATCAGGCAACTCAGGCCCCAGCGCTGGCGGAATCTGTTGAAATAAAAAGCCATATCCAGGCGGCGAAGGCGGGGATGCCATTTGTCCAGGCTGCCGTCATGGTCATAACCCCAGGTCATCTCCGCGTTGAGCTTGCTGACAGCAGAGTTTTTATTCATTTTTTTGCATACAAAGTTGCCCGCCGTGTCAAAAGCGATGTGCGCTCCAGAAAAGTTGTCCGCCAGGTCCCTGAGCAGCGACCGCACTTCCTCCTCGCGCAGATACATGAGCACGCCCTCCGCTATGAACAGAATGTTGCGGCCCGCGTAATCCTGCTGCAGCCTGTGCATCCAGTCCCTTTCAAGGATGGAACCCGTCCAGTCAAGGCAGCGCTCGTCGGTCTGGGGCAAAAGTTCCTGCCGCAGGCGCATCACTTCCGGCAGGTCCATGTTGATCTGAACGCCCTTGCCCGAATCGGTGCGTGAAAACCGCGTGTCCAGACCGCAGCCCAACTGGACGATCACGGGGTTTTCCCTGTCTTGCAAAAAGGCCCTGGTCAGGTCGTCAAAATAGCGCACACGTACGGCCGTGCCCACGCGCATCATGTGGTTCACAGAAAAGCTGAACACCTCCGGGTGGCAGGCTTGCCACGGCCTTGCGCGCTCCGGGGTCCTTGAACATTCCGTCGGGCAGCGCATCTTCCTCTGAACGGATGCGCAGGGTTATGAGCAAGGTTCTTGACGCTGGATGCTCCAATAGCCCGTTTGTATTCATGATCCTCTCCATATAGAGTGTGGGATCCCCCCTGGATGCTTTGGCATGAACTTTATTGGAATTGAATTTCAATGTCAAATAAAGACGCCAGTGCAGTCCCCTGTGCGCATATACGCACCCACACCGCATATCCTGCAACTGTGCGTCTGCATTGATCTGTTCTGGCATCAGCGCGGACAGACCCCGCGTGAAACTGCAAGCGCAGTTTCACGCGGGGTCTGTCTTTGCAGCCTATCGGATCAGAATGGTGCTGAAATGCTTCACATTTCACGCCACTTTGATCCAGATAAGGAACATCGTGGTGTTCAGGAAAAACAATAGAGGTTTTAGGGGGTGGGGGCGTGGGGGAGGGACCCTTTTGAAAAAGGGTCCCTCCCCCGCAACGCGTTGCACGGGGTGTTATCTAGCGCGGTTCGATGACCTCAAGGCCGTTCATGTAGGGAACCAGCGCCTTGGGCAAAACGACGCTGCCGTCTTTTTGCTGGCAGTTTTCCAGAATGGCGGCCGTGGTGCGCCCCGTGGGCAGGCCGGAACCATTGAGCGTGTGGACAAAGGCCGTCTTGCCGCCCTTGGGCTTGAAGCGGATGTCTGCCCGGCGCGCCTGAAAATCGGTGCAGTTGGAGCAGGACGATATTTCTCTGTAGGTTTTCTGCGCGGGCATCCACACTTCCACGTCGTAGGTCTTGGCGGAGGAAAAGCCCATGTCGCCGGTGCACAAGGTAATGACGCGGTAGGGCAGTTCCAGCAGTTCCAGCAGGGCACAGGCATGGCCGCGCATGAGTTCAAGCTGGTTGAAGCTGTCTTCGGGGTGGGCAAAGCGCACCATTTCCACCTTGGTGAACTGGTGCATGCGTATGATGCCGCGCGTGTCCTTGCCCGCGCTGCCCGCCTCGGAGCGGAAGCAGGGGGTGGCCGCGCAGTATGCGCGGGGCAGGTCGGCCTCATCCAGCACTTCGCCCGCGTGCAGGTTGGTCAGCGGCACTTCGGCCGTGGGAATGAGAAAATAGTCCCAGTCCTGCAATTTGAACAGGTCTTCCTCAAACTTGGGCAACTGGGCCGTGCCCGTCATGGTGGCGCGGTTGACCATGTAGGGAGGGCTCACTTCAGTATAGTCGCCGTCGAGGGTGTGCCTGTCGAGAAAAAAAGCGGCCAGAGCGCGCTCAAGGCGGGCTCCCCAACCCAGGGACACCACAAAACGGCTGCCGGTCAGGCGCGCGGCACGTTCAAAGTCCAGACCGCCCAGGGCAACGCCGAGGTCGCCGTGTTCGCGTACTTCAAAATCGAACTGGCGAGGG
The DNA here is from genome assembly GCF_002237645.1 of Desulfovibrio sp. MES5. Taxonomy (GTDB): domain Bacteria; phylum Desulfobacterota; class Desulfovibrionia; order Desulfovibrionales; family Desulfovibrionaceae; genus Desulfovibrio. The sequence goes on from NZ_MJUZ01000048.1 coordinate 148,682, forward strand.
CTGCCCCAACGGCTTACCTCGACATTCTCGTTCTCATTGGCGCCCACGGGCACGGAGCTGTCAGGAATGTTGGGCACGCGCATGAGCCAGTTTTCCACATCGGCTTTGGCCTGCACGGTTTCGCCTTCAAGTTCCTTGATGCGGTCAGACAGGGTGGAAAGCTCGGCAAGCAGCCCTGTGGCGTCCTGCCCAGAGCGCTTGAGGCCCGCCACCTGCCCGGAGGCTTCATTGCGCTTGCTCTTGAGCCCTTCGATTTCGGTGAGCAGAGTGCGGCGTTTGCCGTCAAGCTCAAGAAATGCGTCCACACTGAGATCCGAATGACGGTCGGCCAGAGCCTTGGCCAATACTTCGGGCTGCCTCTGCACCAGTTTGAGATCGATCATGACCGCTCCTGAAAAATTGCGCTGTATCGCGCCGAATACGCGGTAAAATTGCGACCTGAAGTCGCCCGCGATAACATTAATCCTTTATCATGGGGGTAGGCTGCCTTGCAAGGCTGGCTTTTTACGTATATAGATCGCTGGTATACTCTTGAAAATTTCTATAAAAACGCGAGGCTGTCATGAAACCTGTGCGCAATGTATTATGTCTTGTTTTGCTGGCTTTTCTGGCTACAGCCTGCGGACCCGCCAACAGCGTGCGTCTGCTGCCGCCGCCCTTCCAGGAAGGCGCGGTGCTGCCCGGCCCCAAGGCCCCCAGAGTGACGGTGGTGGCATTTGAAGACAAACGGCAGGATATGACTGTCATCGGCTCCCGCCGTGACAATACCGCCTTTGTCACCAATGACAGCGTTACCCAGTGGATAAGCAAGGCTCTTGCCGATGAGCTGGCCCGCAACGGCCTTCAGGTGTCCTATGCCGACAGCGTGAACCAGGCCAAGGCGGGCAACCCCGACTATCTGGTGACCGGCGATGTTGATCAGGTCTGGCTGCGCGAAAAATCCGCCACCGACCTTTCAACGCAAATGCGCGTCAACTATGCCGTGGCCAATCGCCAGAGCCGTATCTTCAGCGAAACGCTCAATGCCTCGCAGTCGCGCACGGTCATGCCTACGGGCGGCGCGGCAGACAACATCATGCTGGATACCCTGCGTGAAATTATCAAGCCCATGGCGCAAAAGATTGTCCAGGCTATCGAGGCCAAAAAGTAAGCTTCTGCGCGCTCTGCGTACGGTGTTTTTCTGCGCGGCGCTGACAGCGGCCGTGATGGTATATTGTGCCCTGCCGCCGACCCTTGTGGTCGGCGGCCTTGCATTGGAAGCCCGAGCCGCCGTGGGCCATACGGCATCGCCGCCCCCAGCGGGCGGCCAGCCGGGAAGCCAGGCGACCAGTCCGCCGAGCGGCCAGCCAGAAGGCCAGCGTGAAAGCCAGACGGACGGCCAGCCGAAAGCCCAGCCGAATGGCCAGACGGACGACCAGATGAACCGGCAGCCTGCGGAAGCGGGCCAGCCCGTTTCGTCCCTCATTGGCAGCACCCCTGATTTCGCCGCACTGCCTGATGCCGATGTGCCGCCGCTTGCGAACATCGAGCGCAGTGAATTTGCGCGACCGAGGATTCCCATGAGCAGCGGGGCGGCCCGCATTCTGGCTGAGGGCAATGCCCGGCATGCGGCCCTGGAGGCTGCCGCCGCCGCGCTGCCCAACAGGCGCGACATCCGCATGGGAGCCGACAGTGCGGAAGAACGGCTGGCTCTGGCCGCACAACTCTATACGCCCGTGATACGGCATCATAAGGCTGCGGACGATGCGCCCGTGGTGACGGTTCTTTTGCGGCCCCGTTCCGAAGCCGCCGCCAGAATAACACAGTCTTTGCGCAGTTTTGATCTTATGCAGGTGCGGGCGGCCCTGCTGGGGGAAACAGCGGCGCTGCTGCATCTTATGAACGCGCGCGACCCGGCGTATGGCGGGGCGGCCCGCGCGCAGGCTGGGGGCAATTGCAACAGCCCCGATGCAAGCCTTCGCGGAAGCGGCAACCTGGGCACTGTTTACCGTGCGCCAGTGGGCATGTATGACGCCGCAGGCGCGGGCAGCGGCGGGACACACGGCGGAGACGCGCGCAAGAACGCGCTGGACGAGATTTTTTCCGGTTGCGCCGGAACAGGCGCAGGCGCGCGGCCCGCGCTGCCTGCGGTTTCGGGCGCGGCTGCCTCCACGCCCCCGGCCGATGCAACCCCGCAACCCTCCCAGCCCTCGCTGGATGACGCCGTGTGGACGGCCAGGCACTGGGAGGCCGCGTCGGGGCAGTTGCAGGCGCTTTTGCGGGCGCAGGACCTTATGGAGGCGGACGCGGAGGGCTGGCTAGTGCCTGACGGTGTGCTGCCCCGGCTTGAGCGGGCTTCCGCCAGGCTGCCGCAAAGCCCCACGATCTGGCTTTTGCTGGCAGAGGCGCAGTTGCGGCGCGGCCTGCCCCTGCAAAGTGTGTCCTCGTGTGACGCGGCTCTGGCTCTTGCGCCGGGGCTCAACCGGGCGCGCTACATCCGCGCTCTGGGACATTGGCGTTTGCAGCAGCTGGCCCTTGCCGAGGATGACCTGACGTCTTCTCTGGATACACGGCATGGCCTTGCGCCGCAGGGTGAAGACCGGGCGCGCCGATTACGGGCGCGGGGCGCGGTGCGCATGCAGCGGCGCGACCTGACGGGCATGTGCGAGGATTTTGGCGCTGCCTGCGCTCTTGGCGAGTGCGAGGGGCTGATTCTGGCCAGGGCGCAGCAGTATTGCCTGCCTTCCGCCCCCGCCGGAACCGGGGCTGGCGCGGAAACCCGGCAGCAGGACAACCCTTTGACGCCGGAGACGGAAAGCGCGGGCCAGCCTAAAGCGGTGGATTCGCCTGTTACGCCGCCTGGGCCGTCTGTACCGTCTGTACCGCTTGGGCCGAGCGAATCGCGCGAATCGGGCAAGACGGACGCGGGGGGAGGCGCACGGCCATGAGCAGGGAGCCTTTACTCAAGGTGTACGGGCACGTGTTCCCGGTGAATGACGCATTTTACGAAGACCTGGCGCATGCCTGTGCCGATGCCCTGCCCGATGCGGACGATATTCCCGTGCTGGAAAGGGACGGGGACATGGCGCGCATTTCTTTCGAGGGCGTGTACTTCCCCGTGGACGAGGTTCTGGAAGCCCTGGCCCGGCATCTTGGGTCGGAGCACAAGGGCAAGCTGGACGTGCTTGATATGGAAGGCTGGCGTCTGACGCGTCATGTGCTGGCGGAGGGAAGCGTCCACAGCAGCAGCGCGCCGTTGAACAATGTTCTGGACTATTCCGGCCATTGAGGCCGTTTTCTGCCTGCGTTTCTTCTTTTGTCCCAATTTCATTTAGGCGGCATGCGACTGCGAAAGCACGGGCGTTGCTGTGTCATTCGCGCTGCCCTGATATCCGCGTTGCCATATGGCTGCGCAACCGTATTGTCCCCCTGCCTATTGCCTATCCTGCGAACTGCCCGCCCGGCTTTCTGCCCGTGAGACGAGAGCGTCAAGGGTTTCGTCCGGGGCGGCGGAATCTGCGCGTGCGCCTGCACGCAACCGCCGCCGCATTTCAAAACTGAAAAGCTCTCGTGCTCTGCTCAAAAAAAGTAAAGGTTTTAGGGGGAGGGGGCGTGAAGGAGGTGAGCCTTTTTCAAAAGGGTTCTTCCCCCACAAAGCATTCCAGCGCGCGGACGCTCTATGCCGGGTTTTGGGCAGGCGCGTTGCGTTCAAAGAGCGCCATATATTCCTGATTGCCCTTGGGTCCCTTGATGGCGGCGGGCAGCACGCCGCGGCAGTTCAGGTTGAGGTTGGCCTCGCTGAAGGCCAGAATCTTTTTGACCGCCCTTTGCCGGGCTTCTTCGTCCCGCACCACGCCCTTGACGGTTTCGCCAGGGCCAAGTTCGAACTGCGGTTTGATAAGGGTGGCCACCAGCCCGCCGGGCTTGAGCCAGGTCATGCAGGCGGGCAGCACAAGGGTGAGCGATATGAAGGAAACGTCCGCCACCACCATATCCACCTGTTCGGGGATGAGATCGGCCTCGGCGTGGCGCAGGTTGACGCCTTCAAGATTGATGACGCGGGGGTCGCTGCGCAGTTTTTCGTGCAGCTGGTTGCGGCCCACGTCCACGGCGTACACGCGGGCGGCCCCGCGTTGCAGCAGGCAATCGGTGAAGCCCCCGGTGGAAGCTCCGGCATCCAGACAGACAAAGCCCGTCACGTCCAGCTTGAACTGGTCAAGAATGGTGATCAGTTTGTAAGCTCCACGGCTGACATAGGGTTCCGGTTCCAGCAGGGCAAAGGCCGTGTCCGCAGGGTAGGGATGCCCCGGCTTGGGCACAAGCTGTGGCGGTGCGCCGGGAATGTTGAGCGCAAGCATGACCTTGCCTGCCATGATAAGACGGCGGGCCTGCTCGCGGCTGGCCGCCAGACCCTGTTCAAAAACTAGCTGGTCTGCGCGTTGACGTGGGTTTTTTGCCATGCGGGCTATATACAGGCGAAGGGCCGCGCTGGCAATCGGCGGCCCTGACCTGACAATTCAGTCCGGTCCAACTCAGTCCAATCGAGCCCAGTCGCATGGCCCGGCCACTCCCCTGATGTGCCTGATTGGCATGGCGGCGCGGCCCGATCCGGAGCTCTCCGGTCAGGCCAGAACTGCCTGACATGGCCCTTTCCGATTTGGTCGGCTATGGTCTGCCCCGTCCTTTCGCGTCATTCCGGCATGTTCCTGCGTGTCTTGCCTCTTGCCAAATGCTGAAAGAAGCGCTATATGGTTTGCCCTTGTGCGATATACTTTCGCGCCAAGGGAAAAACGCGCGGGCGTCTGGCAAGGATTTTGCCGGATTATGCCGCGTTCCATGAGGTAGCTGCCATGAAAAAAGATATTCATCCCAAAGTGTTCAATGCCACTATCACCTGCGCTTGCGGCAACGAAGAAAGCGTGCTCTCCACCAAGGGCGAACATGTGAACGTGGAAGTGTGCTCCGCTTGTCATCCCTTTTACACCGGCAAGCAGCGCTTCCTTGACACGGCTGGCCGTATTGACCGCTTCCGTAAAAAGTACGCCAAGTTTGATTCCAAATAGTCGCGGGCGGCAGGATATGCCGCACAAGGATGACGCACGGCAGGGAGCGCCAGCCAAGACCACCGGGAAAATGTCCCGGATGGTCATGACGGCGCTTTATGCTTTGACCTCCGCCTGCCCCACGGTGGGCGGCCAGGCCGTTATGGAAGGCGTTATGATGCGCAATGGCGATGCCTATGGCCTCGCCGTACGCCAGGCTGACGGGGCTATTGTTGCCCGCCGTCTGCCCTGGTTCTCGCTGTTGCGTCATCCCTGGCTGAAAAAGCCCTTCCTGCGCGGGTTCCCCGTGCTGCTGGAAACGCTCGTCAACGGCATCAGGGCGCTCAACCGCTCGGTTGAGGTCGTGGCTCAAGGGCAGGAAGAAGAAATTACCGGCTGGCACCTGGTTGCAACCATGGCGGCAGCCCTGCTCATGGCCATTGGCCTTTTTGTCGTCGTGCCGCACCTGCTGTCTCTGGGCATGCTCTGGCTGAACCTTGGCGGTGATGTTGAAGGGCTGACCTTTCACCTGTGGGACGGCTTTTTCAAGTGCTGCATCTTTATGGGCTACATAAAGGCAATCTCGTATGTGCCCGATATCCGACGTGTTTTTCAGTACCACGGGGCGGAGCACAAGACCATCCACGCCTTTGAATCCGGCGAGGAAGTGAACGCGGCCAACGCCGCGCGCATGAGCCGTCTGCACCCCCGGTGCGGCACCACGTTTTTGCTCTTTGTCATCTGCATATCCATTATTCTGCACGCGGTACTGGTGCCCATGCTGCTGGCTCTGTACACGCCGCAGAGCGCCGTGGCCAAGCACGCCCTGACCCTGTTTTTCAAGCTGCTGCTGATGGTGCCCATCAGCGCGCTGGCATACGAGCTTATCCGCTATGCGGCGCGCCTGCCCGAGGGGCCGCTTGCCAGCGTGCTGCAAGCGCCGGGCCTGTCACTGCAAAAGCTGACCACCTACGAGCCGGACGAAAGCCAGCTTGAAGTGGCGGTAGTGGCCCTGGCCGAAGCGCTGGGGCCCGAAGCCGGGGAGCGGGTGCGCACGGTGCCCTACACCGCGCAGTAAAGCCCCTGGTTCCTGTACGGCGGCCACGCCCGCCGTCCGCTGTTTCCGTTTTTGTCCACTGCCAGCCGGAGACCCTATGTTCGCCAAATTAGAAGGCCTGGAAAAAAAATATCTGGAGCTTGAGGATGCCCTCGCCCAGCCCGATGTTTTTAACGACCAGGATCATTACCGCAAGCTGACCAAGGCCCACGCCGACCTGCGCGACGTGGTGGGCCTTTTTCGCCGTTACCGCGCCGTGAGTGAAGAACTGGCCGAAAGCAAACAGCTGCTGCACGACGACGACCCGGAAATGCGCGCCATGGCCCAGGAAGAAGTGCAGAAAGCAGAGGCGAAACTGCCGGAGCTTGAGCACGAACTCAAGGTCATGCTGCTGCCCTCCGACCCCCTTGATGAAAAAAATACCATCCTTGAAATCCGCGCCGGTACGGGCGGCGAAGAAGCGGCCCTTTTTGCCGCCGACCTCTTCCGAATGTATACGCGCTACGCCGAACTCAGGGGCTGGAAAGTGGAACTCATGAGCGAGTCCCCTTCTGAATCCGGGGGCTACAAGGAAATCATCTGCCTTATCGCCGGCGACCGCGTTTACAGCCATCTCAAGTACGAAGCGGGAACCCACCGCGTGCAGCGCGTGCCCGCCACCGAAGCGCAGGGGCGCATCCACACCTCCGCCGCCACCGTGGCCGTTATGCCCGAAGCCGAGGAAGTGGACGTCGAAATCCGCCCCGATGATCTGCGCATCGATATTTACCGCGCCTCGGGCGCGGGCGGCCAGCACGTCAACAAGACGGAATCGGCCGTGCGCATTACGCACATTCCCACCAATACCGTGGTCACCTGCCAGGACGAGCGCTCGCAGCACAAGAACAAGGCTCGCGCCATGAAGGTTCTTGCGTCGCGCATCCTGGCCGCCGAGCGCGAGCGCCAGAGTTCGGAACTGTCCGCAGACCGCAAGGCGCAGGTCGGCTCCGGCGACCGGTCGGAACGCATCCGCACCTACAATTTCCCGCAGGGCCGCTGCACGGACCACCGCATCAACCTGACCCTGTATTCTCTGGACAGGATTATGGAAGGCGAAATTCAGTCCCTGGTGGAAGCTCTGGGCACCGCCGCCCAGGCCGAGGCGCTCAGAGCGCAGGCCGCTGATTAGCGCAGGGATATGTTGTGAAGGGCTTTGTGGGGAGGAGACCCTTTTGCAAAAGGGTCTCCTCCCCCACGCCCCCACCCCCTAAAATTCTTTTTGTTTTTTGCGCACGTGTCCTTTGAAAAAAGTTGCATACGCTTAAAATTTTCTGCGGAGAGTTCCGCACAAACATAAAGCGCCCCCGCAGGCTGACAGCTTGCGGGGGTGCTTTATGTTTGTGCGGCTTGCTGAGGCCAGACCTGATTACGAATGGGCAAAAGCTGGCAGGAGACGCCCAAGCGCCGTTGCCGCCTGATGTTTGATGCTTTCGGCCTGCGTCAGGCTCTGGTGGACGGAAGCCGCGCGCTGGCTTCGGGTCTGGCTGATCTGCGTCAGGTCTTGATCTGCGGCCCCGCTGGAGGAAAAGATGAGGTCCCCCATCATCTCGTCAGCCGCAGAAAGGGTGTTGGGGCTGACCGAAATTTCGTTGCCGGCAGAATCATAAACAACAATGGCTCTGGGGGAGATGACGCTGAACCCGCCATTGTCCAGACCCAGAATGCGCACATCGCGTGCATTGACAAGGATGCTGCGGCCATTGTCAAGGATGATGCTGATTTCATCAGGCAGCCCCACGGCGGAGGCGCGAACCGTCAGTATGTTCCCATTGGGCAATATGGCGCGCGCAAGCTTTCGCGCGCTTGTCAAGCGCGCCCCCTGTGCGGTGAGGGCGGCATTTTTACATGGCACGTCTGGTGGGGCGATTCCGACTTCGCCTGCGGGAGAGTGCGACATGGACGCCTCCATGGTTGGTGTGCTGCCCGTTAGGGCATGTGACCAGAACAGCGTGCCAGTGGAAATGTACGCTCTATTCCGGCACGACCGTTACGATGCGAAACAGGGTGCATGAGCCTTCGCGAAACCGCGAAATGGCATCGTGTTCCCATTTTTATGAAAGCAAGAATCATTCCAGACAGATAAGGAAAATTATGCCTACCGGAAAAGATGAGAAAAAAAACGGTTCGGGATGGCAGCCAGCTGGAGCGGTTTTACATTGAAGTGTTTTGTGGGTGAGGGGCCCTTTGTGAAAGAGACCCTCGCCGACGCCCCACCCCCTTAAAACTTCAAGGGTATTTGGGTGCAGTACTACGAGCTTTCTGACTTGAAGGCAGGAGACGGGGCAGCGGGTGCCTGCGCGCCCGGTGTGTCAGGGGGGCGACGCGGCAGGGGGGCGGGACGACAGGGCACTGGCTACAGGCGGCACGATGACGGGACAGCAGGCCACAGGCTATAGGCGACATAGGGACTTTCACAGTGCCGCTTTGGCGCGTCAGCCTCTGGATGTGCGGCCTTTATGCCTTGCCCGGGCGCGCTGCGCCCGCAGTCCCCTTAACGCCTGGAGGCGGCAATGCCCTAATCCCCGACCACAAACGCGCCGGGATACAGGATGGAGAAGACTTCAAGCTGCTTCTGCGCTCCAAAGGAGTCGGGCCACGGCCCCACCTGCACGTTCCACATGCCGTTGCTGCCAAAGCGTACGCGGCTCTTGTGTCCCGATCTGGCCAGATCGTTGGTGAGCCTGTCGGCGTTGTCCTTGTTGGCAAAAGCGCCCACCTGCACGAAATAGGCTCCGTCAATGTCGCCGTCGCTGCGCATCTGCGGGACGCCGCCAAGGCTTTGTATGCGCACGCGCCCCGTGCCGGGGCCGATAATATTGAGTTGGGTGGCGGCGGCGCGTGAAAGGTCAATGACGCGGTCGCCCACAAAAGGCCCACGGTCATTGATGCGCACAATAATGCTGCGGCCGTTGTTCATGTGGGTGACGCGCACCTTGGTGCCCAGGGGCAGAAGCTTGTGGGCCGCCGTCATAGCGTACTGGTTGTAGCGCTCGCCGTTGGCTGTGGTTTTGCCGTGAAAGCCCGGCCCGTACCACGAGGCTTCGCCCTCTTCGACAAATCCGTGGGCGGATTTGAGGGGGTAATACGTTTTGCCGCGAACCGTATAGGGCTTGGTGCCGGTGATGCCGCCCTTGCGCCAGGAGCCCCTGGAGCCGCACCCGGCCAGCAGCAGGGCGCAGAGCGCGAGTATAAGGCAGGTCCGCAATGCGCGGAGGGCAGGGGTCATGCTTTGGAGGTCTCCAGCGGGTGAAGGTAGGGCAGACACGGAAAACCCTCCTGCCTGCCGCAGGCCGCGCAGATATCGGACGCTGTATCCATAGTGGCGTTTTCAACAAGCAGAAGACTGAGCAGGCCGCGCCCTTCGCCGCGCAGCAGGCCGCGTTCATCGGCGCCCTGCAGCAGGGCTATGGCCGGTTCGCGGCGTCCGGCTTCAAGAAAGTCCCGTGCGGCCAGCAAATAGAGGCGCTCGTGTTCTGGGCCGTACAGCGCGTCCAGCATGGGCACATAGTTGGCCCCGAAAGCCTGCCGGGCAGGCAACTCTTCACTGGCAAGCCAACGGGCAAGATGGGTATTGTGCCGTTCAACCACAAGGTACTGGGCCAGCATGCGCAGGCCGTGGGACAGCACATGGCTTATGCGCGACAGTTCGCGCGAGGAGCTTTCCGCCGTTTGGCCCACAAGCCCGCGCAGCGGATTGTACATATCTGTGGTGACGCCCTCATGCCGGGCGACCTGGGCAAGGCGGTTGGCGTAGTGTTGGTTCTGAAAGGCGTCTTCCTTGAGTTTGACGCACTCATGAAAGGCGTAGCCAATGCACCAGTCGATGATGGCTTCAAGGGCGCGCTGACCGTCAGCGCCGCCGGGCAGCAGATTGTTGGCGGAGCGGAGCAGCGCCGCGACCTGCGCGGATTCGGCAACTTGCGCGGATTGTGCGGATTCAGGATCACGTCTGTGCCCCTGCCCGCCATTGGGCGCATCCTGCATTTTGCAGTTGCAGTGCTGGCAGACCGGGCCGGGCGTGTCGACCGGGGCCACGTCGCTGTGCGCCGGAGCATTGCGAAAGAGCAGGTGAGAGGTATCTTTCAGACGCCAAAAAACGCCCTTGCGCATGGCCTCGCCCAAAAGGTCGCGCAGGGCCGAATACGAGACAGCCCCGGCCTGCTCAAAACGTTGGCGCTGTGCCGAAAGAGACTGAAAAACCGTGCAGTAGTCGCGAACAAGGTCGCGCATGAGAAAGTCGCGGTTTGCCAGCAGCCAGCGGCCTTTCACGCCTCGTCTTCCTTGAGAAGAGCTCTGGCTACGGCCAGGTCGTACAGCTTGAGGGGGTCGGCGTCAGCGTTGCGCTCCTGCCGGTAAAGCTCCGAGGCATCCTGCACCACGCTCATGCTGAGCCAGGGGTGACGCTCCCACACTTCGGGCATGTCTGCCCGCCAGAGGCGAAATTCCACCTCGCCGTGCTCCCCACGGCGAACATAGACGCGGGAAAGAGTGTTGCCCGCCTGGGGGTGGTAGTACAAACCGAGTTCATCTTTCATGACGTGAGGTTCCTTAAAGGTGATGCCAGCGAGGGCGTCTGTTCTCTGTTCAGCGGCAGTCTACGCTCAAACGGGGTTATTTGCCAAGCGTGGATGCATAGCATATGTGAAAAAAAGTACATAATCCGAAAAAAAGTTGCATAAATGACAAAAAAATGAGTATTAGTAGCCTCTATAAAGACGGGACAAGCAGAGCAGCCGGAATGCGCTTTCTGGCGCAAAGGCTTGCTTGGCGGGCTTTTGGGTCTGCTTTGCGATATATTCCCGGCCCGGTTGTCATTAGCGCAATAATGCGTTATGTAGTGATCTGACCGCGTTGCGGCCAGAGGGCCGAGGCTTTGGCTCGCCCGTCTTACGCGATCCTTTGGGGCGTCCCGATTTTCACGGGATGGGCGCGTTCCGGCGGGGGGCAATACCCGTTGGCGTTAAAGAACCCCAAGCGGTTCTTGCCCGCACGTCCGATGCAGGTGGCGCTTTGCGCCAGCTCACGGATCGCCGCATTTGACCGGCACGTCACGCGCTGCGTGATACAAACAAACCATGTGGAGGTATGGCAATGGCGAAACATGCAACCCCCCTGTTGGACCAGCTGGAAAGCGGCCCTTGGCCGAGCTTTGTGTCCGACATCAAGCAGGAAGCGGCTGTTAGGGCCAAGAATCCCAGGGGTATCGATTATCAGATCCCTGTGGATTGCCCTGAAGACCTGCTGGGTGTGCTTGAACTTTCCTACAATGAGAAGGAAACCCACTGGAAACACGGCGGTATCGTTGGCGTGTTCGGTTACGGCGGCGGCGTTATCGGCCGTTACTGCGACCAGCCCGAAATGTTCCCCGGCGTTGCTCACTTCCACACCATGCGTGTGGCCCAGCCTGCGGGCAAGTTCTACAACACCAAGTTCTTGCGCGATCTGTGCGACATTTGGGACATGCGCGGCTCCGGCCTGACCAACATGCACGGTTCCACCGGCGACATCGTGCTTCTTGGCACCCAGACTGCCCAGCTCGAAGAAATCTTCTTCGAACTGACCCACAACATGAACGTGGACCTTGGCGGCTCCGGCTCCAACCTGCGTACGCCTGAAGCCTGTCTTGGCCAGTCCCGCTGCGAATATGCCTGCTACAACACGCAGGACATGTGCTACCAGCTCACCATGGACTACCAGGACGAACTGCACCGCCCCGCCTTCCCCTACAAGTTCAAGTTCAAGTTCGACGGCTGCCCCAACGGCTGCGTGTGCGCCATGGCGCGCTCCGACTTCGCCGTGGTAGGCACCTGGAAGGACGACATCAAGATCGACCAGGAAGCCGTGAAGGCCTATGTGGCCGGTGAATTCGCTCCCAACGCCGGCGCGCACTCCGGCCGCGACTGGGGCAAGTTCGACCTGCAGAAAGAAGTGGTGGATCGCTGCCCCTCCCAGTGCATGAAGTGGGACGGCTCCAAGCTCTCCATCAAGACTGCTGACTGCGTGCGCTGCATGCACTGCATCAACACCATGCCCCGCGCCCTGCACATCGGTGACGAACGCGGCGCAAGCATCCTCGTGGGCGCCAAGGCCCCCGTGGTTGACGGCGCTCAGATGGGTTCGCTGCTCGTGCCCTTCGTCTCCTGTGAAGCCCCTTACGATGACGTCAAAGAAGTCATCGAAAAGATTTGGGACTGGTGGATGGAAGAAGGCAAGAACCGCGAACGCGTGGGTGAAACCATGAAGCGTCTGTCCTTCCAGAAACTGCTGGAAGTTACCGACACTCCTGCTGCCGCCTACCATGTCAAGGAACCCCGTTCCAACCCGTATATCTTCTTCAAGGAAGAAGAAGTGCCCGGTGGCTGGAACCGTGACCTTGCCGCTTACCGCAAACGCCATCAACGCTAGTCAAAGGGGGAGAAGAACATGGCTTTTATTTCTTCCGGGTACAATCCCGCCAAACCGATGGAAGGCCGTATCACCGACATCGGCCCCCACAAGTATGACGAATACTTCCCGCCGATTATCAAAAATAACTTCGGCAAGTGGTTGTATCACGAAATCCTTGAGCCCGGCGTGCTCATGCACGTGGCTGAAAGCGGCGACAAGTGCTACACCGTCCGCGTAGGCGGCACCCGCACCATGTCCATCACGCACATCCGCGAACTGTGCGACATCGCCGACAAGTACTGCGGCGGCAGCCTGCGCTGGACCACCCGTAACAACATTGAGTTCATGGTGGACAGCGAAGAGGGCATGAAGGCCCTGCGCGACGACCTGAACAGCCGCAAGTTTGACGGTGGCTCGTTCAAGTTCCCCGTGGGCGGCACCGGCGCTGGCATCAGCAACATGGTGCATACCCAGGGTTGGGTGCACTGCCACACGCCTGCCACCGACGCCTCCGGCCCGGTCAAGGCCGTGATGGACGCCGTGTTTGAAGACTTCAAGACCATGCGTATGCCCGCTCCTGTGCGCATCGCCCTGGCTTGCTGCATCAACATGTGCGGCGCCGTGCACTGTTCCGACATCGGCCTTGTGGGCATCCACCGCAAGCCGCCCATGATCGACCACGAATGGGCTGACCAGCTGTGCGAAATTCCCCTGGCCGTGTCCGCTTGCCCCACTGCCGCCGTGCGTCCCACCAAGGTGGAGCTTGACGGCAAGAAGGTGAACTCCATCGCCATCAAGGAAGACCGCTGCATGTACTGCGGTAACTGCTACACCATGTGCCCCGCGCTGCCCATTTCGGACGGCGAAGGCGACGGCGTTGCCATCATGGTTGGCGGCAAGGTTTCCAACCGCATCAGCATGCCCAAGTTCTCCAAGGTCGTTGTGGGTTACATCCCCAACGAACCGCCCCGTTGGCCTTCGCTGACCAAGACCGTGAAGCACATCGTTGAAGTGTACGCGGCCAACGCCAACAAATACGAACGCCTGGGCGACTGGGCTGAACGCATCGGTTGGGAAAGCTTCTTCAAGCTGACCGGCCTTGAGTTCACCCACCACCTTATCGACGACTTCCGTGATCCGGCCTACTACACCTGGCGCCAGAGCACGCAGTTCAAGTTCTAGGATTATCTTGCTTAACCCCGGCGGCGCAGCAGCGCCGCCGGGACAGGAGAACCACCATGGCTGACGACAAAGACATTGTTGTTGAATTTTTGAACAGCAAATCCGCCTCCAAGTCGAAGTTCTATTTCAAGGACTTCACTGATCTGTTCCCTGACAAAGGCCCCCGCGACGTGAAGAAAATCCTCACCAAGCTGGTCAATGAAGAAGTGCTGGAGTTCTGGTCTTCCGGTTCCACCACCATGTACGGCCTCAAGGGTGCGGGCAAGCAGTCCCACGCTGAAGGCGAAGACTAGCGGTTGATTTTTTTAGCCGGGTGCGGCTTTATGCCGGGCTTTCCATTCAGGGTTCGAGGCGGTTTATCCGTGTCGGCCAGGCAAGTTCTGTGCTTTGCGCTCACGACTAAAAAACCTCAAACGCCAGGATTGCCCCGTTCATGGCCTTCGCAGGGCTCGTCAGCCTTTGCGTGAAAGCCTCATGCAAGAAATGCCGTAACACTGTTGCGGCATTTTTTGCATTGTCCGGCAGGTCGCGTGCCCGCCAAGCCGCCCTGTACCGCCGCGAACATGCTGTTGCATCGGCAGGCAGATGGGTGCGCTAAGGCGCTGGCGGCAGACCTGAGCAGGGCAGACTGGCCAGGCGTCAGAATCTTATCAGGGATTCTGGCAACGTGGCCGTAAACATCAGGCAGGAACGCTATGGGAATTTCCTTTACCCTCACTGATGCGGAAAAGAATTTTTTGAGCCGTCAGGCACGGATGTCCATTGAAGCCGGACTTGTAGGCAAGACGGTGGACGCCATCCCAAGCCCACCGGAAACGCTGGACAGGCAGCAAGGCCCCCTCAGGCGTCACCTTGGCGCGTTTGTCACCATTTCCATAAACAACGCGCTGCGCGGCTGCATCGGCAGTATCGTGGGCCAGGAACCGCTGTACGTGAATGTCTGGCGCATGGCCGCTTCAGCGGCGTTCAGCGACCCGCGTTTTCCGCCCCTGACCCTTGAGGAATGGCGCAGTGATGTGGAACTGGACATTTCCGTGTTGGACGAACTGACGCTCTGCCCAAGCCCGGAGGCCGTGGAAGTTGGCCGCCACGGGCTTGTGCTTCAATACCAGAACCGAAGCGGCGTTTTTTTGCCGCAGGTTCCCGTTGAGCAGGGTTGGGATAGGCTGGCCTATCTTGAGCACCTTTGCTTCAAGGCCGGGCTGCCCAAAGACAGCTGGAAGCAGCCCGGCGCACGCCTGTTCTGGTTTGAAGCGCTGGTTTTTCCGGCGTAAGATGCGGCTGGCATGAAAAGTTTTGTGGGGGGACTCTTTTGCAAAAGGGTTTCCTCCCCCACGCCCCCACCCCCTAAAACTCTTGTTGCAGTTTGGCATTTTGCAACGTGCTTTCTGATCTGGAGCGGGAATGTTAGAGGCGGCTTTTTTTGAACATCATGTCAGCGTAACGCTCATTTGTGCCAGTTTCAGCTTTTGTTTTCGCTTCATACGTCCGTATCGTTAAGCGCGTCATGCCCCTTCAGCTGTGCTGGCAGCCCGAACCCTCGCCTTTACCCACAATAGCGCATAGACTCTTGCCTTGATTGCGGCAACGGCGTATGTTGCTTATGTTTCTCAGGGCGGGGTGCAAGTCCCCACCGGCGGTGATGCGGTAGCGTAAAGCTCCGTCAGCCCGCGAGCGCCCATGTTTGGGGTCAGCAGATTCGGTGAGAATCCGAAGCCGACGGTAACAGTCCGGATGGAAGAGAACGGTCATAGCCACGCGAAAATCCTGTGCGCCATGCACATGTCTTTCGTGTGGCCAGCGCTGAGCTTTCGCAGTAACGGCCCGGCCGCCGCTGTACTGGCGCAATCCGTCCACGCCCTGATGCACCATCTCCCGGTATTGAACCGGAACAGGAGAACGGCATGCATCAGTCCTCACTTTCCCTTCATTCTTTTGGCAGCGCTGAAGAGCGCGTTCGTAATGCCCTGGCGTCCCTGCGCGCCGGAGGCGGCGTTCTTGTGGTGGATGACGAAGACCGCGAAAATGAAGGCGACCTCATTTTTCCGGCCCAGACCATCACGGAACAGCAGATGGCCATGCTTATCCGGCATTGCAGCGGCATTGTTTGTTTGTGCATCACAGACGGGCATGCCCAGCGTCTTGATCTGCCGATGATGACGGAAAACAACACCAACACGCAGCAAACGGCCTTCACTATTTCCATTGAGGCCGCCACCGGCGTGACGACGGGCGTTTCCGCTGCAGACCGCGTCGCTACCATTCGCGCGGCTGTAGCTGACAACGCCCTCCCGGAAGATCTGCGCAGGCCCGGCCATGTTTTCCCCCTGCGGGCGCGCCCCGGCGGCGTTCTGGAGCGGCGCGGGCATACGGAAGCCACCGTGGATCTCATGCGCATGGCCGGGCACGCTCCGTGTGGCGTGCTGTGCGAACTGACCATGGACGACGGCAAGATGGCGCGTTTGCCGCAGGTTGCGGCCTTTGCCTTTGCCCATCGCCTGCCCTTGTGCAGCGTGGAAGATCTTGTGGCCTGGCGGTTGAGCCTGGCAGAGGAGCAAATAGCCATATCAGCCTGATGTAGTTCTTCAGGCGGCAGTTAGCTGACAGTTTTGCCTGCTGCCGCGTCAAGCGGCCCTTTTCATTCCGGGTGAATTCGCAGAGGAATTCGTCCTTCATGAAAGGGGCCGCTTTTATTGTTGTGGGAGGCACTTGATGACAAGTAAGGGCTTGGGTGAGCAGGCGGGGTGTGTGCCTTACTTGGAATCGTGTTTGGCCGAAGCGCGACAGCAATCATTATCCGCCACGCCGCCTTGCGGCAGCCCTGTCGTCAGATAAAATCAGTGCAGGTCAAGGCAAGTCATGGCAGTGCATGGCAGTGCATGGCGCGACGTATTCGTCTTTTTCATTTGAAAAAATCAGGTTTTCCGGGTTGTTGTTGCAAAAATGGAATGATCGCAATACTGGTCGCATCACAGGATTGCCTGAGCCGGCACGTTCGCTTGGGAAGTGGAGTCAGATATAAAAGCGCAATGATTTTGCAGTAAGGCGCCTGAAAAAGAGAACTGACCGAGCTCAAACAAATTTTCATTTGACAATATTTGTCGTACCTGCAAAAGTTACAACGGTGGTTATATGAATAACGATACCCGATTGGCCGTTGCCGCGCACATTCTTGCCCTGCTCTCGTTTGCCGGTAACGAGTACAGGTCTTCAGACCTGCTCGCCCGCAGCGTCAATACAAACGCCGTGGTCGTCCGGCGCTTGACCGGCCAGCTAAAAAAAGCCGGTCTTGTCGAGATTCGGCGTGGGGTGGGAGGCACCGCATTAAACCGCAAGCCGGAAGATATAACCCTGCTGGACGTGTACAAGGCTGTGATACCCCAACCCAAGGCCACCCCCTTTTATTTACACCAAAACCCCTGTTGTGATTGCTATATCGGCAGAAATATCCATGACGCGCTGGAGGCTCCCTTTGCCAGGGTCAATGCTGCCATGCAGGAAAGTCTGGCAAAAACCACCATTGCAGAACTGGCGGATTTTATAAGGAAACGAGAACGTATGTAGGCGTGACGTTTAAATTTGCGGCCTCTGCGCGCGCCCGAAACCGGGCGCCGGTCTTGCGTGGTATTTTTTTTGTGCATAGATATAACAGCAAAAGTTACAATAAACAGACGAGGAGTCAGCCATGAAAAAATTGTTTGAATCCACTGTGGTCGGCGGCATTGCCCTGAGAAATCGCTTTATCAGAAGCGCAACCTTTGAATACGTTTATGACAACGAAAGTGAAACCTTCGCAGACAAGCTGCTGCCAATGTACGAAAAACTGGCAAGCAATGGCGTTGCGGCCATCATCACAGGCATGGTCGGCGTTGACGAAAATTCCAGGGCCGGCTCCGTCATGGTCAAAGGCTACGCGCAATCATTCGTGCCTGAAGTATCAAAATTGACGGCAGGCGTTCACAGTCTTGGCGCAAAGCTGATAGTGCAGATCAACCACTGTGGCCAAAAAGCCCGCACAATTGATAAGGGCGGTTGTCCGCTCGGCCCGAGCGCTGCGTCCGACGCGCAGGGAAATCCCATAAAAAGCATGAGCCAGGAACAGATACGCTCCGTTGTGAACAGTTTCGCCGAGACAGCGGTCCGCTGCCAACGGGCCGGCGCTGATGCTGTGCGGATTCACGCTGCGCATGGCTACCTTTTAAGCGAATTTCTCAATCCGTATTTCAACAAACGTACGGATGCGTATGGCGGGAGTATTGAAGGACGGGCCAGAATTGTTTTTGAGGTCTATGACGCCGTAAGAAAAGCCGTAGGTAAGGATTATCCGGTATGGATAAAAATCAATTGCAAGGATTTAACCGAGCCATCCATTGCCCCGCAAGAGTTTCAATGGGTATGCAGCGAGTTGGACAAACGCGGCATAGATGCGATTGAAGTCAGTGGCGGCGCAATGGTCAGCCAGGAATCAGCCTCAACCCCGCTCATCAAAAAAGAAGAGAACGAAGGCTATTTTGGCCGTGAAGCGCTGAAGCTTGGGGAAACGACGTCCGCCTCCGTAATAAGCGTCTGCGGCTATCGCACCCCTCAAATAATCGAAGAATGGCTCAATAAGGGCAATATTGAGGCCATTTCATTGTGCCGCCCACTTATTTCCGAGCCTGACCTTATAGCCCGCTGGGAAAAGGGAGACATGCGCAAGGCCCGTTGCATCTCGTGCAGTAAATGTTTCAACCCGGAATTGAAGTGCATCCCTTTTGCGAAAGACGCGTAAGGAGTTAACCTGGGGCAGAAGTTCAAAGCCCCGGTTCATTGCTAGAGCAGTTTACGAATGAAATGAGTTAACTGCTCTGCAAGGATTTTTCTGAAAATCCTTGCCACGAAATGCGAGTAGGCGGGCTTTTGCCTGCCGTACGCGAGCATTTCAAGTGTTAAATGCTCTAATGGGGCGCAGCTTTGGTTTGGGATTACTGAGCCGGGCTGACGCCTATTTCGCTTTGACGTCGCTCTTTTTGTGGGGCTGTCTCGACATATGGGGGACACGAACCCCTTGAGAATGCAAGAATGTGCAGTCTCAGAGTTGATCCGCCTTGGAGTTGATCCGCGTTAGCAGGGGGGGCGCAGCCTCTCCGCCAGCCGGGTATAGCGCTTGCGGGTTTTGTTGTTTTTGACGGCCATATGCAGCGCGCGGGATTCGCCCACCAGAATGACCAGTTTTTTACCGCGCGTGGCCCCCGTGTACACCAGGTTGCGCTGCAGCAGCATATAATGCTGCATCATGATGGGGATGACCACGGCGGGGTACTCCGACCCCTGGGATTTATGGATGGATATGGCATAGGCCGGGGCCAGTTCGTCCAGTTCATCAAACTCGTACGGCACGACGCGGTCGTCAAAGGTGACGCTGAGGGTGCGGTCCGTAAGGTCCATAAAGCTGATGCGCCCCATGTCGCCGTTGAAAACGTCCTTGTCGTAATTGTTGCGTATCTGCATGACCTTGTCGTGCAGGCGAAAGGCACGTTCGCCGCGCCGCACCTCAAGGCCGTTGGGGTTCAGGGCTTCCTGAAGGCGGGAATTCATCTGCCCCGCGCCCACGGCTCCCTTGTGCATGGGGGTGAGCACCTGAATATCGTCCACGGAATCAAAGCCGAAACGGCGCGGAATGTGGTTGCGCACAAGGTCAACGATAAGCTCGGCGGCCTTTTCGGGATCGTTCTGGTGGATAAAGTAAAAATCCGAAAGCCTGTCCTTGCTGGATTCCAGTGAGGGCACTTCGCCCTTGTTGATGAGGTGGGCGTTGCAGATGATTTCGCTCTCCGCAGACTGGCGAAAAATTTCCGTCAGTTCCACCACGGGCACAACGCCGGAGCTGATCACGTCGGCCAGCACGTTGCCCGGCCCCACCGAGGGCAGCTGGTGCACGTCGCCCACCAGAACAAGGGTAGCGCCCAGCGGCACGGCCTTGAGCAGATGGTAAAAAAGCAGGGTGTCCATCATGGACGCTTCGTCCACAACGAGCAGGCCGCAGGCGAGGGGGCTGTCCTCATTACGGGCGAAGCCATCCTCCTTGGGGCTGTATTCCAGCAGACGGTGGATGGTGCGGGCCTCGCGTCCTGATGTTTCGGCCATGCGCTTGGCGGCGCGGCCTGTGGGCGCTGCCAGCAATATGCGGGCGCGCACCTCGGCAAAAAGATTGATAATGGCATTGATGATGGTGGTCTTGCCCGTGCCGGGGCCGCCCGTGAGCACCATAACCTTGCTGCGGGCTGCCATGCGCACGGCCTCAAGCTGTTCTGGGGCAAGCGCTATATCCAGTTGCGCCACCACCTTGTCCACGGTGGCGTCGGCATTTTCAAAGCGGATGGACTTGGGAGAATTGAGCAGCCTTTGCAGATAAAAGGCCGTTTTGGATTCGCAGTGAAAATAGCGGCGCAAATAGATGCCGGTTTCCGGCAGGCAGACGTGCGCGTCGGAATCCGGGCCAGCGCCGGGCATATCCATATCTTCACGCACAATGCGCTCGTCCTCCTCAAGGGAAGACAGGGCTTCGCTCACAAGGCCTTCATCCACGCCCAGCTGGGCGCACACGGCCTCCATAAGGGCGGATTCCGGCAAATATACGTTGCCGTCGTCCGTGGCTTTTTGCAGCACGTACAGCGTGCCCGCCTGAATCCGCAGAGGGTGGTCATGCTCAAAGCCGAGCTTGCGCGCCGCCGCATCGGCAGTCACAAAGCCGATGCCGTGAATGTCCATGGCCAGGCGGTACGGGTTCTCGCGCACAATGGTCAGCGCATCGCCGCCATACGCGCGATAGATGCGCACGGCATAGGCCGGGGTGATGCCGTGGGGCTGCAAAAAGAGCAGCAGGTCGCGTATGCCCCGGTGTTCGGCCCAGGAAGCGCGTATGCGCTCAAGGCTCTTCTGGCCTACGCCACGCACCTTGAGCAGGCGTTCCGGCTCTTCGTCCAGCACGCGGATGGTGTCGGTGCCAAAGGCTTTGACGATGCGGGTGGCCATTTCATCGCCGACCCCCTTGATAAGGCCGGAGGCCAGATACAGGCGGATGCCCTCGCTGGTGGCGGGCATCATTTCTTCGGCGTTGCTGAACTCGACCTGACGGCCAAAACGGGTGTTGTTGACCCAGCGCCCGCTGAGCTTCATCTGCACCCCTGCCTGAGGATTGACCATATGCCCCACGCAGCTCACCGAGTCACGCGGGCGGGTGAGGCCGCCGTCGCCGCCCGAACTGTTGACGCTGCCGGGCATGAGGCGCAGAACGGTATAGCCGTTCTCCTCATTGTGAAAGACGACGCGCTCGATGGTGCCGGTAATTTCGACGGCATCCGGGTCTTGCAGCAGGGACATTTCCTTCATGTCAGCGATTTTCCAGGGCAGGGCTTGCACCGTCAGAGGCGGCCTTGCGGTTGCGCGACCACCAGAACCAGTCGCGCTGTTCCGGCGGCAGGTGCGGGTTACGGGCCTGCGCCACGGCGCAGTGCATGACGTCCAGGCAGCAGATCTCAACCTTTTGCCCCTTGAGGCGGCAAAGGGCGTCATACAGTTCCTGCGGATCGCGGCCTGCGAGGTCGTTCAGACTGGTCACGCCAAGCAGGTCAAAATCTTTCAGCGAGGCTGGCCCAATGGAGCGCAAGCCTTGCAGGGGGTGCTTCTTCATACGCCAACGCCCATGCGTTGCTGCAAAAGCAGCGCATCGGCCAGCGCCAGCGCCGTCATGGCCTCCAGTACGGGCACCACGCGCGGGATGGCCGCCAGATCGTGCCGCCCGCCCACAAGCACAGTGGCGGCATTGCCTTCTTTGTCCACGGTGTTCTGCGTGATGGCAATGGACGCGATGGGCTTGACCGCCGCACGCAGCACAATGTCCTGGCCGCTGGAAATGCCGCCAAGAATGCCGCCCGCGTGGTTGGAGGCAAAGCGTGCCCTGCCGGGGCCTGGCTCGTCAGCGGGGAGCAGCGCGTCATTGTTCTGCGAGCCGCGCAGGGCCGCCGCCGCAAAGCCCTCACCTATTTCCACGCCCTTGACCGCGCCCACACTCATGATGGCGTGGGCCAGCACAGCCTCAAGCTTGTCAAAAACGGGTTCGCCAAGCCCAGCAGGCACGTTGCGTGCTTCAATGCGCACAATGCCGCCCAAGGTTTCTCCGACCTTGCGGGCCTCGGCCACCAGCGCGTCCCACTGGGTGACCACAGAGGGCGCGGCGGCGCAATAGGGGCGCATGGAGGCTCCGTCCATATCCATGCCCCACTGGGGTATGGCAACGCCGCCCAGTTCCACGCAGCCGCCAAGAATTTTCACGCCGCGCAGCGCCAGGATTTTTCTGGCCACAACGCCGCCAGCCACACGGGCCGCTGTTTCGCGCCCGGAAGAACGCCCACCGCCACGATGGTCGCGCAGGCCGTTGTATTTTTGAAAATATCCCCAGTCCGCATGACCGGGGCGAAAAACTTCCGCAAGATTGCCATAGTCGTAGGAACGCTGGTCTTCATTGGCAATAAAGAATGCAATGGGCGTGCCCGTAGTGAGCCCCTCATAAACGCCGGAAAGCAGGCGGACGGTGTCGGCCTCCTTGCGTTTGGTGGCTGTTGGCCCCTGGCCGGGCTTGCGGCGATCCAGTTCTGCCTGCATATGGGCTTCGGTCAGTTCGAGACCTGCGGGGCAACCGTCAATGATGCCGCCAAGGCCAGCCCCGTGGGATTCGCCAAAAGTGGTCAGGCGCAGGGCGCGCCCAAAGGTGTTTCCGGCCATCATGCACCTCGCGCAGGATAGAAAAATGGTTCGGGGCAGCCGTTTGGGCAGCCAGAATCTTTTCAGTATAGAAAAGGGACGGGCGGCTGGCAAGCTGTGGGGCGTGAGGGGGACTTTAGCTGTAGGGATTTGAGGGAAAATAAAGCAGGGCTTGTTCTTCAAGCAGGCCTGTCCTTTGAGAGGAGGCTTCTGTGCCCTGCGGGCACGGCGGCTTTTCATTAATCTGGTTTGGGCCGCCCGCCGCGCGGGCGGCGGGCAAGAGGGCATGCGTGGCAAGCGCTTTGAAGAAAGCAAAGCATGGCTTGTCCTTTGAGCGTAAGTTGTTGTGCCCTGCGGGCACGCGGGCTTTCACTTTCTTTAGTTTGGACCGCCCCGGCGGGGGCGGAAGGGGGCCTGTTAGGGGCTGCCTTGTTAATGGGGGGCAGTATACTGCCCCTCCGAGGCCCCCTCTGCACTCCCCCGGACGACCCCGCTGGGGTTTGTCGTATATCCTCACTCCCACGAGTGGTCTTTAAAGGTCTTTCCCATTTTCGCTACTCCACGAGGGCTGCGCGGCCTTTGCTCCGGGAGCTTCCGCGCTTCGCGCGGCGATCTCCCTGCGCGCCACGCAATGCCAGTGTGCGTCTTCGCGTTGAATGAGAGGCCGGCGGAGTGTATCTCGTTGGCTACATGACGTTTGTGGGGTGGGGAGCTGATCGCTTGGAGCGGCTCGTTATGGAGAAGGGGGGGCTTGGTTTGGTCTTTGGGATGGGCAAGAAACGCTTGTGGGCGAGAGCAGTTTTGTTGCTGTTATTTTGCTCACCTCATAACAAAGACAAAGTATTCTGAGGTTGTTTTTCCGTTTATGTTGTTCCTAAGGTGTTGATACGCCCGGTGTGGTTCAATCAAAAATTGCTGTCATGCAGGTAACGCATTTAAGCCAGTGTTGCTTCTCGGGCAGGGCGCGGGCTAATGCCGGGGCGGCGTTATAAAGAATCGAAGCCGACACGTCGGCATAAGGGGTTTCCCCACGTTTTCATTCAGAGCGAAGGCGCACGTTGGCATTGCGCGGCGCGCAGGGAGATCGCCGAGCGGAGCGAGGAAGCTCCCAGAGCAGAAGCCGCGCAGCCCTCGTAAAATGGCGGAAGCGGGAAAGCCCAGGCGGGGTGCTTCGGGGGGGATGCAAGGGGGGCCGAGAAGGGGGCGCAGCCCCATAACCGGCCCCGCCTTGCCGCACGCCGCGCAGGCGGCCAAAACAAAAGAATAAAGAAGGCCTCCGTGCCCGCAGGGCACAGAAGTCATCTCTCAAAGGCAAGCCTTGCTTTGCTTTCTTCAGAGCTCCCGTCGCGCATGCCCCGCCTTGCCGCACGCCGCGCAGGCGGCCAAAACAAAAGAATAAAGAAGGCCTCCGTGCCCGCAGGGCACAGAAGTCATCTCTCAAAGGACAAGCCCTGCTTTGCTTTCTTCAGAGCTTCCGTCGCGCATGCCCCGCCTTGCCGCACGCCGCGCAGACGGCCAAAACAACAAAAAAGAAGAGCCCCGTGCCTGCAGGGCACAGAAACAACCTCTCAAAGGACAAACCCTGTTTTTATTCTCCTGAAGCAGCACCTACTATACCCCCTCCCCCACAAAGCATCCCCAAAAAAAGAGCGGAGAGGCATGACGCCTCTCCGCTCCATTTATTATTATGACGAATATGCCGCTGCTACACCTTGGCGGCGGTACGCAGGTCGGCCACGGCATCGGTGGCTTCCCAGGTGAATTCGGGCAGTTCGCGTCCGAAGTGGCCGTAGCAGGAGGTTTTCTGGTAGATGGGGCGCTTGAGGTCAAGGCGCTTGCTGATGAAATAGGGGCGCAGGTCAAAAACTTCGCGCACGGCCTTGGTCAGGATTTCATCAGGAATTTCGCTGGTTCCCTGCGAAGACACAAGCACGCTCACGGGCTGGGCCACGCCGATGCAATAGGCGATCTGCACTTCGCACACAGGGGCAAGGCCTGCGGCCACGACGTTTTTGGCGATGTAGCGGCCCATGTACGCGCCGGAACGGTCAACCTTGGAGGGATCCTTGCCGGAGAAAGCGCCGCCGCCGTGGTGACCGCTGCCGCCGTAGGTATCCTGAATGATCTTGCGCCCGGTGAGGCCGCAGTCGCCCATGGGGCCGCCAACGACAAAACGCCCGGTGGTATTGATGAAGATTTCGCAATCTTTTTCAGTGAAGTAGCCGGAGGGCTCAAGGATGGGGCGAATCACGTGCTTTTTCACGGCTTCGGCCACATCCGCCTGACTGGCGCTGGCGGCGTGCTGGGTGGAAACCACCACGTTATTGATGCGCACGGGCCTGCCGTCCTGGTATTCAAAAGAAACCTGGGTCTTGCCGTCCGGGCGGAAAATGTCCACCAGGCCGTCCTTGCGCACCTTGGTGAGCTGCTGCGAAAGCTGATGCGCCCAGTAGATGGGTGCGGGCATCAGGGTGGCGGTTTCGTCGCAGGCATAACCAAACATCATGCCCTGGTCGCCCGCGCCCTGGTCTTCGGGTTTTGCGCGCACAACGCCCTGAGCGATGTCGGGCGACTGATGCCCAATGGTGGAAATGACGGCGCAGGTCTTCCAGTCAAACCCCATGTCGGAGTTGCTGTAGCCGATGTTCTTGATGGTCTCGCGTACCACGGTGGGCAGGTCGGCGTAGCCGGTGGTGCTGATTTCACCGGCGATAATGGCCATACCCGTGGTTACCAGGGTTTCGCAGGCCACGTGGGCGTCGGGGTCCTGGGCCAGCAGGGTGTCCAGAACGGCGTCTGAAATCTGGTCTGCCACCTTGTCGGGATGCCCTTCGGTGACGGATTCGGAGGTAAAGAAGTATTTGCCCTTGGTCTGCATGCTGTTCTCCTTTAGAGGATCGCGCCGCAGGCGCGGTGAGTTGCTAACGCAAAATGATGTTGTCGATAAGTCTGGCCTTGCCCATACGTACGGCACAGGCCATGAGGGCCGGGCCATCAATCTTGTCGAGCGGGGCCAGGGATTCGGGATGTACGATGCTGAGATAGTCCAGCCGCCCCAGAGGCAACAGATCCGCCCAGCGGCGCAGCACGGCCTCACGCAGCAGGGATGCGCTTGTCTCACCCTCCTGAGCAAGCTTTTGCGCGTGCAGCAGACCCCGGCGTATCTCGGGCGCCTGGGCGCGTTCTTCAGGGGTAAGATAGACATTGCGTGAAGAAAGGGCGAGCCCGTCGGCTTCACGCACGGTAGGTCGCGTTTCAATGCGCATGGGCAGGTTAAGGTCCCGTGCCATGCGGCGCAGGATGGCCTGCTGCTGCCAGTCTTTCTGGCCGAAAACAGCCACATCCGCCGCGCTCAGCATGAAAAGCTTGAGCACTACGGTGCACACGCCGCGAAAATGTATGGGGCGGCTCTGACCGCACAGCCCTTTGGCAAGGTCAGGAACCTCAACCCAGGTGGCGTGATCCGGAGCGTACATGGACCCAGGTTCGGGCATAAAGAGCACGTCCGCACCATGGCTGGCGGCAATGGCCGCGTCACGCTCGGCGTCACGCGGGTATGCGGCAAGGT
The DNA here is from genome assembly GCF_002237645.1 of Desulfovibrio sp. MES5. Classification (GTDB taxonomy): domain Bacteria; phylum Desulfobacterota; class Desulfovibrionia; order Desulfovibrionales; family Desulfovibrionaceae; genus Desulfovibrio. Next base: position 174,678 of record NZ_MJUZ01000048.1, read on the forward strand.
CCTCATCAGGACCAAACTGGGTGGGATTGACGAAAAGGCTTACCACAAGCCTTTTGCCCAAGGTGCGACCGTGGGCCATAAGGTCTTCATGTCCGGCGTGGTAGTAGCCCATGGTGGGGACAAGGGCGATGTCGTCCCCGGCCTTGTGCCATGCGCGGCACTGGGCAGCCAGTTCCTGTGGGGTAGTTAATATCTGCATATCAAGGTATTGTGATATAGTTTAAGAAAGTCCATTTATACACGTCTCGAGAAGGCTTGTAAAGAAAAAGCGGTAATCCTGCATTGTCGCTACGGGGCTCAGGAACGAGGCGTGGAGCCAGCGGTGCGGCGCGCGGGGCCGGGCCGCCGCCCTTGACCCTCCCGACGGCAATGGGCATAAGAAGAGCGGGAGGCCGCATGCTGAAACCTTTTTATCAGGGCAAGTTGGACACGTTTTGCGCTATTTACGCAGTGCTGAACGCCCTGCGCCTTACCCACAGCATCCGGGTGCTCAGGGCGCGCAGCATTCTTAATGAAACCCTGATGGCTTTGGCGGCCTCGCCGGAAATGTTCAGGGCCGTGCTTGAGCAGGAGACCGACTACTGCAGTCTTGTGGACGGCATGCTGCGCGCGCAGAGCCGCATGTTCCCCCTGGACGTGCGCCAGCCCTTTGGCACGGACCAGGACCCCTCCGCCGAGCAGGTGTGGGACTGCTGCGACCAGTGGCTGAATGGCGGCAGCAATCGTGCCCTTGTTTTTCGTTTTTTGCGCCACATCACGCCTGACGGCCCGGCTGTGAACCGCCACTGGACAACGGCCGACAGCCTGAAGGATGGCGTGCTGCATCTTTTTGACTGCAGCCATGAGGCGGAGGCCATCCTCAATGTACGCAAAGACAGCTTTGTGACCCGTCCGCAGGAAATGGAGCAGGACAAACTGCTGTATATCCAGCCGGAAACCATCCGCCTGATACGCCTGCCGGTGTAGACATCTCACCGCTGAAAAAGGGCATATGCTCTACCGCTGCACGAGAGGGCAGCGCTCCGCAACCCCACGCGCCTTCACGCGCTTTATGCCTGACCGCTTTTGCAGCACCGTCAAAAAACCACGCCAAGTTCCCAACATTATTATATCCAAGTGTAATAAAATGCTTTTTTTACACTGGCCGGATTATTGCATTTTTACAGGCGTTCTCCGGCGCGGCACTCGCGCCCAACGCAACGCGCAAGCAAGCGAGGTAAGCATGACGCCTGTACTCTGGCTGCTCGGCCTTTCCGGCAGCGGCAAAACCGCACTTGGTTCTCTTCTGCGCCTGTACCTGGAAGGGCAGGGCATTGAAACAGCCTTTATTGACGAAGGCAGATTTTGCCGACAGGTCGATGTCGCCCCTGAAGCCCGCATTGCCGCAACCAACGCCTTGCGCGATCGCGCGTTGCAGCAGCATGCCCAGGGGCGCATGTGCATTGTGGCGGCCACTACCCCCTATGACTGCATGCGACAGAAAAACCGCGACCACTTGCCACTGTATCGTGAAGTGTGGGTGCGCTGCTCACTGCAAACGCTGGTGGAGCGCGATACCAGGGGATTGTACGCCATGGCCGGGCACACGCACATCACCGGGCTGTGCGGCCTTACCGACAAATTTGATGAGCCGCGCCGCGCCGATCATGTTCTTGATACTGACCGCTACAGCCTGGCCGAAAGTTATTTGCAGTTGCGCGATCTTGCCCTGAACGCTCTGGATGAAGCGCGCCACTGGCAGCGCATGCAGCATGCGCTGCTGCCGGAACGTCCGCTGCCTGCGGCCCGCATGCAGCCAGCCATAGCCCTTTAGAGCAGAGTAACCTGCTTTGTCGCAAGGGCGAAAGCTCGGCTGCATCCACGCCACGTTGCGGCGCGCTGCACTTTAGCGCACGTATACATTGCACTTGCTCTGGCGGCTGCGGGTGGAGCCTTTTGTCTTCACATTGCCTTCACTGGCGCGCCTTGTCCTGCGCGCCTTGTCCTGCGCGTCCTGTTCAGCGTGCTTCGCCCGGCGGGACGCGCTATTGCGCCGCCGTGCCTGAAAACTGCTGCGAAATGAAGGTCGCGTAGTCGTCCGTCATGCCGGACACAAAATCGAGCACGCGCAGATAGGCCGCATACAGACATTCGCCCTTCAAGGGAGCATTGGTGCCCATGAGGGTAAGTGCGCGTTTTTCTTGATAGGACATGGAATTGTTTTTGCTGAAATTGAAGCAGGCCGGAATAAAAATATCCAGCAGGCGCTTGTACAGTGTGTACGTGCCTATTTCCAGCGCGGTTTTCTGCGGATTGTTCATGATTTTGCTGTTAAAAACTTTTTTTGCCGCACTCATAAATGTTGCCACATCCGGCTGGGCGTGCTTGAGCAGGTCGCCCTCAAACGTACCGGCCGTCATGTCTTCATAACAATCCATAAATGTCTGCACCACTGAGGGGATGATGCACCCCATGGCCTTGGTGCGCAGAATGCCGGAGCGCCGCCGGTCGGAATCCATAGCGTTCAGGCGTCCTGTATCCATATCTTTGTCGCCCAGCAGCGGTCCCACCACATCCTTCAAGTCCTGATAGGTAATGATGCGCAGTTCGCGCGCGTCTTCCATATCTATGATGCGGTAGCAGATGTCGTCCGCTGCCTCCAGTAGGTAGGAAAGCGGATGCCGCCGCGCGCGGCCGTCCCGCAACAGGCCCAGAGTTGAAAAAACTTCTGTAAAAATGCCCTGCTCGGCCATGTAAAAATTAAACTTGCCGCTGGACTGCCCCAAGGCTTCATGGGCAGAACGGGGATACTTTACCAGGCTGGCCAGCACGGGAAACGTCAGGCGAAAGCCCCCGGCGTCCTTGTTGTTCTCAAGCGTGTTGACCACCCGAAACCCTTGGGCATTGCCGTCAAAGGCCTCAAAGTCCGCCCGTTCCGCTGGCCGCAGGTCCTTGAAATAGTGTTCGGTATGGCCCGTGTCCTTGAACCAGTCGCGTATGGCTTCTTCACCGGCATGGCCAAAAGGCGGGTTGCCGATATCATGAGCCAGGCAGGCCGCCTGCAAGATCTGGCCGAGATGCTCCGGGCTGAAGCCGTCCGGCAGGTGGCCCCGGTCGGCCAGGGTCTGCCCGACCTGAAGGCCCAGTGAACGTCCGACGCTGCTTACTTCAAGCGAATGGGTAAGACGGTTGTGGATATGGTCGTTGCGCACCAGCGGATGCACCTGGGTTTTCTTGGCCAGCCTGCGAAAAGAACTGGAAAAGATGATGCGGTCATAATCCTGTACAAAGGGATTGCGCACCACATCCAGGTCAGCCAGTTTTTTGTCCTGGCGCGTCATGCGGTACGGAGCCAGCAGACGGCCCCATTGTTTTTTATGGTCGCTCATAAGTTCTCCTTCAAAGGCTTTATGACAAGTGTCTTCGGGCTGCAAGCCCGTGAGTTTTGTGCTGCGCCGCGCGGACGTATGCTCGTAGGAACATGATGCAAGGGATTAACGAGATAGTCTTGCGGCGTGGTGGTGGCCTCAGTGGTAAAAGCTCCGGGGAAAATAAAACCGGGCCTGTCCTTTGAGGGGTGGTTTTGTGCCCTGCGGGTATGCCTGCGCGGTGGGCGACGGTTGGTGTTCCTTAGCTGCGGCTTCAGGGAGAAAAACTGGGCTTGACCTTTGAGTGCGGGTTTGTGTGCCCGTGCGGGCACGGGGACTTTTCTTTATATTAAGTTTTGGCCGCCTGCGCGGCGCGCGGCAAGGCGGGGCCGGTTATGGGGCTGCGCCCCCTTCTCGGCCCCCCTTGCATCCCCCCCGAAGCACCCCCCTGAGGTTTTCCATTTTCCGTTATTCTACGAGGGCCGCGCGGCTTTTGCTCCGGGAGCTTCCTCGCTTCGCTCGGCGATCTCCCTGCGCGCCGCGCAATGCCAGAGTGCGTTTTCGCGCTGAATATGAAATTGGGGGCGTCTTATGCCGACGTATCGGCTTTGGTTCTTTATGACGTCGCCCGGCAGTAGTTTGCACTCTGCCTGAGAGACCGTACAGACTCCAGTGCTTTAATTGTATGGTAGTATATAAAGTGTAACCACGGTGGGCGTATCAATATCTTGAGGGTAACGTAAGCGGAAAACATACAGAGAATACGAAGTATTCTTTGTAAGGCGAGTAAAGTAGCAGAAACAGAACACCCATTTCAAAGATTAGGCCAAGAGCCAGACCTACAACTATTATGTCTCCCCAACAATCAGGCTCCATCCCTGAGACTTCATATAGCCAATGCGACGCCTCTCAATCTTTCATTCAGAGCAAAGGCGCACTCTGGCATTGCGCGGCGCGCAGGGAGATCGCCGAGCGAAGCGAGGAAGCTCCCGGAGCAAAAGCCGTGCAGCCCTCGTGGAATTTTGGTGTTTGGAAAGCCCAGCGGGGTCGTCCGGGGGGAGTGCAGAGGGGGCCTCGGAGGGGCAGCTGTAATGCCCCCCATGAATCAAGCTGCCTTTAAGGGAGTATCCTTCCGTTTTTTACCAGCCTGCTGATGCACGCATTGCGGGGTCTTCCAGCCAAGCGCCGAGTGCAGGTACGTGGTATTAAAGAGTTCTATCCAGCTGGAAAGTGCGTCGGCCAAGTGCTCAAGGCTGCGCCATTCATGCAGCCAGAAAAGTTCTTCCTTAATCGTGCGCATTGTCCGTTCAGTATCCGCGTTTCCTTTGGGATTGTTATAGCTAGTGAATGCCTGTGAGATGCCTAGTATCGCGCATTCACGTACAAAAGCCTTTCCTGTTGGTTGGCAGCCGTTATCACTCATCAGGCTCAAACCCTGTTCTCGGACGCCTTCGGGAAAGTGCGCCTGAATGCCCATCTCCAAGGCTTGCAGCCACTCGTGACTTCGGCTTTGATAGCCAGCATGATGGCCGACGATCTTTTTAGAAAACCAGTCCACTACCAGTACAACATACACCCAGCCACTTTCCGTCATGACCTTGGTCATATCGATGCCCCACCACTGGCAGGGCCGAACAGGGCGCGGCTCTGT
>NZ_MJUZ01000049.1 GCF_002237645.1 Desulfovibrio sp. MES5
GGGCTTACGGATAGCGACAGCGGTTCTTCCACTTAGATGCCGTGTAACCAAGTACTGTCTTCAGGCGTATTTTCATGCGACCCAACGCCTGAAGCAAGGCTTCCAAGACGACCGCTTCGGCGCGTAACAGCGCAATAAATTGCGCTTGCACCTCTGCGGCAGGCGTCTGCTCCCGCATCCGCCAGAGCAATTTCAAAATGAAATTGCTCTAAAGCAAGACTGCCCTAAAACGTGTCCTGCATGCTATACAGTTTTCCCGGCTTCTGCCCGGCCAGCCATGCGGCGGCCCGCAACGCGCCCTGCGCGAAATTTTCACGCGAATGGGCCTGATGGGTAACTTCAATGCGTTCGCCAGGTCCCATAAAGTACACGGTATGCACGCCCACTACATCGCCGCCGCGAATGGCCTGAATGCCTATCTGCGCCTTGGGCCTTTCGCCGATGATGCCGTCGCGCGAGGAACAGCGCACATCATTAAGCTCCCAGTCACGCGCTTCGGCCAGGCATTCGCCCAGGGTCAGAGCCGTGCCGCTGGGGCTGTCCTTTTTGCGGTTGTGGTGCAGTTCCACCATTTCGATGTCGTACGTATCGCCCAGAGCGCGCGTCAGTTCCGGCAGAATCTTGTACAGCACATTAATGCCAATGCTCATGTTGGATGACCAGAAAATGGGTGCGCGCTTTGCCAGTTCCCTCAGTTCGTCCTTTTCTTCATCCGTAAAGCCCGTGGTGCCGATAACGAGGGCGCGGCCGCTTTCGGCCACGGTGCGGGCCGACCGCAGGCTCACGGCTGGCGCGGTAAAGTCGATGGTTACCGCCCCCGGAGCCTGGGGCAGCACGGCCGCCAGGTTGTCCCCCACGGGGCACGGCGATCCGGCCAGCTTTCCCACATGTTCTTTGCTGTCCACCAAACCGGCGAGGCTGAACGCCGGTTCTGCGGCTACGAGTTGGCTGATGGTTCTGCCCATGCGTCCGTTAGCCCCTACCACGATGATGGATGTGCTCATGCTTTACTCACTTTGCATTCAAATTATTCAGAAACCACACCGGCTTCACGCAACATGCCCATAAACTCCGTTTCATCGAGTACGGTTACGCCCAATGTTTGCGCTTTTTCAAGTTTGCTGCCAGCTTTTTCGCCAGCCACAAGATAGTTGAGCTTTTTGCTCACCCCGCCAAGGGGCGTGGCCCCGGCAGCCTCGGCGAGCTTTTCGGCCTGACCGCGCGGCATGCTCAAACTTCCGGTAAAAAGTATGGTTTTTCCCGCCAGGGGGCCAGATGCAGATGTGCCCTCCCCGGCAGGTCCGCCATCTGTTCCGTGCCCGCCGTTTTTCCCGGTACGGGCGTTCTGCGGCCACAGGCCAAGGGCCTTGAAACGGGCAAGCTGCTCTCTGTTGGCGGGACTGTCGAAGAAATTGCGGATGGAGGACGCTACCTCCGGCCCCACATCAGGCAGGCTCTGCAATGTCTCGGCATCGGCCTTTTCCAGTTCATCCAGACTTTGAAAATGCACAGCCAGCGTGCGGGCGGTCTGTTCCCCCACGTGGCGGATGCCCAGAGCGCTGATAAGGCGCGGCAAGGTCGCGGTATGCCTCGCCCCCTCAAGCGCGCCCACAAATTTTTGCGCCAGCACCTCGCCCATGCGCTCAAAACCCAGCAACTCTTCAACCGTCAGGGTAAAAAGATCCGCCGGGGACTCTACGCGGCCACTGTTGACCAGCTGTTCTATCCACTTCTGGCCAACGCCCGATATATCGAGCCCCGCCTTGGAGACAAAATGGCTGATGGCCCGCAAACGGATGGCGGGACAGGCCATGTTTTCGCAACGCCAGGCGGCTTCGCCTTCTTCACGGTACGCGGGCTGCCCGCAGGCAGGGCAACTGTGAGGGAAAATATATTCTTTCGCGTCAGCCGGGCGCTTATTCAGCACAGGGCCCACCACTTCGGGGATCACGTCGCCAGCGCGGCGAACCATGACCGTATCGCCCACGCGCACGTCGCGGCTGCGTATTTCGTCCTCATTGTGCAGGGTCGCACGGGAAACCATAACGCCGCCCACGGCTATGGGCTCGAGTACAGCCACTGGCGTCAGAACGCCTGTGCGGCCCACCTGGATTTCAATATCCTTCAAAAGGGTCTGCGCCTGCTCGGCGGGAAACTTGAAGGCAACGGCGAAGCGCGGCGCACGCGCCGTGAAACCAAGGGCCTGCTGGGCCTCAAGATTGTCCAGCTTTGCCACGGCGCCGTCAATCTCCATCCTGAACTGCGGCCTGTGCTCCCTGACCCACTGGGCATAGTCTTCAACAGCCTGCACGCTCTCGCACAATTTGCCGTCTGGCGGAGTGAGAAAACCGTATTCCCTGAGGCGGGCCATGGCTTCAGATTGCAGCGTACAGGCCGGGGCTGGCTGCCATTGGGCCTCGCCAAGGCTGTAGGCCAGAAAACGCAGGGGCCGCGAAGCGGTGATGGAGATATCAAGCTGCCGCAGGGTTCCGGCGGCGGCATTGCGGGGGTTGGCAAAGGTCTTCAGCCCCAGAGCCTCCTGCTTTTCATTGAGAGCGGCGAAATCCTTTTTGTACATGACAACTTCGCCGCGCACCTCCAGCCGGGCAGGAAAAGGCCCAGACCCCGCAAGGCGCAGGGGCACGGTGCGGATGGTGCGGACGGCTTCGGTGACAACTTCGCCTATTTCGCCGTCGCCCCGGGTGAGGGCCTCCTGCATGGCGCCGTCAACGTAGATGATTTCCAGCGCCAGCCCGTCAAGCTTGGGGTCGCACCAAAAACGTTCCGGCAGGGGGCCGTTAATATCTGCATCCCAGGCGCGGCGCATGCGCTCCGCAAAATCCTGCCACTGCTCCAGAGAAAAAACGTTGTCCAGACCGTACATCTGGAGGCTGTGCGCCTTTTTGGCAAGCCCGTCGATGAGCTTGCCGCCCACGCGCAATGTGGGCGAATGGGGCGAGCGCAGTTCGGGCCAGCGATCTTCAAGGGCCTGCAGTTCGCGGAACAGGGCGTCGAACTGATCGTCGCTGATTTCGGGCTTGTCCAGTGTATGATAAAGATAGTTGTGCCGTTCAAGCTCAGCCGTGAGCCATTGGGCGCGGCGGCGCTCTTCGGCTGTGGGGCCGGTGGAAAAGAGGCTGTGCTGGAGCTGCCCGCCCTGATCATTGGTATGCTGTGACATGAAAAACCTTGTGCGGCTGCTGGCAAGCCTGACGCTGCGCGAGAGCCTTTTTGTCCGCGCCGTAAGCGCCCGCGCGGTTCCATAAAAAACGGGGAAATGCGACGGGCATCGTGCGTCGCCGTTATTACAGACTGTTTGCGGCCTGCTGACTGCTTATAACCTGTCCAACTGCCAACAGCCCAAAAGAGTAAAAGTTTTAGGGGGTGGGGGAGGAGACCCTTTTTCAAAAGGGTCCCTCCCCCACAAAGCATTTAAATTAAAATTTCCCCAATAAAAACGCCCCAGTAAAATTGCCCTAGTCGGGCAAGGCAATCAAGCGCGCCCGCAACACCCGGATGCGGTCGCGCAACTGGGCGGCCTGCTCGAATTCCAGATCACGGGCGGCCTGGCGCATTTCCTTTTCAAGCTTGGCCACCAGCAGGGCCGTATCCTCTGCGGTAAGCGGAACTGCGTCCGGCTCCTGCCCCTTGCCCTTGCCTCGGCCCTTGCCACGCCCGCGTGAAGCGCCATCTTCCACATACAAACTATCCAGCGGAGACTCAAGACTTTTCCGTGTGCTGGTCGGCGTGATGCCGTGTTCTTCGTTATGCGCCGTCTGCCTGGCGCGGCGGCGCGCGGTTTCGTCCATGGCGGCCTTCATCGAATCCGTCATCTTGTCGGCGTACAGGATGACCCGGCCCTGCGCATTGCGCGCGGCGCGGCCAAATGTCTGAATGAGTGAACCGACGGATCGCAAAAAGCCTTCCTTGTCCGCGTCCAGAATGCAGACAAGGGACACTTCGGGGATGTCCAGGCCCTCGCGCAGCAGGTTGATGCCCACCAGCACGTCAAACTCGCCCATGCGTAGCGCGCGGATGATCTGCATGCGTTCAAGGGTGTCGATGTCAGAATGGAGATAGCGCGCGCGCACCCCCATGTTGCAGCAGTATTCCGTCAGGTCTTCGGCCATGCGTTTGGTCAGGGTGGTCACAAGCACTCTCTCGCCCCGGCTGACGCGGCCACGGCACTCGCCCAGCAGGTCTTCCATCTGCCCCTTGGTGGGGCGTACCTCCACCTGGGGATCCACAAGCCCCGTGGGCCGGATGATCTGCTCGGCCACAATGCCCTGCGCCTGATCACGCTCGTACTTGCCCGGCGTGGCCGACACATAGACCACCTGATTGAGCAGGGCCGTAAATTCGTTGAACTGTAAAGGCCTGTTGTCCAGGGCCGACGGCAGGCGAAAGCCGTAGTCCACCAGGGTGGTCTTGCGCGAGCGGTCGCCCTTGTACATGGCCCCCACCTGCGGGACGGTAATGTGCGACTCGTCCACAAAAAGGAGAAAATCCTTGGGAAAATAGTTGAGCAGGCACGAGGGCGGCTCGCCCGCCACGCGGCCATCAAGGTGGCGGGTATAGTTTTCGATGCCGTTGCAATAGCCAAGTTCTTCAATCATTTCAAGATCAAGCTGTGTGCGCTGTTCAAGGCGCTGGGCCTCCACAAGCTTGCCCTGTTCTTTGAACAGAATAAGCCGTTCCGCCAGTTCGTCACGAATGTCGCTGGCGGCGCGCTTGAGGTTATCCTGCGCGGACACGAAGTGGCTGGCCGGGTACAGCACAGTCTTGGACACATCCGCCAGCACTTCGCCTGTGAGCGGGTCAATTTCGCGCATGGCGTCGATGTCGTCGCCAAAAAATTCCAGCCGCAGGGCGCGCTCGTGATGGTAGGCCGGGATGATTTCAAGGGCGTCGCCGCGCACGCGGAACGTGCCGCGGTGGAAGTCATAGTCATTGCGCTCGTAATGCACTTCCACAAGGCGCGTGATGAGTTTGTCCATAGGGAAATGCTGGCCCACCTCAACGGGAATGACCATCTTTGCGTAGTATTCCGGCGAGCCAAGGCCGTAGATGCACGAGACAGAGGCCACGATTATGACGTCGCGCCGCGTGAGCAGGGCGTGGGTGGCGGCGTGGCGCAGCTTGTCGATGTTGTCGTTGATGGAAGAATCTTTTTCAATATAGGTGTCAGAGGCCGGCACATAGGCCTCTGGCTGGTAATAGTCGTAATAGCTGACAAAATACTCCACGGCATTGCGCGGAAAAAGCGCGCGGAATTCGCCGTACAGCTGGGCGGCCAGGGTCTTGTTGGGCGCGAGCACCAGGGCCGGGCGGTTGCAGCGGGCAATCACGTTGGCCATGGTAAAGGTCTTGCCGGACCCCGTGACGCCCAGAAGCACCTGGGCGGGCACCCCTGCCTGAATGTTGCTCACCAGTTCGTCGATGGCCGTGGGCTGGTCGCCTGTGGGAACATAGGATGTTTCCAGGCTGAAAGGGGTAGCGGACTTGTCTTCCATCATGTTCTGTTTTGGGGTAAGAAGGTGTGAAATAATACACTAACCACGGGATGTGCTATGGAAAAGATCATCGTGCCCTCGCAGTTCGACCTGCCGCTGGACAGAATTTACATTGTGGCCGCAACGCTCAAGACCTTCAAGGGCCGCCGCCATGTGGACGTGCAGGTTTTCAGGCCCAACGGCGGTGATGAAGAACTGGAAGCCCTGCGCGGCCTTGGCCTGGTGGCTCCCCCCGACCCGTCCATTCCGGCCGAAGTGCTTCAGGGCGCTACGGAAGAAGCCGCCCTGCGCTGTATTCTCGAAGCCTTCACTGCCGAAGAAAGCCGCGCTCTGGCGGACTATCTTGAACAGCGCTATGCCGATCATATCGAAAAAATCACCGTCTGTCCGATGGACATACCCGTCCCTATGGGCGTAGCGCCCCTGGCGGGCATTACCGAAGGCAAGAGCACAGGCTTCATCCGTTTTGAGACCGTGCGCGACTATCCCCTGCCCTTCGTGGCTCACGGGTATTACGACCTGGAAGCCCACGCCCCGCTGGACAGCGAATAGTCATAGCGTTCACGCCAGGGCTGCCAGACCTGCTCGTCAGTCACCTTGTGGATTGCATCCCCGCAGATGACATGCTCCGTTGAGGGCAATCCGACGCCGGGTTCCGCATCCGCAGGGGGAGCCAGAGCTTCCCGCAGCCTTTGCATGAAGGCCTCTCGAGGCAGAAGAACCCCGCCCATCTTCATGATGTGCGGGGTTTCCTGTTGGCAATCCAGCAAGGTCACGCCGCGCAGACGCAGCAGGCCCACAAGCCCTGCCAGGGCCGCGCGCGACGCCTCGGAAACAACATGAAACATTGACTCGCCGAAAAACACCCTGCCAAATCCCACGCCATACAGCCCCCCGGTCAGTTCCCCATCACGCCATGCCTCAATGCTGTGGGCAAAACCCATGGCATGCAGGCGGTCATACGCCTCGATCATCGCAGGCGTGAGCCAGGTGCCGCCATGGGGCGTTCGCGCCTGGGCGCAGGCCCGTATGACCCTGCCGAAGGCCGCGTCAAGGGTAAGTTCAAAGGGCTTTTGTCGTAAGGCGCGGGCACTGCGGGCAGGAAGGCGAAAACCTTCCAGAGGCAGCACGCATCGCGGATCCGGCGACCACCACAGTATGGGCTGCCCGGCCTCGTACCAGGGAAAAATCCCCCGGCTGTAGGCCGCCAGCAAGCGCTCCGGCCGCAGGTCGCCCCCGAAGCAGAGCAGCCCGTCTTCACGGGCCGCTTCAAGCGGAGGAAACTGGGCGGCCAGTGCCGCGAAGATCGTCTCCACAGCCTGCCGCCCCGTTATCAAACCTTGCTCTTGGGCGGCTTTTTGGCTGCTGTTTCGCGTTTTACAGCGCCATCCTTGCCTTGAGTTTCCGCCTTGGCTGAAGAGCCCGCTTTGTTCCTGGCGCGGGGCTTGCCGCCGGATTTTTCCGACGTGCCGGATTTGGCTTTGGCGCTGCCGGATTTACCGGACTGGCCCGATTTTCCCGATTTGCCAGATTCGTCAGCCTTGGCCTTGGCGCTGCCGGACTTTTCAGTCGTGCTGGCAGCGGCGGATTTGGCGCTTTTCGCCTTTTTGGCCGTAGCCGCTCTGGCGGGCGTCTTTGCTTCGGCGCCGGTCGCGTCGAGCACAAGCGCATCGTCAACAACATCAAGCCGCGCGCTGCCCCCCTTGGAGAGCGAACCGAACAGCAGTTCGTGGGCCAGCTTGTCTTCCAGCTCCGTGCGCAGCAGACGCCGCAGCGGCCTTGCGCCCATGGCGGGGTCAAAGCCCTTGCGGGCCAACCATTGCCGGGCGTTTTGGCTCAGATCAAGCTGCACATGGCGCTGTTCAAGGCTGTGGGTGATTTCGCCCACAAACTTGTCCACAATGCGCAGCATCATGTCCTCGGTCAGGCTGCCAAAAGGCACGAGAGCGTCGAGCCTGTTGCGGAACTCGGGGCTGAAGGTATTTTCCACAGCCTTGAGGCCCTTGTGGGCCGCATCCTGCCGCGACGCGCCACCGAACCCCATGGCCGGGCGCGACATGTCGAAGGCCCCGGCATTGGAGGTCATGATCAGGATCACGTGCGAGAAGTCCGTTTTCCTGCCCGTATTGTCGGTCAGCGTGGCATAGTCCATCACCTGAAGCAGCACGTTGAAGATGTCGGGATGGGCCTTTTCCACTTCGTCCAGCAAAACTACGGAATACGGGGCCTTGCGCACGGCCTCGGTGAGCAGGCCGCCCTGATCAAATCCCACATAGCCTGGAGGCGCGCCGATAAGACGCGACACCGAGTGCTTTTCCATATACTCGCTCATGTCATAGCGCAGAAATTCCACGCCCATGAGCTTGGCAAGGCTGCGGGCCACTTCTGTCTTGCCCACGCCAGTGGGGCCATAGAACAGAAAGGCTCCTGCCGGGCGCTGCTCCTGACCAAGACCCGCACGAGCTCGCAGAATGGCCCGCACCGTAAGCTCGATGGCCGGATCCTGGCCGAACACAAGTTCCTTGAGGTCTTTTTCAAGCGAAGCAAGACGGTTGCGTTCCGTACCGGACACGGTACGCACGGGAATGCCCGCCATGCGCGCCACAATGCGCTCCACATCGGCAACGCCCACCGTGGGGCGCGTCGCCTTGCCGCCCGCAGCGGATTTGCCGCCCGCAGGCTGTTTGCGAGAGCCAGTCTGAACGCCACGCCCAAGGCGGACGGCAGCGCCGGATTCGTCCAGCACGTCGATGGCCTTGTCAGGCAGCAGGCGGTCACGCACATGCCGGGCCGTCAGATCAACCATGGCCTTGACGGCAGTCGGGCTGTATTTGACTTTATGGAAATCGGCATAGCGCTTTTCAAGCCCCTGAAGGATGGCGAGACACTCATCGGTATTCGGTTCAGCAAGGTCAATGCGCTGGAACCGCCGGGCCAGGGCTCGGTCCTTTTCAAAGTGGTTGCGAAACTCTTCATAGGTCGTGGAGCCGATGCAGCGCAAATCGCCGTTGGCCAGCATGGGCTTGAGCAGATTGGAGGCGTCCATTGAGCCGCCGGAAGTGGAGCCCGCCCCCACGATTGTATGAATTTCGTCAATAAACAAAATGGCGTCCGGAATTTCCATCAAACGCTGCACCACAGCCTTGAGGCGGCTTTCAAAGTCGCCCCTGTAGCGGGTGCCCGCCAGCAAAAGCCCCATATCCAGGGCGAACAACTGGGCCTTGGCGAACATTTCCGGCACGTTGCCTTCAACAATACGCAAAGCCAGCCCTTCGGCCAGGGCTGTTTTGCCTACGCCGGGATCGCCCACAAAAAGCGGATTGTTTTTGCGGCGACGGCACAGCACTTCCACCGCGCGGTCAAGCTCTGTCACGCGCCCCACCAGGGGGTCTATCTTGCCCTCGCGGGCGCGGGCGGTAAGATCAACGGCGTACTGGGCCAAAGGATCGGCCTTGCCTTCCTTGTCGTCTGCGTCGCCGCCCTGGCCAGCGCCCTTGGAGCCGCCGCCCTCGTCCATACCGTGCGATACGAATGTCAGGACATCCAGACGCTCCACGCCCTGCTTGCGCAGATAGTAATGGGCATAGCTTTCTTCTTCATCCATGATGGAAATGAGCAGATCGCCCAGTTCCACGGTGTCGCGCCCGGCGGAACGGATATGACTCAAGGCGCGTTCAAGCACGCGCTGTACGCCTTCTGTCTGGGCCACTTCATGGCTGCCCGCCAGAGGCACGACTTCCATTTCGCGGTTAAAAAATTCTTCAAGCTGCTCGCGCAGCACGGCCACACTGGCCCCGCTGCCCTCAAGCAGGATACGCCCGCGCATGCTGTTGGTAAGAGCAAAAAGAACATGCTCCACAGTCAGCAGGTCGTGGCGACGCCGGTGCGCTTCCATAAGGGCGTCACGGATGACGCTTTGAACACTCTTGCTCAACATAGGCATCTCAATAAATTTTTTCCATGGTGCATTTGAGGGGGAATCCCGCAGCCTTGGCCGCCTGATGAACCCTTTTCACCTTGGTCTCAGCTACTTCATGGGTGTATACACCACACTGTCCCACGCCTTGCTGGTGTATCTTCAGCATGATGACGGTGGCCTCTTCCGTGGATTTGTGAAAGATGCTGCATAACACAGCCACCACAAAGTCCATACTGGTGTAATCGTCGTTGTGCAGGAGCACCCGATAGCGGTCGGGCTCCTTCAATTTTTTTTCCACAATGACCTGGCTTTCGCCGCCATTCTGGTTCTCGTTAGAAACGGGCATGCAATTGCTCCACGGCACAAGTATTCAGCGCTGTTCAGGGAAAACGGGGCAGTTCTCGTCCGGCAGCCCCAGCTGCTGCCGCCATGCCCGTCTCTGCGTTTCGTCAAACACAAAGGATATTCTGGGGGGCAGGTTGTTGCGGTGCAACCAATCCTGATGCAGCTGATGATAATTCTTGGTACTGATTGCCACCTTGTCAAGGCCCAGGCTTTTCTGCACGGCATTGATGGCCTCTGCCGGGCCTTCCAGTTCCGCCCCCTGCATGAAGGACAGAATATCCAGTTCCACTTCCACGCCGTTCAGTCGCCAGGGCTCGCGGACCTTCTCATAACGCGCCGTCGGGCTGTAGCCAAGACCTTCAAGGATAAGCTGCATGGCAGCGGCATCTGTCACCCCTACCTCGCGCTCATCCCGCACCTTGCAGTGCTCCGCCCCGGCCGGAGCCGCAGCGGGCAGCTTCAGGGTCAGTACGCAGCGGGTCTTGTCCGGCCACTCCTGGCTGCGCAAACGCAGCAGCCGCCCACTGGAAAAAAGGTCGCCTTGCGGCGTGTCAAAAACCGTATTGGCCTCAAAGTGCGCGCCAAGGCAGCGCGCGCCCTGCTCCCGCAGCCGGTTGCGCAGGTCGTCCAGATCAACATCCGGGAATTTACGTTCCACTTCCAGCGCCATGGCTATTCCTCCGGCCTCTGGCGACGGTGAAAAAGGCGCTGTTGCAGGGCCGCAATGGTGGCAATGCCGCCCTTGTCGTCGCCAGGATGCACAATGGGGTCAAAACCCAGCCGCCGGGCCTGGGTGAGGCGCAATTCCTGCGCGGCCACTGGCCGTATCTGACCGTTGAGGTCCACCTCGCCCCAGAGCACGCATTTTTCCGGCAAGGGCACATCATAATACGATGAAAGCACGGCGGCCACCAGAGCAAGATCCAGCCCCGGTTCGTTGAGCTTCATGCCGCCGCCCACCTTGGCATAAATATCCACCTGCCCGAAATTGAGTTTAAGGCGTTTTTCCAGAACGGCCAGCAGCAGGTGCAGCCGCCCCACGTCAAACCCAAGGGCCGCCCGGCGCGGAATGCTCAAAAAGGTGCGGGACACAAGCGCCTGCACTTCGACGGCAAGCGGACGCTGCCCATCCACGGCCATGACCACGGCTGTGCCGGATAGCGAAGCGTCGCGCTGGCCCAGAAAAAAGGTGGAAGGGTCGTCAACGATCTGCATGCCCTGCTGCCCCATGCGGAAAACCAGCAGTTCTTCGTTGGGGCCAAAGCGGTTCTTGAACACGCGCAGCAGGCGGAACATCTGGCGGCGGTCGCCTTCAAGCGAAATGACCGTGTCCACCATATGTTCCAGCAGACGCGGCCCGGCGAGCACGCCGTCCTTGGTCACATGCCCCACCAGAATGAGCGTGCAGCCGAGGCGGCGGCAGGCTTCCAGCAGGGAGGTGGCCACAGCGCGCACCTGGCTGACGTTGCCCGGCAGGCCTTCGGCCTCAAGGCTGGTGAGGGTCTGCACAGAGTCCACCACAAGCAGGGCCGGATTCTGCGCATTGGCGGCCTCCACCACGTCTTCAACGCGGGACGTGGCGAGCGCCAGCAGGTTTGCGTCAAGCATGCCAAGGCGCTCCGCCCGGCCCTTGATCTGCGGCAACGACTCTTCGCCGCTGGCGTAGAGCACGGGGCGGCCTCTGGCGGTCATCTCTGCGGCCACAAGCCCTGCCACCTGCAATAAAAGCGTGGATTTCCCTATGCCGGGTTCGCCGCCCACAAGAATGGCCGCTCCGGGCACAAGCCCGTTGCCCAGCACCCTGTCCAGCGCCTGCAGGCCGCTGCCGTAGGGTTCGTAGCCGGAATCCTCCACGTCGCGCAGGGATACGGGACGCCCGGCAGGAGTCTCGCCACCCACTGACGCGCGCGCCTTGCCTGCCGAGCGCGCCTGCACGGACGCTTCCAGAGTGTTCCACTCATGGCAGCCGGGGCATTGCCCCCGCCATTGCATGGTCTGTGCCCCGCAGGAGGAGCATACATATATTTCACGTAGTTTTGCCATGATTCAAGATTACGGAAAAAGTCCAGGTGGCGCAAGCTGGCGGGCATGCTTCCACACAAATGGTAAAAAATTCAGGGATAAGCGGCGCCATCTGGCCCGCGCGGCGGACAGCGGCAAGACGACGGGGGGGGCGGGGCTGCGCTTATGATTTATGCACCGCGGCCAAAACCGTAGCGCAAAAAATGCCGCCAAGAATGGCCGCAGTGCTTATGCCAAGGCGCAGAGTCAGGGCCTCCCCCATAAACAGCGCGCCTCCAAGAGCTGTAATAAGCGGCACGCTCAACTGCACCACGGCGGCAGTAGGCACGCTGAGCCTGGGCAAAACGGAATACCACAGCACATAACCAAGGGCCGAGGCAATGCCTCCGGCGACGAGGGCGCAGAGCACGCCTGCGAAGGGCAGCGTCGGGCCGCCTCCCCAAGCCACGCCACCGGCCCCGGCATGTTCCAGCCAGGCCAGGGGCAGAAAAAGCAGCGCCAGCGGCAGGCAACGCACAAAATTGCCCGCAGTGGCGGCCACGGGCGCGCTGTTGCGGCGGCCCAGCAGCGTATAGACGGCCCATGACGCGCCGGAAAGAAAGATGATGGCAGACGGCCATAGGGGGGGCGCGTCCAGACCCGGCAACAGTAGATACACTAGGCCCGCCATGGCCAGGGTTATGCCCAGAGCCTGAGCGCGGCTGGGGCGCTGTCCGAGGGCCACTCCCGCGCCCACCATGCTTGTCTGAACGGCCACGGCAATAATGAGGGCTCCGGCGGCGGCGGACAGATTGACATACGCCCAGGAAAAACAGGCCATATAGGAAAAAAGGGCCAGGGCCGCGCTCCAGCTGCCGAACTGCAAGGCCCGCTCGCCGCGCAGCCTGGTGAGCAGCCACAGCACAGCGGCAGCGGAAACGGATCGCAAAACGGTGTAGCTCACGGCGTCCATGCCCGTCCCAAAAAGGGCCATACGGCACAGCAGCGAATTGGCCGCGAAAAAAATCATGCAGACCAGCGTGATGCCCGCCGTCAGGGCCATGCCGTTTTGGCGCGCGCCATTGGAACGGCTGCCGGCCGAAGTCATTGGTGATCCCGTGGGAATTGCAGCTTGCGGAAAATGGTACTGCGATTGACCTGAAAAAGCTCGGCCACGCGCTGCACCGAACCATGCACTTCAATGGCCTTGAGCAGAAAATCGCGTTCCATCTCCGCCATAATTTCGCGCAGGGGGCGGCGCGCGCTGAGGACTTCTTCCGAGTAGCGCGAAGCGTCGTTGCTTACCCCGGAAATCTGCGCGGGCAGGTCACGTGGAGAAATAAGCGGCCCCGTGAGGGTGATGACAAGACTGTGCACGAGGTTCTGGAGTTCGCGCACGTTTCCGGGCCAGGCGTAGGCGGCCATCATGTCCAGGGTCACGTCCATAAAGGCCATGACCTTGTGGTATTTGGCCGTATAGTATTCCAAAAAGTGCTCGGCCAGCAGACGCACGTCTTCACTGCGTTCGCGCAGGGGCGGAATGCGCACCGTAGCCACATTGAGGCGGTAATAGAGATCGCGCCTGAAGGTGCCCGCCTCCACGCTTTCCGCGAGGTTGCGGTTGGTGGCCGCGATGATGCGCACGTCCACCTTGCGCGGGCTTGACGCGCCCACGCGCATGATCTCCCCATCCTGAAGCACCCGCAGAAGCCGTGTCTGCATGGGGAGGGGCAACTCGCCCACTTCATCCAGAAAAATGGTGCTGCCGTCGGCAATTTCAAAATACCCGGCCTTGCCCTTGTTGGAGGCCCCGGTGAACGCGCCGGGCATATAGCCGAACAGCTCCGATTCCGTAAGGGTTTCAGAGATGCCGCCGCAGTCCACCTTGAGCAGTATCTTGTCGCGCCGTTCCGAAAGGCCATGGGTAAAACGGGCAAAAACATCCTTGCCAGCGCCCGTTTCACCCAGGATAAGCACGGTGGCGTCCGTAACGGCAAAACGGCGCAACAGCGAGACCACCTCACGCATGGCCGGGCTGGCGCAGACCGGTTCACGCACCTTGTTGCCCTCATTGGTGATATAGGCCAACTGGTCGCTGATCTGGTCAATGAGCTTGCACTGGCCCGTCACCTGATCCTGCAGCTGCGCCAGCAGGGTAATGTCGCGCGCAAAGGTGACCACAAGACAGAGCTCGCCCCGAGAATCAAAAACGGGAAAGCCCATCAGCACCAGCTTTTTGCCGTCCTTAAGCTGCTGCACATGGGTGGAGGGTTTGCCGGTACGCACGATTTCCGGGTTCAGGATGTGGTCAAAAACCCCCTCCTCCACCAGACATCGTACGTTCTTGCCCTGCAACTGCGCCTGGGTAAGGCCCGTCAGCTGCTCATACATACGGTTGACGCGCAGGCTCGTGCCCGAGGCGTCGCTGATAAAAACGCCCTCAGGAAGGGCGTCAAGTATGCGCCCCATATGTTTTGAAAGCAGTTCCTGCGAACGGTCGGCCATGTTTCAACCCGGTGACATGCTATGAAATCAGTGTGAAATCTGCACCCGCTCGCCCAAAATGTCCAGAGCGGTCTTTTGCAGCCTGTCCATACGGGCTTTATCAAGACTCACTTCACCCATGGGAACCTCTCTGCCAAGAAAGTGGTACTTCTGGGTGCCCAGACGGTGATAGGCCAGCATTTCGTAGCTGACGCGCCCGAAGGGCTTGATGAATTCCGCAATGGCGCTGATGGCGTCCTCGGTGTCATTGAAGCCGGGAATGACGGGCGTGCGGGCCAGTATGGGCACATCGGAAAATTCCTCGGCCAGAATGCGGAAATTTTCAAGGATGCGGGCATTGGGCAGGCCTGTATGCGCCTTGTGCACAGCGCTGTCCATATGCTTGATGTCATAAAGAACGTAGTTCAGATAGGGCGCAGCCTCGCGCACGGTTTCGGCGGGCACCATACCACAGGTCTCAACCGCCGTTTTGATGCGGCGGGTGCGGGCTTCACGCAGCAAAGCCACGGCAAAGGCTCCCTGCAACAGGGGTTCGCCGCCCGAAAGGGTCAGGCCGCCGCCGGAGCGGGCGTAAAAGGCCATGTCCTGCTCCACAACGCGCAGCACATCGTCAACAGTACGTTTTTTTCCATATACCAGCAAACCCTGGGCAGGACAAACTGCGGCGCAGGGCATGTCGCAGCCCGCGCAATGGCTGCGATCAATGACCGGCTTGTCATCGTCGCCGCAGGTTATGGAGCCGTGGGGACAGGCGGGAATGCAGTGCCCGCATTTGGAAATGTCAATGCAGCGGCCATGATTGCAGGCCAGTTCCGGATAGGGCTTTTGCGACTCCGGATTGCTGCACCACTGGCATGAAAGGGAACATCCCTTCAGGAATACAATGGTCCGTATGCCCGGGCCGTCGTGTACGGAATACTTTTGAACGTTGAACACCATGCCTTGCTGCTGGCTGTCATCCAGGCACATATTCCCTTCCTTTACAAAATCTTTTGCTCAGTAGCGGTTCAAGGTCTGCCCGCGCAAAAAAACCTCTGCGCGCGCAGCCCTCAATACAGTAATGCGGGGAAGGGCCACGCCCTTCCCCGCCATGAGGGTGTCTGTACCTACATCACGTCGTGTTCGGTACGGGCGATAAGGTCATTTTGCAGATCGGGCGACAGGTCCACAAAGTAGGCGCTGTAACCGGCGATACGCACGATAAGGTTGCGGTATTTCTGCGGGTCTTTCTGGGCGGCCACAAGGGTTCCCTTGTTGACCACGTTGAACTGCACGTGCCAGAGCTTGAGATCGCAGAAGGTGCGGATGAAGGACACCAGCTTTTCCGTGCCCTGCTCGCCTTCCACGCACTTGGGCGTGAACTTGATGTTCAGCATACGGGCGGCGCGGTCGCGCAGGCCCATATTTTTGGTGGTGTAGTTGGAAAGCAGCACCGCCGTGGGGCCGTTGACGTCTGCGCCGTGCGAGGCCGAGGAACCGTCGGACAGGGGGAAGCTGTCGGTGCGGCCGTTGGGCGTGGCGGAAACCACCTTGCCAAAGGGCACATGCGAGGTGAAGGGCACGTAGCGCACGTCGTTGTGGATGCCCAGATCCTTCATGGAGTACTTGTTGCCGTATTCCACGGAAATCTTGTCGATTTCGCGGCCAATGGCATCGGCGTATTCGTCATTGTTGCCATAGCAGGGGGCAGAGCGCAGCAGGGCGCGCACGTCGTCATAGCCTTCGAAGTTAGCGTCAATGGCTTCAATGAGCTTGCCCATGGTCAGCTTCTTTTCTTCAAAGACCAGCTTTTTCACGGCAGCCAGGGAGTCCACCACGGTGCCCAGGCCCATGTACTCAAAGTAGCCCAGGTTGATGCCTTCGGGGATCTGCTCCTGATGCAGGTCGATGCAGTGCTTCATGCACAGGTCGTGCATGGCCGAGCCCATGGGCTGGGCAAAGTGCTGCGCGCGCAGCTTGTTGATGATGTACTGCTGGGTGAAAGCCGTCTTGAGGAAGAGCATGTGCTGTTCCACATAGGCGTTCCAGAATTCGTCCCAGGTTTTGAAGTTGCGCGGATCGCCCGTTTCAACGCCCAGCTTCTGGTCGCCGTACTTCTTCATGCGGCCATTGCGCAGCACCATTTCCACAGCGGCGGCAAAGTTGATGTACGCGCCGCCGGAGGTGTAGGTATCGCGGTTGGGCATGCGGGCCTCTGTGCAGCCGGAAACGGCGTAGTCCAGTGCCTCTTCAAAGGTCGCGCCCTTGGAAACGTACAGGGGCACGATTTCTTCGTCATTGATAAGCTTGGGGAAGCCGGAACCGTACTTGATGGTTTCAGCCACGTCCCAAAGATAACGCTCCGGCGCGCGGGAATGGATACGGGCCGCAAGGTCCGGGTAATGCAGCGGGAATTCACGCTTGGACTTGAGTATCAGGTAGGTGAGGTCATTGCTGGCGTCGCGGCCGTCCGGGGTCTGTCCGCCGACGGTCACGGCTTCCCAGTGGGCGTAACCTTCGTTGAAAGCGCCGCCGGTGGGCGAGATGTACATGTCGATGAACTCGGCCATGCCCACCCACATGCACTCCAGCAGTTCCATAGCCTGGGCTTCGGTGATCTTGCCCGCAGCGCGGTCCTGCTTGTAGTAGGGGTAGAAATACTGGTCCATACGGCCATTGGAAATGGTGGTGCCGGTCTTTTGCTCGATGCGCGAAAACATCTGGGTGAACCACTGGCTCTGGCAGGCTTCCCAGAAATCACGGGCGGGTTCGCCGGGCACGCGCTCGGCATTTTCAGCCATGCGCAGCAGTTCGGCCTTGCGCGTGGGATCGGATTCTTTTTCAGCCATTTCACGCGCCAACACAGCGTGACGCTTGGCCCACAGCACAATGGCGTCGCTCACGATGACCACGGCTTCAAGGAAGGGGCGCTTTTCGCGGTCGTCCTTGGCGCTCATAGGATCAAGGGCGGCCAGCTTTTCTTCGGCTTCTTTCTTGATGCTGTTGAAGCCGCGCTTGAGGATCTTTTCAAAGTCGTGCACCCACTGGATGGACGAACGGAACGAAGAGGTCTCATTGACGATGAAGCGCGAGATGAGCCCTTCAGGATCGTCATAGGTAAGCTTGTGCACTTCGGCGGGCAGGGCCGCGTTCAGGGCTTCATGGTAGGTCTTGCCTTTCCAGTAGGGAGCGATTTCTTCCACAACGCGCTTGGCGTCTTCGGGCGTAATGGTAGCCGGCGAGGTTTGACGCGTGGGCAGATCGCGCACGGCTATATCCAAGAAGTCGCCATCCAGTTCAGGATAGAGGATGCCGTAGCGGCCGTCGCACCCGGCGCGTCCCAGCAGCAGCTGCCCTTCCTGCACATAGACGGTGATGTTCTGGGCAATGTGCATGAGAGCCTTGGCCCAGCGCAATACCAGAGGCTGCCCTTCGGTCTGCTCCATAGACTGGGTGAAATACAGGGCGCGCTCGATATCAATACGGGGCTTCTGCCCTTCAAACCGCTCAAGCAGATTGAAAACGCGGGGGTGGGTTTTGCGGAATCTGTCTTCCTTGCCCTCAATCTTGTCAAACAGACGCTGCTCCTGAGGGGACCGGCATTCGCAAGTGGTCATGCTCATCACGCTACTCCTGAAATAGTATGAATATAAAGCGCGCGGGCTTGCGCATATGCCGCCGCGCGGAGAATGCCTTGTGTTTTTGGCAATCCTCGTTGGTTGCCCCCTGTTTGCATGGGACATGCCATAATTTATAACATACTGATATAAAATGCTTTTTTTAAATTTTCTCTCTTTTGCCTCCTCAGCTCCTGCGCCAGCTTTCACAATAGCCGCAAATTTGCACCACTCAGTAAGATTTTCTGATAAAAGGGGCTGATTATGCGACGCAAATTTGCATCATCCACAAAATTCCGCTCTTTCTGACGGGGCTCAAGCTACTGTCCGACAAGCATGATTCTCTTTTCACAAGCTATTATTATCGGCCCCAGACAATGATTACTGCTAGTTGCAAATTTGCGACCAGCTTTTTCTCAAAACCACATTTCAGACAAGTTTTTAATGTAATATATAGATAACATTTGATTTTTATTTTTAAAATCTGCACAACTCCTCAATCTGCTCTGGCACGCATCATGCAAAACGAAAAAAATCACAAAGCATGACAGGTTCGTGTATGCTGTCCCACTTTTCGTAACCGTTCAGGCAGAGAGGAGAAGATGAGAAAAACATCACATTCCACACCTGCGGCAGGTGCCTCAGGCATGCCCGCGAGGCAGGCCGGAGCTCGTGGACGCGTCAGCCGGAAAGCACGCCCTTCAACACTTCAGACAGTTCAGGAGATCTGAGCATGAAGGTCATCGACTTTCGCTTCCGTCCCAACACTCCGGAAATCATCAACGGCATCAAAAACAGCGCCATGTTCAAGGCCGCCTGCAAGGCCATAGGCTTTGACAGGCGCAAGCCACAACCCCTGGAAGACATTGTGGCCGACCTTGACCGGCTCAATGTCGAGCTGGGCGTCATCACTGGCCGCGACTGTGAAACAACTTACGGTTTTCCGGCCAACAACCAGAGCGTTTTGGAATTCTGCCGGGCCTACCCCGAAAAATTTGTGGGATTCTGGGGCATTGACCCTCACAAAAAAATGGCCGCTCTGCGCGAGATCGCACACGTCACTTCTGAATACGGCATGAAGGGCATAGCCATTGACCCTTATCTTGCCCACATTCCCGCTTCCGAGGCCCGTTTTTACCCCATTTACGCCAAGTGTTGCGAACTCGGGCTGCCGGTGTTCATCACCATGGCCCCACCCCCGCAGGTTCCCGGAGCAATTCTGGAGTATGCGGATCCGCGCGACGTTGATAAGGTGGCCCGCGACTTCCCCGAACTCACGCTCATCATGAGCCACGGCGGTTACCCCTTTGTGAATGAAGCCGTTTACACCTGCCTGCGCAATGCCAACGTGTATATGGACATTTCTGAATACGAACGCGCCCCCATGGTGGACGTATACGTACAGGCCATGAACGAGCTCATTACCGACAAGGTGCTTTTTGCCAGCGCCCACCCCTTTGTGGAGCTGGCAGACGCTCTGGACGCATATGAAGCTTTTGAACTGACTGATGAGGCCCGCCGCAAGGTCATGTATGAAAACGCCCGCCGCGTGCTGGGCCTGGCATAAGGAGAATGAAATGAGCGTTGCCGCTACCGACGTACAAGCACAAAAAAACCTGCGCCGCGTGGTTATATCCTCCCTTATGGGCGCTGTTATCGAATGGTACGACTTCTTCCTCTACGGCGTCGTGGCCGGACTTGTGTTCAACAAGCTCTATTTTCCCTCATTTTCGCCGGGCGTGGGCACCATTCTGGCTTTTGCCACCTTTGCCGTGGGCTTTGTGGCCAGACCGCTGGGCGGCTTCATTTTCGGCCATTTTGGCGACAAGATAGGCCGCAAGAAAATGCTCATCCTCACGCTTGAGATTATGGGCGTGGCCACTGTGCTCATCGGCTGCATCCCCTCCTATGACAGCATAGGCATCTGGGCGCCCATTCTGCTGGTCATCTGCCGCCTTGCCCAGGGCATCGGCCTTGGCGGCGAATGGGGCGGCGCTGTGCTTATGGCGTATGAGTCCGCACCGGCGCACAAGCGCGCCTTTTACGGCAGCCTGCCCCAGATCGGCCTTTCACTGGGCCTCATGCTGGCTTCAGGCGTCATTGGCCTGCTCTCCTTCCTGCTGCCCGAAGAAGCCTTCATTTCCTGGGGCTGGCGCATAGCCTTTGTTCTGAGCGCCGTCCTGGTGCTGGTGGGCGCGTATATCCGCACCTCAGTTCAGGAAACCCAGGACTTCTCCTCCGCCAAAAAGGAAGTGGCAAAAATCCGCTACCCCATGCTTGAAGCCTTCAAGCGCTATCCCAAAACCCTTACGGCCTGCGTGGGCGCACGCTTTGTGGAAGGCATCGCCTTCAACGTCTTTGGCGTGTTTTCACTAACCTATCTTACGCAGACCTGCGGCGTCAGCCGCACCGTGGCCCTGATGGCCGTGGTGGTGGCATCTGGCGTCATGGCCTGCTTTATTCCCATGTGGGGGTCCATGGCTGACCGCATCGGCAAGGCCCGTATTTTCGGAACCGCCGCCATACTGCTCGGCGTGACCGCCTACCCCGTCTTCTGGGTATTGCACAACTATGCGACCACCAACCTCTTCTTTGTCTACATGGCCATTATCGTGCCCTTCGGCATCATCTACGCCGCCGCGTACGCCAGCATGGCCAGCCTGTTCTCCGAAAGCTTCGATCCCACGGTGCGCTACTCAAGCATCTCATTCGTGTACCAGTTCTCGGGCATCTTCGCTTCGGGCCTGACGCCGATGATCGCCACCATGCTGGTGCAGGCCAACGACTCGCAGCCCTGGTATCTCTGCGGCTACCTGCTTGTGGCTGGCATCATCAGCTCTCTGGCGACCGTCTGGATCAGCAACCTGAAGTCAGCCAAGGCCGAGCCCCGCGCGCTGCCCACTGACGACGCTGTTGTCGTCGCTGCCAATGTTGTGCCGGAATAATGCGTACCTGCTGATTCTCCTCCAAAAGGGCGGGAGATGTTGCCGCATCCCCGCCCTGCAGATACCGGTCAGACCAAGCCAACCGGTGTAACTGCCGCTTCCATCCCATGCGATCCCCGCATCCGGCCTGTCCACTACTACAGGGCCGGATGCGGGGTTCATGCGTGAAAGGCTTTGAACGGGCGATCTTCTCAAGAAAATGTTACTTTGAAATACGTTGCGGGGGAGGGACCCTTTTGCAAAAGGATCCCTCCCCCACGCCCCCACCCCCTAAAACTCTTATTCTTTTTGAGTACAGTTCAAAGTGCGTTTCGATCCGAGGGCGGGAGTTCCAGAGGCAGCGTCTTGCAGACATCGCACCATGGCAAAGGGTATCTGCACCTTGAAGCGTGGCGGCGGTACCTGCCACAGCGCCCCGTTCGCGTTTGCCCCGCAGGCTGCTGTGCTGCCATAAAAAAGTGCGGCCCGGATGCATGCATCCGGGCCGCGCAAAGAATGCGGTCCACAAGCCGCCAGCAGCTTTCAGGCTGCCGGGTTCGTCAGACGCCTACTTGGCTTTCGCCGCGTCCTTATCCTGGGCAGGCACATCCTTGACGTCAACAATCCGCACGCCAAACTCGGCGATGCCCTCGGGCGGCGCATAAAACAGCACCATAAAGGGAACCTCGCCGCCACGCGGCACATTGGTATTGTTGGTCAGAATCTCCACCTTGTTATTGAGGAAGGATTCCATTTCCTTTTCGCTCAATACCTGCAACTGAAAAAGTGAAAGCTGCACGCCGCCAAGCTGCTTCTTGGTGGCCAGCGCTTTTTTATCTTTGTCGTAAATGGCTGCCTCAACAGTCACCAGTTCCTTGGGATCAGGAAATTCGTTAACGACCTTGCCTTCAATGACAAAGACCTTGCCGACTTTTTCATTGTCCACATAGTACTGGCGCACATTGCGCATGGTGAGCAATTCCACCTTTTTGGCCAGCTCCTGCTCTGTGGGCGGGCTCGCGGGGGTGGCTGCAAAATACTTGAAATACCCATAGCCGCCGCCAGCGCAGACAAGAACCAGCAGCAGCGCTCCAAGTATTTTTCCAAGCCGACCCCGGCCCTTGACCGGCATGTCCGGCAACGGGCCTTGAGTTGCAAGCTGTTCTGCCGGGTCAAAAGCAAAAACAGTTTTGCACACCGTGCAGCGCAGCTTCGTACCTGCCTTGGCAAACTGCTCCGGCAGGTTAAAGCGGCTTGAGCAATTGGGACATCTTACTTCCATGCCGTTACTCCCAAAAACCGTATCCGGCAGCCATAACCAGCAGGATTTTATTCAGGTATGATCTCAAAAATGCCGGGCAGATTACGATAGTGTTCTGCATAATCAAGACCATAACCAACAATGAAACCCTCTGTCAGCTTGAAGCCGGCAAAGTCAACGTGTACGTCAATTTCGCGCCTTTCATTCTTGTCCACCAGGGCAGCCAAGCGCAGGCTGCGGGCCTTGCGGGCGGCAAACTGCCCGAGCAGAAAACGCATGCTGTACCCGCTGTCCACTATGTCTTCCACTATCAGCACATGCTTGTCGCAAATGTCAATCTCAACATCCTTGTTGAAAATGACGTGCTTGGAGGAGGCCGATGATTTGCCGTAGCTGGACAGGCGCACAAAATCCAGCTCCAGATTCTTATTGTGCAAAGCGCGTACCAGATCGCTGAAGAAAACAAAGCCGCCCTTGAGAACGCATACGGCCACCAGTGGTTCCTGGCCATAATGGGCGTCAATTTCAGCTGCCAGCTCTTTTACCCTTTGGGCAATCAGCTCCGCACTGTACACGGTTTTCAATTCTTTGATTTTGAGCTCATGCCCAACCTTCGACATCTGATCCTCCGGCACGGGCCGCGCGGGCGGCCCCGTTTTCAGGGGCCGTGGCGTTTGCCGGCTCCAGTGCAAAATATCCGCGTTGTTTCGCGCGGCCGGAACAGCAGACGCAATCCGCTTCTGTCATTCCTTTTAACAGTGCCATTACGCCCTGGCCCCCAAATGGGCAGCGCTGAAGGCGCGACCCTTCACAATTTTGGACATGAAAACCGTTCCCGTATCTGCCTATTTTTGTTCAAGCAGCTTTTTGAACACCATTTCAATCATCTCGGTATCGGCTATGCCGGGTTCTGATATGACCCTCTGGCCGTCCTTGGCGTAAAAAACATTGTGCGGAATGCTGCTGACCTGAAAGGCCTTGGTGATGTCACGCCCGGCCATGTACACGGGATAATCCATATTCATTTTTTTCATGAAGGGAACAACGACCTTGGAGTCATCGTCCACTGAAAGACTGACGATGAGCACATCCTTGCCCGCGTATTTTTTGCTCACGGCCACAAGATCGGGCACTTCCACCTGGCAGGGCGGGCACCATGTGGCAAAAAAGTTGAGCATGATGACTTTGCCCTTGTTCTTTGCCAGAAGGTCCATCAATCCGGCAAGATTGAGGGAAGGCACCGATGAGGAGGTCGAGGCGGGCGCGGCTGATGAGGCCGCAAGGGCGGCGCAGGGCAACAACAGGCAAAGCAAAAGGGGAAGGATGATTTTTTTCATATGGTACCTTGATGAGTTCTGAACCCATACATAACGTGAACAGTTACATGCCGCCATGACTGCCCGTGGACGCCCGGCATGACTACGCCCACGTATCAAGTCAGTCTACATAAAATTTTTGGCAGCCCGCACAGCCCCTACCGCGTCGGCGCAGTACGCGTCCGCCCCGATGGAATCGGCAAAAGCCTGGGTGACGGCCGCGCCGCCCACCATGACCTTGATCGGCAGCCCTTTATCCTTCACGAGCTGTATGGTGTCTTCCATACGTACCATCGTGGTGGTCATCAAGGCCGACAACCCGATAATACTCGCTTTATGCTCCAGGGCGCAAGCAACGATGGCCTCAGCAGGCACGTCCTTGCCCGCGTCGACAACATCAAAACCGTGGTTGCCCAGCAACAGGGACACAATATTTTTGCCAATATCATGAATGTCGCCCTCAACCGTGGCCATGACGACGACGGGCCTTTCTTCCGGCCCGCGTCCGGCTTCGAGCATGGGTTTCAGGTGGGCGAACGCCGTCTGCATGGTTTCCGCTGCGCGGATAAGCTGGGGCAAAAAATATTCGCGCCTCTCATAGCGCGCCCCGACTTCGGTGATGGCCGGGATAAGCACGTTCTGCACAAGGCTGAAAGGTTCCGCCCCGCTCTTCAGTTCGGCTTCAAGCAGGGGCAGCACATTTTCCCTGTCGCCGTTAAGTACGGCCTCCCCCAGGCTTTTGGCCGCCCCCCCGCCGCCCTGGCGTTGCAGCACGCTGCCCTCGCCCGGTTTCCAACCGGCATATCCTGAAATAAAGGATGCCGCGTGCGGGTCATGCTCGCCCAGAACCTTGAGCGCGTCAGCCGCCTCACGCAGGCGCTGCGCCGAAGGGTTAGCGATGCAGGAGGAAAGCCCCGCCCCGGCCGCGTAGGCCAGAAATGTGGCGTTGAGCAGGTCGCGCGCGGGCAGGCCGAAAGAAAGGTTGGAAAGGCCCAAAGTGGTGGGCAGTCCCTCGCTGGAGCACCAGCGCGTCATCTCAAGGCACTGGCGCGCGCCGTCCGGGCTGGATGAAACCGCCAGGGCCAGAATGTCCACCATCATGAGGCGGCGCGGTATGCCCAGCTGTTCGGCGCGGCGGATCAGGCTTTCCACCGTGCGAATGCGGTCGGCGGCTTTTTCGGGCAGGGTCGCCCCTTCAAGGGGCAGCAGGATGAAGGGCGCGCCATAGTCGCGACACAGCGGCCCCAGCAGTTCCATACGTCCGGCCTCGCCGCTGATGGAGTTCACCAGGAAGGAACCGGGGCAGTACGGAAGGGCATTGGCAATGGCCTGCGCATTGGACGAGTCCACAGAAAGCGGCACGGTAAGCCGCCCCACGAGCCTTTGCACCAGTTCCGGCAGCAACGTTGTTTCATCCACCAGGGGCGCGCCCACGTTGACGTCCAGCACCGTTGCCCCGGCCTCGAGCTGGGCGTCGGCAAACTGCATGGCCGTGTCAAAGCGGCCTTCCTGCAATTCCAGGGTAAGCTGCTTTTTGCCGGTGGGATTGATGCGCTCGCCAATGATCGCCAGCGGCTGCCCCGCGCCGATACGCACCAGTTGCGAGCGGCTCGTAAGGCTGATGCCCCTGCGCTCGACCTTGGGCGCGCATATTTCGCCCAGGCTGTGCAATGCCTGCGTCAACGCCGCCAGGTGGTCTGGCGTGGTGCCGCAGCAGCCGCCAAGCACCTGTGCGCCCATATGGGCAAAGGGGGAGGTTTTTTGGGCAAAGCCTTCCGGCCCCAGGGGAAATACCGTTTGCGTGCCGTGCAGTTCAGGCAGCCCGGCGTTGGGTTCAGCCATGACGGGGCAGGCGCAGACGCTCAAGAGTTCCGCCACCACGGGTTCCATCTGTTCCGGCCCGAGGCTGCAGTTGGTCCCCACCACATCCACGCCCATATTCTGCATGGTCTCAGCAAAGATGGTGGGCGTGGAGCCTGTAAGGCTGACGCCCTGCTCAAAGGTCATTGAAACCATGACCGGCAGGTCGCATTCCTGCCGTGCGGCGACCACCGCCGCCCTGGCCTCGGCCAGATCGAACTGGGTTTCAATAAAGATCAGGTCCACCCCGCCCGCCACAAGCCCCCGGATCTGCTGGGCAAAGGCCTCAATAAGCTCACGGGGCTCCACAGGGCCGAGGGGCTTGATAAAGTGGCCGGTGGGGCCCACATTGCCCGCAACAAAAACAGGGCGATCCCCGGGCCGGGGCACGTCTGCGGCGGCAGCCCGCGCAACGGAGGCCATGCGCTTGTTGAAAGCAAAAACATCCATTCCTTTCGGAAGTTTGTAGGAGTTCCCGCCAAAGGTGCAGGAGGTCAGAATGTCGACCCCGGCCTTGAGGTAGGAAGCATGGATCCCCCGCAGGATATCGGGGTTTTCCATACAGAACTCTTCGGGGCTTGTGCCAGCGGGAAGACCCGAAGCCTGGAGCATGGTGCCCATGGCCCCGTCCAGAAAAAGAGGACGTTTTGCGCAAAGCGCTTGTCTGAATGTCATGAATGCCGCCACCTTGGCCGTCATATGTAAAAAACTTGAGGGGCGTCAGCCCCTTCTTCCGTGCAAAGCCCGTCTTTGCTTTCCGGACATAATGCCTGTATGCTGTAAAAACGTCCCCAAGGCTCCAGGCCGCTCCGGACAGGCAAGCGCCTTGTCGTACCCTCCGGAAACCGCACAGCACCCAGAAGGACCTGAGACGGCGTGCCGGACAGATTCTTTGTCATGATTGCACACGGCAGCGGGGACGTGGTTGGCCTTTCAGTACTGAATAATATTGAAAAGAACAAACCAAAACTATAGCATACAGACATTGCAGCGCCTTTTTACAGCGCCAATGACTGAGTATGGATAAAATGAAAAAAAATAGCAAGATAGCCTTCAGCACGGCCAAGGCTGGCCCCAAGACGGTGAAAGGCGAAAAAAATACGCCCCCGATTGGGGTTGTGGAAATTCTTGATGGGCCCAGAAAATCCAAGGCTGCCAATGGATCAGCCCGGAGCGGCTCCAGCGCCCGGTCTGCCGCCAGGGCTTCGGCCAAAGCGGCTTCCAGCCCGGACGCCTCGCCCCGTCAAGACAACAAGAAAAAAAAGCTCGCTCCCATTGCGCCTGATGACGAAAGCCTTCATGACGGCCCGGTTCTTGATGTGGACGAACTGGAACCCGCCGCCGAACGCGACGATGATGAGCTTGAGCTTGAGTCCCACGACGATCAGGACGATATCCTTGATACCGCTCTGGACGTGGACATGGACGAGCACCCCCTGCCCCTTGAAGAAGGCCGGGAGGGCGACGTGCCTGCGCCCGCGTCTACCCGACTGCCTGCGGTAGGCACCCGCGACAGTCTGCACCTGTACCTGCGGGAAATGAGCAAGTTCCCCATGCTCAAGCCCGAGGAAGAACACGAACTGGCCTTACGCGTACGCGACCATAACGACGCGGACGCGGCCTTTCGCCTTGTGTCGTCGCATTTGCGGCTGGTGGTGCGCATCGCCATGGATTTTCAGCGCCGCTGGATGCAGAACGTGCTGGATCTTGTGCAGGAAGGCAACGTGGGCCTCATGCGCGCGGTCAACAAATTTGACCCCGACAAGGGCATCAAGTTCTCCTACTATGCCTCATTCTGGATCAAGGCCTACATTCTCAAGTTCATCATGGACAACTGGCGCATGGTCAAAATCGGCACCACCCAGGTGCAGCGCAAGCTGTTCTACAATCTGAACCGCGAGCGCCAGAAGCTCATCATGCAGGGCTTTGACCCTGACGCGGCCATGCTGTCGGAGCGCCTCGGCGTGACCGAAGACCAGATCAACGAGATGGATCAGCGGCTGGCCTCAACCGACATGTCGCTGAACGCCCAGGTGGGTGAAGAATCGGGCGGGGCCACCCGTATGGACTTTCTGCCCGCTCTCGGCCCCGGCATTGAAGACAGCCTGGCTTCTGACGAAATCGCGGGGCTTGTGCGGTCAAAACTCAAAACCATCATACCCAAGCTCAATGAAAAAGAACTGTACATCCTGCACAACAGGCTGCTGACTGACGAGCCCATCACCTTGCGCGAGATAGGCGAACGGTATAATATAACAAGAGAGCGAGTGCGCCAGCTTGAGGCGCGACTGGTAGAAAAAATCGGCCAGCACATGAAGAATGATATCGAAGACTTCTCCGACCACTGGATTCAATCCTAAGCAGCACGGATACAGTCCGCAATGAAACGTAAGCACATAGCGCTCTTTTGCGCCCTGACACTGGCCGCCGTCACCTCCTTTTCCCTTCTTGGCTGTGGGGGCTGTGCCGGCACCAAGGCTGCCGGCGAAAAAAACGCAACCGTAGGCGACGCCTGCCCAACCGCACTGCGCAATGTTGAAGTGCGCCAGCCAGAAGAGCACCTTTCGAATGAAGCCAGAAGCACCTATGCTTTTCTGCTCTATTCCCAGGCGCTCAACGCCGAGGACGAGGCCGCCCTTTTGCAGGCCGCGCCCCTCATGGCCGCCGCAAAGCTGCCTCCCAACATCTGGCTTGAAGGCGGCGTCTGGCTGGTAAGCCGCAAGTCCGAAGGGGCCATCCCCTATCTGGAGCAAGGGCTTTCCGTTGCGCCCGATGACATGTCGCTCAACCTGCTTCATGCCGAAGCGCTTATGGAGCAGGGCACGCCGGAGCGCGGCGTGGAACTCATGCGCGCCTACCTGAAAAAGCATCCGGAGTCTCTGGACGCGCGCCTGGAGCTGGCCCTGCTGCTGGTTAAAAGCAAGGAATATCCCGAAGCCGAAACACTGCTCAACAGCGTGAGCGCCAAGGAGCGCACGCCGCTGGTGGACTACTACCACGCCCGCGCCCTTATCGGCATGGGCCGTCAGGCCGACGCCATACCATTTCTCCAGAAGGCCATCAAAGAAATGCCGGACTTTGTGGAAGCCATGGCCGAACTGGCCTTCATCCACGAACAACGCTCGGAATTCAAGCCTGCGCGCGCCCTGTACGAAAAACTGCTCAAGCTCAACTTTTCGCCCCAGGACGTGCTCCTGCGCCTCATCAGTCTTTCACTGCGCATGAACCAGCCCGAAAAAGCCCTGAAGTACATGCGCCAGGGGCCGGACACCATCCCCTTCAAGCTTACCGTGGCGGGCCTTTTTATCGACTCGCGCCACTACCTTCAGGGAGAAACGCTGCTCAAGCAGATTGCCGCCAGGGACGACGCCCCTGTTGACGTGTACCTGCTGCTGGCTGATCTGAACTATGAACAGCGCCGCGACCTGCCCATGGCCCTTTCATGGCTGGACAAAGTCCCCCCGACCAGCAAGGCCGCGCCCAGAGCGGCGCTGCTGCGGATACAGCTGCTTGGCGAAGCGGGCAAGGAGCAGGAAGCCCTGACCGTGACGCGGCAGGCCCAAAAACAGTTTGCGGACGCGCCCCAGTTCTGGGAACTGGAAGTCCGCCTGCTGGCACGCCAGAAGCAGATGCCGCAGGCCCTTGAGGTGGCGCGCAAGGCCGCCAAAAAATGGCCCGACAATGCGGAGATGGCCTTTCTTCTGGGATCGTTGCTGGACGAGTCCGGCGACAAGAAGGAAGCCTTCAAGGTGATGGAACACATAATCACCCTGCATCCGGAAAATTATCAGGCCCTCAACTACGTGGGCTATACCCTGGCCGAAGAAAACCGCGATCTTGAAAAAGCCCTGAGCCTGCTCACCAAGGCCGACGAGCTTTCACCCAACCAGTCCTACATTGTGGATTCTCTGGCCTGGGCCCTTTACAAGCTCGGCAGAAATGAAGAGGCCCTCACGGCCATACGCCGTGCCGTCAAACTTGACGAGCATGTGGACGCGTCCATCTGGGAACACTATGGCGACATCGCCCTTAAAATGGGGCTCAAAGACGAGGCTCGCACCGCCTACCAGAAGGCGCTGGATCTCAAACCCGCCAATGCGGATGCATTGCGGCAGAGGCTTTCACAGTTATGAAAAAATTTCTTGCTCTTTGCTGCCTATGCAGCCTTGCGCTGCTGACCGCCTGCGCCAAGCAGCCCTCCCTGGAGATGACGCCTGAGGCCCAGGCCAGGCTTGAAGAACGCTGGCAGAAATTCGAGGCAAGAGGGCAGAACGTCGCCATGGCCCCCTATCGGCTGCAAATGAGCCTGCGCTTTGGTACTGAAGGCGATACCCGCCGCGTTACCGCCCTTTTCTGGGGCAACAGCCAGCGCAGGCTGCGCCTGGACGTTATGGCAGGCGTCGGCGCGACTGTGGCCAAAATTCTTGAAGACGGGCAGCACTTCCTCGTCTACAGCCCCACAGACAACAAGGCGTATTTCTACCAGGGCGCTTCCAAACCCCTGCTCCAGGTGGGCGTGCCCGTGCCCTTCAATCTGGAGCATCTGGCTGACCTGCTCAACGGACGCTACAGCCAGGTTTTCGGCAAAAAATTCGCCTCCGGCACATTTGTGTCCGGCGACCTTGCCCAGTACACGCTTGAGGGCAACCTCGGCGGCGTGCTGACGCTCGATGCCGCAGGCCTGCCAGTGGCCTGGGTTGAAAAAAGCGACAGCGGCAAGGGCTGGAAGATGGAAGTGGCCTTTGACGATGCGGCATCCCCCCTGCCCCAGCGCCTTAACCTCTCGCATGACAACGGCAAGCGCGCCATCGTGCTTGTCAAGGAAAGGGAAAAGCCCGCTGCGCCCTTTACAGACGAGCAGATGACCTTATCCATACCAGAGGGCGTTCCTTTGCTGCCGCTGTCCAAATACCAGCAGCGCTAGGCCGCGTCGAGGTTCGGTCTCACGGGTTCAGGCCGTCCCAACGCTTTTTCGGGTTGGCGGCCAACCCTCTTTGCTGGCTACGGTCGCTTCTCTGACCAACTGCCCCCTGTCTGCCCCGGCCCGCAAGCGGACGGCGAGCGGCAGCGCGAGGGCAAGGCCGGACGGGTCCAGCGCGAGGCCAAACCCGCCAGCGCGGACAGGCCCACAGGTTCCACTGCTTACGAAAAACGCGCATTCCTGATGCGAAGAAGTTCTGGCAGGCTGACCGGTACAACCGGTCAGCCTGCCCTCACCCTTGAAGGAGTTGTTATGCAATCCATCCATATCGCTTCGGACCACACCGGCGTTGACCTTAAAACCACCCTGGCCGAGCATTTGGGTAAAAAGGGTTTCACTGTTATCAATCACGGTACGGACTCCTCTGACAGCTGCGACTACCCCGTGTTGGCGCACAAGCTTTGCGCCGCCGTGGAAGCTTCCGGCGAGCCGGGCATTCTCATCTGCGGCACGGGCCTGGGCGTTTCCATTGCCGCCAACCGGCATTCCGACATCCGCGCCGCCCTCTGCACCACAGAACTGCACGCGCGCATGGCTCGTCAGCACAACAACGCCAACGTGCTCTGTCTCGGAGCGCGCATAACCGGCGTTGAACTGGCCAAGGCCATTGTGGACGCTTTTATGGAAAACACCTTTGAAGGCGGCCGCCACCAGCGCCGCCTGGATATGCTCAACCTCCCAGCATAAAAGGAAGATCATGCAGCTCTACAATACCCTTGGCCGCCAGAAGGAAACATTCGTGCCGGTGCATCCCGGCAAGGTGAACATGTATGTCTGCGGTATCACTGCATATGACTACTGCCACATAGGCCACGCCCGTTCGGCCCTCGTGTTCGACGTGCTCGTGCGCCAGCTGCGCCATCTGGGGCTGGACGTAACCTTTGTGCGCAACTTTACGGACGTGGACGACAAAATCATCAACCGCGCCAACAAGGAAAACCGCGACTGGCGTGAGGTGGCCCAGACCTATATCGACGCCTTTCATGAAGACATGGACAGGCTGGGCGTGCTTCGTGCGGATGTTGAGCCGCGCGCCACAGAATATATTAAGGAAATTCAGGATCTCTGCGCAAAGCTGATCGCCGCCGGCAAAGCCTACGCCACCCCTTCGGGCGACGTGTACTTCAAGGTGCGCTCGTATGCGCCTTACGGCAAACTCTCTGGCCGCAGCCTGGACGAACTGCTTTCCGGCGCGCGCGTGGCCCCCGGCGAAGAAAAGGAAGATCCACTGGATTTTGCCCTGTGGAAGGCCGCCAAGCCCGGCGAACCCTCGTGGGAAAGCCCCTGGGGCCAGGGCAGACCCGGCTGGCACATCGAATGCTCGGCCATGAGCGAATCCTATCTGCCCCTGGATATTCACGGCGGCGGGCAGGACCTTGTGTTCCCGCACCACGAAAACGAAATCGCCCAGACCGAAGCCGTCTGCCATTGCCATCTGGCCCGCTACTGGGTGCATAACGGCTTTGTGCAGGTCAACGCGGAAAAGATGTCCAAGTCGCTTGGCAACTTCAAGACCATCCGCGACATTCTTGAAAGCTATTTGCCGGAAACCCTGCGCTTCTTCTTGCTGGGTAAACACTACCGCAGCCCCATCGACTTTACAGCCGACAGCATGGATGAGGCCGAAAAAGCCCAGCACCGGGTGTACACCGCCCTGCGCGAAGCGGAAAAAGCCCTCCAGCGCGAAAAGTGGAAAAAAATCCCCCTACCCCAGGAGACGGCCGACGAATGGACCGCGCAGCCCAAAGCGCTGGACGAGGCCATGGATGATGACCTTAATACCGCGCAGGCTCTGGGCCACATCTTCACCCAGGTGCGTATTGTGAACCGCCTGCTTGAAGACAAAAACATGCGCGCCAGCGAAGCTGGCCGGGACATCCTGCGGGAGTTTCTCGCCCGTGCGGGACAGTGGAACGCGCGGTTGGGTCTTTTTGGCCAGCAACCGGATGCGTTTTTGACCGCCTTGCGGGGCATGCGCGCCAGCCGCAAAACCATTGACATGCCCCGTGTGGAAGCCCTGCTGCAAGAACGGCAGGCTGCCCGCGCCAACAAGGATTTTGCCACCTCCGACGCTCTGCGCCAGTCTTTGCTTGAGCTCGGCGTAAGCGTGCGCGACACCCCTGAAGGGCAGGACTGGGACCTCGAGTAGTCCCAGCGCGGGCACTCAGGAGAACCTATGCTGCATTATTGTGCTCCCCGCCGATGGACGGCCCTGATTGTGCTGCTGGCCTTTCTGCTGCCGCAGATATGCCCCGCGCCCGCTCATGCCTTCTTTTTCGGCGGTGTGACCATTAAAGACGAAAAGGAGATGGGAGAAAAATTCGATGTTATGGTGCGCTCCAATCTGCCTGTCATCGAAGACCCTGAAGTCAAACAGTATGTGGACTATATGCTGGCCCGGCTGGTCAAGGCCATCCCGCCCCAGCCGTTCACCTTCAAGGCCACCACCATACTGCACAATTCTCTCAACGCCTTTGCCGTTCCCGGTGGCTACGTATACGTGTTCACCGGGCTTATCATGAATCTGGACAAGGAAGAGGAACTGGCTGGCGTGCTGGCCCACGAACTGGCCCACGTCACCCAGCGCCATGTGGCCTCGCGCCTGCAAAAGGCCCAGTTCGTCACTCTCGGTTCACTGCTGCTGGCCGTGGCGGGCGTGGCGGCGGGCGGCGCAGGCGGCGGGGCCCTGGCAATGGGCGCCCTGGGCGCCGGGCAATCGGCCATGCTCAACTACAGCCGCCTGGATGAAAATGAGGCCGACCAGATCGGCCTGCAATATCTCATTGCCGCTGGCTATCCGCCCGAAGGCATGGTGGCGGGCTTCAAGGTGCTGCGCCAGAAAAGCTGGATGAGCGGCATCAGCGTGCCCACCTACCTCTCCACCCACCCCGCCCTCGGCGACCGCATCAACGGGCTCCAGGCCCGCATCCAGACCATGGGCAAATCCGTCCAGAACCGCAGTCAGGACAACAAGCGCTTCACCCGCGTGAAGACCCTGCTTTGGGCCAGGTACGGCGACGATCAGGCGGCCCTGCAACGCTTTTCAGGCAGCGACGGCCTTTCAAGCATGGGCCGGGGCATTGTGCTGGCCAGACAAAACCGCATAAACGAAGCCAGCACGGCCTTTGACCAGGCCCTCAAGGCCGCCCCGGACGATCCTCTGGTGCTGCGCGAGGCAGGGGCCTTCCACTACCGCAAGGGTGACATGGGCCGGGCTGACGGCCTGTTGACCAAGGCCATGCGTATTGATCCCAAGGACTACATGGCCGCCTTCTTCTATGCGCGCATGCTGGACGAAACAGGCAGGCAGGCGCAAGCGGCCAACTACTACAAACAGGTGCTGCGCTATGTGCCCGAGGATGCCGAGGTGCACGAAGCCTACGCCCGCTCGCTGGGCAAGACGGGCAATACGCCCGAAGCCTATATTCACATGGCTTACAGCGCCATCTATTCCAACAACAAAAAACTTGCCGAGCGTTATTTCAACGAGGCCAAGAGCATGTCGGCCCGCACCACGGACAAAACCGCCTTCAAGCGCCTTGAAACAGCCTATAAAGAACGCAAGGAAATCTGGGATAAAAATTGATGGAAACGCATGCCACTACTATTCTCGCCGTTCGCAAGAACGGTCTTGTGGCCCTGGCCGGCGACGGCCAGGTGACCATGGGACAGAACATGATCATGAAGCACGCCGCGCAAAAAGTGCGCCGCCTGCATGACGGCAAAATTCTGGCGGGCTTCGCCGGGGCCACGGCTGACGCCTTTACCCTGTTTGAACTTTTTGAGGCCAAGCTCAAGGAAGTGCGCGGCAATATGGTGCGCGCCGCCGTGGAAATGACGAAAGACTGGCGCAAGGACAAATACCTGCGCAAGCTTGAGGCCATGCTGCTTCTGGCCGACACCGAGCACATACTCGTGCTTACAGGCACGGGCGACGTTATTGAGCCGGACGACAACGTGGCCGCCATCGGCAGCGGCGGCCCCTACGCCCTTGCTGCGGCGCGGGCGCTGTCGCGCCACAGCGACCTTGACGCTGAAACCATAGCGCGCGAATCCATGCGCATTGCCGCCGAGATCTGCGTGTACACCAACGACCACGTGACGCTTGAAACCCTGTAGGCCCGACCGGCTGCAAACCAAGGATAAACCATGAGTGTTGTCATTGCTGGCTGCAAGGTAAATCTTGGGCTGCGCATCACCGGCGTGCGCCCGGACGGCTATCACGAAATAGATTCGCTCTTCTATCCTCTGGCGCGCCCCTGCGATCAGCTGAAACTGCGCATTACGGAAACTCCCGGCATTGTGGTGCGTTGCGAGGGGCCCGCCCACGCCACGCTGGATGAAAACGACAATACCCTTACCAGAGCCTACGCGGCTTTTGCCTCGGCTGCGGCCTGCCCCACCCCCGGCATTGAAGTACAGCTGCGCAAAGGCATTCCTTCCGGGGCAGGACTTGGCGGCGGCAGCAGTGACGCGGCAGCCCTTTTGCGCTGGCTCAACAGCAGGGCTACCGCTCCGCTGGACGCGCAGGCGCTTGCGGCGGTGGCGCTGACCGTGGGAGCCGACGTGCCCTTTTTTCTGCATGAAGGCCCCTGTCGTGTTCGCGGCATAGGCGAAATCGTCGAGCCGGTCCGGCCCGATTTATCCGGCATGCGCCTTGTGCTGGTATGCCCCGACATCCACGTAAGTACGCAGCGCGCCTTTGCTGATTACGATGCCCATATGGCTTCCACGGGCGGCAGCGAAAGCCAAAACAACTTGACAAGAGACCAAAGCAAGGCTAATGGAACTTTTCTCTCCCAAGGGCGGTTTGATGCTGACCTGGACAACGATCTCGAAACTGTTGTCTTTGCACGTCACCCCGAACTTGCCGACATCAAGGCAACCCTGCTGCGCTGCGGCGCCACAGCGGCATCAATGAGCGGCAGCGGTTCCAGCATACTGGGGCTTTTTGGGCGTGAGGCGATTGTGGAAACACAGGCGGCCACGGCCACGCTTCAGGGAGAGAACAGGCGCGTCTACGCGCATGTGCTGTAACAGCACTGGGATGTAGCCAAGTGGTAAGGCAACGGGTTTTGGCTCCGTCATTCGAAGGTTCGAACCCTTCCATCCCAGCCACAGCATACTGCCGGGCCGCGCCCTGATTGCCGGGCGGAGGTTGCCGGAAAGTATCCGGGCGCTTCCATTGCCGTGCGGGCCAATGTCCGCATCCGGCGCCGCGACGGCGGCTGTCTGATTGTCAGCACAGCTGGGCGGGCGGCGGGCAAAGGTTTATAACCCAAATTGCTCTTTGACGCGCACAAGGCAGGGCGGTTCATGTTCAGCGATCTGAAGATCGTCACCGGTTCTTCCAATCCGGAATTGGCCAAGGCAATCTGCGACCATTTGGGCTGTCAGCTCACCCCGACGCTGTCGACGACGTTCAGCGACGGGGAATTGCGTATTGAAATCGGTGACAATGTCCGTGGCGACGATGTTTTTGTGGTGCAGCCCACGTGTCCGCCAAACGTCAATCGTAACCTGGTGCAGCTCTGCCTTATGCTGGACGCCCTCAAGAGGGCCAGCGCCGGGCGCATCACAGCCGTTATTCCCTACTACGGCTATGCCCGGCAGGACCGCAAGGTCAGCCCCCGTGCGCCCATAAGCGCCAAGATGGTGGCCGACTTCATCAGCGTGTCCGGGGCGGAGCGCGTGGTTACCATAGATTTGCATGCGGGCCAGATTCAGGGCTATTTTGACTGCCCTGTGGACAATCTTTTTGCTGTGCCCGTCATGCTGGACGCCCTGCGCAAGCTCGGCGACGAAAAAATGGTCATTGTGTCACCTGATGCTGGCGGCGTTGAAAGAGCCAGGGCCTATGCCAAACGCCTCAACGCCCCGCTGGCCATCGTGGACAAAAGACGCGACAAGCCCAATCAGGCCCAGGCCATGCACGTCATCGGCGACGTGGAAGACCGCTTGGCCATTGTGGTTGACGACATGATAGACACTGCGGGCACCCTGTGCGCCGGAGCTGAAGTTCTGCTGAAAAACGGGGCTAGAAAAATTGTGGCCTGCGCCACGCACCCCGTGCTGTCCGGCCCGGCCATTGACCGCATCAATGCCACCGAGGCGCTTTCGCAGGTCTTTGTTACCGACACTATCCCGCTGGGCGACAAGCTGGAACGCTGCCCCAAGCTTGAGGTCATTTCCGTGGCCGCCATCTTGGGCAAAACCATTCACAACATCCATACCGGCTCGTCGGTCAGCGTGTTGTTTGTTTAGCAAAAACCGTCGGCTCAAAGCCTTCGCGCATGACCGCACGGCATAACTCCCGCAAGGGAATGGCAAGTTTACAGTAAAGAACTTTTCCGCACGTATCAGGCGGCGGTAAGCCAAGGAGTGGACCATGAATATTGAAAAGACTTTGAGCGTGCAGAAGCGCGAAGGTTGCGGCAAGGGCCCCAGCGGTCGCCTGCGTGCCGAGAAACTGATTCCCGGCGTGTTCTACACCGCCAGCGGTGAAAACATTTCCGTGCAGGCCCCCGTGCTGCCCCTTGAAAAGATCTACGGTGAAATGGGCCACACCACTGTGTTCAATCTTGAAATTGAAGACAACGGCAAAAAGACCCTGCATCCCGTGCTTATCTGGCAGGTGCAGTTCCACCCCTACAAGCGCGCCTTCACCCACATCGACTTCTACGGCGTTGATCTGGACAAGGAAGTCACCGTTGACGTGCCTGTGGAATTCGTGGGCACCTCGCGCGGCGTGAAGCTTGGCGGCCGCCTTGAAACCTACCGCGAAATGGTGCGCCTGTGCAGCAAGCCGCTGACCATGCCCCAGAAGATCACCGTTGACGTGACCGACATGGGCATCAACGACACCATCACCGTGTCTGATCTCAAGCTGCCCGAAAACGTGCGCGCCGTGTTTGACCAGAACTACGCTCTGGTCAGCGTTATCTCCAAGAGCAAGGATGACGCGGCCGAAGGCGAAGACGCCTAAGACTGTTCGCGGCCTGCATGACCGGGCGAGCCCGGTTACGGCCATTCCGCCTTATATATGGCCGGTTCCGCAGGGAACCGGCCTCCTTTTTCGAGCTTTGCGCCTTTGAAAAAGGGCAAATGCTCAAGTGCCGCGCAAGAGTGCAGCGCGCCGCTACGTGGCGTGGATTCTGCCGGGCTTTAGCCATTGTGACGAAGGAAGCTGCGGATGCTTTAAGCGTTGCGACGCAGGAAGCTACGGATAAAGACAGCATGCGTAACGACACGGTTTGTCCCATGCAATCGCTGTCGCCACCCGTAGCGATGCTGTCCTGCCCCGTAAGGCGGTTCCGTCTACGATTCAGGCAAGCCCTGCGGGCAACGGCTGCCGCAAAGACAACAACTGGCTAATTGAACGGGCAGCCTGCTGATGGCTGTCGCTATCCGCAAACGGCAAAGCCCCGCTAACGGCTGCCGCAAATCGATTTTTTCGGTAGAATGACAAATTGAAATGTGAAGCACTTCAGTGGTAATCTGGTTCAGGCTCAGAAACGACGTCTTCAGCCGTTGAGAACATATATTCCCAACGTGGATCTGCTCCAGAACTGTGGCCCATTGCAGATTTTCCTGTCCGCATGCAACTGCCTTGCGGCGCACGCGCTGTCACTGAAATGGCAAACGCCGGACCGGGCATGGCTGAAACGCCAACCCGAAAACCTCTCAACGCAACCCGACCGGACATGTCGCAGCCAACCGTGACCTACCATTCCTTGCGCTCCCTGGGCAGCAAGGCAAGCCTGGAATTCTGGCCCAAGCGGAATGCCGGGGTCATGCTGTTTTATCCGGGAACCATGCTCTGCCCTCGGCAGTACCGGCCCCTTCTTGCTGCACTGTACGAAGCGGGCTTTGCCGTGGCTGCTCTGCACCTCACTGGGCATGGCCGCAAT
Source organism: Desulfovibrio sp. MES5 (assembly GCF_002237645.1). Taxonomy (GTDB): domain Bacteria; phylum Desulfobacterota; class Desulfovibrionia; order Desulfovibrionales; family Desulfovibrionaceae; genus Desulfovibrio. Next base: position 38,132 of record NZ_MJUZ01000049.1, read on the forward strand.
AGCCACTGGACGGGCTTTACCTTTGCGGATCTGTTGCGGGACGGCCTTGCTGCGGAGCAATGGCTGCGGCAAGAGGGGTTCAACGCCATCGCCGTAAGCGGGCACAGCCAGGGGGGCATTTTGACCCTGGCTCACGCTGCCGCGTCGCAGGGCCTTACGGCGGCCTTTCCCATTACGGGCACGCTGCCCCAAAGCGACGATGCGGTGGACCTCACACGTTTCAGGCGCTGGAAAAACAGACGACGCGAGATCACAGCAAACATCAACGCGCTCGCGCGCAGGCTGCCGCGTCTTGCCCTGCCCCTGCCGGCCTATCTGTCCATACGGCGCATTACTTCCGGTGCGCGGCGCATAGTCTATGACAGAAAACACTCCCGGCTGACCTACCCTCTGGCTTTTCTGGCCAGCCTGTTTTCAGCCAACGTGTCAGAAGAAATGCACTGCCCGCTCTATTTTTTCAGCGCTGTCAATGACGCCCTGTTTACACCGGCCAACACCAAGGCCACTTTTGAAACGCTGCGCGCGCCAGTCAAAAAACTTCTCTGGCTGCCCGGCGGCGGGCATCTGGCTGCCATGAACCCCCCGCTCTGCCGGTTTATCGCGCGTCATGCGGCAGCCGTTTGCGCGGGGCAGGGCTTGCCCTTGCAGATGGAAGCCACACAGGCGCGAGGAGGCGCACACTATGGACTATAATGGCGTTCTGGTGGGCCTTGGCAATCCCGGCTCGAAGTATGAGGGCACCAGGCACAATTATGGCTTTGCTGTTGTTGACGCGCTTGTGGATTTTGCACAGCGCCATGGCGCTGCAGAATCGCTCAATGGCGGCAAGTTCTCCTGCGAGCTGTGGCGTATACGCCTCAAAGAACTGGACGGCGTCTGGCTGGCCGCCAAGCCGCAAACCTTCATGAATCTCAGTGGACAAAGCGTGCAGCCCCTTCTGGCCTGGCACAAACTGCGTCCCTCTGATCTTGTGGTGGCGCACGATGAACTGGATATTCCGGCTGGAGAGATGCGCTTCAAGCTTGGCGGGGGCAACGCCGGACACAACGGGCTGAAATCCATTACCGAACTTCTGGGCACGCCGGACTTTTACCGCTTGCGCCTGGGCATTGGCCGTCCTCCGCACAAGGGTGACGTGACCAACTGGGTGCTGGGCCGCGCCCAGGGCGACGATGCCGAACGCATGCTGCAAACCATGCCCGCTGCCCTGGATACCCTGTTTGCCTTTGCCGACAAAGGCCTGGACGGCGCGCTGCGCGTTGCCCGAAAAACGGCCCAACCGCGCAAAAAACCTGACCCTGAAACCGCGCAGGTTTCAGACCGGATCGAATGACAATTTTGTTTTGCGCTTGCAAAACAGGCGGGCATGACCAGAGATGAACCGGGGGCGGTTCAGGATATGGCGCATGCCGGAGCGGCTGAAACGAGTGAGAGAGTAGGCGAAAAAGCGCATTGTCACTTTCGGGGAACCATGCATTTTTGCTTTTTCGGCTGGACTCTTCAACACATTTAGACTACTATGTTTGAAGAGTAAGTTTCCCACTCATCTATTATTCAAAAAAATTTCGTGACTTCCAGCTAATTTCGCTCCAGGTCTCGTACAGTGGCGCTCCTTTGGGGCGTGTGGTGACATCATGTTCACGCCGAACGATCTTGTGGTATATCCGGCCCAGGGGGTGGGTAAGATAGAACGCATTGACAGCCAGACCATTGGCGGTATCGCATGCGATTTCTATATTGTCCGCATTCAGGCCAACAATGTCACGCTGATGGTTCCCGTCAACAATGCGGCCCACGTCGGGCTGCGTACCCTCACCCCACATGAAGAAGCCGGGCGCATTCTTGAAGGCCTGCGCAACAGCACCGGAAAAATCGTACATACCGGCCAGAACTGGAACCGGCGCTTTCGTGAATATTCCGAGCGCCTCAAGAGCCCCGATCTTGCAGTGGTTACAGAAGTTCTGCGCGAACTGCTGCTGATCAGCCGCACCAAGGATCTTTCTTTTGGCGAACGCCGCCTGCAGGAACAGGCCATGGGCCTTGTGACCGGCGAACTGGCTGAAGTGCTGCAAGTTGAGGAAGACAGCCTGCGGGACGAATTGCTCAAACTATACGCACCACCGCCGCAGCCGGAAGACGCCAAAGAATAGTTTTTTACTGGCGCGTGATTGCCCTTTATAGCCCGACAGAAGCAAAATACCTGCAACAGCCTTAAATAACTACTGGATGTCTTTTGCAACTCCCGCATACATAGTATGGGCTTTGCCTTGGGGCATTGGTCAGACAGCCCCGACCATGGCTCAAACTGCCAGATGACGTGTTTTTTTATGGTGTGAACGTCATTTTTCTCTTGCCATATTGCAAAAGATAAGCTAATCGCAATTTCGCACACCTATTTTGTCTCCTTACATCCGCTCATCTGCAATACAGTGTTCATTGATACTGTATAGTTTTGGTTTGTCTTCTTCAAAAGATCGGACAGTTATGCGTAAAAAGAAAGCTACTCCCACACTGTTGACAGACAGCGCCTTGAGTCTCACGGATCTGAAGACCCGCAGCATGCAGGAACTCATGGATCTGGCCGAGCAGTATGAAATTGAAAATGCCAGTTCCATGCGAAAACAAGAGCTTATTTTCGCTCTGCTTTCCACCTGTGCCTCCCAGAACGGAGCCATTTACGGCGATGGCGTGCTGGAAATTCTGCCCGACGGATTTGGCTTTCTGCGCTCCCCTCTGTGCAGTTACATGCCGGGACCTGACGATATTTATGTGTCCCCCTCGCAGATTCGTCGGTTTTCTCTGCGCAAGGGCGATATCGTTTCTGGGCAGATACGCCCCCCCAAGGAGGGTGAACGGTATTTCGCGCTGCTCAAGGTGACAGAAATAGGTTTTGAACCCCCGGAACACGCTAAAAATCTCGTCCTCTTCGACAACCTCACTCCCATTTATCCTGACCATCAACTCGTCATGGAAAATGGCGAAAAAAATCTCTCCAACCGCGTTATCGACATCATGGCCCCCATCGGGCGCGGGCAACGCGGCCTCATCGTGGCTCCGCCGCGCACAGGCAAGACCATTCTGCTGCAATCGCTGGCCAACGCCATCAACGCCAATAATCCCGAAGTATACCTTATCGTGCTGCTCATTGACGAACGGCCCGAAGAAGTTACCGATATGGAGCGCACGGTCAAAATGGCCGAGGTCATCAGCTCCACCTTTGACGAGCCGCCGCAGCGCCATGTGCAGGTCTGTGAAATGGTGCTTGAAAAAGCAAAGCGTCTTGTCGAGCGCAAGCGGGATGTGGTCATTCTGCTGGACTCCATCACCCGCCTGGGCCGCGCGTACAACGCCGTGACCCCTTCTTCCGGTCGCGTGCTTTCCGGCGGTCTGGACGCCAACGCCCTGCAGCGCCCCAAGCGCTTCTTTGGCGCAGCCCGCAATATTGAAGAAGGCGGCAGCCTGACCATCATTGCGACGGCCCTCATCGACACCGGTTCCCGCATGGACGAAGTGATCTTTGAAGAGTTCAAGGGCACCGGCAATATGGAAATTTATCTGGACCGTCACCTTTCGGAAAAGCGCGTGTTCCCCGCCATCGACATCAACCGCACCGGCACACGCAAGGAAGACCTCCTCCTGCCCGAAGATGTACTCAACCGCGTCTGGATATTGCGCAAGATTCTGGCTCCCATGTCGTCCATCGACAGCATGGAGTTCTTGCTGGACAAGATGCGCGGCACCAAATCCAACAAGGATTTCATGAACGCCATGGGCAAATAAGCCACCGCGCTCATCAGACAATACCGCACACGCGCCGATTGCAGGCCCTGGCAAATGCCGGGGCCTTTTTCTTTATTGCGCTGGCTGATCGAGTTTTGGTTCCCGCATAAATCTGCTGTATGTCTTTCTTCTCTGTGCTAGCATGGAGCCACAGACGGCTTCTGCCCCTGTTTCGCCCACCTGGGCGAGCACATATAAACAAGGAGAAAACCATGACCAGATATTTGCGACACGGAATTCTCATGCTGGCCGCTATCCTGCTTGTGGCTGGCGTGCAAACGGTTGTGGCCCAGGACGCCGCGCAGAAAAAAGGCGCGGAACTGTACGCCAGCCTGTGCGAGTCATGTCACACCCCCACCCCTGCCAAGCTGATGGGCAAACCTGTGGAAGCGCTGACCGCTGGTATGAATAAAGTCAAGAATATGGGCTCGGCCTCAGGCCCGCTGCTGAAAATGCAAGAGAACCTGAAGACGTTGAACGCGGAGCAGATAAACGACATCGCCGTTTACATCAATCAGCTCAAGCCATAAATGACCACACAGTGCCCCTGGGGATGGCCCCGGGGGCCCGGGATTCTACTGTACAAGGCCTCGTGATAAGCGCCGCCAGTGGCCGTCCAGAGCTTTGGAGATTCTGCCGGGCGCAATCAACCTCCCATATTTGTGGCTTTCGTGGCCGTGTACCTCCGCCAGATTCGAGCAGTGCAGTGGCAGACCCACACCCAGTATGGGGTATTGGAACGGGTTCATCTTGAAGTTACTGCACAGCCAGCGCATGCGGAGCCACGTTTTCGCCAAAGCACGACAACCGGCCAGTTTTCCAGCAAAAGTGACGCGCAATTTGGTGGTGACAACAGTATAAAAATAGCCTATAAGGCTTTTCTTGGTTGAGAATTTCGGGCAGTTAGCTCAGTTGGTTGAGCACCGCCCTTACAAGGCGGGGGCCACAGGTTCAAGTCCTGTACTGCCCACCAATGATACAAGGGGTTACGGTTAATGCCGTGACCCCTCAGTTTTTGTACAGGTCTTTTTGTACAGGTTTTTGCGGAGATGGGAGGGCTTCAACGGCAGCCCTTTTTTGAGAGTCGCGTACGTGCTGATAGTGCTTCCAGACCATACTGGGGCTACTGTGTCCCATCAATGTTGCCACCGTACTGTAGCCGACATTCACTTTTGCCCTAACTGACAGTTATTCTTGCTGAGCGCGGTCTTCCCTGCGGCGCGGAATTTGCCGGGCCGGTGGATCTACTTGACTCTGCGTTTTTGGCGGCAATTTTTCCCTTTGGACAGGGCAAACGAAGCGACGAGGAAAAGGAGGCAACGCCTCCTTTTTCTTTGGAGTGGCATTTAAGGCTATTTGGCAACGGTGGTCGTCCATGTGCATGTCTTGGATTTCCTCGGACATATCGGCCAAAATCAAGGCGCGGGCCTGGGCTAGCGGGCCTGCCTTCCTCACCAGATCCTCTATTTGGCTGGCCGTGTAACAGCCGTGGTTCTCCATCGCAAGCCGTTTCTGCGACCGCGCCCAATGTCCACAGGTTTTACGCCATACTTATCCAGCATTAAGTGGGTTTTTGATTCACTCATATTGAGCGCGGCCCCTATCTCTTTCCTCGTGAGATATAAAGGGGTATCCATCACTTGCTCCCTACTCCTCAAGTTCCTTGCGCCCCTTGGCGGCCACTGTGATGTCATACAGATCATAGCCATGACCATTTTACCGCGATCTTATTGATGTGATAAGTTCCCGTTTTAGCAAAAAAATCAATGGTTGGCATGCGTGGGGTTGTGCTTGCGAAATAGACGGTACGCCCTGTGCCATTGGATGTAACAAGCATGCCGTCTTGCACAGCCTTCAACGCCGGAACCTGGGCTTCGGTCAGCCTTGCTTGCTTCGTCGCGTATACACATCTGGACGGAGCAGCCCCCAATCATTCAAAAATTCAGGTATCATAACTTATCCTTCATAAATAAAAAACCATTGCCGTTTTTCCGACAATGCGGTTTCTCTCGTTCAGCCCCTGTTTCCCTGTGGGGCTACCGTGGCCCGCCCCTATTGTTGGGGGTGGGCTTTTTATTTTTCAGTTGGCGGCGCGATGGAGCCAGCCCGTTCAACGAAGTCCGACATTGGGCATTCCACCTTGCTCACCGGAATCATCGCGTACATATCCCCGTTGATTTCCACGACACGTACAACAAACCATATTAAGTTCATTCCGAGTGCCCAATAATACTGTCCGTCTTCTGTGGGAGGATTTGTGGTTTTACTAAGGGCGTGGAGAAGGGCGTTCCAACAATCAATGAGCCATTCGAGATGGTTAAGCGGCGCAGGCAGTAAGAGCAAGCAGTGTGGGCAACGGATCTCCAGCCGCGCGGCTTCAACTATTCGCGGTGCATGTTCAACGCTCCCGCGCCATCTTCTATGCGCAGGATGATGGGCTTGGGCCATGTGACGGCGAAGGTGGTTTTGCCAAGCCGGGAACGCGTAAACAACGCCCTGCCACCAGCCGCAGCACCGCGCACGGCTCTGCACGCATGCCGGATTGATATTCAGGGTCAAAATCGAGGAGATGAGGAGCGGGCCACACGGGCACGGACTGAGAAAAGCCCATCCTACGTTTGGGGCAAGGATGGGCTGCTTCTACTGATCTGCCCTGAGGCGGGGTCAGGGGGACAACGAAGCAACTTCAAACTATATATCATTTAAACGCTGTCAACACGCTTCATAAAAAATGAGACACTCGCGGCGGGAATACCTGTAAGCATAGTGCATGTCTGCTCTCGCTGTTGACGGCAAAATCACAATTAAAACACATGTGAATAGTTTCACTTTGTAAAATTTATAAAATTATTTCAGTGTACTATATATGTATTCCACATGACTCACAACAAGCGACGCCCAACCGATCACCGCGCGGCGCACATCGGCTAGCCTGCTATGGGGCATCGCAAGCCGCCCCTCTGGCCCAAGGAGAAATGAGCGCTGGCAAGCGGCAAACACACGAACGCCCAGCCCTTAACCCCAGTTAGGCCAGATGTGATATGTGGCGGACAGCACCGTGACCATTTTAAATGCAACAATACCGATCCACTAGGAATCATTGAAAAAAATGTGAAATAAATCTTTATCAGCGCGTTTTTTTGCAGCCTCTGACCCGTATTTTTCTCTTCATTACGTCATATTACACATATCAATATGTAATTTTTATAAGAATAAAAATTCACACCTTTTCTTATGTTGTGAGTATATGCACATCCCGCTGATACTTTTTTCAATAGGGTATTGACATAATAGTTCCAATGGCATAGCCATAAAGAAAATCATTCTGACTAGCTTTTACTTCTACTGCACAATATACATTGGATTGAATCCGGATTGTCCGACAAAGGTATTTACGTCCGTCCGGGTACATGTACTGGTCTTTTTATGCCAGGAGGCGTCAAACGTGACCTCTCAAGAGTTGATTGACCTCATTTATATTATTGTGTTCTGCATGGGCGGCATTGCTTTTGCCGTCGGTCCCTTCATCCTAGTATATTTCCTCCAGCCACGATCCACCAGAAACACCGTTGGCAAAACGCTTCAGGTGGTGGAATGCGGCATGCCGCCCATTGGCGACGCCTGGATCAAATTCAGCGCCGTCTACTATCTCTATGCACTGATGTTTGTGGCCTTTGCCGTCGACATTCTCTTTCTTATGCCTGTTGCGCTCGTATACAACCGCCCCGGACCTGTGGGCGATTTGCAGGCATTTCTGGAGATACTCATATTTGTGGGCATTCTGTCCCTGGTCATTGTCTACGCATGGAAAAAGGGAGTGTTCCAGTGGCAACGCAAGACGTACTCGGATCAATAGTCCAGTTCTCAAAGCTGGATCAGCTTCTGAACCTGTGCCGGGCCAATTCGCTCTGGCCCATGACCTTTGGCCTGGCCTGCTGTGCCATTGAAATGATGGCCACCGGCGCTTCGCGCTTTGACATGGCGCGCTTTGGGGCTGAGGTTTTTCGCCCGTCCCCGCGTCAAAGCGACGTGATGATCGTTTCGGGCACCATCAATAAAAAAATAGCTCCAGCCGTGCAGACGCTGTACGACCAGATGCCTGAACCCAAATGGGTTATCGCCATGGGCAACTGCGCCATTTCAGGCGGGCCTTTTGTGTACAAAGGTCAGTACGGCATTGTTGAGGGTGTGGACAAACTCTTTCCTGTGGATGTTTTTGTTCCTGGCTGTCCGCCGCGCCCTGAAGCCCTCATTGAGGGCATTCTCAAGCTTGAGGAAAAGCTCACCGGAAAGCGCCGCTGGCCTCGCGTAGACCCTATTCCTCTGCCCGGCCCCGCCGCAGCCAGAGCCAGGGCGGAGGCTTCAGCATCCAGCGAGCCGCAGGCTTTGCACACGCCGGACGCGCCTTCTGGCGAGGCTCCCGCAGAGCCCTCCCCTGAGTCAGCCCCTGCTGCGGAGGTCAAGCCATGAGCCAGCAAAACACGCAGTCTGAAGCCCTTGCCACAAGCCTTGCCGCCTTGCCGGGAGCCGTTGTGCGCCCTGCAGAGCACGCGGCAAAAGGCTATGATCTGGATGTAAGCCTGCCCCCGGAAGCCCTTGTGCCAGCCGTCAATATTCTGGACGCGGCCGGATATTTTCTTGAAACCATCACCGGTGTTGACTGGTTTGGCGAGCAGGCAGAGCTGCGCAAGGCGGCCGAAGCGGCTGAAGCGGCCGAGGCCAAAAAGCGTGAAGAAGCGCTGGCAAAACAGGCCGAAGCGGCAGCAGCAGAAGCTACTGGCGCAGAAACTGCGCCTGCCGACGCCAACGCTGCTCAGCCAGCCGCACAGCCAGCAGCGCATACGCCGCCCGCAGACAACGCCCCCCTGCCCGAAGACGAAATTGAAGTGGTGTATGACTTCAACCGCTTTGAGTCGCGCCACAGGGTCGTTTTACGTGTGCGCACGCCGCGCAGCCAGCCGCAGGTTCCCACAATCCAGACCATCTATCCCATTGCCCATTGGCATGAGCGCGAGGCCCACGACTTCTTCGGCATCGACTTTGCCGGACACTGCTATCTTGTCCCCCTGCTGTTGCCCGAAGATGCGGACTTTCACCCTCTGCTCAAGGATTACGGCGCATGAACGTTCTGCCACAATGCCCCATTGACGAATATTTCGTCCTGAACCTTGGGCCGCAGCACCCCGCCACTCATGGCGTGCTGCGCATCAAGCTGGTCATGGACGGCGAGTATGTTTTCGAAGCAGAGCCGGTGCTGGGTTACATCCACCGCATGCACGAAAAAATGGCCGAAAACCGCACATGGCCGCAGTTTTTCCCCAATACAGGCCGCATGGACTACCTGCACGCCCTGGCCTACAACCACGGCTACGCCTGTGTTGTGGAACGCGCAGCCTCCATTGAAGTGCCGGAACGCGCCGAATATATCCGCGTCATCACGGCGGAGCTGAACCGCATATCCAGCCATTTGCTCTGGTTCGGAGCCTTTGTGCTGGACCTCGGGGGATTTTCGCCCCTGCTGTACGCTTTTGATGACCGCGAACACATCCTTGACCTTCTTGAATCCGTCACCGGCTCACGCCTGACCTACTGCTACTTCCGCTTCGGCGGGGTCGCCAACGACATCGACGACGATTTCATCACAGGCACGCGCGCCTTCATCAAGCGCATGCGCAGGCGGCTCGTCAAATATCATGATCTTGTCACCAAGAATATCATTATCATGAAGCGCCTGAAGAACATTGGCTTTGTCCCGGCAGAGATGTGCCGCAAGTACGGCGCTACCGGCCCTGTGGCCAGAGGCGCAGGTATTGATTACGACGTGCGCCGCCACGAGCCCTACTCCGTTTATGACCGCTTTACCTTTGACGTGCCGGTCTACCCCGAGGCGGACTCCATGGCCCGCTACATGGTGCGCATGGACGAAATCGAGCAGAGCCTGCGCATCATCGAGCAGGCTTTGGATCAGCTGCCCGGCGGCCCCGTCATGGCGCCCAAGGTTCCCAAAAATATCAAGCCGCCCAAGGGCGACTACTATCATGCTGTTGAAACGGCGCGGGGCCTTCTTGGCATGCGCGCTGTAAGCGATGGAAGCACGACCCCCTGGCGGCTCAAGCTGCGCACCCCCTGCTTTGCCAATCTGCTGGTTTTCGGCGAGGCCAGCCGGGGTATGCTGCTGCCTGACGCCCTTGCCATGCTTGGCAGTTTGGATCTGGTTATTCCCGACATCGACAGGTGAGGTCATCATGCTGCTGCCTGATCCCGAAGTATTGCGCCTTATTGCCTATCTGGTGGTTTTTTTCGCCTTTGTTGGCCTTAACGCCGCCTATCTTGTCTGGCTTGAACGAAAAGAAGCCGGGCATATACAGCGGCGCATAGGCCCCAAAGAGGTAGGCCCGTTCGGCCTGTTACAGCCCCTGGCCGACGCGCTCAAGCTCATGAGCAAACAGGTTTTCATCCCCCAGGGGGCTGACCGGGTGCTGTACCTTGTGGGGCCGGTGCTGGTCATGACCCCGGCGTTCATGAGCTTTGTCACCATTCCTTATGCGGAGAACCTGGGCGCACGAAACCTGAACGTGGGCCTTCTTGCCATATTCTCCTTTGCCTCCATCAACGTGCTGGGCCTGCTGCTGGGCGCGTGGGGTTCGCGCAATAAATACGCCATCATATCGGCCGCCCGCGTTGTTTCGCAAAACGTGGCCTATGAAATACCCATGCTGCTGGTGGTGGTAAGCCTTGTGATGGTGACCGGCTCCCTGAACCTGCACGAAATCGTCACCACCCAGGCGGGCGGCTTCTGGAACTGGAACATCCTGCGACTTTCGGCCAGTCCGCTTATGCCCGTTGCCTTTATTATCTTCTTTATCTGTATGTTGGCCGAAACCAACCGCGCCCCCTTCGACATGGCTGAAGCCGAAAGCGAGCTTATAGCCGGAGCCTTTACCGAATACGGCGGCATGGGATTTGGCGTGTTCTTTATGGGCGAATACGCCAACATGGTGGTGGGCAGCAGCGTTCTCACCATTCTTTTCCTTGGCGGATGGGGCTGCCCTCTGGGCCTGTGGCCCGGCGTTCACTGGTTTCTCATCAAGCTTTACGCCGTCATCTTCACTATCATCTGGATACGCTGGACCTTTCCGCGCACCACATTTTACGGTCTGCTCAACCTTTCATGGAAGGTGCTTATTCCTATAGCCCTTGCAAACCTCATCCTTACGAGCGCGCTGCTCAAGGTGCTGTAATCATGACTGCCTACTTCAAAGACATTCTGGGCGGCGCATGGAGCCTGGCGATGGGGATGGCCATCACCCTGCGCTATTTCTTCAAGCCCGTGGTGACCAAACAGTACCCCTATGAGGTGCTGCCCATTCCACCACGCTATCGCGGGCACATCGACCTTGTGTATGACGAAAAAACCGGCTCGGACAAATGCATTGTCTGCGGCTCATGCCAAAAGGCATGCCCCTCGGGCTGCATCTCCCTTGCTGGCGAAAAACCCGAGGGCGCCAAGCAGAAAAAGCTCACCACCTATCAACTTGATTTCACCAAGTGCAGCCTTTGCGGACTGTGCGTTGAATCCTGCCCCACTGATGCCCTGACTTTTTCGAAGGACTACAACATGGCTGGCTTTGACGCTGACGAATACCGCTTCGATCTTGTCAAAAGACTCAAGGAGCGCCCGTAATGCCCACATCCGATTTGTTGCAGACCATCGCCGAGATCATCTTTCTGGTCTTTGTGGCGGCGACCTTTTTCGGGGCTGCAGTAGCCGTGACCACGCGCCGGCTCATACGCAGCGTGGCGGGGCTGGCCCTGTGCCTTATGGGTGTGGCGGGCCTCTACTACTTCCTGTCCAGCCCTTTTCTGGCATTCATGCAGATACTCATCTACGTCGGGGCCGTCTGTGTAACCCTTGTTTTCGCCATCATGCTGGCTGAAAGGTCATACCGGGCGCCAGAGGTGAAAAAAGGTGGGCTGGTCGTGGCATTGGGTACTCTGGGCGGCAGCGTGTTTACAGCCACCCTGCTGGCCACGACGATGACCGCCAGCTGGGGCGACATTCCACAGACACAGGCTGACGGCTCGCTTGAGCGCGTAGGACAATCCCTGCTTTCCACCTATTCTATGAGTTTTGAGCTCATTTCCGTGGTGCTGCTGGTGGCCATGGTCGGCGCTCTGGTGCTGGCCCGCGAAGGGAGGGACAGACAATGAATATTTTCAATCTGAGCCAGTACCTTGAAACATACCTGTTCATCGGCGCTGTGCTGTTCTGCATGGGCCTTATGGGCATGGCTTTCAGACGCACTTTCATCGGCATGCTCATTGCCTCCGAGCTAATCCTGAGCGGGGCCTCCGTAAACTTCATGGCTTTTGGCCGGTTTGTGGCCCACGACCAGACCACCGGGCAGATAGCCACCCTTTTTGTCATGGCCATTGCCGCGGCAGAGGCTGTGGTGGCGCTTTCCATCATCATGGTTGTTTACCGCAATTACCGCACGGTGGACGCTGACGCCCCGAAGGAACTCAAAGGGTAAGGCAGAACGGAATTTTCGGTTCCGTACCGCAATCCCGCGCTCCGACGAACAGGAGAGGAACAGATGGAGATTGTTGCATCCGTAAAACCGCTGGCAGCCGTGCTTTCGGCCCTTATCGGGGCCTGCATGGTCATGCTTTCCAGACGGTCCCCCAATGTGCGTGAGTCCTGGTCGCTGGTAGCGGCGCTGGTCATGTTTGGCATTATCCTTTCAATGGTGCCGGATGTGGCCCCGCAGCCCGTGGGGCGCGGCCTTACGCTGCACCAGACGCTCTTTCCCATACTCCCCGGCCTGTCGGTGAGTTTTCGCGCCGATGCCTTTTCAATGGTCTTTGCCCTGGTGGGTTCATTCCTGTGGGTCATCACCATCTTCTATTCGGCAGGCTACATGCGCAGCCTGGAGGAACACGCCCAGACGCGCTTTAACGCCTGTTTCGCCCTGACCCTTTTCGGGGCCATGGGCGTGGCCTTTGCCGACAACCTTTTTACCCTCTATCTGTTCTACGAAGTGGTGAGCATCTGCACTTACCCCCTGGTGGCTCACCATCAGGATGAAGAAAGCTACAGCGGCGGACGCAAGTACATCGTGTACCTGACCACCACGGCCAAGGGCCTGGTGCTTCCGGCCATGATACTCATCTACGTGCTCACCGGCACGCTGGACTTCACGCACAACAGCCACCTGAGCGTGCTTACCCCTGAAATAAACGCAACGCTTGTCACCATTCTTTACGCCTGCTGCCTGCTCGGCTTTGCCAAAAACGGCATCATGCCCTTCCACAACTGGCTGCCGGGCGCAATGGTGGCGCCCACCCCGGTTTCCGCCCTGCTGCACGCCGTGGCAGTTGTTACCGTGGGCGTGTTCTGCACAACGCGGGTCATGCTCTATGTCTTTGGCACCGACCTCATGACCAGGCTCAACCTGGGCGTGCCCACAGCCTACTTTGTTTCCTTTACCATTCTGATGGCTTCAATCATTGCCCTGAGCAAGGACAACCTCAAGGCCCGCCTGGCCTATTCCACAGTGAGCCAACTTTCCTACATCGTACTGGGCGTGGCCCTGCTCACCGTGGACGGCATACAGGGCGGCGTAGTGCACATGGCCAACCATGCTTTCGCCAAGATCACGCTCTTCTTCTGTGCCGGCGCCGTTTACGTGGCCACCCACAAGAAGTGCATTTCCGAGATGAGCGGCCTTGGCCGCTCCATGCCCATCACTTTCGCCGCGTTTGCCGTAGCCTCGCTTTCAATGATCGGCGCGCCGCCGGTGGCGGGCTTTGTCACCAAGTGGAAGCTGCTTACCGGGGCAATGGAAATGCCCACGCACGCCATGGGCATTCTGCTTGTGCTGCTGGCCAGTACCCTGCTGAACGTGGCCTACTTTGCGCCCGTGACCTTCAAGGCCTTTTTCGGCAAGCGCCCAGAGGGAGAACCTGAAACCGGGATGCGTGAAGCCCCGCTGGCCATGGTGGTTCCCATCGTCATCGCGGCGGCCATTTCCGTTATTCTGGGCATCTTCCCCGACATCATCATGGTTTTTGTGAAGGCGGTGACAGGATGATCGTAAAACTCATTGATTTCTTTCGTGACAGGCTTGCTGCCACTATCAGGGTATGCCTTGCCATGCTGGTGCTGCTGGTGCTGTGGGACGCCCTGCTGGTTGACAAGGGTGACGCCCACACGCTTGTGGAGCGTATCCCCGGATTCTGGGCCGGGTTCGGCTTTCTGGCCTGCGTGCTCATCATCATTGTCTCCAAATGGTTCGGCCATCTGGGCATCATGACCCGCGAGGATTACTATGATGACTGATACCTGGATTCACCCCTCGGCCATCCTGCTGGTTGGAGCCGTCATTCTGCCCTGTCTGCCCAAGGCGTGGCGCAAGATCTTTCTGGTCATAGTGCCTCTGCTGGCCTTTGCGGACGTGGTGAGCATGCAGGGCCACAATGGCGTGTTCGGCAGCCTGCGCTTTATGGACGCCACCATGATTTTTGGCAGGGTGGACGCCCTGAGCATGGTCTTTGCCTACATCATGTCGCTCATGTGCATTATCGGCACGGTCTACGGGCTGCATGTGGAAAACCCGGTGGAGCAGTCCGCAGCCTGGGTTTACGTGGCGGGGTCACTGGGGGTCATCTTCTGCGGAGACTACCTGACGCTCTTCCTTTTCTGGGAGCTGATGGCCTTTTCGTCGGTATTTCTGGTCTGGTTCCGCCGCCGCAAGGAATCGCTGGCCACAGGCTACAGATACCTGCTGGTGCATACGGCTGGCGGCCTTATGCTGCTGGCGGGCATTGTGCTGCGCTACAAGGCCACCGGCGGCGACATGTCCTTTGGCCCCATTGGCGTGGATTCGCCGCAGCTTTACACATGGCTCATCCTGGCCGGATTTCTGCTCAACGCGGCTGTGCCGCCGCTGCACGCATGGCTGCCTGACGCCTATGGCGAAGCCACTGTGGCCGGGGCGGTGTTCATGTGCGCCTTTACCACCAAGACAGCCGTATACGCCCTGGCAAGAGGCTTTGCGGGCATGGAAATTCTGGTGCCGCTCGGCGTCATCATGGCTTTGTACGGCGTGGTCTACGCCGTGCTTGAAAACGACGCGCGGCGGCTGCTGGCTTACCACATCATCAGCCAGGTCGGCTACATGGTGGCCGGGGTGGGCATAGGCACGCAACTGGCCATCAACGGCGCGTGCGCCCACGCCTTTGCCCATATTCTCTACAAGGGCCTGCTCTTCATGGGCTGCGGCGCGGTGCTGCAGATGACCGGCACCAGCAAGTTCACGGAGCTTGGCGGCCTGTATAAAAAAATGCCCAAAACCTTCCTCTATACCCTTATTGGCGGCCTTTCCATCTCCGCCTTCCCTCTGTTCAGCGGTTTTGTGAGCAAGGCCATGATCGTGGCGGCCGGGTACGAGGTGCATAATTACTGGGCCGCCTTCCTGCTCACGCTCGCCTCTGCAGGTACTTTTTTGCACACCGGACTCAAAGTTCCCTACTTTATCTGGTTCGGCAAAAACAACTGTTCCAAAAAGACGTGGCAGCGCGCGGGCGATCCGCCCAAGAACATGCAGCTGGCCATGTTCATGGCCGCTGCCCTGTGTATCTTTGTGGGCTGCTACACCCCGTATCTTTATGACATGCTGCCCTTCCCGCAGGCTGCGGCCGCATATCACCCCTACACTGCCTACCATGTGGCGGAAACGCTTCAGATCCTGCTGTTTACGGCTCTGGGCTTCTTTTTGCTGCTCAAAAAGCTTTCGCCCGAACCCACCATCAGCCTGGACCTGGACTGGTTTTACCGCAAGGGCGGAAGGCTCTTTTACTGGCTTGCTCGCAAGCCCGTACAAACTGCCGACACGGCGGTGGGCGAAGCCTGGAACAAGGAAGGCATTGTGCCGCTCATGCGTACGGCCCGTTTCTGGTCATGGTTTGACTGGCACGTCATTGATACCGTGGTTGACGGCACTGCCCGCGGCGTGCGGGCGCTGGGCGGCAAACTGCGGCTCGTGCAGCGCGGCAGGTTGCAGATCAGCATCACCTATATGGCCGTCCTGATGGCCTTTGCACTCGCGTTCCTGGCCTTGGCCTGAGCCCACCAGAGGAGATGGCAGCCATGCAATTTTTGAGCATGAACACTTCAGGTTTTCCCATTCTTTCCGTGCTGATATTCCTGCCGTTGGCTGGGGCCGCCATTGTGCCTTTGCTCGGCAGCGAAAAGCAGGCGAAAATATGGACCTTGTTGATAACCTTGGTCAACGGCGCGCTGTCGCTCCCGCTGTTTTGCGACTTTTCCCTGGCATCGCCACAGTACCAGTTCGCCGAACACCATTCGTGGATCGCGTCTTTCAACATCAACTACACACTGGGCGTGGACGGCATATCCCTGCTGCTGGTGCTCATGACCACGCTCATCATGCCCCTGTGTGTTCTGGGATCGTGGAAATACATTCAGAGTCGGGTCAAGGAGTTCATGATCTGCCTTCTGATTATGGAGACGTCCATGCTGGGCGTGTTCATGGCCCTTGACCTTGTGCTCTTCTACATTTTCTGGGAAGCCATGCTCATCCCCATGTTTCTGCTCATCGCCGTATGGGGAGGGCCGCGCAAGACCTACGCCTCCATCAAGTTCTTTCTCTACACCCTTGCGGGTTCGGTTTTTCTGCTGGTGGCCATTGTGGCCCTGTACATACACGAGGGAACCTTCAGCATTCCCACCCTTATGGGGCAGCAGTACGCAGCCAACTTCCAGCTGCTGATTTTTCTGGCATTCTTTGTGGCCTTTGCCATCAAGGTGCCCATGTTCCCCTTTCACACATGGCTGCCGGCAGCCCACGTGGAAGCGCCCACGGCGGGTTCCGTCATTCTGGCCTCTGTCCTGCTTAAAATGGGCACCTACGGCTTTATGCGCTTTTGCCTGCCCATAACCCCCGCCGCCACGGTAAGCCTGATGCCCGCTCTGCAATGGCTTTCCATTGCGGGTATTCTTTACGGCGGCTTTACCGCCCTGGCCCAGCAGGACATGAAAAAGCTCATCGCCTATTCCAGTGTGGGCCATATGGGCTTTGTGACGCTGGGAATATTCGCTCTTGACCAGCGTGGACTGGAAGGCGCGTTATTGCAGATGATCAATCACGGCATCACCACTGGAGCGCTGTTTCTGTGCGTGGGCATGATCTATGAGCGCAACCACAGCCGCGAGCTTTCAGCGGCGGCCGGGCTTGGCCGGTTTATGCCCATATATGTGACTTATTTGACGGTATTTTCTCTTTCGTCACTGGCCTTCCCCGGCACCAACAGCTTTGTGGGCGAGTTCATGATTCTGGCCGGGGCCTTCTTCAACAACAAGATTGTGGCCGCCTGCGCCATACCCGGCGCGGTGCTTGCCGCAGCCTACATGCTGCGCATGCTGCAAAGGGTCATATGGGGTGGCACCCATAATCCCGACCAGTCAAAACTCTGGGATCTGGGCTGGCGTGAAACCGTAACCCTGGCCCCTCTGATGGTCTTTGTTTTCTGGATTGGCCTGGCTCCCGAGCCTTTTCTGCGCGTCATGCGCCCGAGCCTTACCCACCTTCTGGTACAGACGGGCTACCACGCCCCACAAACGCAGGCTCTGGCGGAATTTTTCGCCCGCTGACACGAAACTTCGAGACAAGGCGCACGCATGAACATACACCTTTTTCTTCCTGAGTTGGCCCTTCTGGCAGGCTGCCTTGTGGCTTTCTGCATGACCATCGGCAAGGCTGGAAAAAACGCCATGCGCGTTTCAATACTCTGCGCCGCCCTGGCCTATACCCTGGCCGCCATATGGGCGTTGCCGCTCAAGGGCACCCTTTTTTACGACGCATACCGTGTGGATCTTTTTTCCCAGATGGTCAAATGCGCCATGGGTATTGGCTTCTGCCTCATGCTGTTCTTCGGAGGCGAAGCCAAGGGTATTGATGGCGACGTGAAGGCCGAATACTACTTCTTTTTGCTGACGTCCCTGCTGGGGCTGACCCTGCTTGTCAGCAGCGTCGAACTTGTGACCCTGTTTATCGCGCTGGAACTGTCGTCCTACTCCCTCTACCTTCTCGTGCCCATGCGCTCCGCGCCTGACGGGCAGACATGGCATGTGGAGGCGGCCGTCAAATACCTGTTCTTCGGCGTTGCCAGTTCGGGCATCATGCTGTTTGGCATAAGCTGGATATTCGGCCTGACCGGAACCACCTACATGTCCGGCATACTGCCAGTGCTGCATATGGTTTCATCCCAGCCTGTGGGCATTATGGCCCTGGTCATGCTGCTGTGCGGCATGTTCTTCAAGCTGGCGGTATTTCCTTTCCACTTCTGGACGCCCGATGTTTACCAGGGCGCGTCCAACGAAACCACAGCCTTTATTTCCGCCTTGCCCAAGGTGGCGGCTGTGGCTGTTCTGGCACGGTTCTGCGCGCTGGCGGCTCCGGATTCCATAGCCCTGCCAACCCTGCTTACCGTGCTTTCCGTGTGCTCGATGTTTTACGGCAACCTGACAGCTCTTGTGCAAAAAGACGTCAAACGTATGCTCGGTTTTTCGGGCATAGCGCATGCTGGCTACATCCTGCTGGGTATGGTCACCCTCAAAACCTGGGGATTCGCCACCTCCCTGTACTACGGCATCGGCTATCTCTTCATGATGCTGGCGGCCTTTCTGGTGCTGTACACCGTAGCCCCCAACGGCGCTAATGTGAACGTCAAGAATCTCAATGGGCTGTCCCGCCGTTCGCCCCTGCTGGCCTTCATCATGACCGTGAGCATGTTCGCTCTGGCGGGCATTCCTCCTTTTGCGGGCTTTATGGGCAAATTCTTGCTGCTCACAAGCGCGTACAAGTCCGGCTATGTGCTGCTGGTGGTCATCGCAGCCATCAATACGGCCATTGGCATCTACTATTACCTGCAGGTGGTTCGTGCCGTGTATGCCGAAGACGAAGCTGATACGGCGGAAACCCCTGTGACTACGGCCGGAACCCGCGTTGCTGGCGTCTGCCTTGTGGCCATAACGCTTGCGCTGGGTATTATGCCTGAAACCGTGGTGGACATGGCTGTCAAGGCCATGCAGGCCGCATGGTAAGATCGCGGGCAAACGCGGACGTTTCAAAACGGGAGTACTGACGTTTCAAGTGGGTTTGCGCGAGGGGTTTTCAAGCAAAATCACCTGACATTCCCGATTTCAATGGCGACAAAATTTCCATGAATGGCTCATACGACAGACCGGGGGCCTTGCAGGCGTTCTAGCGCTGCAAGGCCCCCGGTCTGTCGTATTGGGGCAGATTGCCTTTGCAAACAGACTCAACCCTTCGAGCATTTACTATGCCCTATAACAAGAGTTTTAGGGGGTGGGGCGTGGGGGAGGAGCCCCTTTTGCAAAAAGGATCTCCTCCCCCACAAAGCATTCCTTCCCCGTAACTACCCTGCCAGGTCAGCTGTTACCGCAGTTCTTCCATGGTGGTTCGCAGTTCCTGGGCCATTTGCGAAAGCTCCTGCAACGCCACGGAAGACTGCACGATGCCTTCGGAGGTTTCACCGACGATACGGTTGATTTCTTCAATGGCCCGACTGATTTCCTCTGATGCGGCGCTTTGCTCTTCCGCAGCCGCGGCAATGGAGCTGACCACAGTGGAGTTGTCCGACGCGAGCGTCACTATTTCATCAAGGGCAGCGCCAGAAGCATTGGCCAGCCCCGTGGCATCTGTCACGCTTTGCACGGCGCTGTGCACCTCGTCGATATTGGTGCGGGCCGAGCCCTGAATCGCGGTGATGGCGGCGCTTACTTCCAGTGTGGCGCTCATGGTTTTTTCCGCCAGCTTGCGCACCTCGTCCGCAACCACAGCAAATCCCCTGCCCGCATCGCCAGCGCGTGCGGCCTCAATGGCTGCGTTGAGTGCAAGCAGGTTGGTCTGATCGGCAATATCGGAAATAACGCCCATGATGCTGCCGATATTTTCTGCCTGGTTTCCCAGTTCGCTCATATTGCCTTGCAGGGTGTGCGCCACGTTGTTCACGGCATTGATGGACTGGACAACCCTGTTGACCAGGCCGGAGCCGTCCTCGGCCTTGTGCCGCGAGTTCTGGCTCTGGTCGGCGGCCTGAGCCGCGTTTCGCGCAACCTCCAGAACGGTGGAATTCATTTCCGCCATGGCGCTGGCCGTGGATTCCACACGTGTGCGCTGAATTTCGGCGCCACGGGAAATTTCTCCAACCTGGGTTGAAAGCTCTTCAGAGGCCGCCGCGAGCCGGTCAGCTATGTTTGAGGCATGATTGGCGACCTCAAGCATGGTCCTCTGCTGGGTTTTGATTTCGGTAAGATCGGTCAGAAGCTGCATCACCGACGTAATGTTGCCCTGCTCATCAAGCATGGGAATGGCGGTGTACGCCACATCCATAGTCTTGCCCCGCGGGTGGGCCTTGGTTTCGCCGCTGGCGGGAGCCTTGGTATTCACGGATGTGGTCAGACCGCAGCGGTCAGTGCCGTAGTCATCGCGGTGGAACATTTCATAACAGGTCATGCCGTGCCAATCTTCTCCAACCAGTTTGCGGGCGATTTTATTGATGTACGCGGCTTTGAGGTCCTTGTTCAACACAATGACAGGCGAAGGGATGTTTTCCAGAACCATGCGGAAGCGATCAAGAATATTGTTTGTGCCGTGAACAAGCACTGCAAATTCACCTTCAAACTTGCCCGCGTCGCCTTCGGAGTTCAGGTAGCCCTCTTCGATCTTCCTTTCCAGCCACTTGTATTCTTCAAGAATTCTGTTGAGTGCTGTGGGAACCATCTTCATGGCCTCAACCATTCTTCCGATTTCACCTTTTTCGCGTGATTTCAGGTGATGGGAGAAATCGCCGTGGGCCATTGCGCTTGCGTAGCCAGAAAGATCGGTAAGCAGGCGAATAAAGCCAATAACTATACCTGCCGCAAGGACTGCGCCAAAAAAGATGCCCGCAAGGCTTGTGACCAGCATGTACTGCTGGGCGCTCCGATTTTCATCCAGTATTTGCGGCCCCAGCGTGGTCAGTTCCACCGTCACGCTGTCGTTCAGCGCCCCAAGCGCGTCACGTACCTTGGCTATTTCAGCAAACAGACCAGTCATGCCGGTATTGCCCTGCTCCAACAGCTTTTCCAGCTTGGCAAGGTTTACGCTTATGGCGTCCCTGTTCTTCACAAGGCGTGCATACAAATCGCGGCCTTCTTGCGTGAAAAGGTATGGCGCTATCTTTTCCATACTCCCCTTGAGCGATTCCAAATAGCCACGGGCTTTTTTTGCTTCTTCCATATCACGCGAGTTTGCAAAACGCTCAAAGCTGGCCTGGGCCGACGCAAGATAAGGCCAGGCCTGGGCAATGCCAGCAAGGGCTTCACCTGTGCCTGCATCATGCAGCCCTTGTCCCAACCCACGCATGTCTTCAGACATTGCTTTCATGGCGGGCAGCACATCTTTGTCAAACAGATCTCTCGCTCCAGTCAGGCTATTGGTAATCACATCAATCTGCTCGTCGAGTTTTTGCGCAGCGGCGAGCATTTTTTTGAGAAATCCAGTGCGCTCGGCGCTCTCAACCAGCCCGTCAGAACGCTTGATTTGCGCTATCAGAGCGTTCACGGAATCATGAGCCACCTTGATGGCGTTTTTATTTTTGGTATCGTGCTGGAACCGAAAAACATCGGACGTTATCGCATTGATTGCGTTGGAGGACTCGCTGCATATTGCGTTCAGCTGCGCGATTTTTTGGTATTCTTCAAAGTTCGCTGAAGACATGCCGATGTTCCTGTGGCCAAAAAATGCCATAGAAACAAGCAGCAACACCATGAAGGCGAATCCGATAATTATTCTGTACTTGGTTGTCATGCTGGCATCCGTGGGAGGTTGAAGATGCATTCGCCTGCGGAACTGCTACATAATCTTGGCTGGCGACAATCGTGCCGTTTTTTCCGCTAGCTGCTCGTTAATTATATTTTAGCCATGACAATATATATTTATTAATCTATATGATGGGCATATGCATATACGAGGATGATTGCCTGGTTCAAACCGCGATATTGACAGGAATTACGCTTGCCCTGTTAGCCCGTGTGGCAAGGGCGGACAAAGAAAACAGGGCGGGAGAGGTAAGGTTGGTTATGCCGTACGGCTGTTATCACTAACTTCTTATTATCAAAAACTACCCCTATTGCAACTAATAATCTATAACGTATTTTCGGTTTTATTAAAAAAAAGAATAGGGCAGCGCCAGTTTTTGACGCCGCCCCTGTAAAGGCTGAAAAAAATACGACCTAACTATAGAACTTTACAGCACTTTTATCCACGGCCTCTTGGCTGAAAAACATACTGTCGTGGCATGCAGGCCGCATCACCCGTGTTGTTTCACTATTATTCATTGTGGCCGGGCATC
Organism: Desulfovibrio sp. MES5; assembly: GCF_002237645.1. Taxonomy (GTDB): domain Bacteria; phylum Desulfobacterota; class Desulfovibrionia; order Desulfovibrionales; family Desulfovibrionaceae; genus Desulfovibrio. Next base: position 60,353 of record NZ_MJUZ01000049.1, read on the forward strand.
AGGCGCTACGCAAAATTATCCTGGGAATCTCCGACGGCACGCCAAGCCGCACGGGAAATCCGTTCCATACCCCCGCTCCGGAGGTAACATACATTTTCAGCGCGTCAGCCGAGTACCGCCCATACAGATAGCCGCCGTTGAACTGCGCCACCAGGGCATTCATGCCCAGTATCTGGCCGCCGTGCGTATGGCCCGAAAGCTGCACATCAATGCCGTGAAGGGCGTTGGCCGGCGCGTTGGCGGGCCTGTGTTCCATAAGGATGCGCACCGCGTCTTGAGGCGCGCCCTGAAGCGCCACAGGCAGATCAGGCCCGGGCAAACCAAGGCGCTCTGCGGCCACATCCGTAACACCGGCGAGAACCAGCGGCTGTTCCTGAATGTGCAGCACCGCATGCTGGTTCAGCAGCATACGCATACCCAGGGCGGGAAATGCCTTCATCCAGCCGGAAAAATCGCTGTAATACTCATGATTGCCCACAGAGCCCCAAATGCCGTAGCTCGCCCGCAGCCGCCGCAATGGAGCCACATCCGCAGCCCTGACTGTGGGGTTGCCGTCAACCATATCACCTGTGAACAGAACCAGATCCGGCTTCAGGGCATTGACGCGGTCCACCAGAGCATTCACCCAGGCGCTCTGCAAAAGCGGGCTTGCGTGCATATCGCTGATCTGCACGATGCTCAGCCCGTCCAGAGCCTTGGGGAGCCTCGGCACAACCAGTTCAATATTTCGCACCTCCGGCACGCCAACGGCTTCACGCAGGCCCCAGAATGCCGTGCCTGCGGCAAGAGTCACCATTATGGCCTGCCGTCTGCCAGATGAAAAAGCGGGTTGCGGAGCGGCGGGCTTTGCGCCGCCACGGATTTTTCGCGCGAGCCACCCAATGATAAGAACCAGATCGCGCAAAAGTGTGAACACCAGCAACAGCACCAGCAAGAGAAAGCACCAACCCTGCGCCAGCAGCAGAAAAGCGGGAATTTCAGGAGAAGCCAGCCCTCCGAAGACTACACGGTTGATAAAGTGTTGCTGTGTGATGAAAAGCAGCAGCACGGCCAGCGCGATTTTGGTTTTCCAGCCTGCCCGCAGGGGCAGCAAAAGCCGGACCGCCAGATATAGGAAGACGATCCCGCCCGTCAAATGTATGAACATGCTTGATTTCCTGTATACTAGAGCATTTTGGCTTTGAAAAAGGTTGCATGCTCCAACGCTGCATGCGCGTGCAGCGCCCCACAACGTAACGTGGCTTCTGGCGAAAATCATATTTTTCGGCAGAATGGCGACTTTGAACGGCACGGCAGCAGCACGCGCCGGGCAGATGGAGGCAATGGTGCCCGATGTCAGAAAATATTCACGATTTTGCTTATGTCCATTGCGCCACATTTTTTGGGCAACGGCGCACCACTGCGCCTGCTGCCGGGGCTGCCGCAACCCCTCCGGCAGTGGAGGCGGCAGTGGACAACAGCCTGTTACTGTTACCCTTATACCATTGCGTATGCACAATCATACAATAAAATCTGACGCAAGGTTGTTACAAAAACAACGGGTGCTCCCGCGTACAGGCCCCTGTGCATATGGCAAAAGTATGGTTGGCACCATGGTCTGGTACGGATATGATGGTCTGAAATATCTGCTCTGCTTGCAGTGTCCTGCGCCAGCCCCGGCTACCGCAGGCAGCCTAGAGCAATTTCACCCTGAAATTCCTCCAGGTGCCGCCCCAGGCGGCATGACGGCAATCTCAACACTTTTCAGGAGAACCGTTATGGGCTCAGCGCCTTTTGACCATCTTAGCCGAGAAATGACATCCTTCATGCGTTCCAGCGTTCTTGCTGCCTTGGCCGAACTTGATTTTGGCACAGTCATCCTCCAGAACGGCAACAGCCTCGACGTTGCCGAGCTTGCCCGGCTGTGCGCGTGCGATGAACGGGGCGCCGAGACCCTGCTGGATGCGCTTGCCGCTCTGGGCTATTTCGCCAAAACCGGAACTGGAGCCGCGGCCCGGTATTCCGTGGCAGAAGAATACAAAACCTATCTGGACAGCCGCCACCCATCAACATTTATTCCAATGATGCGGCACATGGCTGGCTTGCAGCGCTCGTGGGCACGTCTTGCGTGGGCCGTGCGGGACGGCAAACCGCAGGACAAAATCCCCAGTATTCTCGGAGCGGAACAGGACAGGGTATCGTTCATTATGGCCATGAATTCCATAGCCGTCAGGCTGGTGGACAGCACGGTAGCTTCGCTGTTCAGTGCCGGGGTTCTGCCTGCCGCCAGCAAGGGGCTGCGGATTCTGGACATTGGCGGCGCATCCGGCACCTATACTGAAGCCTTTCTCAATAACTTGCCGGAGAGCACCGCCACCATCATCGACCTGCCTGTCGCCATTGCACAGGCTAAAAACCGCTTCGGGGGCACGAGCCTCGAGTCGCGCGTCAGCCTGATAGAGTGCGACTTTACAAAGGACGCCCTGCCCTCTGGTTTCGATTTTGCCTGGATAAGCGCCATAATCCATCAGATGAACCGCGAAAAAAGCCGCATGCTCTACGCCAAAGCCCTGGATGCGCTGAAACCTGGCGGCATTGTGGCCGTTCGCGACTACGTAATGCGCCAAAACCGCACCTACCCGGTTGACGGCGCGCTTTTTGGCATCAACATGCTTGTGAACACACAGAACGGCATGGTCTACACCTATGAAGAAATCAGGGAAGACCTCGAGCTGGCAGGCTTCACCGAGATTGTCCACGCCGTTGACGTGCCCAGCATGTCCGCTGTAGTGACCGCGAAAAAACCCGGTTAGAGCTGGTTTCACTTTGGGCTGCGTTGTGGGGGAGGGATCCTTTTGTAAAAGGGTCCCTCCCCCACGCCCCCTAAAGCATTTTGCTTTTGAAACACTCCCTGTTTCAACCCATCATTCTGGCGGAAAACGTGGTTTGCGCCAGCCATCAGCAGGCTGCTCGCTCTATTAACCAATTGCTGTCTTTGCGGCAGTCGTTGGCGAGTCTACGAGCCTTACGAATGGCGACAGCGACTACACAGAACAAGACGTATAGTTACTCATGCTGTCTTCAAGCGTAGCTTCCTGTGTCACAACGCTTGAAGCATCCGTAGCTTCCTTCGTCGCAACGGCCAAAGCTCGCCAGAATCCACGCCGCTTCGTGGCGGCTGCCGCCTTCGCGTCAGCAGAGCAATTTCAAAGTGAAATTGCTCTAAAAGTTTTATTGTAGTTTAGTATGGGGCTGGCGGCTCTGTGCAGACGCCCGCCGTCCAGACATCTGCACAGTTTGTCTACACGGCTGCGGCATGCGCGGCAAAACCGGATGTGCTGCGCAAAAATCTTTATAAACACTGTGTTACCAATACCAAGGCCCGGAGAAATATGCTCCGGGCCTGTTTTTTTGCCGCTCTTTCCCCCTGCCCGCCCGAAATCAGGGCCATGGCGCGCAGCCAGAATAAAAATGATTTTTTTCTCAAATTATCATCCAGATGATGGAATCAAAACTTCACCCCGCCTAGCATGCGCAATCAAACGTATTTTGCGCACGTACAAGAAAGGGTGAGCTATGAATCAGGATTTTTGTGCATCACGACTGCCAGTATTTACCTACCTTTGTGAAAATGTTCGTAAATCTGGAAACACCCCCTGTAGGCCTTTGCAGGCTTTGCCATAGCGTGGTTGGCATTCGTTCTTTTCTGGGGAGTGCTTGAACCGTTTTCCCGCGTCGTCCCCCAAGTTTTCAAAACAATCGAGCATGGTAGCTCTAAAAAAAGTCCATTGCTCAAGCGCTGCACGCGAGCGTGGCGCTCCGCCACATGACGTGGACCCTACCGCTCTTCAGCGTTGCGACGACAAGCGGCAAAAACCCGCTAACGGCTCCCGCAAATCGCATTCTTGGCAGAATGACGGTTGAAATATGAAGCATTTCAACCGTGCTCTGATCTGGAAAATTATTTTCCCTAAATCCGGCCTGGCGCCTTCTCTAACCCCGCCCTTCCGCCTTCTTTGTCGTCGCCTGGCGGCAGTTATCCCTTATCGCATAAAATCAGCGCGCAGCATGGTCAGAGGTTGCGCCGGGGCTGCATTTCCTGCTACACAGCCAGTATCTCGTGATTTTCTTTCCATTAAATTCTGAGCGGTGCAGGGAGACGACTATGCAGCATATTTTTTTCAGCAGCTTTCTAGGCAAATCGCCACTCTGGTATAAATATACGGTGCTGGCCTTTCTGGTGGCCAACCCTGTTCTCAATATTGTGGTCGGCCCCTTTATAACGGGCTGGCTGCTTCTGCTCCAGTTTATCTTTATTCTTTCTCTGGCGCTGAAGTGCTACCCCATTCCCGCAGGCGGCCTGCTGGCCCTGGAGGCCATCATCATCGGCATGACCACGCCTGATGCCGTGTACCAGGAGGTAGCCACCAACCTGCCCACATTGCTTTTGCTCATCTTTATGGTGGCGGGCATCTACTATCTGAAAGACGTGGTTTTTGTCGTTTTTACCCGACTGTTTATCGCCATCCGAAAAAAACACTGGCTGTCGCTGGCATTCTGCATTGTCAGCGCCACACTTTCCGCCTTTCTGGACGCCCTGACTCTCATGGCCATCATTATTGCCGTCTGCTTCAATTTTTACGCCATTTTTCGCAAGGTGGCCGGGGCCTTTACCCCGACCAACGGTAAAGAAGCCCCTGAAGTTGAAGAATTTTGCGGCTTTTTGCGCAATATCATCATGCACGGCGCTCTGGGAACAGCCCTTGGCGGCACCATGACCATTGTGGGCGAACCGCAGAACCTCATGATCGGCACCATGATGAACTGGTCATTTGCAGAATTTTTTATGCACAACGCCGTCATCGCGGTACCGGTAGCCATTGTGGGCTTTACCCTCTGCCCCCTGCTTGAAATCTTTCGCTTTCCCGGTTTTGGATACCAGCTGCCGGAAGCCATCCGTGAGCTTATTGTCAAAGACGCCGCCAAAAAAGCGCGCCAGCTTTCAGACCAGACGCGCTTTCTTTACATCACCCAGTGCGTGGTGGGCATACTGCTGATTTTGGCCCTGGCCCTGCACGTGGCCGAAATCGGCCTGCTTGGCCTTACGCTGATCATCCTGCTTTCGGCCATGACGGGCAAAACCAAGGAACACGACTTTTCCGAAGCCTTCAACAACGCCATGCCCTTTGTCTGCCTTATCATCGTCTTTTTTGCCATTCTGTCGGTGGTGCACGACCAGCATCTGGTGACGCCGCTGGTGGAATGGGTGTTCCAGTTCCAGGGCAAACCCCAGTTGCTGGCGCTGTATGTGGTCAACGGCACGCTGTCGTTTGTGAGCGACAACGTCTTCATCGCCTCTGTCTTTATTACCGAAATGGACAAAGCCCATACGGCAGGCCTGTTCTCCAGCGACTGGTACGAAAAAATCGCCGTGGTGGTGAATATGGGCACCAACATTCCCGCTGTGGCGACGCCCAACGGGCAGGCGGCTTTTCTCTTTTTGCTCACGTCTTCGCTGGCGCCGCTCATCAAGCTCTCGTATATGCGGATGGTCAAACTGGCATTTCCCTATACCGTGACCATGACTGCCACCGGAGCCCTTTGCATCTACTTTTTCCTGTAGCCGCCCGACCCTGGCAATACATGTGGAGAACACACCAATGAATATTCAGTTTACGCCCGCCAAGCTGCTTGTGGTCTTTGGCGAATGCGGCTGCGGCATGGCCATCGTTGACGCCTCCAAGGAAGGAGGCGCACGCGGCGGCACAAGGCTTCATGGCCGCTGTCTGGCTGAAGACGGTTGCGTCTGCGGCTCGTGCCCGGATTGTGTTGATCAGGATATTATCCTCATCCTCATGCAGGATGAGGCTGAAAGCGTTATTACAGCCGTTGTGGAAGGGGTTTTGAAAAATCCCCAATGCCGTGCAGGCGCAGCCATAGTGCTGGACGTGCCCAAGGCCCTGCTGCGTGCCGGCCAGACAGCCAGCGACGAGCCTTTATTACATACCATCGAGGGAGAAGACATGAAATCCGGCTACACCATGATATGCAGCATCATCAATCACGGACAGGCCGAAGAGCTCATGGCCGTGGCCCGGCAGGCCGGAGCTCGCGGCGGCACCATACTGGGCGCCAGAGGAACGGGCACTGAAGAAGACGTAAAATTCTTCGGCATCAGCCTGACGCCTGAAAAGGAATTTCTGCTCATCATAAGCGAGAACACCTCAACAGACGCCATCTTACAGGCGCTGGGCAGTCAGCCGGTCTTCAGCGAGCCGGGGGGCGGCATTGTCTTTACCACCAGCATTGAGCGCTACATATCCCTCAATGCCTGATGCCATCAGCGTCCGGTTCGGCCTGAAGCGGGCGCGTGACGGCAGGCGTGAACCGCCGGCAGCTGTGTTATGCCAATGCCTTTTGCGCTGCTGCATCCTGAGATGGCCTGACGATTACGCCACGGGCCTGTGCCCCTGCGGCGCGAGCGCTTTCTGCTTGCGTCGCTGAGCGCCGCAGCACGGAACAAATGCCTTGAGAAGGCATGGATATAGCTGAAAATTCAAAGGCCGGAGCGACGTTACGTGCTCCGGCCTTTGTAAAATCAGCTCCGCTTTGGAGCATGTTACCTTTGAAAAATTAACCACGCTAACGGAGCACGAGAGTGCAGCGCGCTACAACGTGGCGTGGATTCGGCCAAAAACGCAATTTTCGGCTGAATGACACATTGAAAAATGAAACATTTCAAAAATAGCCTGGTCTAAATGGCTGCCACGGCCCAAAGGGCTTCCACGGGCAGACCCGCCAGATGCCTGCGCAGCATGTCCAGCGCGTGGCTTGAAGCCAGACGCCGCGTCCAGTCCCGCCCAAGATAGCGTCCCTGCGGCCGCAGTTCACGCAGCCATACATCCTGGCCATGGCTCAGCGCCACATACACCAGCCCCACGGGTTTATTTTCAGTGCCGCCGCCGGGCCCGGCCACGCCAGTAATGCCAAGGCCGTAATCCGCCCCGTAACGCTCACGCGCCCCTGCGGCCATGCTCCGGGCCACTTCCGGGCTTACGGCCCCGTGCCGCGCCAGCAGTTCTTCAGGCACCCCCAAAAGCCGGGTCTTGGCTTCGTTGGCATAGGTGATCAGGCCATAGCCGAAGACTTCCGATGAGCCGGGCTGGTCTGTGATACGCTTGGCCAGCAGCCCGCCGGTGCAGGATTCCGCCGTGGCCACGCTTTGCCCGCGCAGACGCAGCCCCTCCACCACCACGGCCTCCAGGCCCGTCACATTGACGCCATAGACCACGTCGCCCAGACGCTCGCGCACCTCGTTCACCACGGGCATGGCCAGAGCTTCGGCAGCTGCGGCGCTCTCCGCCTTGGCCGTCACCCGCACGAACATTTCCGCGTCTCCGGCGTAAGGGGCGGCCGTGGGGTTGACGCCTTCCGTCAGGTCAGCGATGCGCAACGCCGCCGTGCCTTCGCCAATACCGAAGGTGCGCACCATAAAGGATGTAATGACCGAATCCGTCATGTTCTGCAAAAATGGCACGACGCTGTTTTCCAGCATGGGCAGAAGTTCGGACGGGGGCCCCGGCAGCAGGATGACCCATTGCCCGCAGCCCGCTGGCACGGCGCAGCCCGGGGCAGTGCCCGCCTCATTGGGAAAGGCCACCGAACCGCGCGGCAAATAGGCCTGCTTGAGCTGATTGGCCGATATGGGGCGTTCGCCAAAATAGTCACGCAGACGGCGCAGGCTGTCCGCATCTTCTTCAAGGGGGCACCCCGTGACCTGCGCCACGGTTTCTTTGGTCATATCGTCATCCGTGGGTCCAAGACCGCCGGTGGTTATGATGATCTGCGCGCGCCCGAGGGCCTCGCGTAAGGCGGATTCAAGCCGTCCGCCGTTATCCCCCACCGTATGCACCTGCAAAAGATCCAGACCCAGCGCTGAAAGCGTTTTGGCCACGTGGGCGGCGTCGGTGTTGACAGTATGCCCCAACAGAAGTTCCGTACCCACTGAAATGATTTCCGCCCTCATGCGGCCTCCTTGCATCCTTAGAGCCTTGCCGCCCCGACAGAGCGACAGGACAAGCATATTAGCGCTTGCCCGCATGCCATGCAACCGGGTTCGGCTTGGACCAGGCGGTGTTGACGGCACATGATTTGCCCTCATGCCGGGCAACTGCGCCTCAGGCCGACGCGCGCGCTCTGATCCGTATTCTGGCCCGAAGACAAGCAAGGGCACAGGCACTTTTTGACAAAGAGCCTGATGGCCTGTACTGCCCATGCCCAGGTATTGACAAAGCTAATCGCTTACGACATGGTATTACATACTAAATCAATAAGTAATATACGCACGGCGCAGAAAGCCGGTATGATGCGAGGAATAGAGCGGCCTGCCGCAAAGGGGAACCACAATGAATCATGAAAAAGGCTTGCGGTTTGAAACCCTGCAAGTGCACGCCGGGCAGGAGAAGCCAGACGCAGCCAGCGGATCAAGGGCCGTGCCCATTTACCAGACGACCTCCTACGTGTTTGACGACTGTGCCCATGCCGAGGCCCGTTTCAACCTGACCGACCCCGGCAACATTTACAGCCGTTTGACCAATCCCACGCAGGACGCTCTGGAACAGAGAGTGGCGGCTCTTGAAGGCGGCGTGGGGGCTCTTGCCACGTCCAGCGGCGCGGCAGCCGTGAGCTACGCACTGCAAAATCTCGCCAGCGCCGGGGACCACATTGTTGCCGCCAAGACTCTGTACGGCGGCACCTACAATCTGCTTGCCCATACGCTCAAAACCTGGGGCATTGAGACAACCTTTGTGGACCCCGCAAAGATGGATTCCTTTGAAGAAGCCATCACGCCCAAGACCCGCGCCATCTTTGTGGAGAGCATGGGCAACCCCCACAGCAACATTGTGGATATGGAAGCGCTGGCAGCTCTGGCCCACCGCCACGGCATCCCTCTGGTGGTGGACAACACCTTTGCCACCCCCTGGCTTATGCGCCCCATTGAATACGGCGCGGACATCGTCGTGCATTCCGCCACAAAATTCATGGGCGGACACGGCGCGGCCCTTGGCGGCGTCATCGTGGACAGCGGCCGCTTTGACTGGGCCGCGTCCGGCAAGTTTTCCCACCTGAGTGAGCCAGATCCGAGTTATCACGGTCTGAGCTTCACTAAGGCCGTCGGGGCGGCGGCCTATATAGTGCGGGCACGGGCCATCCTGTTGCGCGATCTTGGCGCGACGATGGCCCCCCTGCACGCTTTTCTGATCCTTCAGGGGCTTGAAACACTGTCGCTGCGCGTGGAACGCCATGTGCAGAACGCCCTGGCCGTGGTGCGCCATCTGCACAATCACCCGAAGGTGCAGACCGTCAATCACCCGAGCCTGCCCCACAGCCCCAGCCACGGTTTGTATAAGCGCTACTTCCCCAATGGGGGCGGCAGCATTTTCACCATTGAAGTCAAGGGCGGCGCGGCCGAGGCCAGAGCCTTTATCGACAGATTGCGCATCTTCTCGCTGCTGGCCAACGTGGCTGACGCCAAATCGCTTGTGATCCACCCCGCGTCCACCACGCATTCACAAATGACCGAAGAAGAATTGGCGCTTACGGGAATATGGCCCAATACCGTGCGCCTTTCCATAGGCATCGAACACATTGACGATATCCTGGCTGACCTGGATCAGGCATTGGCAGCCCTGTAAGCATTAAACGAAGCCGCCTCACAAAAGCTCCCATGCCACGCCGCATGGGGGCTTTTTTGCCGCACAGAACTGTAAGCGGACCTTTCTTGCCGCGATATATCGGTGTTACGTAAATAAATCGTCACCTCGTGCGGACCGCGCCAAAATCCATTGTCTTTTACAAGGGCATTGCATAAAGTGCCTCAGGCGGCGTCAGGCCCGCGCGGGCAAAATGTTTTCCCGTAGGCGCGGCGCACCACAGCGTATACTGCGCACCCCTCTGAGGAGAATTTTCATGTTGAAAAAGTTTGTGGCCTTTGTGTTTGTTATGCTTCTGGCCATGCCGGCTCTGGCGGAAGAGCTGAACACCAAATATTTTACTGTCTCTGTTCCCGAAGGCTGGAAGGTCATCATGCCTCCCACTGAAAAGCAGGGCACCACCAGCGCCATCTTCGCCAATTCCGCCGGGGATGCCTCCGTGACTTTTGTGATCGGCCCTAACAGCGGCGCAGATACCAAAACCATTGCGGACATGTTTGCCAAACAGTTCAAGTCCACCAAGCCTCCTGTTGAAAAGGGCGGTCAGTATACTTTCACCTTTGCGCAGCAGGACATCACGAGCCAGGCGTGGGTCGCCTCTCAGGGCGACGTGTTCATGATCACGGTTATGGCTGGCGACCGCAAATCTGCTGCGGCTTTTGTGAAAAAGCACGTCAAGAGCGCCGATTATCCCGCATTGCTGCCCAAATAAATTTCGTCTGTTTTGACGAAAAAACGGCCATGTCATCTGCGACATGGCCGTTTTTCATTTATGGCGTCACAAACGCCAGTCTTCATATCTGATCAGAGCATTTTACGAATGAAATGAGTTCACTGCTCTAAAAGGATTTTCCTGACAATTCTTTCCTCGAGATGCGATTCAGACGCTACGTCACGATGTTGCGCACTGCATTCTCGTGCAGCGGTAGAGCAATAAAGGTTTTAGAGGGTGGGGGCCCCTCCCCCACAAAGCATTTCAAAGACAAAATACTCCGGCAGGCGGAACCGTTGCCGCCGAAGGCTTCAGGACTTGAATCGCCCTAGCCGTGGCCGCAATCCTGCCATATTTTTTTAAGGTACATAATCAACTTTGGATCAAATGCGCTGGCCTTTCCGTACTTTACTATTTTGTTGTCCAGCAGCCTCTTGCTGCGCACAAGCGCTTCCCGCACCGGATTATACGCCGGGTCTTCCTCAACTGTTACTTCATGGTTCTGGTTCACATCCACGACCCGGTACCGCCTGGGCGTTTTCCAGTGGCGTATGCACAGGTCGAACAGAAAGCAGTTTACGTTGAAAAGCCCCAAACCGCCGTCACTGGCCACAAAAAGTTCGGAGTGTTCCTTGTGTTTATTCAGGTCGGTCTTGCCGTAATCGGTAACGTTATCGACGCCAAAATCCGTAAAATAAGATGCGGAGTAATAGTAGTACTGGGGCAAGTCGGCGCAAACCATACGCACGCCATAGTCGCCGTCTTCCGCGCCATAAAGCCCGTAGTCTTCGTTCCAGACTCCGAGAACATCCGATACTATCTTGGGAACCAGTATGCACTGGCCCTGCAGGTTAGTCAGGCAAATACCCAGTCGCCCGTCAGGAGTCTCCAGCCCACCGGGGTTCATGTGCATCTGCTCCGTGTTATGGCAGGGCCCAAGGGTAGAAAAGGGTTTTCCGTGCCGCCACAGGGCAAAAAGTCTTTCCAGCCAGTCTGGCCCCGTAACGCAGATGTCATTGTCGAGCTTCATGTAATAGGGGGCGTCCACGGCGTCCCAGCCGATATTGCAGGCGCACGCTATCCCCATATTTTGCGGCAAAAGAAAAAGATTATCGATGATTCCATCAGATTTAAACTGACGCAGACGTTCACGCAACTCCGGCGAGCTGCCATTGTCCACCACAGTCACTGTATACGGAATTGCAGAGCTGGTCTTACGCAGAGCAAGAATAGTTTTTTGCGTCAAAAGAGGCCTGTGGAATACGGGAATTGTTATATTCACAAGAGGAGAAGACACGTTTACTCCTTCCTTTTGACTGCCGTCCATACTGTATCCAACCAAATCAGTCATATGACGAACTTGGACAGAGACATCGTTTTTTCCAGCGGACAAACCCTGCGCAGCCCCGGCACCCCGGCATGGAGCTGCGGCTATTCTTCACCCGAAAGCAGACTTACCTGAGACACAGCACGGCCTGCGGTTCCCTTGTCTTCACATTGATTAACGCGAGCAGCCTGAGCCTGCCGTCAGGATAGATAGTGACAATAAACCCTCTTAACTCCCATAGCCACCCTGCCGCAAAAGCGCAAGCGGCCCCCTCAAAAAATGCGCTAAGACCTGCAATGGCAGCACCATAGGATCATCTGCATCCAGATGAGCGCCCACAATGTTCTTGCTACTTTTTATTTTTTTGTGCTACATACGGCCCAAGCAACATGATGCCGTCAAACATTGTCCACGGTCAAAAAACTCAACGGAAGGATACGATTATGTGGAAGTTCTGCTGCGCGTGCTTGGCCCTTGCACTTTTTTGGGGGACCCAGGCTCAGGCCCATTTTGGCATGGTCATTCCTTCCACCCCCACTATCACGGACAAAAAAGAATCTCCGCTCAAACTGGACATAGCCTTTGCTCACCCTATGGAACTGCAAGGCATGCCCATGGCGGAGCCCAAGGCCTTCACCGTTACTCATGACGGCGCGACCGAGGATATCAAAAGCCTGCTCAAGCCCGCCACCATTATGGGCAACAAAGCCTGGACAGCCTCATACGCCATCAAGAAGCCCGGCGTCTATCAGTTCGCTGTTGAGCCGCAGCCCTATTTTGAACCCGCCGAAGACTGCTTCATCATCCACTATACCAAGACCGTAGTAGCCGCTTTTGGCGAAGAGGAAAACTGGGGGCAGCCGCTGGGCCTCAAGACCGAGATCGTTCCTCTTGCACGCCCCTTCGCCAACTACGCTGGCAATGTTTTTCAGGGCCAGGTGCTGCTTAACGGCAAGCCCGTTCCAGGCGCGGAGGTCGAGGTTGAAAGCTACAACAAGGGCAAGGGCCATACCGCCCCCAACGAATATTACGTCACCCAGGTAGTCAGGGCCGACCAGAATGGCGTGTTCACGTATGGCGTGCCCTGGGCTGGCTGGTGGGGCTTTGCCGCCCTGAATACGGCGGAAGAAAAAATGAACTATGAGGGCGAAGCCAAATCCGTTGAGCTGGGCGCTGTTATCTGGGTCAACTTTGTGGCTCCCCGCACAAAATAAAAAACGGCTGAACATTGCGGCGCAGGTGCGCGCCTGCACATGCGCCAGTACTTGAGGGCATCCGCCCACCCTGCCGCCGGGCAATTTCAAAGGGTGACTGCCCCATGCCGCAGGAATGCAACAGGGAACTCGTGTGAAACGCGCAATCCGGCCCCATACCGTTCGCCACGGCATGGGGCCGGATTACGAAAGCTTACTGTAAAAGCTTACTGTGAAACTTCAGGAATGCGCCCATAGCCGACGCTCCAGCATAAGGATGACCCATGCATATTGCCGAAGGTGTTCTGTCCCCTCCCGTTCTGGCCGCAGGCTATGCTCTGACGGCCGTGGGCACGGCCCTTGGCCTGCGCCGCCTGGACTATGACAAGCTCATGACTGTGGCCATTCTGGCCGCAACCTTTTTTGTGGGTTCGCTCATACATGTTCCCATCGGCCCTTCCAGCGCGCACCTTATCCTCAACGGTCTTCTGGGCGTACTGCTGGGATGGGCGATCTTTCCCGCCATTCTGGCCGCCCTTGCCTTGCAGGCGCTGCTCTTTCAGTACGGCGGCCTCGTTGTTTTGGGCGTCAATACGTTCACCATGGGCTTTTCAGGGCTTGTGGCCTGGTACGTTTTCCGCAGCCTCGTTCGTCTCTGGCCGGGCGTGAAGGGTTTACGTGTCGCGGCCTTTTGCGGGGGAGCCATCGGCGTGCTGGGCGCAGGCCTGCTCACCGCCCTGGCCCTGGCGTGGAGCAATGAGGGCTTTCTCACCGCCGCACGGCTCATTTTTCTGGCTCACCTGCCTGTCATGCTGGTTGAAGGGCTCATCACAATGTTTACCGTTGGCTTTATTGCCCGCGTCCGCCCGGAAATGCTGCACATTTCCAGCGCCGCAATCCAGCCGGGCCAGGCCTGAGCAGCCGGAAAGGAGTTTTCATGTTCCTTCTCAATGCCGCTTCATTCCGGATAGTCCGCGCAAAATGGGCTGGCCGTACCCCCCCCGGCTGCCTGCCGTTGCAGCGCCCTCTTGGCCGATCGCTGCCATTGTCCGCGTCTCTGGCCGTTCTGCTGCTTGCCGCAGCGCTCCTGCTTGCGCTTCAGACTCCTGCTCTGGCGCACCGGGTGAATATCTTCGCCTGGACCGAAGGGCCGCTGGTTGCCGTCAAATGCGGCTTCAGCGGGGGCAACAGCGTGAGGAACGGAGAGGTCACGGTATACGATGCGGCTGGCGGAGAAGTTTTGCTCACTGGCCGGACAGACGCGGAAGGACTTTTTCGCTTTGATATTCCGCCCAAAGGACGGGAGCACGGCCTGCGCATACGTATCAATGCTGGTGAAGGGCATCAGAACGAGTGGCAGATGGAAGCGGCCGAACTGGCGCAGGCTCCCGCCGCGGCTTCGCCTGCGCCCCATAATGCCGAAACCACGGCCAGTACAGCGGCGAAAAACACCGGCGGCCACATCGCCGCGCCGCTGGCCGCAAGCACGGGGCAACCCGACGCCACAAAAATCTCTGGTTCCGGCCCGGTAAGCGCTGTAGAAGTTCAGGCCATTGTGGATGCCGCTCTTGAGGCGCAGGAGGCAAGATTCTCCGCCCTGCTGGACTCCCGCCTGTCCCCCGTGCGGCGGCAGCTGGCCGAAATGCGCACAGACGAACCGGGCATACGAGAAATCGTGGGCGGTATGGGCTGGTTTGTGGGGCTGGCCGGACTGGCCCTTTACTTCCGTTCCCGACGGCGGTAACTGTCGGCATGTTTGACCAACCCTTTGTACGCCCTTCGGCCATACAGCGCATTGACCCGCGTGTGCGTATGGCCCTTGCCGCGCTGACCGCGTTGTGCCTTTCGATGCTGCAGGACGTAACGGCCAGCTGCGCGGGGCTTGGTCTGGGTCTGACGTTGCTGATACTGGCCCGTCCGCCCCTGCTGCCGCTGTTGCGTCGTCTGGCGGTGGTCAACATGTTTGCGGCCTTTTTGTGGTGCGTTACCCCACTGACCATGCCCGGACAGGAAGTGGCGCGGTGGGGCTTCATAGGCTTGAGCGCCGAGGGACTGCATCTGGCCCTGCTGGTCACCATCAAGTCCAATGCCATTGTCTGTGTTTTTCTGGCCCTTGTGGCCACAATGGACACGCCAACGGCAGGGCATGCCCTTGAACGCCTGCACTGCCCGCGCAAGCTGGTGTTTCTTTTTCTGTTCACTGCCCGGCAGGTGCACGATATCGCGCAGCAGTGGCAGTGCTTGAGCGTTGCCGCACGGCTACGCGGCTTTCGCCCGCGCACCGGCATGCACACATACCGCACAGTGGCTTCTTTGTTGGGATTGTTGCTGGTACGCAGCTACGAACGTTCACAACGAGTGCGCGAAGCCATGCTGCTGCGGGGATTTTCGGGCCAGTTCCGTTCTGTGACGGTATTTAAGGCGCGTCCCGTGGACGGCCTTTTTGCCCTGTTGATGCTGCTCTGCCTTGCAGGACTTGTGCTTATGGAATACCGGGATCAAATGTATGGACTGTAATACAGAAAAAAACTGCATCTTCAGCCTCGAGAACATTCATTTTCATTATGAACGGGACGGCAAGATCCGCCAGGTGCTCCAAGGGGTTGATCTGGCCCTTCTGCCGGAGCAGCATATCGGCTTTTATGGCCCCAACGGCAGCGGCAAAACGACGCTTTTCCGCTGTATTACAGGTCTGATAACCCCGCAGCAGGGCTGTGTGCGTTTTCATGGCCGTGAAATGCGCGCCGAAAAAGACTTTCACAGCCTGCGCTGCGCCGTGGGTTTTGTGCTGCAGCATGCCGAAGACCAGCTGTTCTTTCCCTCCGTGCTCGAAGATGTGGCCTTTGGGCCGCTGAACCTGGGGCTGTCGCCCGAAGCCGCTCGCGAGCGGGCGCATGAAACCCTGCGCAACCTCGGCCTGGACGGTTTTGAAAACCGCCTTACCCACCGGCTTTCAGGCGGCGAAAAAAAACTGGTGTCCCTCGCGGCAGTGCTGGCCATGCGGCCCGAAGCCCTGCTGCTTGATGAACCCACCAACGGTCTTGATAATGAGGCCCGCGAACGCATCATTGATATTTTGCAAAAGCTCCCCACCGCCCGCATCACCATCTCGCATGACTGGGACTTTCTCGCCCGCGTATCCACCACCTATCTGACGCTTGCTCATGGCCGCCTTAACGCCTGCGCCCCCAGTTTCAGCCACACGCACGCCCATGCCCATCCTTTGGGCGACGAACCCCACGCCCATTAGAGCAACGATATTTTGAATATTTTGTAGAAGAGGGACCCTTTTGCAAAAGGGTCCCTCTTCCACGTCCCCACCCCCCAAAATCTTTATCCTGTCTGTAATATTTCAGGGCCTTTACTGATCTGGTGCGAGGATCAAGCGACAGCGCCTTCCAGGCCTCACGCCATCTCAATTTATCTGCTCTGAAAGCGTGTACGTGACACCGCGCTGGCTGCTGCAAGCGGGCGCTCTTTGTGGAGACTCAAGTGTGGATTGTCCGGCCCGCACCGCACAGGCAAGCAGCAGCGAGGCTTCAGCCGGTGGTTCGCTGGCGCTGCGGGCATAGCCTTGACTGCGGCCCGGCGGCATGATCAGTCAGAGACGCCGCAGAAGAGTTTATCAACAATATTATGTAATAATACTATAATGTTCCACGCCAACACCAGATTTTATTCCGGCATGGCTCAGGGGTTCCAGATGGCTCAACACAGGAGCCCCCAATAGTTTTTTTACTAATCACATCTTCCAAACCCGGTGCTGCCTGTCAGTACTAGATTTCCTTGCTGGTATAAGATAATTTTCCAAAGGCACAATTCACCTTTGATATAATTCGCGTACTTCCCGAGCAGTGTCAGCTCTGGCCAGCCTGCAACTGAAAACTCGCCCATTCCGTTCGCCTTTTTTTGCGAAGAGACGACAGCAAAGGCTTTTTTATGTCAAAACTGCCAAATATTGGCCCTCAATTTATTCAAACTGAAACACGCGACCCCATATGGGAATGGCATATCCCTTCCGACAGCCTCTACCTGAGCGCCGGGGCAATCAAGCTGTTGCAATTTGAGGAGCATGTGCCGCGCAGCATGAAGGATTTTCTGAGCCATTGTCCCCTGGAGGGGCTGGTGCCCTACCTCGAATCGGTGGAAAAAATCCTTAATGGTTCGCAAGGCCCTTTTCTTGAGCTTATTTACATGCTGGGCAAATTTATGGTGCGAGCCCAGATGACGGTTTTACAGCGCGACGTCTTTGGCCGCGGCACCATTGTGGTGGGCGCCCTGGCCGCCATTGACAGGCAAAAAATCGAACCGACCTTTACGCCTGTCCTGAACAGCCGTTCCCTGATCAATCCCCCTGCCCCAAGCTCCGACGCAAGCCGTCTGTTGCTGGCCCTCAACGCTGCCAGTGACGGCCTCTGGGATTGGAACCCCATTGACGGCACCGTGTATTTCAGCCCGCGCTATCTTTCCATGTTGGGGTACACCGCCAGCGCCTTCCCCCAGGTGGTGGAGTCGTGGATCAGCAGGGTGCATCCCGATGACTATGAAAACATTGTGCCCATGCAGCTGCGCATTGTTGAAAGTCCCGAACACGGGGACAGTTTTGAATGCACGTACCGCTTTTTACGGGCTGACGGCACCTGGGCCTGGATACTGGGCCGCGGCTACGTGACCCAACGGAACGCCAGCGGCAGGGCCACCCGTATAGTGGGTCTGCACACCGATGTCAGCGCAGGCCAGGGCGACCGGGCGCAGCTTGAAAACCTTGTGCGCAATGACCCGCTCACCGGCCTGCGCAGCCGCACCTACTATGGCATGACGGTTGAGAGGCTGGAGCAGCAAAAAATACGCCCTGTGGGCATTGTCGCCTGTGATATGGATGGGCTCAAGCTTATCAACGATTATCTCGGCCACCCCGAAGGCAGCAGGATGCTTTGCCAGGCCGCGCTTATTCTGCGCAGCAGCCTTTACGCCCCCGACTGCATAGCGCGTATGGGAGGGGACGAGTTTGTCGCCATATTGCCCGGCTGCACGCAGGAGCAGCTTGAAAAAGCCATTGTGCGCATCAACAAGGCCTTTGAAACGCACAATGCCGACCCGGACAACATCCCCATCCGTATGTCCCTCGGCGGCGCCTGTGCTGAAGATATGGGCACCTCTCTGGCCCAGCTTCTTGTAATGGCGGACCGCGACATGTTGCTTGGCAAACACAAGGAACGCATCCGATGGCGCAAGCACATAAAAAGCTGGATAGAAAAAAATACAAACAAGATTGTGCAGATAGAAGACTGCCGCTATATGTAGTCCCTGTCGCATGCCTCTTGACGCGCCCCGCGCTTTGAGACAAAGTGTGCCCATGTCGGATGATAACCCTCCCCCTACAATGGCCCTCGACTCTTCCGCAACGGAATGCCCTGTTGTGCAAGAGACCGAGAGCGGCCAGAAGTTACTTCAGTTTTTGCAGCGCCGTCTGAACCTCCCTCAAGCCATGCTGCACCGTTGGGTGCGCACTGGACAGGTGAGGATAAACGGTTGCCGATGCAAACCTTTTTCGCGCGTACAGGCTGGCGACCTCGTTCGCTTGCCTCCTTTTGCCATAAAAATGGCCGCGCAGTGCGACGATCCGCTGCCAGCGCCCGCACGCAAACCCCGTAACAGTGAAGACGCTGCAAGCGGCCCTCCGCTGCCGCCCCTTATCGGCTCCAGCGGCTACCTGTGGGCCTTTGACAAGCCCGCCGGCCTGCCAACCCATCCCGGCACCGGGCATGAAGACAGCCTGACAACCCGCTTGGCCCGGCACTTTGCGAGCGCAAGCTTTATGCCCACGCCTGTGCACCGGCTGGACAAGGAAACCTCGGGCATCCTGCTTGTGGCCGCATCCTATGCGGCATTGGACGAAGCCCAGCGAGCCCTTCGCGGTCAGCGCATGGTCAAGGAATATGTGGCATGGATCGCCGGCCGCTGGCCCCACGAAAGAACCTGCCTTGTACGGCATTTTTTGCGCAAGGACGCAGTACGCGGATTTGAAAAGATGTGCACCGTCAGCGCGGATGTGGCCGACGGCAAAGAAGCTCTTTGTCTTGTGCGGCCCCTGATAGTGGACGACGGGGCAAGCCTTGTGCAGGTGCGCCTGCTCACGGGGCGCACCCATCAGATTCGTACCCAGCTTGCCAGCCTTGGGCATCCTGTGCTTGGCGACGCCAAATACGGGCAGGCCCGTCCTGGAAGCCCGCTGTACCTGCACGCCCTGCGCATGATCCTGCCGGATGGCGCGGCTTTTGCCAGCCTGCCCCCCTGGACGGGCGCGCGTGCCGTAGCCGCCCTGCCCGACCCCATTGCCTGCGGCGACGGCTTGCCCTCGCCGCCGCCACTCCTGTGCGGGGTATTCCCATTGGGCGGCGAAGGTGCTACAATTCCTCCTTTACATTAGAGCTCGCACTGGCGGGCCTTTCAAAAAGCGCCCCGCGCACTGCTAGCGGCCTATCTTCAGGCCGCCACAAGGTTATAGATATGGCTGAAAATCCGCCGCGCATCATTCTTGTGGGCCGCCCCAACGTGGGCAAGTCCACTCTGTTCAACCGCCTCATCCGCAGCAATCGCGCCATCACCCATGACAGGCCCGGCATCACCCGTGACCGCATGGACGGCGTGGTGCGCCGCAAGGGCATGCCCGTATTCGGCATTGTCGATACTGGCGGCATCACCCTTGACGCACATGCCATGGTGGTGGAAGGCCCAGAGGGCATCCGCGGCTTTGAGCAGGATATCCTGAACCAGACAGAGGCCGCCCTCAAAGACGCCACAGCTGTGGCCTTTGTGGTGGATGGCCGCGACGGCCTGCTGCCGCTGGACGAGCATCTGGCCGCCCATGTGCGGCGCAAGGGCCTGCCGACCCTCTGCGTTGTCAACAAGGTGGACGGCGCGGAACACGAAGACGAGCGCATGGCGGAGTTTCACGCCCTGGGCTTTCCCCTGCTGGCCGTCTCCGCCGAGCACGGGCACAACATAAACGCGCTGGTCGAAGATCTTATTGCCCTGCTGCCCGAAGAAAGCTCGGAGGAGCCCCCGGCCCCGCCCACGCTGCGTCTTGCCATGCTGGGCCGCCCCAATGCGGGAAAATCCTCGCTTATCAACGCCCTGTCGGGTGAAGACCGCATGATTGTCTCGGATGTGGCGGGCACTACCCGCGACAGCGTGGACGTGCGCTTTACCAAAAATGGCAAGGACTATGTTTTCGTGGACACGGCTGGCGTTCGCCGCCGCACGAAGATTACGGACAGCGTGGAAAAGTATTCGGTCAACTCGGCCATCAAGTCGACCACCAAGGCGGACGTAACCCTTCTGACCCTGGATGCGGCAGAGGGCGTGAGCCAGCAGGACAAGCGCCTCATGGACATGCTCAACACGCGCAAGATTCCCTTCATGGTTCTTATCAACAAGTGCGACCTTGCCCCCCGCAACGCGCTTGACCAGTTGCGAAAGAACGTCAGCGAACTGTTGTCGTTCTGCCCCCATGTGCCCGTTCTGCTCGTTTCCGCCCTGAAGGGCAAAGACATTGGCAAGATATTGCCTCTGGCGCAGAAAATTCATGACGAATGCAGCGTCCGCATCTCCACGGGCAAGCTCAACCGCGCCATGGAAGAAGTGCTCACGCGCCACCAGCCCCCTGTGGTCAAACGCGTGCGCGCCAAGTTTTTCTATCTTACCCAGGCCGAATCAGAACCGCCGACCTTTGTCTTTTTTGTGAGCGACGCGGAACGTGTGCCTGAAAGCTACACCCGCTACCTGGAACGGGCGCTGCGAAAAATCTTTGAAATCACGCACGCGCCCATGCGCATACATTTGCGCTCAAGCCACAAAAAGAAAACAGCGTAAGCCCGCACGGGCGGTTCGCCGTTGCCGGCGCGCCGCTGCTCAAAAATACAAGAAGTCCGAATGCGGAACGTCCGCTTCGGACTTCTGTTTTTTTACCCCGCCGCGCCCACCTCTTTTTCCGCCCATCTCCCATGCGGCACTTGACAAACGCGGCGGGCTCGCATTGACAGAATGACCGCAATAAGGCAATAGAAAATCCTTCATCTAATATGACGTGCAAAGTCTGCGCGCACAATTTTCTCGTAGGAGGGGCAGATGAAAAAAGGTATGACATGGCTTGCCGCAATGGCTGTCTGCGTGACGTTGGCCGCGCCTGCTCAGGCTGCTGATCCCATCAAGATCGGCGTGCAGGGAGCCCAGTCCGGCGACTTGGCTTCTTACGGCGTTCCCAGCTTGAACGCGGTAAAAATCGTTGTGGATCAGGTCAACGCCAAGGGCGGCCTGCTTGGCCGCACCATTGAAGTTGTGCCGCAGGACGACCAGTGCAAACCCGAAATGGCCACCAACGCGGCCACCAAACTGATTTCTGAAAAAGTCAACGCTGTAGTCGGCCCCATTTGCTCCGGCCCCACCAAGGCTTCATTGCCCCTGTTCCAGGAAGCAGCCCTTATCGCGGTGTCGCCCACGGCCACCACGCCCGGCCTGACTGAAGAAGGCAAGAACCCGCTCTTCTTCCGCACAGTGGCCAATGACAATGCCCAGGCCACGCTGACCAGCGACTTCATGCTCAAAAAGCTCAAGGTCAAAAAGGTCGCCTACCTGCATGACAACGGCGACTACGGCAAGGGGTTTGCCGACAAGAACCGCGAAATTATGGAAAAAGGCGGCACGGAAACCGTGCTTTTTGAAGCCGTTACCCCTGATGCCGTGGACTTTTCCGCTGTGGTGCGCAAACTGCGCCGCGCCAAGCCCGACATCATTGTCTTCGGCGGCTACCAGCCCGTGGCCTCCAAGCTGTTGCAGCAGATGCGCCGCGACAACCTGAAGACCCCGCTCATCGGCCCCGACGGCGTGAAGGATGAAACCTTCCTCAAGATGACCGGCAAGGACAGCGAAGGCACCTACGCCTCCTATCCCAAGGACACCAGCACCCTGCCCGAATACAAAGTGGCGCGTGAAGCCCATATCAAGGCTTTCGGCAGCGAGCCCGGCTTCGGCTACTACAATGCCTACGCCGCCGCCCAGTGCCTGCTGGCCGCCATTGAAAAGGCCGGCAGCACCGACACCGCCAAGGTCAAGGACATTCTGCGCGACAACAAGGTGGACACCCCGCTTGGCAAGATCAGCTTCAACGCCAAGGGCGACGCCGCCGGTATGGGACTTTCCATATACCAGGTTAAAGACGGCAAGTTTGTGGAACTCGACCACAGCATTGTCCTTGAATAAATGATCAAGGGGGGCGCGGCCAAGGTCGCGCCCCCGTTTTCACACGCATTTTCGGCCCCGGTCGACGGCAATAACGGAACTTACGCCAGAGGGCACACCCGGCTCTGGCGCGTGGGACGGCATGGACATCCAATTTTTTATAGAACTTTTCTTTGGTGGACTCACCAGAGGCAGTATCTATGCGCTTATAGCTCTGGGCTATACTCTTGTTTATGGCATCATTGAGCTTATCAACTTCGCGCATGGTGAAATTTATATGCTTGGCGCTTTCACGGCCCTTCTCGTGGCCGGAGCTCTGGGCGTTTACGGCTTTCCTGCCGGGGGCATACTGGTAGTTGCCGCCCTTGCGGCCATTGTTTGGTGTGCGGCCTACGGCTTCACGCTTGAAAAGGTAGCCTACAAGCCCCTGCGTGGCGCGCCGCGCCTTTCGCCGCTTATTTCGGCCATCGGCATGTCCATCTTTTTGCAGAACTATGTACTGCTGGCCCAGACCGCGGACTTTGTGCCTTTTCCCAATCTGCTTCCCGAAATGAGCTTTCTTGACTACATCGACAATGTCATGGGGCCCAGCGACTTTCTTATTCTGCTGGTCAGCACTCTGGCCATGCTGGCCCTTACGCTCTTTATCCGCTACACCCGCATGGGCAAAGCCATGCGCGCCACGGCGCAGAACCGTAAGATGGCGCTTCTGCTGGGCATCAACGCCGACCGCATCATTTCGCTGACATTTATTATCGGCTCGTCACTGGCGGCCCTGGGCGGCGTGCTCATTGCCTCACACATGGGGCAGGTCAACTTCGGCATCGGTTTTCTGGCGGGGCTCAAGGCCTTTACGGCAGCAGTGCTCGGCGGCATCGGCTCCATTCCCGGCGCCATGCTCGGCGGCCTTGTGCTCGGGCTGGCCGAAAGCTTCACCACTGGCTATTTTTCAGGCAACTATGAGGACATGCTGGCCTTTGCCATTCTTATCCTCATCCTTATTTTCCGGCCCGACGGTATCCTCGGCAAAGCCAAAGTGCAGAAGGTATAGCCATGCAAAGAGTCATCAAGGCCGCCGTAGCGGCACTCTGGTTCATGCTGCTCACCCTGCCCGTTCTTGGCCTCAAGCTGAACACCATTGAACGCACCGTCACCTGGCGGCTGGATCGCATAGCGCTTCTGGGCGTTGCCATCTTCGGGCTCGCCATGCTGTGGGACTGGTGCTTCTCACGCAAGGCAAGAGGCCTGGCCATCATCAAGCTGCCTGCCGGTTTCGGCATTGGCCCCGCCATGGCCGCGCTTTCGCAAAAGCCCAAGCTCATGGCGGGCAGTCTGGCGATTCTGGCTGCCGTCCTGGTTGTCATGCCCCTGGTGAGCTCCTTCTACCAGACCAACATCATGATCTCGGCCCTGCTCTATGTGATGCTGGCTCTTGGTCTGAACATCGTGGTGGGCCTGGCCGGTCAGCTCGTGCTGGGCTATGTGGCCTTTTACGCCGTGGGCGCATACGCCTACGGCCTGCTGCACCAGTTCTTCGGCTTCGGCTTCTGGATGTGCCTGCCCATCGGCGGTTTTGTGGCCGTTATCTTTGGCCTGGCGCTGGGCTTTCCCGTGCTTCGCCTGCGTGGCGACTACCTCGCCATTGTCACGCTCGGCTTTGGCGAAATAGTGCGCCTGGCCCTGCAAAACTGGACCACCCTCACCGGCGGGCCGCGCGGCGTGAGCGACATCCCCCGCCCCGGCCTTTTCGGCATGCAGATGGACATCAACACCAGCACCACCTACGTGTATTATCTGGTGCTTGTGGCTGTGGTCATTACCATTGTGGTCATCAGCAGGCTCAAGAACTCGCGTGTCGGCCTTGCTCTGCAAGCGCTGCGTGAAGACGAGATCGCCTGCGAGGCCATGGGCATCGATATCATGCGGGTCAAACTTTCCGCCTTTGCCCTCGGTTCGTGCTGGGCTGGCTTTGCCGGAGTCATCTTTGCGGCAAAGACCACCTATATCAACCCGTCAAGCTTCACCTTTATGGAATCGGCCATGATCCTGTCCATGGTTGTGCTTGGCGGCATGGGCTCCATCACCGGCGTTGCCATAGCCGCGTTCATCCTCATTCTTGCGCCGGAATATCTGCGGGCCTTCTCTGAGTACCGCATGCTTATCTTCGGGGCCATTATGGTTATTATGATGATTTTCCGGCCTCAGGGTCTTATCAGCGGCGAGCGTCGCAGATACCGCATCAGCGCCCTCCACGACGCCGAAGGAGGCCGCCAGTGAAACCCGTGCTTGAAGTACAGGAACTTTCTCAGGATTTTGGCGGTCTGCGCGCGCTCAACGAGCTGTCGCTCACGGTCAACAGCGGTGAGATTGTAGCTCTTATCGGCCCCAACGGCGCGGGCAAGACCACGTTTTTCAACTGCGTGACGGGCATCTACACCCCCACCGAGGGCAAGATGTTTCTTCACGACAGCAAGGGCGATCCGCAATTGCTCAACGGCAAAAAACCCCACGCCATCACCGCCATGGGCATGGCCCGCACCTTTCAGAACATCCGCCTTTTCGGCGACATGACTGTGCTTGAAAACGTCATGATAGGCCGCCACTGCCGCACTAAGTCAGGCATTATGGGGGCCATTCTGCGGGACGGACACACCCGCCGTGAGGAGCAGGAAAGCATCGACGCAAGCTACGCCTTGCTGGAACTGGTGCGTTTGCAGGACTTCTGGAACGAAGCGGCCCGCAACCTGCCCTACGGGGCGCAGCGCCGCCTTGAAATTGCCCGCGCGCTGGCCACCGAGCCGCACATGCTGCTGCTGGACGAACCCGCCGCAGGCATGAACCCCCAGGAAACCAACGAACTCAAGGAGCTGGTCTGCTCCATCCGTGACGACCAGCAACTTTCCATCCTGCTGATTGAACACGATATGGGCATGGTCATGTCTCTCTCGGACCGTATCTACGTTATGGAGTACGGTTCGTGCATCGCCACCGGCAAACCCGAAGAAATACGCGCCAACCCGCGCGTCATCAAGGCATACCTGGGAGAAAGCGATGCTTGAGCTGCGCAATGTTGATACGTTTTACGGCAATATCCAGGCCCTGCGGGATATTTCGCTCAAGGTGGAAGAAGGCGACATCGTAACCCTCATCGGGGCGAACGGCGCGGGAAAATCCACCACCCTCATGACCGTGTGCGGCATCAACCGCCCCCGTCAGGGCGAGATTTTCTGGTATGGCAAACCCATACATACCTTGCCCCCCCACGAAATCGTGGCGCTCGGCATCTCGCAGGTTCCCGAAGGCCGACTGATTTTTCCCGATCTGAGCGTGCGCGAAAACCTGGACCTCGGGGCCTTTCTGCGCCAGGACAAGGAGGCGGTTAAGGACGACCTGGACTACGTGTTCAGCCTTTTTCCCATCCTTGCGGAACGTCGCAAACAGGCCGGAGGCACCCTTTCTGGCGGCGAACAGCAGATGCTGGCCATCAGCCGCGCCCTCATGGGGCGGCCCAAGCTGCTCCTGCTGGACGAACCCTCCCTGGGGCTTGCGCCCATTATCATTCAGCAGATTTTTTCCATCATCCAGAAGGTCAATGCCAACGGCACCACGGTCTTTCTGGTGGAACAGAACGCCAACCAGGCCCTGCGCATCGCCACACGCGGCTATGTGATGGAAAACGGCCGTATTGTCATGAGCGACAGCGCCGCCAACCTGCTGAAAAGCGAGGAAGTGCGCACGGCCTATCTGGGCATGTAGCACACAGCAATAATCAGCTGTCCGACAAAAAACGGGCGCGGCGTTCGTAATGAACGCCGCGCCCGTTTTTTTATGAGCTTTTTTGAGCGGCTTTTTTTTGAAATGCTTTGTGGGGGAGGGACCCTTTTGCAAAAGGGTCTCCTCCCCCACACCCCCTCCCCCTAAAACCTTTATTAGCTTTTGGAGCTTGTTAAGGCTCCAAAAGGCACGCGAGGGCAGCGCGCTGGCCACGGCTTATTTTAAGGAAGCCCTGATTAAAGAGCCTCCTGGAAACGCTGATTTATTCTCTGCCGCCCGGCAGTTCGGCTATGGATTCCCCGTCCACAGCGTGGGTCTTAAAGCTCCTGCGCGCCGCCGCTTCCGAAGTATTGGCGTAGCAGTAGACACAGCCGTGGGGGCAGGTGTTGTACTGGCCAATGTCCTTGCAGGGCACGCACAAACAGGTGGGACGCTGGCCGGGGTCACGGGGGTACTCCGTCCCCGAAGCAACGCTGAGAACGCCAGACGCGCCGGGCAAGAGCATCTGTTCGCTGGCGCTGATGCCAAAAAGTTCCAGCACGTCCGGATGGCGGCGGGTCAGCCGCAGTATGAGCTCGGGATCAGTGCAGCGGTTATGCTCCACCCCCTGGGCTAAAAGATCCGCCTTTTCGCCACAGGTTGCGGCCCGCATGCCGTGCCGCGCGCAGATTTGCGCTATGCCCGCCGCCATACGGCGCATTTCGTCAGGCGTAAAATCGCGCCAGGTCATGCCCTTGCGCCGTAGATTTTCCGCCACCTTGCGATAGGGGGCAATGTCGGCAAAACTGAAGACAAGCTTGGTGGTGCAGCCCGCCAGGGCTTGCGCCAACCTCTCCACCCGCTCCAGTAAATCCTCGCACGAAAGCATGCGGCAGCCAGGATTGGCGGCCAGCATAAGAGGGTCGAAACGCCACACCGCGCGATCCGGCCCCACCGCTTCCGCCAGACGCCGGAATGTTTCCACCCGACGCGCAAGCGGCGGCACCCCCGGCTCCCATCCTTCGGCCTCATAGTCGTTGAGCGTGTATTGCACGTAGGAAGCGAGGCCGCGTGCCTCCACGGCAGGCAGATACCCAATGAGGGGCTGCGGATTTTTGCTCCAAAAAACCACGACCCGCGCCCGCGACAACGAGACATGCTGCGGCTTGCCGCTGAAGGGATTAACCCAGCACGCGTAACCAGCCTCAAGCCTTTTCATGAACCAGGGCATGTAGAAAGCGGGAATGTCCGTGGCGCGGCTCACCGCCAGCAGAGTGGGCGCTACTGCCCGCACAGGGCCGGACTCGGCATTGATGGTGACAAGAGGCCATTTCATGCGCGCAGTGTGTCAAGGGCGCGGGCGGCAGTCAATACATGCATGCGGGGCGCCGCTGGCGTCACAAACGCCTTGCCTGTGACACTCTACAGATACGTGCGTTCGGGAGCCGTCAGACGTCACGCGTGCCCCTGCCGTCGCAGCGCGCCGCGCCACCTTGGCAGGATGATCTGGAGCGTGACCGCACAGAGGGGGCCATACCGTGACGCCTCCACTACACGCGCGGGGCGACGCCGTAAGCTTGTTTTGACAAATTTCACGCAGTTGCTATTGTCCCAACAGAGCCCCATACTGATAAAACTTTAAACACCTTGGTATTGCATGTCTTTTCTTTCATGGCTGCAGCGCATCTTCACACCGCCTTCCACTGGCGACCCGGACCTGGATAACGGAGGACAGGGTTTTCAGTGGAACCAGAACGTCCGTATCGTGCTGGCCATTATCATCGTCATACTCTCGGCCTTCGTGGTCTACAGGATACTGTCCTGATGTCAAAAAAACTCTGGCGTCTCACTGTGCGTGATGATTTTTCCGCCGGGCATGCCCTGCGCCACTATGAAGGCAAATGCGAACGCATGCACGGCCACAACTTTGCCGTGGAGCTTACCGTTGAGGGCAGCCAGCTTGCCGCTGGCACGGAAATGCTGCTGGACTTCAAGGTGCTGAAAAAAGGCCTCAAGGCTGTGCTTGACGCCCTGGACCACCGCCTGCTCAACGAAACGCCACCCTTTGACCGCATCAATCCCTCGTCCGAAAATCTGGCGCGCCACATCTGGCAGGGCATGGAGGCGCATCTGGCTGCCCACGACGATCCCCAGGCCCGACTGGTGCGCCTGTACAGCGTCACGGTTTCAGAAAAAGGCGCTCAAAGCGCCACCTATCTGGAAACGGACTAGCGGCATCGCCCTCGCGGAGCGCTCCCATGCCACAGGCCCTCTGTCTTCTGCACGCCAATTGCCAAGGCGAAGCCCTGCTGCCGCTGCTGCAAAATACTCCGGCCTTTGCGCGGCGCTTTGCTATCCGCCACTACGTCAATTACACGCGGGAACATATCGACAGCCAGGATTTGAGCCAGTGCGCGCTCTTTCTGTACCAAAGGCTGGCCCCCAAATGGGGCGACATTTCCACGGAGCAGATCCTTCCCCGGCTGCCTCAAAGCTGCCAGGCTGTTGAAATTCCCAATCTTTTTTTCAAGGGCTACTGGCCGTTCTGGACCAGCAAAACATCCATCAATTTTGGCGACAGCCTGTTGGAAAGTCTGCTTGAGCGGGGGCTGAATCCGGAGGAGGCGCTGCATGTCTACCTGCGCGCCACGCCGGGCATGATGGATGACGTGTCCGCCGTGGCGGAAGAAAGCCTGCGCCGCGAGGAAGAAAAACAGGCCGAAAGCCCCATTGTTTGCGCGCCTCTGCTGCGCGAACTGTGGCAAGAGGAACAGCTTTTCATTACCGTCAACCATCCGGGCCGCACACTGATGTTCCATATGGCCGACAGCCTGTTGCGCCTGCTTGGGCTGGGCGGCCTGCCGCAAACTGTCCGCCGCGCCTACGCGCACCCGCTGGAGGACTTCTGGCTGCCCATCCATCCCCAGGTGGGCGCGTTGCTGGGCCTGCCCTTTGCCAGTGCCGCACGGCGTTACCCCGTCTACCAGACCAGCCTGACCCACGCGCAGTACACGAGCTGTTATCTGGCATGCAAAAGCCACGATACGCCGGATCTGATAACCTTTTTAAAAAACCTGACGCCCGGGCCTACCGCCTGAGCTGAGAACAGAAGGAGTTCTTCATGAAGGTGCTTCTTATCAACGGCAGCCCCCACCCCAAGGGCTGTACTTTTACGGCGCTGTCCACCGTTGCGGCGCAACTGGAAAAAAACGGCGTTGAAAGCGAGCTGGTCCAGATCGGCTCCAAGGCCATACGTGGCTGTATTGCCTGTGGAAAGTGCAAGGACACTGGCTACTGTGTTTTCAAGGACGATCCCGTCAATGAAGTTATTGACCTGCTGCGCGCCGCCGACGGTGTAGTCGTGGGCTCGCCCGTGTACTACGCCGGGCCCAATGCCACCCTCTGCGCCCTGCTGGACCGCGTGTTCTTCATGAAGTCTGCGCGCTACGCCTTCAAGCCAGCGGCGTCCGTCGTCAGCTGTCGCCGGGGCGGGGCCAGCGCGTCCTTTGACAGGCTGAACAAATACTTCACCATTGCCCGCATGCCCGTGGTTTCCTCCCAGTACTGGAACTCCGTGCACGGCAACAATGCCGAGGAAGTGGTGCAGGACAAGGAAGGCATGCAGATCATGCGCACGCTTGGCGACAACATGGCATGGCTCATCAAGTGCATTGCCGCTGGCAAGGCCGCCGGAGTCAACCCGCCCGCCATTGAAGCCTGGGAACCCACCAACTTCATCCGCTAACCCTTTTGTAATGTTGCGTTGATATACTTTTTGGGGGAGGGAACCTTTTGCAAAAGGGTCGCCTCCCCCACGCCCCCACCCCCTAAAACTCTTAGCATGTTTTAGTATGGTGCAAAGCGTGTCGACCAGAGCGGAGTCAGAATCGTGATAAAAGACGACTGAACGCAAGCAAGCCCGGAGGCGTTACGCGCCTCCGGGCTTGCTTGTAAAATGTGTCCGGCTGACGCCAGCTACGGCTTCAAAGGCACAAGCGCCTTATAGGGACCGCGCATTTTGTAGATAAAATCGGCCATCTTCAGGTCGCCGCTGGCCAGCATCATGAGCAGCACTCCGGAGGATTTGTCCTCGCGCACGATTCCATATCCCTTGACGCCCTGCTGCTCAAAGGTAAATTCCCACTGCCCCTGACGCAGCACCGGGGTGCTTCCCCCCAACCGTTGCGCATTGGCCCTGGCGGCAGTTTCGGCTTCTCCCGCTTTGGCTGGCCCCACGATAATGAGTATCGAGGATTTATGCTCCTTTTGCCCAAGCAGAACCTGAATGGCATCCTTGACCTTGCTTGGCCCGTTAACAACAACCCAGTCGGCAGGCAGCTCGATGCTGTAGTACTTTGTCGTCACTGGCACGGCCTGGGCGCTGCCAGCCAGGGGGGGCAGCACCATCACGGCCAGCAGGCAGAACACTGCCCATATTAGTTTGAAACGGCAAAAAGACTGCATGGGATTCTCCAGTATTTTCCAGAATAATTTATGATGAAGATGCCCTGACGGATGCACGGGCAGGCATGGCGCACAGTTGCAAACGCGGTTTCAGCTCTGGCCTTGAGGGCCGTAAACCTTGCGGGCGGAGCCCCCAACACAGGACCGCGCAGCGCTGAAAAAGCAGATTACCTGTTGTTTGCGTCAGTCCGCAGCACGGCGAGCGTCTTCACCTCTTGTGACTGCACCTTTTCAAAGGAATTTTTTACATAAGATCTCACGTGGATCAGTGTACGGTCCGCAGGCTTTCATGTCTATAAAAAGGGCATTGCCGCCCCCTTGCCCGACGCGGACAATCTTTGTAGTATCGCGTTCCAGTGAGGGATACCATGCGGCAAAAACTGAATTCTTTTCGTTCAAGGCTCTACGTTTACCGTTTTGAGCTGTTGATGACATCCCTTCTGTGCGTCTTTGTCTTCAATATCTTTTTTCCCGACAATATCTATGGCGGTATGGCCCAGTCCATCTACCTGCCCTTTCAGTTGCTGGCTGGCCTGGTGCTTTTTGAATTCAAGAGGCGCATCATCTGGCTTGTGGTGCTTTTTGGCGTGCTGCTGATGATCTGCCGGTCGCTGAACCTCTTTTTTGCCAGCAGCCTGCTGGCCGAAGTGCTGCTGCTCTACATCTGTTTTTTCGGCAGCGTTACCCTGGAGGTTTTCCGGCAGATCGCCCGCGCGCAAATGGTCAGCACGCGCATGATATACGCGGCCATCTGCGGCCTCATGCTCATCGCCTATTGCGGATTCTATCTCTTTCTGGCCATTGAATTTGCCAACCCCGGCTCCTTCAACGGCCTCGGCGAAGGCGAAAACGCCATTAACAATCTTTTCTATTTCAGCTACATCACCATTTTGACCATTGGCTACGGCGACATCACGCCGCATACCTGGATCGCCAAAAACGCGGTCGTGCTGGTGGGCTTTATCGCGTACGTCTATTCCATTGTGGTCATAGCCACCATTGTGGGCAGGGTACAGCGCGTGCCGCACCCCTCGCCCGCCGGGCAGGCAACAGGCATACCGGCGGCTACGCCCCACCCCGCGCCACATCCGGCGGCGCACCCGGCGTCTTCGCATCAGGCGACACAGGCCAGCCCGCTGGCCGACTCTCTGACCAGCCCTCTACCCGACGCTCAGGCCAAATCTCTGGCAGAGCCGCAGACGGGTCAGCAAGCGCCGCAGGCCGCGCAGCACTCCTCAAAAGACTCTGACCCCGTGCGCGATCAGGCCTGACAGATACAAAGGTCAAAAAATCCCGCCTCGGTGCAACCGCGTAAATAAACTGTGCCATAAACCGCGCTGCGCAGTTTATGGCACGCGCCTTTTCACGCAGCCGCCAGCGAATTGCAGGGCGCGATCCCTCAGGCTTTGCGCCTGAACATCCATACGGCCACGCTCACGGTCACAATGCTGATGCAGGTGATCTTGCCCAGGCTGACAGCCGCGGCGGCCACGGTTATGTCTTTAAGAAAAACTCCCTGGATGATGGCCGTAAAGTGCCGCAACGGATTCAACTGACTGGCGTGCTGCAAAAAAACCGGCATGTTCATGATGGGCGTCACGCCTCCCGAAATGAGTATGCAGGGCACCCCCACGGTAAACGCGCCCAGAAAGGCCTGCTGCTGCGTGGCCGACAGGGAGGACACCATAAGCCCCACCCCGCCCGAAGCCGCCGCGAACACCAACATGGCCAGATAGAGCAGCACCACGGAACCTGTGAAGGGCACGCCGAAGCCCAGTACCGATATGACCAGAAATATGGTCCCGTGCACCATGCCCACAAGACAGCCCGGCACCAGTTTGGCCAGGGCAATTTCTGTAGGTATGGCGGGCGACACCAGCAGTTGGTCAAACGTGCCCACCTCGCGCTCGCGCGCCACTGAAAGCCCCGTGACCACCAGCCCCAGCATGAAGCTCAGCATGCCAATGAGGTTGGGCAGAAAAAACCACTGAAATTCCAGATTGGGATTGAACCAGCAGCGCATGCGTATATCCAACCGGGGCACTTCTGCGGCAGCGCTTTGCATGGCCTGCCCGCGCGGCGTGGCAGCCGCCGTCTGCGTCACGATGCGCTCGAAATAATAGGCCGCGATCTGCGCGGCATTGGAGCGCCGTCCGTCCAGAATAACCTGGACCTGCGCCGGTTCGCCCTTTTCGATATGCCGCGAAAATTCCTCGTCAAAAACCAGCACAAAAAGCGCCTGCTGCCGGTCCACAACAGGGCGTATCTGTCCCTCCCCCTGCAAATGCATCACGCTGCGAAAGGTGGGCGATCCCTCAAGGGCGTGTATGATGTCCCTGCTCCAGCGTCCGCTGTCGTGATTCAGCACGGCCACGTCGACATTGCGCACCTCCATAGTGGCCGCCCAGCCAAAGATGACAATCTGCATAAGCGGGGGCACGATGATAAGAAGGCGCGAAACCTTGTTGCACAAGAGAACCAGCAGTTCCTTGCGCACAATAACGGCCATGCGACGCAGGTTCAGACGGGGAAAAAACTGGCTCAGACGGGCCGCCCCTCGTGCGGCCAGCCCCTTGCCCGGAGTGGAAGAAGCCCCGAAACGCCGCGCCATCACACATCCAGCCTTTTGACGAGATTTTTATACACCAGCCCCAGCAATATGGCGGCCAGCAGCCCCATAAAGGCCAGGCTGGGGGCGAAAATCGCCCAAACGTCGCCCGTTAGAAAAATGGTGCGCAGGCAGGTGTTGAAGTAGCTGGCAGGCAGCAACCGCGTAATGGCCTGAAGCGCAGGAGGCATGCTGTTGATGTCAAAAACAAAGCCCGACAGCAGCAGGGCAGGCAGAAAGCCGGAAAAAAGTCCGGCCTCCGCAGCCACAAGCTGCCCGCGCAAACTGACGGAAATAAGCAGCCCCTGCCCAAGCGCGCTGAGCATAAATACCGATGACAGCAGCAGCAGTATCCACAGCGAGCCGCGAAACGGCACGGCAAAGAGCAGTACCGCCGCTGTAGCGCACAGGGCCATGCTGAACATGCCCATGCAGAAATAGGGAATGAGCTTGCCCAGCAAAAGCTGCATGCGGCTTACAGGAGTGGCGAACATGGCCTCCATGGTGCCCCTCTCCCACTCACGGGCAAAAACCAGAGACGTGAGCAGGGTTCCTATGAGCGTCATGATGACCGTAATGGCCCCCGGCACCAGAAACTGCACGCTCTTGGCCGCCGGGTTGAACCAGAAGCGAGGTTGCACGTTTATGGGAGGTTCGGCCGCTACTCCGCCGGGCAGGGCCGTGGTCTGCCATCTGGTCACAAGGCCCTGGCTGTAACTCTGGATATACTGGGCGGTATTGGGTTCCGAACCGTCCACCAGCACCTGCAGCTCCCCTACCCCGCCGCGATCCAGCGTCGCGTCGAAATCCTGCCTGAACACCAGAATTCCCTGCACTTCAGAATCGCGCATAAGGCGGGCGGCCTCGTCCATACCGCTGACGCCGCGCGTGGAGAACCAGGGGGAATGCGCAAAATCCGCCGCGAGATCCAGGGAGTGCCTGCCGCCGCTTTCATTGAGCACCGCAAGGCGCAGTATTCCCGCATCCAACGTGATGCCGTACCCGAACAGCAGCAAAAAGACAAAAGGCAGAACCCCGGCCACCAGATAGGAGGACGGGTCGCGCACGATCTGCTGAAACTCCTTTCGGACAAGGGCAAGCAACTGCCGGAGCCAGAGGTTTTGCTTCATATGCCTTCCACCAAAAGAACAAAGGACGACGCTGCGCCTTGAGGGCAGCGCGGATTTTCCATTGTCGCGCATGCCCTACTGGGGATGCTGCCTGTCATACTCTTCAATACTGGCGATAAAGGCCTCCTCCAGCGTGGGGTCTTCCACTGTTTTACAGGAGGCCTTGAGTTCATCGGGCGTACCCATGTGGATCATGGCCCCACGGTAGATGAGGGCTATGCGGTCGCAGTATTCGGCTTCTTCCATAAAGTGCGTGGTGACCAGAACGGCCGCTCCGGCTGTGGTCATGGCCGAAATATGCTTCCAGAAGTCACGGCGGGTGCGGGCGTCCACGCCGGAGGTGGGCTCGTCCAGAAAAAGCACGGGCGGCTCGTGCAGCGTGGCGCACAACAGGGCCAGGCGCTGCTTCTGGCCCAGGGGCAGGTCAGCGGTGCGGCTGTGCAAAAAATCCTGCAACTCAAGGGCCCCGGCCAGTACGGGCAAAAGTTCGTCGCGCCGTTGACGGTTCAGGCCATACAGTTCCGCAAATATTTTTATATTTTCCGTCACCGGGATGTCGGGATACAAAGAAAACTTCTGCGCCATGTAGCCCAGGCGGGCGCGGGCATTGCTGCCCGCCGTGAGCAGATCCATGCCGTCAACCGCGCACTGGCCCGAAGTGGGCCGCGAAAGACCGCAAAGCATGCGAAAGGTGGTGGATTTGCCCGCTCCGTTGGGGCCAAGCAGACCGAAAATCTCGCCGGGCCGCACGGAAAAACTGATGTCGTGCGCAGCGGTAAAGTCTCCGAATTTTTTGGTGAGGTTGTTGGCCTCAATGCTGGGTGAGGACTGGGACTCTGCCGGGGCGTCCCCCCTTGCGCCTGGCGCGGAGCCAGATGGCGCGCCAGCGGGGCCAGACGGTGCACCTGACGAATGGGTCGGGCCAGACTCAGCACCGGGCAGGTCAGCCCCTGTGCCTGACGGGTTTGCCTCTGCGCCGGACGAGTTCGCCGGGCCGGGAACGCCGGATGCCCCTGACGGGCCGGAGCCATTTATCGCATACAGCCTGCCATACGGCGACGGCTTCTGGTTGATGCCGCCCACCGCGCTCATATAGGCGTCTTCAAAACGCGGCGACACGGGTTCGCCGCCCTTTTCCCGAACGTCACGCTGCAACTCCGGCGGGGCATCCTTTGCCAGCACAAGACGGATACGGCTGCCCTGAACAAGCGCGTCCTCAATACCGGGGCGCATACTCCAGGTGGCCAGCTCGTGCCTGTGGGCCCCGGCGGGCGTTTTAAGCAAAAAAACCCTGTCCCGCACCCTGTCCGTGAATTCCTGCGGGGCTCCGGAGTAAAGAACCCCGCCCTTGTCCAGAACAACCACCTGCGGGCAGCGTTCGGCTTCATCCAGATAGGATGTGGCCCAGATCACGGTCATGCCGTTGCGGCTCAGATCCTGCACCATCCGCCACAGTTCGCGCCGTGACTGCGGATCAACGCCCACGCCCGGCTCGTCCAGCAGCAACAGACGGGGCGACCCCAGGAGCGCGCAGGCAATGCCAAGCTTTTGCTTCATGCCGCCAGAAAGACGCCCGGCCAGCCTGTCCGCAAAGGGGGCCAGCGACGTAAACTTGAGAAGACGGTCAAAAAGCTCCTGCCGTGCCTGCCCTTCCAGGCCGCGCAAACTGGCGTGCAAGGTCAGGTTGCCCATAACGCTGATGTCTTCGTACAGGCCGAAGCGTTGCGGCATATATCCAATGCTGTTGGCGCTTTCGCTCACAAGCTTGTACGGGGCTTTGCCAAAAACCATGGCCTCGCCGCTCGTTGGGCGCATGAGCCCGGCGAGAATGCGCATAAGGGTGGTCTTGCCCGCCGCGTCCGGCCCCACAAGCCCGGTTATGCGCCCGGCGGGCACAGTGGCCGAAACGCCGCTCAGCGCTGTTACGAGGTGGGGCCCCTTGCCGAAAGTCATGCCCAGATCACGCAGTTGCACGGCCGCTTCACCCTCAATGGAAGGGCTTTGAACCGCTGTCGCCACGCTCATGACCCGGCGGCCTCGTCAACAACAATGGTAACGGGCATGCCCTGGCGCATGAGATTTTCAGGGTCAGCGACCTGCACCCGCAGACGGTACACCAGCGCGGTGCGCACCTCGCGGGTTTCCACGGTTTTGGGCGTGAACTCCGCCGTGGGGGAAATGAACCCCACCTTGCCGGGAAAACTTTTGCCCGGAGCCGCATCCACCATGACGCGCACAGCCATGCCCGGCTTGATGCGCCCAAGGTTTGGCTCGTCCACGTAGGCCCGCAGCCATACCGGATCCGTGAGGGTCAGCGTGTATACGGTCTGGCCCTCCTGCACGATGGCCCCGGCCTCGCGGGCGCGGGTGAGCACAATGCCCTTTTGCGGAGCGGCAAGCACGCTGTCGTGCAGCTGTATTTCAACGCGCTTCAGAGCGGCTTCCGCCCCAGCCACGGCGGCGCGCTGCGCCAGCACGTCTTCTTCCCGATAGCCGGAAAGCAGCATATCCAGCTGATCCTGGGCAGAACGGAGTTTTGCCGCCGTTTCACGCGACTGGGCGCGGGCATTGTCCAGCTCTTTCTGGGAGACGGCGTTGGAAGAACGCATGGCCGTGACGCGGCGCAGATTGATGGCGGCATTCTCAGACAGAGCCGTGGCCGCGTTTACCGCAGCCCTGGCCTGGGCAATTTCTTCAACACGGTAACCGCGCTCAAGGCGGGCCAGAGCGGCCTTTTCACCTTCAAGGCGGGCGGCGGCCTCATCCCGCTGCTGGGTCAGCAGATCGGCGTCCAGTCTGGCCAGGGCCTGCCCTTCGACCACGCTGTCGCCCTCATCCACCAGCACTTCGGCTATGCGCCCGCCGACGCGAAAGGCCAGATCCACCTGACGTATATCAACATTGCCATATAGCGTGAGGTTGCCTGAGTGTCGGCCGTCCAGCCAGCGCCACAAAAAAAAGGCTGCCAGCACCAGAACCACCGCAGTAACCACACCCATAACCTTGCGAGAAGTTTGCATGGGCCTCCCGATCTTTAGTAAGACGCCTTCAGAAAAGAACGTCTGCCGTAGTTGGCGCGGGCAGCCGTCGGGCTTGAATCGCCACTGTCTGCCCGCCTCTTCCAGAGCATTTTGGCTTGAAAAAAGTGTAAATGCTCTAACGCTGCACGAAAGTGCCGCGCGCCACAACGTGGCGTGGGTTCAGCCGAAAAATGCGATTTTCAGCTGAATGAAAACTTTGAAACGTGAAGCATTTCAAAGTTAATCTGCTTTATGACCGGCCGCCGCATACCACGTAAAGCGACCTGTACAAAACATACCCAGTTCCGTGCGCCTTGTCCACAGCCATGCGCGTAAACGACGACATAAGACCACGACATTCTGGAGTAATGGCACGTTGAAATGCCTTGTGGGAGAAGGATTCTTTAGCAAAAGGGTCGCCCCCCCCCCACACCCTCACCCCCGAAAATTCTTATCGTATTTTAGCATAGTACAATGTGTTCTCTGATCTGAGCCGGAGGCCAGAGACGGCGTCTTGCGCGCATCACACGCCTCGGAAGTTATCTGCCTTATAATGGCGCTGGAAGGATCACGGGCATAGAGCACGTCAACTTTGAAAAAAGTTGACGTGCTCTCACGCTGCACGAAAGTGCAGCGCCATAACGCGCCGCCCCCGGCATTGCTGCCGGGGGCGGAATTGGGGCGTTTTACAGAACCTGTGAAGCTGAAGGGCAGGCAGAGGGCGCTTGGCCCTCAGTTATCATATTTCAGAAGGATCGATGCCGCAGGCGCGGGCAACACCCGCCCCATAAGCCGGGTCGGCCTTGGCGCAGTTACGGATGTGCCGCAGTTTGATCATCATGGGCGCGTCGCCCAGCTGGCGGGCAGTGTTGCCAAAAAGGGCTTCCTGCTGCTCGGGCGTCATAAGGCGGAAGAGCTTGCCGGGCTGTTCGTAATAATCCGCGTCGTCGCAGGGATACGACCAGTGATCGGCATCGCCGTTGATCTTGAGCGGCGGTTCGGCCGCGCCCGGCTGTTCCTGCCACGCGCCGTAGCTGTTGGGTTCATAATTGGTATGGCCTCCATAGTTGCCGTCCACCCGCATCTGACCGTCGCGGTGGTAGCTGTGGAAGGGGCAGCGGGCCTTGTTGACCGGGATGAGATGATGGTTCACGCCCAGACGGTAGCGCTGCGCATCCCCGTAGGAGAAGAGCCGTCCCTGGAGCATCTTGTCCGGCGAAAAGCCTATGCCGGGCACGATGTTGGCGGGGTTGAAGGCTGCCTGCTCCACTTCGGCGAAGTAATTCTCGGGGTTACGGTTCAGTTCCATCACGCCCACTTCATACATGGGCACGTCCTTGTGGTACCAGACCTTGGTGAGGTCAAAGGGATGGTAGGGCAGCTTTTCGGCGTCAAGCTCGGGCATGACCTGCACAAAGAGCGTCCAGCGCGGGAAATCGCCCTTTTGGATATGTTCGAACAGGTCACGCTGATGGCTGTCGCGGTCGCGCCCGATAAGTTCCTGGGCTTCGGCGTCAGTGAGGTTTTTAATGCCCTGCTGGGTTTTGAAGTGGAACTTGATCCAGTAGCGCTCGTTCTTGGCATTGATAAAGCTCATGGTGTGGCTGCTGAAGCCGTGCATGTGCCGGTAAGAAGCGGGGATGCCGCGATCGCTCATAACCACGGTGACCTGATGCAGGGCCTCGGGCAGGAGAGACCAGAAATCCCAGTTGTCTTGGGCGCTGTGCATGTTGGTGTGCGGATTGCGTTTCACCACATGGTTGAGGTCGGGAAATTTGAGGGGGTCACGCAGGAAGAAGACAGGAGTATTGTTGCCTACAAGGTCAAAGTTGCCTTCATCAGTATAGAATTTGACGGCAAAACCGCGAATATCGCGTTCGGCGTCGGCCGCGCCGCGTTCGCCAGCCACAGTGGAGAAGCGAACAAAGAGATCAGTTTTTTTGCCTACCTGAGAAAAGAGCGAAGCTTTGGTAAAACGCGTTATGTCGTGAGTGACTGTAAACGTGCCGTAGGCTCCCGATCCTTTGGCGTGCATGCGCCTTTCCGGGATGACTTCGCGGTCGAAATGGGCCAGCTTTTCAAGAAACCATACGTCCTGCAAAAGCATGGGACCGCGCGGCCCGGCGGTGAGAACCCTGTTGTTGTCGGCCACCGGAGCACCGGCATTGTTGGTGAGTTTGTTTTGATCGTTCGGCATTGTGGTCTTCTCCTTGGTTTGTCTGTGCGGGCCAAGGGGCGCTACTGCCTGCCCTGACACGACGATGACATGGAAAGAGCCTATTGTAAATAGTAATTGTTACTATTTACCAACAATCCTTTAAACCCCCTCAAACTCTTTGAACTTACTGGATAACTTACTGCTTCACCGGAGTCTTGCTGCGTAAAATGGGCTTGCCTAGATTCAAGCTTTCACAGGCATGCGTCACTTCGGCCGCTCTGGCTTCGTTCCCTCTCAAAAGTACCAGAATAACCAGCAGTTTGCCCGACCGCTGCAAGCGCGTTCTCAGGCCGCGCCCCTCAAGGCGCTGCCGGA
Organism: Desulfovibrio sp. MES5; assembly: GCF_002237645.1. Taxonomy (GTDB): domain Bacteria; phylum Desulfobacterota; class Desulfovibrionia; order Desulfovibrionales; family Desulfovibrionaceae; genus Desulfovibrio. The sequence goes on from NZ_MJUZ01000049.1 coordinate 100,025, forward strand.
GATTGTCAACGCTCTCTTCATCCTTAAAGGCTCCAACCTGAAACACATAATCAAACATATTGCCCACGGGCTGCAGGCTGTTCAGCACCACGGGGTGGTTTTCCGGGACAGGCTGCGCAGCTTGCCCCGCGTTTGCGCCTGATGCGGGCGCGTTTGCGGGCGCACCAGCCTGCGCCGCCGGAGCCTGCCCGGCAGCCGGAGCGACTGCGGCGGGAGTGCGCGCCTGAGGCCCGTCAGTCATGCCTGGCGGCAGGCTTTCGCCACGCAGCACGCGGGCAAAACGCAGTTCTTCGGCTGCAAGAATTTTCTGCTTGGGAGCGGCTTCTTCCGCCGGTTCCACAACGACACCCTTTTTCAGCGCGCCGCCGGCTACGCCGACCTGCGCAGGGTGCCCCCGCCAATAGGCTCTGCCGCTCATGACGCCGCCCACATAGGCAAGCGCAATGGCCGCCACAATGAGAAAACAGGCCGCCAGCAGTGAAGAAGGCCGCAGACACAGGCTTTTTGGCGAATCTTGCTGGTCTGACGGAGAATTACGTGACGCTGGAGGCATAATCTTTCCTTAAGGCTAATGAATTCTATATACTTTTTATACGAATCTTCAAACCTTTCGTAACATAACAGGCGCGGCTTCAAGCGTAAAGAGCGGCGGCGACGCGCTCGCGTCGCGACTTGCGGGCACGCCCTGCGCTCTGGTATATATTTTGTGTCTTACAAAGACATTGGGAGTAAGCTCATGACCATCAGCAATCGTTCACGGTACATTCTGCCTCTGATTCTCGCCTGTTTCATGCTCGTTTTGTGGGCCGCCGCCTCGATGGCGGCAACGCCGCAAAACCTGTCCATCGTCAACCAAACGGGCGAAGATCTGCTCAATATTCACCTGCAGAGGGGAAAGGTCACGCAATTCATGCGTCTGGACATGACGCCCGGCAGCAGCGAAGAAATTGAAAACCCCGGCGGCATGGTCGAGTTGCGCCTTGATACGGGGCTGGCCCTGTGGACATTCAGCCGCGTTTCTCTGGGGCAGGCAATAAGTCTGACCTTCGGCCCGCAGCCCGACACCCTGACCGTGGCCACAGGCAAGGGCGAGAGCCTCCAGTTTCGCGCCCGCATGCGCAGCCTGCTGCCGGATGAAAACAGCGGGCCGGTCTGCGCTCTGGACCAGTTTCGCCCCGGCATGCGCATGAAGGACGTGTGCGCCCTGCTGGACCAAAGCCCCCCGCATGACGACAATGATGCCGTGCTCACCAGTCTTGGTTTCGCGGGCATGGTGTGGGCGGCGCGCCTGCTGCCGGGCCAGGCCGAAAACGGCAAAACCGGCATTGCCCGTACAAGCGGGCCTGACCGTCTTGAGCATATGGAACTGCGCCGCAAACTGGACGCCGCAACGCTGAACAAGCTGCTTACAACCCTGTACGCGCAGGGCTACGCCCCGTGGCAGGCCGAACTGCCCGGCCTGGATATGAATTTTGTTGAAATGCCCAAGACAGATACGGCCAAGCACAAGGAAATACTGCAGCAGGTGCTGGGCTACTTTATGTCTTCCGGCCAGGGCGAAGCCACAGTCATGCTGGCCCCCGCGTCCATGCTGCCCAAGCTGGCTGACGCCGACAAGCCGCAAAGCGATGTACAGCTGTTTACGCTGACCCTGCGCCACAGCTCAAAAAATCTTGTGGTGGATGTGGCCGCGTATCAGGCCAGCGAAGGTGGCCGCTGATCCGGCTCTTTGACGGCAAGGCGTTCATGAAGATGTTTACCAAAAACCCGGCCCGGATAAAATCCGGGCCGGGTTTTTTATCTGAAGCTGACTACCTGCAAGAAAGTGCATTCTGCGCGTTTGCGGCGCGCCCGCTCCGGCGCTTGACCGAACCCATAATCGCACGGACAGCCGCACTTGCGCATTAGATGCAATGTTTCCGCTTCACGTCAGAAAACTCGTTGTCCATACGAAAAGGCAATAAGAGTTTTAGGGGGTGGGGGCGTGGGGGAGGAGACTCTTTTGCAAAAGGGTCCCTCCCCCACAAAATATCTCTCCCCTACAAAACATTTCAAAGTGAGCCCGGACTACCCTAAACAGGCCGCCCTTCCTTTTTGGCCGCGCGTTTGTCGCGCAGCCAGCTGTACCACTCCTGAAGTCCCTGTCCCTGGCGGCAGGAAACCTCAAAAATATCCAGGTCTTTGTTCAGCTTGGTGGCAAAGTTGCGGGCCCGTGTCATGTCAAAGTCCACATAGGGCAAAAGATCAACCTTGTTGAGCACAAGGGCGCGCGCCAGATTGAAAAGAAGGGGATATTTTTCGGGCTTGTCGTCGCCTTCGGCCACGCTCAGCAGGGCAACCTTGGCGTCTTCGCCGCAGTCGAACTCCACCGGGCACACGAGGTTGCCCACATTTTCGATAAAAAGGATGTCCACGCCTGTCAGATCAAGGCTGTCCAGAGCGGTCAGAATCATGTTGCTGTCGAGGTGGCAGCCGCCATCCGTATTGATCTGCACAGCCTGAGCGCCTGTGGCGGCCACACGGCGGGCGTCGTTATCCGTTTGCAGGTCGCCTTCAACCACGGCCATGCGAAACTCTCCCGCCAGATCGGTCAGCGTGCGTTCGAGCAGCGTGGTCTTGCCTGCCCCCGGCGAACTGATGAGATTCAACGTCAGAATCCCATTGTCAGACAAACGCTTGCGCACATGGGCCGCCATTTTTTCATTGGCTTCCAGCACATTGCGAACCACGGGAATTTGCATGCCTGTCTCCTAACAGACTCCGTGTGGAGTCCTTGGTCTGAAGTATGGGGCGATATGGGAACACTGGGGCGGATCAACATTGAGAATATGCCGTTTCAACGCCTGCGGCACGCCCTTTACGGCGTTGGGCAGCGCGAGCAAACCGCATGCGCCTTTTTGGCGAGCGCCTCGCTTACACTGCCGCCTGAGCAATTTCAACGAAAACTGGCTCTATCTATAAAAAAGTCAAAAAAAAGCCCGGCAGCAAAGCAACGCCCGCAGCCGGAACAAAAAACCGCGTTATGGCCTGCCGCCATTTCTGGCCGCGATCTGGCTGGCGTTGTTAAATGACATCGGACGAACCTGATTTAGACCGGATCACCATAGAAATACTTCACATTTCAATGTGCCATTCTGCCCAAAAGTGTGATTTGTGAGCCGTTAGCGGGTCTTTGCCGCTTACGGACAGCGAGAGTCATCAGTAGGCTGTCCGTTTAAGTAACCAAGTGCTGTCTTTATCCGTAGCTTCCTTCGTCACAACGGCTAAAGCAGCGAGAGTCATCAGTAGGCTGTCCGTTTAAGTAACCAAGTGCTGTCGTTGCGGCAGCCGTTGCCCGCAGGGCTTGCCTGAACCGTTGACGGAACCTCTTACGGGGCAGGACAGCATCGCTACGGATGGCGACAGCGATTATATGGGACAAGCCGTGTCGTTACGCATGCTGTCTTCAAGCGTAGTTTCCTGCGTCACAGCGCTTGAAGCATCCGTAGCTTCCTTCGTCGCAACGGCCAAAGCTCGACAGAGCCCACGCCACGTCGTGGCGCGCTGCACTCTCGTGCGGCGTTGGAACATGTACCTTTTTTCAAAGGTACAATGCTCTAGCTTGCCTCAAGGCGGTTCAGGTACAGTTCCCTGCCCTGCTTGACCACATGGCCGAACTGCTCGCCGCACCCCGGACAGGGCTGCACAAGGGCGTCTTGCCCCTCACCGCCAAAATCCGCGCCGCAGAAGGGGCAGTGCAGTTGCAGGGGAAGTTCTTCAAGTTCAAGGCGTGCCCCTTCATGAGGCGTGCCCTGAATCATAGTCTCAAAACAGAACTGAAGAGACTCGGGCACAATACCAGCAAGGGCACCGTACCTGACGTTCACGGCCTCAATACGTGTGCAGCCCAACCGGGAGATTTCCTCTTCCGACATCTTCAGCAGACTTTGTGCAATTGCCATTTCGTGCATAACGACACAATAACGCAAACCCCCGGCAAGGTAAAGGCTGTAAGGCATTCTTGCCATTCGGCGTAAATAATGTACATTTCTGCCATGCGTCGCTCAAAATTTTCAGGCGTGTACTCTTTTTCCACCGACTGGACGGGAAATAACCGCAAGAACCACTACTTCGTCTGGGAACTGTCTGACGGAGCTTTTGCGGTACAGGAACTCAACAAGGCGTTCCAACCGTTGGCCGAGCCAGAAAGGATCAGCGCCAGTTCATTTGCAAAAAACTTCAGGGCAGAACCAGAAATTCTGGCAATGCCCGTCATGACTCCTGACCTTTCACATCTTGAAGCCAAAGGAAAATCCGCTGACGGATCCGGCACCGCACAGCAGGCCGGGCAAGCGGACACGGCAGCCTCTGAGCCGTCTGGCGAGACCAGCCCCCGCCCCAAAACTCCGGCCACGCCTGGCGCACCCCCCGACGCCGCCACGTCTGGAAGTGCTGCTGGCGGCACACCCGCCAGAACTTCTGGCGGCGAAACTGGCAACGCATCGGCTGCCCTGAAAAGCCGCGCGCAAAGCGGAACCCAACCCACCCCGCAGGCTGGGCCGCAATCCCTTGATTCGCTACTTTTTGCCAACGAGTCTGACAGCCTTGTCGCCAGCGTGAGTCAAAGCGCCGCAACGCCCGGCGCGCTACGACCAAAGCAAGCGCGCAAGCTTGCTCCCGAGTCGCTGCGTCCCGTGGCCACCGATGAGCCAGAGGGCCTGAAGCGAGCTGCTGCTACGCAGAAAAACGAGGTCGCCGCTCCGGCGCGAACTCCCCAGTTGCGCCTGCAGCCGGTAGAAAAAGATATTTTGACGGCTGCAACGGACACGCCCGCGCGTCGGGTCCAGCCGGACGTAAGCCCGACGGCCATGAGCCGCCCGATGGATCTGGAGGCCATGCGCAAGGCCAAGATGACGGAAGCGCGCCTGCGCGAAACCTTTCGTCAGACCTTGCTGCGCCTCAGGCGTCCGCGCGAACGCAAGGGCGCGCTGGCCGCGCTGGAACAGCTTGCACAATCAACCGAAAACATCTGCACCGCGCACAAGCACATGTTCAGAGATTTTGGCGTCAGTCTGCGTCAGAATTCGCAACTCGCGCTGGCTCTTTTGTTCAGCCGCAGAGTGGTGGAACTGGCCCCGGATGATGACCATGCCCACTTCAATCTGGCCCGCATTCTCTGTTCGCTGGGCCACTTTGATGAAGCCGCGGCCCATGTACGTACAGCCATGAATATGGGTGGCGAAGAGCCGTTGTACTTTCGGATGCTGGTGCATATTCGCAAAGAAATGCTGCAAAAACGGGGACAATCCGCCTCCCGTGACCGCTGAACATATCCAGGACAAACTCGTTTCGGCAGGAGCCTTTTGGCATGAATAAAGTGATTTTAAGTCTTCTTCTGGCAGTCTGCGTGTTGGGCATGGCCCTCATTATGCTCAATGAAAAGATGCGCAAGCCGGAGCAGGCCCCCGTTGCTCAGGCGAGCGTCAATCAGCAGGCCGCCGACCCCGGCGTGGACAGTCAGACAGGGCCGGAGGCGGCTTTGCCGTCGCTTGGCGATGCCGTGCAGGCTCCCAAAAGCAGTGGAGGCGCACAGCCATACCTTCCGCCCCTGCCTGTGGAGTCCGGGCATACCCCGGCTCCGGCCGACACCGCGCCCCACCTGGGCGACAAAGCCCCATACACGGCTGAAGCCGTGCCCGTGCACCCGCCGCTGCCTGAACCGGCGAAACACAAACCCGATTTTTCCGGCACGCCTGAAAAATCATCCGACGCCGCCAAGCCCGAAACGGCCAGCACCGCCGCTCCTGCCGCGTCCGGCGCATCCGCCGCTCCGGAAAAAGCCAGAACGCCGGAAAAAGCCGCCCCTGCGGAAAAACCTGCTTCCGGCAATACGGAAAAAGCCGCAAAAGCCGCGCCGCAAAAGCTGGAAATCACGCGATTTGTGGTTTTTGCCCGCGACAAGGGAGCAACCGTTCGCCTCGTGGGCACGGCTCCCCTCAATTACAAGAACATGACCCTCAACAGTCCTGAAAGACTTGTGGTTGATCTGGACGGCAAATGGCAGGTCAAAGCGCCGGGCGTGCCCAAAAACCCCGTGGTTACCAATGTGCGGCTGGGTAAGATGGACGGCAAAACCAGAGTTGTCATTGACCTCTCCGGCAAGCCCGCCAGCGTCCGCTATGTCCTGTCCAAGGACAAGCTCTCTCTGGATATCCGGGTGGACCAGTAGTCTGCATGGCCGTGATGCCGCCGGGCATTGAGAATTTTCTGCTGGCAAGGCCCCGACGCGCGTCGGGGCCTTGCTGTTTCAACGGCCTTTCCGCGCGGAACGCTTTTGCCCTTGCCGGGCGTTTTGCCGATGCGCGCAGCCGCGAGGAATTTCAAGCACAGCCGTCAGGCGACCGGGGAGCCATCTGGATGGCGACAGCACCGGTAGCGCAATGGTACGTTGAAATGCTTTGTGGAGGGGGCGTGCCGGTTATCCCCTGCCCCAGCCGTATAGCTCCTTTTGAAATGCTTTGTGGGGGAGGGATCCTTTTGCAAAAGGGTCCCTCCCCCACGCCCCCACCCCCTAAAACCTTTAGTGGCTTTATTATATGGCAAAGGATTTTCTGATCTGAAGCGGGTTTCCTAAAACAATGTCTTTCAGGCAGCATTCCACCTCAAGGTTATCTGCTCTAATGAAGTTGCTCTCAGAGGGATATGGGCGGTACATGGCCTATTAATTTTCCGTCACTCAAGCGCAGGGACGTCACAGGGCAAAGACGGGCTAAGCGGGTTCATTAGTGCTGCCGCTTTTGCCAGCCTTCACCATCACAAATCTTCACCGTCACGGAAAAAACACACACATCGAACGGGCACGGCCACTTTTACGCTTCGGTCGGCCCTGTAAAAATCCCGGCAATGCAAGGTCTGCCGCCCTCTTGAATTTTATGTCCGATTTGGGCAGGGTGGCGAAAAAATTGAGGCTTTAATGAATCCTCGTGATCTCGTGATGGTGTTTTCGTCGCTGGCCTCCATGGCGGCTGGCGTTTTTTTACCCCAGTTGGCTGCCCCTCTGGCGGCCATGCCGCGTCTTATCCTCATATTTATGCTGTTCATGAGTTTTCTGGCTGTGGGCGTGGAGGAACTGCGGCAGGAAAGCCGCACCATGGCTGTACCGCTGTGTCTGCTGACCTTTTATCGGCTCGCCTTGCTGCCCATACTTTGTATGGTTGTTTTTCGTCTGATCATGCCGCAATTCGCCCTTGGGGCGTTCTTGCTGGGCGCGGCGCCGGTGGGCGTCATGGCTGCGGTTTTTTCGCTTATGCTCAGGGCCAACACCGCCCTTATTCTTGTGGCTAATATCGCTACCTCGCTGCTGCTGCCCCTGAGCCTGCCTGCCATGCTTTCTTTTACCGACAGCGCTTTGCGTCTGCTCGGCCTTACCCCTCTGAACCTGCCCCCGCATCTGGAACTTGGGCATATGGGCCTTTCTCTTGCCGTGACCATTCTGCTGCCCTTCGCCGCTGCCCATCTGACCCGTACATATTGGAACAGGCTACGCTGCACCCTGCTGCGCCAGCAGTTTCCCCTGCTGACGGTCGCCATCGCTGTTTCCAATATCGCCATTTTCAGCAATTATGGCGGCGTGTTGCGGCAATCACCTTCATTCATTCTTCAGGCGCTGGGCGCAGCCTGCCTGCTGTGCGTGCTCATGACGCTGGCAGCGCTGCCTCTCACCCGCCACATGACGCGACAGACACGGCTGGCTTTTCTCATTTCATTCGGCGTCATCAACAACGTCCTGTTGATGATCGTCTGTATGGAATTCTTCAGTGCTACAGAAGCGCTTATGGCCGCCGCGTATCTCGTCCCGCTCTACATCTTGCTGTTCTACTATCGCCTGTGCAGTCGTGAACCGACACGGACGTGATATACGGAACGGCGACATACAACTTTGACCGCCTGCGCGGCGGGGGACGGATTACGGAGCGGTGGCGGATTACTGCTGGTCTTCTGAACCGCCTACGCGGCGGTTAACATAAATGCAGGATAGGTGACGCCCCACAACATCTTCTAAGCCGCCTACGCGGCGGTTAACGATCCAACTGTTTCCGCTGCCTCCCGTACTGCCTTCTAAGCCGCCTACACGGCGGTTAACTTATAAAGGCCGCGCAGTATAGCTTGCATGTCCTTCTAAGCCGCCTACGCGGCGGTTAACTTTTCCAAAGAGCTTGTCAAGATTTGTCGCATCTTCTAAGCCGCCTACGCGGCGGTTAACTCTTGGTGTTGGTTGCGCCGTGTTCAACGTAACTTCTAAGCCGCCTACGCGGCGGTTAACGTCTTGATCAAAACATGAGATGCTCATCGGGTCTTCTAAGCCGCCTACGCGGCGGTTAACGTACGCGTACCGGAGGAAAACAAAGGGTATTGCTTCTAAGCCGCCTACGCGGCGGTTAACACGGCCTGCTGTGTTGGGGCGCGTGGCCCTCACTTCTAAGCCGCCTACGCGGCGGTTAACGGGATCTTCGCCCACGCTTTGCGCCGACTGCTCTTCTAAGCCGCCTACGCGGCGGTTAACCGGAGCAAGCCCTTGAGCCGCTTGTACGCGATCTTCTAAGCCGCCTACGCGGCGGTTAACTCAGGCGCAAAGGCCACAGAATAGCCGAGTGTCTTCTAAGCCGCCTACGCGGCGGTTAACGCAATGCCTCGCGCTGTATATCGCCCACACACCTTCTAAGCCGCCTACGCGGCGGTTAACAAAATCAGAACCTCGGCGCATGAAGCCGGGCCCTTCTAAGCCGCCTACGCGGCGGTTAACAAAATCAGAACCTCGGCGCATGAAGCCGGGCCCTTCTAAGCCGCCTACGCGGCGGTTAACTATACTTCTGGCCCGTTTGCAGTATATAACTTCTTCTAAGCCGCCTACGCGGCGGTTAACTCAGCATCCTTGAGTTGTTCACCCTTCGCGTTCTTCTAAGCCGCCTACGCGGCGGTTAACCCGGCCTGGTTACTGGCGTGCGCCGCCTTGCTCTTCTAAGCCGCCTACGCGGCGGTTAACCTCAACTACACACAGAAGTCATTCATCACTCTCTTCTAAGCCGCCTACGCGGCGGTTAACGTAGTCCGCGTCTTCAAACGTCCAATCGCCACCTTCTAAGCCGCCTACGCGGCGGTTAACGGTAGGCGCAAGCCAGCGCACCCCAAGCACGCCTTCTAAGCCGCCTACGCGGCGGTTAACGTACGCGTACCGGAGGAAAACAAAGGGTATTGCTTCTAAGCCGCCTACGCGGCGGTTAACACGGCCTGCTGTGTTGGGGCGCGTGGCCCTCACTTCTAAGCCGCCTACGCGGCGGTTAACGGTAATGGTCACTTCAAGGTACGTCTTGTATGCTTCTAAGCCGCCTACGCGGCGGTTAACGCAAAGAAGTATCTTGCTGAAAACGGCATGACCTTCTAAGCCGCCTACGCGGCGGTTAACGTGCGCATTTACGGCGTGGATTGTCCAGAGCTCTTCTAAGCCGCCTACGCGGCGGTTAACATCCATACGCCTCAATGCTAAATTGAGGACATCTTCTAAGCCGCCTACGCGGCGGTTAACGACTGCGTGTTTGTCACACTGTACAACCCTGTCTTCTAAGCCGCCTACGCGGCGGTTAACGCCACAGGGTTGACGCCTTCTGCCACCCTGGACTTCTAAGCCGCCTACGCGGCGGTTAACGGCACGCTTTTGCTACTGAAGCTATTGCCGAACTTCTAAGCCGCCTACGCGGCGGTTAACTGCACGCCTCCCACGCCGAGAGGCGACAAAAACTTCTAAGCCGCCTACGCGGCGGTTAACTACCTGCCGGGTCTACTCTCAGCTTCACCATCCTTCTAAGCCGCCTACGCGGCGGTTAACGTAATGGGGGCACCGGTAGCTTTGGAGGATTGCTTCTAAGCCGCCTACGCGGCGGTTAACTGGTTCTTCCCGATGGATCTTCAATCGATCTTCTTCTAAGCCGCCTACGCGGCGGTTAACGTGGTTTGTGCGAGGCAATCTGAACCCCATCTCTTCTAAGCCGCCTACGCGGCGGTTAACCTCACCTCCCCCGCCTTCGGCGCTTGCACCCCCTTCTAAGCCGCCTACGCGGCGGTTAACTTGATGAGCTGGTTTTCATAGCTGTCTGTTTTCTTCTAAGCCGCCTACGCGGCGGTTAACCCACTGCTGGTTGCACCAGCGGGGGACGGTAACTTCTAAGCCGCCTACGCGGCGGTTAACTAGATACTTTCCGCAAAAAATATAACATATAAGGTATGTTACGTGTTTTTTGCAGCAGTATGCTTCATTATTTCAAGCCACACATAATACGTTTGAACTATTAACTATTTTCGCACAGCCCAATAATGAACCTGAAAAGATAGTCCAACACCTCCTGTTGCTGGCAACGCTCAATCAGCTCTTCCCTAAAATCCTTATGCGTTTTTTTGCCCGCAGCGCAGGTAAAGGCCGTTGGCATGACCAAGGCGTCCTTTACTACGTCCGCAAAATCAAAAACCAAGGCTCCCCGCCGAGTTTTTCCGTGCAATACGGGCAAGGAAAAACTTATCCCAAGTCCGCACAATGCAACGGAGGCATACCCATAAGCGATGTAGTTTCCGTGATCGAGAAAAGCGTTACACACATCAGCGCGAGTGGCTCCGGCTCTTTTGCCTTCCTCACGGCTAAAGCTGAAGTCGAACGCTTTGGCCAAGATGCCATAAAGGGCCTTGGCCCATCTGGCCTCAGCAAGCAAAAGTTGCTGGGTGGATTCAGCACCCTCCACATCTTTGAGAAAAGACTCATGAAGAGCATTGGGGATGCCAATACTCGCCTTTTTGCAGATCCGCATTTTTTCGCCATTGACTTTCAGCATAGCTGGCGCGTTCTTTCAGCAGTTGTTTTCCAATTTTAACCCGCTCATTTTCGTCCAGCCATTTGACCATCCATGACTGCATATATTCTGTCGGACGATATTCACTTTGTGGCGGCATGAAAGCCATATCCAGAGCGCCAAAAAGCGGTGAGCCTCCAGACCCGCAAAACCCGACCATCACATGGGATTCGGCCATACGCCGCATGGCCGCATCCGTTATGGATGACCCTTTGCCCAGCAAAACAAAGGCGGTGTTACGCTCCGGAAGATTGAAATATGACTCAATCTCTCCGCCGTCCTGCGTCGCGTAGACGATACGGTTGTCCATCTGCATCACGCGCACGTGTTCCAGATAAAACACATTGGCGCGCTTGGAGAGCATCACGGGCCGGGGATTAACCTGTTTTTTCTCCTTCATGGCAGATCACGGCAAGTCCGGTACACAAAAAAAGTTGTGCGCGCTGCACAGGCCATAACTATTCGGCAGGCACTCGGCCTGCGGCGGCGGCCCTGATTCACGGCGCACCGCCAGCGTAAAACGCTGCTCCGTGGTTTTGCTGCTAACAATAAAGTAGTCCATCTTCTCCTTTTGCACGGTCTGCATACGGCGCTGCCGCAGTTGCCCGGCCTCCGCACCAGTTCTACGGTCGCTATTCAAACTAGGTACACGATACCGCCTGAAGGCCACCCAGGCTCCCGCATAATTTTCAGGAACAGATGCGGGATATTGCAGCCTGGCATAGTCCCGTACCCAGGGCAGCCGAGAGAGCGAGGCCACCAGGGCATCCAGATCATCCCGACTGGAGGCGAATACCCGTAATGCTCCTCCACCCCTGTCGCAGACGGCCTGACGCCCTGCCGGTATTGCCAGCGCATAGGTATGCGGCTTTGCCGCAAACAGGGGATGCAGTAAAGCCAGCATGCGCCCCCGTAATGCGGGAGCGCTCATACCCGTGTCTTCAGTGGCGGCCAAGGCCTCAATGTCAAAATACACGCGCGGCATCATGGCTATGCACTCTCTGAAAAGACGCCGCCGCGGATGATGCAGGCCATCAAAAACATGCCCTCGGCCGTATCGGGGTCCATATCGCCCGCTCGCAACATATAGCCGAAACCAGAGACTTTTTTATCATTACGGAAAAAGAGCTGCGCATCCAGACTTGCGCCATTGGGTTCCACCGGGATGGCAAGGCCACGCTCTGTATAAGCTGGATACCAGGTATCAATAGTGCGCAGGGCATTGCCCACCTTCTGGTCGCGCAAAGCCGCCTGCCCGCGCTCCTGAACACTGTGCTTGTCCTGATTTTTCGGTACTTCGCCAACGCAATACAAAGGACGTGCAAAACCCTTGGCCTTATTTTCCAGATAGTTTTGGGAAGGGAACACTTCCAGAGCGCCACGTACCCCAAAGTCCACATCCGCCTCCACCAGTAAGGACACATCACGCTGCCCACGCAGCCCGGCGGCGATACGCTCGGCAACGGCCTTTTCTGCCTCGGAATAGGAATCAAACGTATTCAGGGGCATTTGCAGAGCGTCAAAACGAACATCCAGATCAGCCCTGTCCCGCACACGAACGCTCACATGCTCCGCAATGGCTCTGTTGCGCCACAAAAACCGTCCATTGGCCAGGTTGCGCGCATAGCGGCATGCGAGTTCTATCATGCCAGCGCTGGCCTTGCCATTATTGATAAAGGCAGTCAGCCCTTCCCTGAAGGCCGTCAGGTCGTCCATATCGTCCGCTTTCCCAGGCGCGCAGGCAAAAAGCGCCGATGAAAGATCAAGAAAACGCACATCAAAACGAACGCGCAACTTTTCAGCCAGGGGGTCAAGCTTGGCTGAATCTGTAGTCTGAATATTGGAAACTTCTTCGCGTGAAGCGCTTTTTACACTGGCATCGTCATTTTCTTTCTTGCCAGATTTATTGATATTTTGCGTTCCCCTGATGCCATGACGCACGACGGGGAGCGGCGAAATACTGCCATCGGCAAACACATTGAAAAAAAGGGCGTCAGTAACCATGAGGCAACGCTGAAATGAAAGAACACCGGGCAGTTTTTTAAGAGATTTTGCCATGATATTTTCCTTTTTACTGGGGGTTAGCGTTGTTCCTGATATATTCTGTACACGTCGGGCGTTGCCCACTCTGATCTCCACAAAGTTTGCTCCGCCCTGTCTTCATCAAGGCAGCGGCGTATGGGTACATACTGCACAAGCCCCACAAGCGGTTCCGCAAAGGCATGTTCGTACCCTTCACGCACGCCGGAGCGTTTTTCAAACGGGGTGGTGGCGGCATAACCAAGGCAGGTGGCAGAAAGCCAGCCCATGCCGTCGCCCTCCACAGGTTTGTGGCCCAGCGCGGCCACGAACTGCTCCGCGCGGTTGCCCGCACCTTCCTTTTCCAACAGGTCGCGGCGATCCATCACAGCATAGCCGACGCCTATATGCTCCAGAGCCTCACTGGCGTCACTGCACAAACGGACTTTGCCCATACGGGTAATCGCGCCGCCGGCAAGTCGGCTTGTTGCAATATGGGAATCAATGCCTTCAGTCGTAGCAAGGTCCCGGATGCCAATAACCAGAGAAACCTCCATATGGGCGCGGGCCACCGGCTGCAGGGACAATGCCTGCTTGTTTTTGGAGGAATAGTCCGATCCGTTTAGGGATGAGCCGAAGGTATAGGCCGCTCCGCGACGTAACTGCGGGTTGAATATACCGTAAAATGAATCACCTAGCGGCGTGTAGCTGTGCAGTATAAAAGCCATTGCAAGCACGTCGTCCGCCATATCTATTTTGCGGCCAAGAGCGTGCGCCATGAGCCATGCCGCAAGTACTGGCGGGCCGCCCACAAGAAAGGCGGCATTATACATGTTGGCGCCCTGAACCCGCATATGCGGTAGAACAAGATAGGCTGTCATCGAAACGCCTCCTCCATAATGGCCTCAAGGCTGACGCGGGCAGACGAATCCAGCTTCAAAAGACTCTGCCCGGTGCCTTTGTGGGGCATCAGCATTCTGCTGACCGCCAGCCGTGCCATGGCGCGGGGCCAGTTATTGCAAAGCCCGCGTACCGATGGGTCCAGTAATCCCCTGATTTCCAGCGGCCGCACGAGGGGCGAAACACGGGCATGACGCGGCGGGTCCAGTTCGGGCAGAAGCTCGTCTTCCGGCAGAAGGTGCGCATGCTGCGCCAGCAGTTCCTGAGCCTCTGCCGCCATATCCAGCACGGCGAGCGCAATGGCGGCAACAAGCTCCTCTTCCCGCTCCCTTTCCCTCAAGGTAACTGTGCTTTCATCCGGTTCCGCCCTCAGCACCTCTTCGCGAAAAGCGGCGTACGTCTGGACAGCTTCCCTAAAGGGACCGAGTGCATGTACATCAAGCGACAGGCCTTTATGGTACAACGCGAAGGCCTCACGTGTTGAGGCAGACGTTCCTGGAGCCGACACCATAAGAGGACGTTGCATGTAGCTCGCCAAGTAGCCGACATTCAATGGTTTGGAACCTCCTATACCGAACTGAGCCTGACGCAGTTTTCGCCTCGGTCCGTCTGGTTCAACCTTTACGGCCTCATTATGGCGCTGCACGAGCCCCTGTTCACGGTCAAAAAACAGCGGACAAATGCTGCTTGCTGTCATAGGCGTCATGCTCACATAGCCGCCCGGCGCGTCTTTTTTGGGAATAAGCAACTGGCGCAGGCGGTGGTCCACATACTTCATTCCGGTTCTGAAGCCGGAAGCATTGGCAGCCGCGATGCCTTCAACAATTGCCTTTTTTTCCTCAGTCCCCACGTCTTTCGCTTCCGGAGCGTCAGTAAGAACCCAGTTGATCTGCTTGACGATGCCTGCCTTGGCTGCCCCGCCTTCCGCATATTCCAATGGGAATGAAAGGCCGCTCGCCAGAAGGGTACGCAACGAAACATAAGGCATATCCAGTGCGTCTTCAGGCCCGAGGCGTACGCCTGCAGCAATTGCGTTGGAGTTGACTACCTTCGCGGTAAAATGAACAAGCCCTTTTATTTCTTCTTGATAGTTTTTGGTGGAAAACATCTTCCATTCGTCTTTCATGGCGCTCCTTTCCGTCCGCTGCTGCGGCTGGTTTCAAGTTATTCGCCGTATGCCAAAACCCAGATCATATATGAAACTATCATCTTTAGTATTATATGAGGTCAGCTCGGCTTGCAGGCCTTCTTCCGGCCATATGCCCGCCTCATGGCACAAGCTTTCCATTTCCGGCGGGCTGAGCGCCAGCCAGGCATTGGGTGCGGCCTTTTCTTCGAGCATTTCATGTTTGTTGTGCACCCAGCTTGCGCCGTGAGAATCCTCATCCCAACGAAAATACAGCGCATTTTCGCCTTCAAGTTGCATCCGCCAAAGCTGCTTGCGCCCTGCCCTGTTACGCAGTGGCGTTTGCTCATAGGGCGTGGCCGACATGCGAAAGGCATCTATGGGACTGCGGCTGAACAGCCCCTCACCTCCATCACTGTCTGCGCCAAAAAACCGCGTAACCCTCGTGGCGATGGCCGTGTCATCAGCAATGGCAAAGTCACTGCCACCGCCAAGCCGCAACCCGGCATCAATGGTGAGCGCCTCCGCCTGCCAGGGCAGTAACTGGGCAAGATCATGCTCTTTATATCGCTTCACCTGCCTTTTGCCTTCGTATCCAGGAAAGATAAAAGCACGAGTATCTTTCGTTCCCTGTTCGCAATTTTTACAGTGACGCAAATTGTATCTTAGCACGGCAATATTGTGCGCATTGTCGCAGAAAACGAGACGGTGCCTGTTCACACGCCCAGCAACCTGAACAATGGACTGCGCGCTGGAAGGCTCAATGACAGCCCAGTCAAAGTCGTGATCCCTGCCCACCTCTTCCACTGGCGTGGCCACAACAATGAAAGGCACTTGCGGCTTCGTGGCGCGGGCCACAAGCCCCCGCATTTCCTTGTCTGCGAGGATATGGGCATTCCCTCTCTTGCGGGTCAGCAGATGGTCGAGGCGGCGCTCTTTATGAAACCGGCTGATGCGCCAGTCGCCCGAGTGATAGCAGGCCACATGGGCATGGGGCAGCGCCTGAGCCAGACTGCGCGCCGTGGCCACAGCCCCGTTGATATTTGCCACACGCACAAGGCCAAAAGAAATCTGCCTGCCCGACGAAAACTCCCAGGCGTTTTCTGTGTGCAGGCGCTGCACCGCTTCCAGCACCGCAATCTGAAACCCCTGTATGGAGGGCTCCACCGGTTGTAAAAAAGCCCGTCGCAGGCTGGGCATGCGTTGCAAATGGGACGTCATATCCCTCATGCGTTTGGCATACCATTCTGAAAATGCAGCGCTTTTGTTGTCAAAAACCAGGACCTCCGGCGCGAGGTTGTCATCAATGACGGCAATGCCTGAAAGTGCGGGAGGGGCGTCTGCCTCTTGCGTCAATGCGTGCCGGAGCTTCTGCCCGGAAATCCAGGCGACATGGACGGCGTCAGCCGTGGCCTGAGAAAGCGTGGCCGAAGAACAGACGATATTGCGCCCGAAAAAAGCGCTCAGTTGCACCAGCCGCAAGACCGCCACAAGGGCTTCCGGCTCATAACCGTCAACCTCGTCCAGCACCAGATCGGCCGTCATGAGGCGCAGCAGGGCTTTGACGTGATGCCCCTGCCGGTCAGGCCGACCGGCGGCATCCAGAAAATCAATGGTAGACACCAGCAAGGGTGAACCGACGATCACCCTTTCGCGTTCCGTGCGCCAGAATGGTTCCATCCAGGCAGGCAATGGGCCGGAATCGCCGCTGCACATGATCTCGGATTCGACCACATCCCGATCATCAATGTTTTCTGCCCGCTTGGCCCAGTCAAAAAGCCTTTGGGTGACGCCATCGCCGATGACCGTGGCCATGTCGGCGGGCAAAATGCCAAGGTCAGATTGCAGAGAGTGCCCTGTCTGCAAGGTCAAGCTGCGCAAATTGAGCGCAATGGAGCAGCGCGGCGCGGCATCACGCGAAAGAATGCAGGCCGCACGCAGGTTCATTCTTGTCTTGCCGCTGCCTGTACCAGCCATATTGAAAACAAGGCAGGGCGTGTCGGGATTATCCAGTCGCCAGCGGGCCAAAGCATCGGCAGCGAGGTTTTGCCAGTGATAACGTGAGGCTTCGTCCGCTGGTTCCGTAATGGACGCCACTGAAGCCTCTTGCAGACCTTCAAGCGGGCCCGCTGTGCTCTGCGTCAGTTGGCCCATGCGCCATGCGGCGTTGGCGGCTACATGGGCCACTTCAGTCAAATGCCAGCGCAGCGGCTGGTTGAGGACGCGTTTGTTTTCGACAAATCGGGTATTGGCGGCGCTTGTGCCGTCATCAAGAGGGGTGGGATATGCTCTGGCGGAAACAGTGTGGTCAGCAAAAATGAGTGCTGCCCGAGCCAGAATAAGGCATGCCCACCAGAATTCCGTATGCTCCTTACCCTGGAGCGTCTCGGACAGCGCGCTCAGCTTTGATTCAAGCCGCTGAAAATTTTTCCATATGTCCTTGGGTAGGGACTCGTGGGGCTGGCTGTAGTCTTGAGGAACATTCTTTGAACGGACATGGGAAGCCTCCACTGAAGGGACGCTTCCACCGTCTTCACCGCCAGAAAAAAGCAAATGGTGGCTTGCCACAAGAAAATCAATGGCTTCCAAAGCGGTGGCTGGGGCGTGATACGCCCTTGAACCCGGGCCTGTTGGACGTTTTATGACGACGTTAAGCGCCGCATCGTCATGCAAAACCTGCCATGCCTCCTGCCAGCTTGCACCCTGCCGCAAAGCGCGCAGCAGGCAGACGGATATCCACTCATGGCGCACATCATCACGCAGCATTTTGGGATCGCGCAGTTTATTTTGAAAGTATGCTGAATACTTGCCGAGGTCATGAACCAGTGCGGCAGCCTGCGCCAACAGGCAGACACAGCGAAGCCAGAGCGGGGTTTCTGCCGCGCGCCTGACAAAACGCCGTGAGGTTCGCACGGCAACAGCGCCGTCAGCAGAAAACCTGCCCCGCGCGCCCACAATCCACAGCAAACGCATACGGCGGCGGCCGTCATTCTGATAACAGGCCACCGCCGTATTGCGGGTTGCGCTTTTGCGAAGAGCAGCATGAAGTTCTGCCAGCCCTTCACGGGTTATGGGCGTCATCCATGTGCGAATACCGGCTCTTGGCGCGTAGCTATCTAAAATCCTTTGCGTTCTTGAAACTGATTTTCGTGTGCATTCAGAAATAAGAACAACATGCATCTGTCGCTAACCTCAGTTTCAATTTGAAGCGGTCGAAGCGATACAATAGATACAACGATATTTTTCTTCATCTATTATGGTGCAAATAAAATCAGGTCAAACCTTATTACTGATTTTTTATGAGCGACTGCCAGGCATTAAAACAAAACTGGCAAGGTGAACCTGATAATACAGTCAGTTATTGCCCAACAAGCAAGAATATTTTTTTGTTTTGCCCCAAAAAATACGGCTGGGTTTTACACATAACCAGGCAATCACCCAAGATAAATTTTATCTACAGATCTTTACAATGCGATATGTTTACAATAAATATATAAGTAGCCTAAAAGTATATAAAAAATTTCAACGGCAATTTACAATAAATTTCATCACAAATAAAAAAATATACATTTAACATAGATATATCAATACTAGACAACTACAGTATATTTACACACAACAAAATGTTGATACGCGCAATACCCACCCACAATAGCGTACAAGCGCCATTTTATCATTCTATATACATTAGAAACAGCCCTTGTGGATAATTTTTCATGGCTGGTTTATGGTGGCGGGCTTTTTGTCTCAGTCCTGCCTGCGCGGCACTGTCCAGAGTCCATCCACCCTGATTCCTCCACAAGGAGAGTGTTCATGACCGGAGCGTCCTTTGAAGCGCTGAATCCTCGCCAGATGTACGGCAAGGTTGTGGAAACCATGATAATCAAGGCTACGCGGCCACCGCGCCAGGCTTTTTTGCTGTCAGTGATGGCGGGGCTGTTTATCGGACTGGGCTTTGTATACTGCGCTGTGGCGAATGTGACAGGAGCCGGCAAGATCGTTGGCGGGCTTGTATTCAGTCTTGGCCTCATGCTTGTTGTGGTGCTCGGCGGCGACCTTTTCACCTCGACCACCATGACGCTTGTGCCACGCGCGAGCAACAAAATCAGCTGGAGGCAGATGCTCGCAAACTGGGGCATCGTTTATGCCGGAAACTTCGTCGGCGCTATTGCTCTTGTGGCCCTTATCCTTCTCAGCGGGCACCCTTGGAACGACGGCGGCAGCATTGCCCTTTATTACATCAAGACAACCGAATACAAGCTGTCCCACACCTTCATTGAAGCCCTGTTTCTGGGGGTCATGTGCAATCTTATGGTCTGCCTTGGCGTGTGGATGGGGTATTCTGGCCGCTCGCTTTTCGACAAGATGGCAGCCTGCCTTTTTCCTGTGGGCCTGTTCATTGCCTGCGGATTTGAACACAGCATCGCCAACATGTTCATGATCCCCATCGGCATTCTATGCAGCGGCATGATGCCCCCCGAAGTGGCGGCCAAACTGGCCGATCCTGTCCACACCCTCTCGCTGCTCACCTGGGAAAACTTTGTGCTGAAAAATCTCATCCCGGTAACACTGGGCAACATCCTTGGCGGCGGCGTGCTTGTGGGTCTGTTCCATTGGCTTGTGTTCGCAGATGAAAATACCAGGGAAGCCCGCGCGACAAGCGATTCCCACGAAAGCCTGGAAGAGCCGCACGCCGGGTAATGCCAAGGCAGTTGGGCAGCCGACCGCAGGGGCGGCAATTCTTCAGCATTCCGGGCACATCACCGCCATTTTTTGTCTGGCATACACTTATTGACAATATTGCTGGGAGGGGGCGGCGTCCGCAGTGGCGCACAAAAGCCCCCTCCCCCGGTTGTATAATGATTTTGCTCGCACACGAGCTGATGCCGCGACCAGGTCTGAAATTTTTTCAGGTTGCGACAGTAAAGATACCTGGTTGCGATATCAGTAGAGACCGTGTATGTTCGCAAAAGCTTTACGGCGCTCCGCGCTAACGCTTATCGGCGCATGAAGCTGCGCACTGTCTTTCCCACAGTGCGCCGCTGCCCTGCCACCCCGCCGGGCAGTCCCCCAACAGTTCAGGCAAGCTCTGCGGGCGCTGGCTCAAGCGGCGCTCAGGCCTTTGCGGCAGATGCTTGCCCGCACGGTCATCAAGCACATTCACAATGAAATGCCTAACCAGCGGCATATACGCACTATCTTCTTCACTGCACAGGAACGCTTGCATATTTTTCAAAAAAACGTACTCTCCAACAAGCAGACTAGTATGCCTGCCGCAAAAGCGCGCCACACGGTGCTGCTGCGGCGAATTCCTCTTGGGATTCCGGCATGCTGCTGAAATTTTTCGCGGTGGTGAACCCGCCCCGCAGCCAAAGGATTTTCATGACCAAAGACCAAGAAACCCCAGTGACAGAGTCCCAGAATTCAGGCGAACCGAGCCCGAAGCCTTCAAAACCCAAGACCCGCGCCTCTGCCCGCGGAAAGACGGCTACTGTCTCTCAAACAGCGGCCAAAACGGCAGAAAAAACAGCGCCTCCTTCCCCCGCTTCCAAGACTTCTCCCAAAGCTTCCCCATCATCCGCCAGTACGGATTCCGCACCAAAATCTGCCAGGCCCAAAACCGCCAGAAACACAACGGCTAAATCCGCTTCAGGCAAAAAAAGTTCCGGCACGCCTGATGCCGCCAGGGCTGGCAAGTCTGACAACGCGCCTGCGGCATCTGGCACTGCGCCTGCGGTAAAGGCTGCATCTGAAAAGACTGCCCGGCCTGCCGCACCCACGGCGCAGACGCCTGCAGAAAAAGATAAAAGCGTGGAAAAAGCGCCCGCCGCGAAATCCAGAAACCCCCGAAGCAGGCAGACGCCCGCCAAGACTGGCAAGGACGGCGTGACCGTCAAAACAGAGGGCAAGGCCGCTCCAGTGGCAGCCACGGCTGAAGACGTGTCTGCCAACGAAAAAGGCACTGCCAGAAGCAGGACGGCAAAAACCGGGGCAGCCAAGAGCTCGACCCGGGCGCATGCCGGCAAAAGCACTGCCGCCAAGCCGGATGCCGCCACAAGCGCCGCTGGCAAGACTGCTGGCGCTGCACAGGGCAAGGCTGCGACACCCGATGCCAGAACTGATGCCCGATCTGACGCCAGGCCCAACGCCAAAGCTGATGCCGGAACTGGCGCAAAAACGGCTTCCGCTGCCGGGTCCCGCTCTTCCGCCAAAGCCCGTACCGCCGCGCCGCGCAAAAAAACGTCGGGCCAGAAGCCTGTAGAAAAGTCCGCCGCGCAGCCTGAAAAGAAAAATCTTCCGTCTTCCGCCAACGCCGCCCAGGCCAAGCCTGCCCCGGCCAAAGCCGAAGCCGGTCAGCGCCAGCCCCAGGCCGCACAAACCCAGGCAGCCAAGCCCGTTACCGAGGTCAAAGACGCCACCGTTTCCGTCACTGCAACGGTCGCATCCACCGAAGTGCTGGCGCTGGCTTCCGGCGAAAAGCTGGCCATCGCCAGCCGTGAATCTCTTGCCATTACGGCTTCTGAAACTCTGGCGCTGGAGGCTACAACCGACGCCCAGGATGCTGAAGAACGCGCTGAAGGCTCCGGCGACGCCCCGCGCCGCAAGAACAGGCGTGGACGCCGCGGAGGGCGTGGTCGCAACCGCAAAAAAGAGCAGAATGGCGATAATGGCGAAACGCAGGCGAGCAATGAGGCCGCTGCCGATGAGGTAAAGAATGGCGCGCCGCAGAACGGGCAGAGCCAACCCATTGCTGATGAGGATCAGCCCGGCGCTTCCGCGCCTGCTGCCAGCCCGGACAAGGAAACACCCGAACCGGCCAAGGCAGCCAGCAACCAGAAATCTGCTCCGGCAGCGCCAACCGCCAAGGGCAAGGGTAAATCCGAATCAAGCTCAGGCAGACGCCGCATGTTCATCAGTGTTCTGCCAGGCGAGCAGGTTGAGGTGGCCCTGACCGAAGACGGCCAGTTGCTCGAATATTACCTGGACATGCTGCATCAGCGCAAAATCAAGGGCAATATTTACAAGGGCGTCATCCACAATATCGACACCAATCTTCAGGCCGCTTTTGTGAGCTACGGCGCGGGCAAAAACGGTTTCTTGCAGATTGACGAAATCCATCCGGAATACTGGCTGACGCATCATGAGCCTGCCAAGGGCAAAAAATTTCCGCCAATCCAGAAAGTGCTCAAGGCCGGACAGGAAGTGCTTGTTCAGGTCGTGAAGGAGCCCACGGGCAGCAAGGGCGCGTTTTTAACCACGTGGCTCTCCCTGGCCGGACGTTTTCTTGTGCTCACCCCCGGACAGGAACAGATCGGCGTGTCGCGCAAGGTGGACGACGATGATGAACGCAGCCGCCTGCGCGAAATGATGAACGGCATTGACCCCGGCCAGGGGCTTGGCGTCATCGTGCGGACGGTCAGCGCTGGGACCACCAAGACCACCCTCAAGACAGACCTGCAATATCTGAAGCGCGTCTGGCGCGACATCCGCAAAAAAGCCACCGAAGTTACGGCCCCTGCCCTTATCTATCAGGAGCCCGGACTGTCGGAACGCGCCGTGCGCGACTATCTGACGGAAGACGTGGGCGAAATATGGGTGGACAACGAGGATGTGGCCCAGAGCATCCGCGAAACCGTCAACCTGCTCTTCCCCCGCAAGAGTGACCTCGTGCGCCTGCACAATGATGTGCGCACCTCCATGTGGGAGCGGTTTAACCTGCGCCGCCAGCTTGACCAGATTTATACCCGTGAAGTGCTGCTGCCATCGGGCGGCCGGTTGGTCTTTGACCAGACCGAAGCCCTCATGGCCATTGATATCAACTCGGGCAAAATATCCGGCAAGGGCAACTTTGAGGCCATGGCCCATAAAACCAATATGGAAGCCGCTGAAGCCATTGCCCGCCACCTCAAGCTGCGCGACATCGGCGGACAGGTGGTTATCGACTTCATTGAAATGCGCGACAAAAAGCATGTCATTGAAGTGGAAAAAACTCTGCGCAACATCATGAAGAACGACCGCGCGCGCCACGATGTGGGCCGCATGAGTTCCTTTGGCCTTCTTGAACTTGTGCGCCAGCGTACCGGCTCATCGGCCCTCGCCATCACGATGGAGCCTTGCCCCGCTTGCGGAGGCACGGGCCAGCGCCGCAACCTCGAATGGCAGGCTCTCCAGGCCCTTCGGGAAATGCACCGCATGCTGCGCGCTGAAAACAAAGAAAAATGCGTCTACAGCGCCTCGCCCGAACTGGCCCTGTATCTGCTCAACCACAAGCGCGACAGTCTGCGTGAAATGGAACAAAGCTACAGCAAATGTCTGGAAATATCCGTTCGTCCATAATGGGCGGGCAAAGCACGGCCTCCGGGAAGTCCCCCTTCCCGGAGGCCGCTGCAGCCATATCCGCAACGCCAGCGCCCACTGACTCCTCTGGCCCGCAATCCTCCCCTGCCGCTGCGCCCAATGCTCGCAGCCTGCTGCTGCACGTCTGTTGCGGCCCTTGCGCCGTCATGCCGATCACGCGGCTGCTGGATGAGGGCTTTGCGGTCACAGCCTGGTATATGAACCCCAACATACACCCGCTCTCCGAGTATCTGCGCAGAAGGGACGCGGCGGGCGAATGCGCCGAACGGTTGGGCATTCCCATTCTTTACGATGATGCCAGCTGGAACATCACCGCATGGCTGCGCGCTGTGGCGGGCCGCGATGCCGCGCCCCAACGCTGCGCGTACTGCTGCTCGAGCCGCATCGAGGCAGCCTTTGCCGCAGCCAGAGGGCTCGGCTTCGCCTTTGTGAGCAGCAGCCTGCTGTATTCACGCTATCAACCCCATGACGTCATCAGGCAGACAGGCGAGCGCCTGTCCAGTGCAGACGGCGCGGGACCCGGATTCGTATACAGGGATTTTCGTGAAGACTGGCAGGAAGGCATCGACAGATCAAAGGCGATGGAGCTGTACCGCCAGCCCTACTGTGGCTGTATTTATAGCGAAGCCGAGCGCTACGAAAAAAAGCTGAAGCGTCTGATTTCAGCCTGATAAAAAATTTTTGCATTTTTTTGCTTGACCTTATCCCGTATTTTCCGTAAACACTTCCTTGCCTGAACGATCCCCGATAGCTCAATTGGCAGAGCGGGTGACTGTTAATCACTAGGTTGGCGGTTCAAGTCCGTCTCGGGGAGCCAAAGAAATCAAGGGTTTGTGGAAATACCACAAACCCTTTTTCTTTATATTTAGCATTTTATCCCGTTCCTATCCCGCTATGATCAGGTATGGGGCGGTTTTTAGTGGTAATGCTAGGTAAAAATCTAAAAACTAGACCGACAGAATTCTTATTAAATTTCGCCAGTACCCCAAGGTTTGCGTTCAAGCAAGACAATCGTTATCTTCCAAGTATGAGCACAAACAAGGAATACCTTCCTCCACTCAGGCCGTGTATCAAATGCGGCAAAATGCCTCAACGTGAAACATCAAGACCGGGTGGAAGAACCCAAGATATTTACCGATATTCCTGTGAATGCGGCAACTGTCCACTCCAGTGGTCTGTCAGCGAATCTGCTGCAATTCGTTTGTGGAACGCATATGTTGCGACTTGACCTATACTTCAGTCGAAAAATAAAAGTATAGCATGGGCAAGGAAGAGGGAAGCCCCCATTTCCCTGCCCAAGAATCAACTTTTTTACCGACCTTCGCTTTCAGGCAAGGCCAGCCTTTCTTGTTCGTCCACAGCATCACGGCTGCCGCTTTTCCCGTTTTCCAGTTCCACCGCAACCGCCGCTGCAGTGAATACCCCTGCGATTCCGGCCAGTATGCCGCCTATAAATGTCCATTTACTGCTCATGGCTATTCTCCTTTTCAGTTGTGCAATTGCAGAAGGCGGGATCACTCCCGCCCACTGTTCGTTTGTCGTTTTGAATAGATCAGTCGTCCCAATTTTCCTTGATGACTTGCAGCACAGCAATAGCAACAGGTATCCATGCAAGTGGGTTCATACAGCCTCCTTGGGTATCAGCAGCGCGGGATGCGCCGCCGGTTACAGATGAAAAATGTTGGAATGGGCAGTGCCGGGTTCCAGCGACAAAAGTCCAGTGGCACCATCATGCTGCACCGCCTTTGAGCAAGGCGGCTTGAAGCATGTCAAACATGACGGGTGCCAGGTCGGGCAGATCGTTGATGACCCGGCTGGTCTGTGGCAACAGCTGGCCTATGTGATCGTCACAGATGCCAAGGCCATACGCCTCAAAGCCAAGCTTTTGCGCCACGTTCACAGCATGGATTGCTGCGTGTGCGCTATCGGGTATTCCGTCTGTTATGACGAGGATGATTTTCCTTTGCTCCTTAAGGAACAGCATTGTCTGCATAACCCACCACAAAGCCGCAGCCAGAGGGGTTCCACCTGAAGCATTGATGTCAAAGCTATCCGGCACCTTTTGACCATGCCGCATAATGGGGAATACAGAACTTGTGGAAGCCATCGCGGAAAAAGCCGTGACTGCAGGGTTTACGCCCCGGATATTTTCCAGCGCTTTTGCCACAGCAAAGCACGCCTGCCTTGCCAGAACGATGGGAGCGCCGCTCATGCTGCCGCTGACATCCAGCAGGATATGCACAGCAGTGTTGAGGCCAGCCTGTTCTGCCTCCCTGCGGAAGATGCGTGGATTGCCCGTTTGCAGCCGATGGAGTGAACCGGGGTGTAAGGCCCCACGTCGGCCGATGCTGCATTGCTTTTGTGTCCGAGCCTGTAAAAGCCCCTGGAGCCGGGTACGCAAGCCAGTGCTGGCCTGAAGGGCTTGCAACCTCTGCCCCTCAGGTAATGCGCCTGACTGGCGAAACCCTTCGATTGCCACCGTAACCTTCTCAAAGGCCGACTCTGCCTGACAATGTGTAAGTGCCGTTGAAAGAAGTTCGCCCAGGGCTTGCGGCAGGTCTTGGGCCTCGGCGTGGAACAGGGCTGCGAGCTGATCTTTGGCCCTGCTGGGGGATATGGGCGGCTGCGTTTGAGATATACAATCAGACGAAATATCCTGATCTCCTTGCGAGGCAGAATCAGTGCGGTCAGCTCCGTTTTTTCTGGTTTTCTTCTCTTGCTGTTGCGGCTCCCACTGCCGAATGCTTTGTGCCAATTGACGTGCATAGGCAATGGCTGCAGCCGTGTCCGGGCAGTGGATGTAAACCTTGGCCAGAATGGCATCCAGCACTTCCCTCAGGCCGGGGAAGTGCTGGTGTAGCACCTCTGCTGCTGCCAGGCGTGGCATGTTCACTTCTTCCACATCCCAGGCCCGCACGGTCAACAGCACATAGTCCAAAACAGCAAGGGCCGGAGGATCACCCCCAGCCCTTGGCTGTGCCTGCTCCACAAAGAATCGTCGTATCAACCAGTTTAAATTGTGTCGGCAGCCAGGGAATATGGAAGACAGCTTCTTTTCTACACGCCAATCCTCCAGGCAGTTAAAGAGGTTGAAGGTCACAAGATCAAGGTTGGCGGCTTGTAGCACGCCAAAATCCGTATGCCGAATATGGCCGGATTCATGATCGATAAACGACCTTGCCAATGCCAGCAATTCCGGTTCGCAATCCATCGGCAATGAGGGCAGTTGAATGATCTTGCCGTTGGTGCAGGCTTCACTGCCACCAATACGTACCTGTACCCCGTACTGGTCGCCCAGCACGGACGCCAGCAGGGGCAGGCAGTTGAGAACGTCTTTGGAGCGTATCATGGCGTCACCACAGGCCTAAGCTGGGAATGGCGGGATGCGGCACAGCCGTTTCCACTGAGAGCGTATCCGGCAGGATGGGCGTTTCATCCGGGTCGCCATCAACATTGCCATCGATCCGGTCATCCCCGCTATCCAGGTCGGAAATACTGTTCGCCCCAGCCAACAGGGTGTCCAACACAAAGGCCGGGCCATAACCCTCAATGACCTTCTGTGCATGCGCCACCAGGGCAGCACTGTCCTTGAGCAGGCAGACTAGGCCCTGCAGGAGCAGCAGATCTGTGCCGACGATATTGCCCTTCTTGGGCATGCGAAGCAGTGCGGCCTGCACGATATCTGCTACAGGAGCTACATGCGGTTCCACAAACGACAAGCCCGTGAGCTTGGTATGCAGAGTCCGCAGAGGAGAAAGGGCCTTGTGAGTTACTTCTGTCTTGCCGTGGTAAACCCTGCGCCAGATGTCTTCGGCGGATTTGGCCACTTCGCCAAAGAGCGTTCCTCCGAGCCCCTGCACCTCTTCTGCCAGACCAGCTTCCAGCACGGCTGTGTTATCTGTATGTTGCGCCAGCGGGGACACCTTGTACAACTGCCAGCGGAAATCCATGCGGGCACGCACATAGTCCGGCCCCACAATGGAGTTACGGATAATTTCACCCCATTGATGATGCTTTTCTATCCAGGTCTGCACATTCTGATCATAACCTGCCAGAAAGGCTTCTTTTTCTTTCTGGAAGTCGTTGCGGATGTTGCAAAGCTCCTGCACGATTTCACCGGCTTTTTCTTCAGGAATGGCCCAGCCGGACATGAAGCGCACTCCGTGTCTGTCCAGATAGTTGAAGGCACGGGCCTTGAGTGTGCCAAACACCTTGAGGTTCGCCGGGTCGGCAATGCGTTTGGAACCAAGGGACGCCAGATCTTCGGGTGGCAGTTCCGCTCCCCCCAGGTCATCCTGGCTCATCTTGCGTCGGGCTGACCACAGACTGACATTGAGGTTAAGGGCCAGCAAATTGTCCAGAATGCGAATGTCAGAAACAATCGGTGTCATAACAGTCTCCTAAAATGAACTTTTTGTAGTGTTGAGGACGTAACCTTCCGTGAGCTTTTTGGCTGCGCGGGCTTCAAGCTCCAGCACGGGGTTGTTGCCCGCACAATTCTCAGCGGAGATAACGTGTTGTTGCCCGGCAGTGTCCGGCTTGCCCCAATGGAGCATGAGGCCTTCAGGCCGAGCCTCGCCGATCCAGAACTTACCGTTCTGTTTCTTGCCGGGAAGGGTATGAACTACCTCCAGATGGACACGGGGCTTTGCTATCGTGGGAGTGTTCCTCAAATGGCTGCGCATGAAGCGCAGGGCTTGCTCACCTTGCAAGGTTTCTGCTTCAGTCGTTTCGGTTTTGAGGGTTTCAGCTTCCACCTGTTGCGCGAACATGCGCTGAGCTAGTTCGTGCAGCATGGCGCGGGTTTCGCGGCTGGCGCGGTAGGCCAGGGCACGGTCGAGGGCATAGGTGACAGGCTGTATGCCCTGGTGGGCCAGAGGCTGGAAGCGCACGGTCAGATCCCCCCAGCGCAGCAGGCTGCGCGTGGAGAAGGTGACTTCTATGGTGTTGGTGAGGTTGCCGGTTGATGCCTCACCCATGAACAATTTGCGCACCTCGTTGGCATACTCCACCATGGTGGCACGGAGCGCTTCGGGCAGAGAGGGGAAGCGCCGGGCAAGCAAGCTTTTTTCCACATCCGCAGTCGGGTAGCCCACTTCGCAGATAGTGAAGCGGTCTAGCCACGCGAGGTTCTGGCGTTGTGTGCCTTGGTACAGGCCCGTGTCATCGCCAGCGCCATTGGTATTGGCCGTGGCCACGAAACGGAACATGGGGTGCGGCTGGATAATTTCACCCCCATTTTCTGCAATGCACAGGGGGGAGCCGTCCAAAACGCTGTTCAGGCCAGCGGCTATTTCTGGTGAGGTTAAGTCGATCTCATTAAGCAGCAGAACTGCCCCATACCGCATGGCAAGGGCAAGAGGGCCATATTCAAAGGTCATATTGCCGTCTTTGACCGTCAGATGCCCCACCAGATCGGCGAACTCCAGCCGCCCATGGCCGGTGACCTCAAAGATCGGATAGTTGAGCCTGGCTGCCAGTTGTTTGATGCAACTTGTTTTGCCACAACCTGTGGGGCCGAAGACATAGAGCGGTTCATGTGCCCCCTGTGCCCCTTGAAGATTTACGAACCAGACCACCATGTCGCGGCTCGACTCATGGAAGATATAGTCGTGATCAATTGCCGGGGTGTAGGCCGAAGGAACGGCATAGCCCCTGACCGTGGTGCCAGAGGGCTTGCCGCTGAAAACTTGACCGGCATTAAGGTCGGTGGGCTGAAGAGAGTCAAGTTCAGAAATATTCGTGCCTTTCATTATTGCCTCCAAAAACAGGAAGGCGCACCCTCATGGGTACGCCTTCCTGTAAATTTATTATAATGACTGTTAGTTATGTTTTGAAATATGCCTTAAAAGCTCTGCGGGGGTTGTTATTTGCAGTTCTGGAAATATATGCCGCAGTTCTAATAAGTGTTTATCCCCAGACACTAGAAAAGCGGCATTGGCTGCTTTTGCTAAATGAATGAAGACTGCATCATCCCTGTCACGAAGTTCTGAAACTTCTTCAAGAGGAATTTCAAGTGGGAAAGTCTCAGCCCAGGGCAGAAATTCAGCGAGCAAACTCTCAATTTCTTGGGGTTCCAGCTTGAACTTTGGGTAACTTAACACCCTGATCAATTCAGTGACGGTTTCACGACAAACTACAGGGATGATTCCTTCAGTCTGCCATATTTGACGGAGCTCAGCTATTCTTCCCTTTGAGAAAATAAGCGCGGAAACACGGCAGTTTGTGTCTAAAACTACACGAGGGGCCATAGCTATGCTCTACGCCCCCACTGGACAGCATCCGTTACATCCTGCTCACTGATGCCAAGAGCCGCTAGTTTGTTGCGTACGGCGTCAACTGGCCGTACCTGCATGGGCGTGAGGACTATGCGACCATCTTCCAGCGACACATCGAAATATTCGGGCTGGTCAATCTGCTGCACAATGGCCTTTGGAAGCGTAAGCTGATTCTTAGAGGTAAGTTTGGCAAGCATCGCGGCCTCCTTTTTTCGCTAGAGTAAAGAATCCGTGATTAAAGGATACGTCTTGCAAATTATTTGTCAAGCTACGTGGTTCTCAGCTTATCCTCCTTGCGTTATCGCGCTCTGTGAGTTTGTTTCTCCAGATTCAGTTTATAGGTGAAATACTTAATTTTTCGAAAGGAGAGCCAACGCGCTCGCAGCGGGCAAGCAAGGCATCTACGTCAATGTTACCCAAGCCTTCAAAGCGGAAGATGGCAGTCAGTTCTTCATGTAGGGCTTCGCGATTAAGCGTGCTGCGCCCTGCTGCCACTGACATGCGGAATCGGTAGTTTCCCGTGTCTACCCAATCTCGTGTGCCAGACTGCCGGTGAACCAGCTTAAGCACCGTCTCCATTTCTTTGATTTCGTTATCCAAAGCCGTGCGCTGTTCCTTGAGGGCCGCCAGCTTTTCAAGTGCCGGTTCCCATTGCGGCATATGCACGCCCTGTGGGAACTTGGGGCAGTCGCCATTGTATTCGCAGTAGGAACAGATTGGGTAAAAACCTTGGGCGCAGGTTACCTGTGAAAGGGACAAATTCCCGGCACGGTGGGCCGTGAGGTCGCCCCAGAGTTGGACCGCATGATCAAGGGCCGTATCCAGCATGGCCTGATTGAAAGTGTAGGGACCAAAGGTGGTCACGTCCTTCATGGAAAGGCAGAGCAGCCAGGCTTCTATACTCAGTTTCTCAGCTTGCTTGGGCAACTGAAGGCCAAGTTGGGCACGGCAAAGCTGAGGGAAGGTCATCTTTTCATGCAAAAGCGTGCCATCCTCAGCACGCAGGCTGAAAACGGGTTTGTCCCAGGCTTGGGCCAGCAGACCGATTTGCCCGTGTAGTTGCAGCAGGTGAGAATCGTGAGGCGAAGCTGGCAGCTTGTCCGTACTCTTCACTTCCAGAATCCGTATGGCATTGACGGGCGCACCCCAGACCAGCACAAAATCAAGATGGGCTTTGATGGGCACGCCCTGATGCTGCCAGTTGATCTCAAGCTGAGGCAGTACATACAGGCCCAGAGACGCAAGCGCCTTGCCAACGCCGGATTCAAACCAATGCCCGCGCTGCAGGGTCAGCAGACGCTCCAGGCTGTTTGTGGTGGGCAGCACCTTTCTAGCAAGTGCTGCCCGTGGGCACTCCCAGTGCTGGCCGATGTCGCTCATGCCCACATACGTGGATCTGTCGCCCAGATGAGCGGCGGTACTTTGCTGAGAGACCGCTTGCAGCCCCTGACGAATTAATGCCCGCAAGCCTTCCGTGCGGTTGGTGTTTATCATGATTTCATCCCCACAAAAGTAAGAGGGCTGCCATCAGGCAGCCCTTTCACTCGGTGTTTTGTTTTTGGTTATGCGGCATCAACATATTTCCACCACAGTTTGCGTTGCGTATTCCAACGAAAGCCCGCGCCTGTGAGCAGTTCCTTCTTGGCCTGAGTGTTGCCGGTGGCAATGATGCAGGGCCGCCCGTCTTGGGCCGTGACCTGCTGGTAGGTTATGCCCTCCAACGTTGGGAGTTTTTCAAGGCTGGCTGACGAGCGATTTGAGGTGGCTGAAGAATTATTTTTGATATTGGTGCCGGGCAAATGCGCTTTTTTCATTTCAGGGCTGTTTACGGGCAATTTCGGGCGTGAGGGCGTTTTTCGACCAGTTCTTGCCCCTTCACCATCATCATCTTCCGTCACCATGCCCAGCATGGCGGTCAGAGCGTACCGTCTGCAATAGGTCATGGCCGATCCCATGCCCTGTGGGTCGGCCTTGGGCAGAGGCACCACGGCCAAGGAGCTTTGCCATTGCCCAGACTCTGCATGTGTCAACTTGGTAACCAGCCCTAAAGAGTTGGGCTGCTCCACTGGCACAGGATATTGGCACAGCCAAATGCCATTTTCGATAAGCGCATCACGGCAGGCATCCATGACGCTGTTGAGGCTGGCGTACCAGCTTTTGGTGAAGGGATTCTCAGCGTCTTTTGTAACCGGTTGCACGGTTCGCTGCACGTTGAGCAGGGCCTTAGCCAAATCAGTAATACTTGCTGATTGGTATTGGTTCATATGAACATCCTCCTTCGATAGCAAAATGATAAAGCCCCGTCCGGCTTGTGGCCGAACAGGGCTTTCAGGTTGATTTGAAGCATTACTCTGGTGTTCTTGTAAGAGTAATATATTCTTGAAAACTGATGAGTAACACGACCTTTCAACTTTTGCTCTCTGTGTCAGAGGCGCTGATAGGTCGATGGCATCCTTTCGGGGGGAAGGTCACATCCACTCATAAAAAGAGGGAAAGCGAATTTCCAGCGTTTGCACAGGCTAAAAGACGTTTAAGCGTAGAGGCCAGATTTTAAGATATTCTCTCAGGTTATCCGCCCTAAGCAAATAAAACATCTTCATTGATTGCGGCAATATTCTTGCAGCCTGTCAGCACCATAGTCTGCACAAGTTCGCCCTTGACCTGGGCAATATACTTGCTCACGCCCTCAGTGCCTCCACCAATTGCAGCCCAAACAATAGGGCGGCCAATTCCCACAAGGTCGGCCCCAAGCGCCAGCATTTTGAAAACATCAGCCCCGCTGCGCACGCCGCCGTCCACCATGATTGTTACCTGGCCTTTAACCGCCCTGGCAATCGCGGGCAGCACCCGTGCCGTACCCGGGGCATACTCCATCACACGGCCACCATGATTGGAGACCACAATACAGTCTACCCCGGCCGTCACGGCTTCCTCAGCGTCCGCAACCGTCATAATACCCTTTAAGATGAACTTGCAACCGGCCGTATGAACTTTTTCAACAATCGCGGCCAGTTCCTTGGGAGACTTGGGGCCAACCGGGTGCCCCATTTTGCGCAGGGTAATCAGTCCCGCGGCATCAATATCCATGCCTACTATCTTGCAACCGCTGGCAAAAGAACGGTCGAGCTTTTCATCAAGCTCGTCACTCTCCCAGGGCTTGATGAAAGAAATGCCGTGCCCTTTGGCTGCCGTAATGGCAGCAAAAGCAGCTTGAGTAATTATTGGGGGTACGCCATCACCGGTGCAACCGATAATTCCTGCGTTCTTACAGCCTTCAACCACAGCTTCGGCATATGTTTCTTCAGTTACGGCGTCATTGAAATTGAACATGCCGCCAATGGGTGCGGCCACCACCGGCATATCCAGGTTCATCCCAAGGTGGCTACAGAAGGTCTCGGGAGCGCTGGCAGTGTGAATGAGGCGCATGTTCAACGCGATTTCGGCCAAGGCCTTAACATTATTTTTAAAAGCAGTGCCACTGCCCAGGCCACCCATGCCCGGTACTTCACCAGCGCACACTCGCCCGTCGCAAATTGGGCAAAGCCGGCAAGCTCCCCGCATAAGTTCTTTGGCCTTTTGTCGAATATCTTTCATACGAATCTCCATTTAAATTCAGGGGCATAAGCAAGCCCCTTTAGTTCATATGCCTGGCGGATTCAACTTGCAAGTGCAACACCCTCAAAGTTGAATGAAAAGGCAAGGTGGTATAGCCCTTTAGCCTCTCCATCCAACCAAAGATTGAGGGGCGTATGGGCTATGCACACCTTGCCAGGGAA
>NZ_MJUZ01000050.1 GCF_002237645.1 Desulfovibrio sp. MES5
GGGAGGGACCCTTTTGCAAAAGGGTCCCTCCCCCACGCCCCCACCCCCTAAAACTCTTATTGTATGTTAGTAGGGCGAACCGGATTTTCTGATCTGAAAGGGGCAGAGGCAGCGTCTTTCTGGCATCACAGCTGACTTTATGAAGCTCGCTGTGGTATGAGATGTTCGCTGTCCGAGCAGAGGCGCGCGCCATGACCAGGGCATGCCCCTGTTTGCTTCAGAGCCACGGCCCTTTTTTGCGCAAAACGGGGGAGGGACGCCCGGACATGGGTTTTGGAGAGATACATGGGCCTTCTCATGCAAGGGCGGGCATGAGGCCACGTCCGGGGGGGCTCACCGGGGCTGGTCGTGGCAGGCATAAGGGCGTTCTCCTTCAGGGGGACGAGTGCCCTGCGGGCACGGAGCGGGAGAGGAGGGCAGGCCTCCTGGTACATCGGGAATGTCCTTGTTTGCATGGCCAGAGCATGATCTTTTTTATCTTTTAATTATATTCACTAAGCTGAATTTATTTAATATTTAGCTTCAAGATGTCGCTTCTTGGTAATATTTCTTAAAAAAATATGCCCCGGTAAAAATGGCAAATGGTGCGGTTTTCCAGAGGCCGATTCTGCAAAGCCGCAGTTGCCAAGGGTTTGATCAGTCTTGAAATCATCAGGGCAGTGCGCTAGATTGTAGCTCGCACCAAGGGAGTCATCAGCCAAATATATAAGGCTGCGGAACTTTCAATGGCGGTTCCGGCAGTGTAGTTTTCGGGCAGGGTATAGCTCGCGCCCAGTACTTTTTTGCGGCCTTTTTTTGGACTTGAGAGAACGCTTTGTAATAAAATTTATCATTAAAAACTGAACTGTTCCCACGAGACTAGGAAGTCTTTTTTGCTTACCCCGATTGACATGATGCAGTTCTTTTGAGATTTTCTAGACATTGAAAGCGCCCTATGGGCTTAATAGAGAATCCCGTGAAAAACGGGAGCGGACCCGCCGCCGTAAGCCGCACAAACGCCGCCTTTCTTCATGCGCCACTGGGGCAATGCCCTGGGAAGGCCGAAAGGCGGTCGGCAAGCCGGAAGACCTGCTTTCAACAATACTCAACGGCTGTCGGATATACCCCTCATACAGCCAGATACGGATTGTCGGCACGGGGCCTTTGCCGGCCAATCCTTTGCGGGAGCGACCTGTTCCCGGCTACAGGCTTGCCCCTGGGTTTACTTACCGCCCCATACGTTACCGGTGTCCCCTTCGTTTGTTTTGCGAACGAACTTTTTCACAGTTGTTTTTCACAGCTCTTATGGGAGTCTTTCTCCATGCCCGCCAGCATCACCAAGCGCGATGGCACGGCAGTGCCTTTTGATTCAGTCAAGATTCTCAACGCCATTACCAAGGCCAACCAGGCCGTTGGCGGTGAGGATATGTCCCCTACAGACCTTTTGTTTGTCACTGAAAAAGTGTGCAAAAAACTGGATGCCCGAGGCCTCAAGCACGTTGAGGAAATTCAGGATCTTGTTGAAGAAACGCTGATCCAGTACGACTACGCCAAGACCGCCAAGGCCTACATCCTGTACCGCGCCGAGCATACGAAAATCCGCAACGCGGAATCGTATCTCATGGATATCTATAAAAAACTTACGTATTCCCCGGCCATTCACGAAGACATCAAACGTGAAAACGCCAATATTGACGGCGATACCGCCATGGGCACCATGCTCAAGTACGGGTCCGAAGGTTCCAAGTACTTCATCGACAACTATATTCTGCCCAAGGATGCCTCGGCCGCGCATATCAATGGCGACATCCATATTCATGACAAAGATTTCTACATGCTCACGGAAACGTGCTGCCAGATAGATCTTATCCCGCTGTTTAAAAACGGTTTTTCCACAGGACACGGGTATTTGCGCGAACCCAACGCCATTGAAAGCTATTCGGCCCTGGCCTGCATAGCCATTCAGGCCAACCAGAATGAAATGCACGGCGGTCAGAGTGTGCCGCATTTCGACTTCGCCATGGCAGAAGGCGTCATCAAGACGTATCGGCAGGAATACAAAAGGGCCTTCATCTCTTTTGTGCGCATTGCCATGCGTATGGAAGCCCAGGAAGCTGCGGATTTTACTGAAAAATTGCTGGCCAGCGTTGACCTCTGCCCGCGCCTTGGCAATATGGAAGAATTTGGCCGCAAGCTTACTCAGGCTGCTTCTGCGGAACAGAAGGCCATGGTGGGCGATGCTCATGCCTATGCCGCCGATGAAGCCCTGAAATATACCGAGCGCCGCACCTATCAGGCCATGGAAGCTCTTATCCATAACCTGAACACAATGAACTCGCGTGCAGGGGCTCAGGTGCCCTTCAGTTCCATCAACTATGGCACTGACATCTCCGCCGAAGGGCGCATGGTGAGCAAGAATCTGCTCAAGGCCACCAAGGCTGGGCTCGGCAACGGGGAGACATCCATCTTTCCCGTGCAGATTTTCAAGGTAAAGTCCGGGGTCAATTACAACAAAGAAGATCCCAACTACGACCTTTTTCAATTGGCCATTGATGTTTCAGCCATGCGGCTGTTCCCGAATTTCAGTTTTCTGGATGCTCCGTTCAACCTGCAGTACTACACGCCGGGCGACTACAACACCGAAGTGGCCTATATGGGCTGCCGCACGCGGGTTCTCGGCAACGTGTATGACAAGGACAGGCAAGTGACCTGCGGACGCGGCAACCTGAGCTTTACCTCGATCAATCTTCCCCGGTTGGGCCTTGAGGCCAACGGCGACGTCAAAAAATTCTTTGCCCTGCTGGACGACAGAATTGATCTTGTTTTTCGCCAGCTTATGCACAGACTCAAAATTCAGAGCTCCAAAAAGGTGCGCAACTATCCCTTCCTCATGGGCGAGGGAATCTGGCTTGATTCCGAAAAGCTGGACTGGGACGACAGTATTGAAGAAGTCCTGAAGCACGGCACGCTCAGCATGGGTTTCATCGGCGTGGCTGAAGCCCTCATATCCCTGCTTGGCAAGCACCATGGCGAAAGTGAAGAATCCCAGAAGCTCGGCCTTGAGATCGTCGGCCATATGCGCAAGCGCTGCGATGAAGAGTCGGAAAAGGTCGGCCTGAACTTCTCGCTCATCGCCACCCCGGCGGAAAGCCTCAGCGGCCGCTTTGTCTCTCTGGATAAGGCCAAGTTCGGCAGCATTCCCGGCATTACGGACAAGGATTACTATACCAATTCCTTCCATGTGCCCGTGTACTGCCATATCAAGGCATTCAGAAAAATCGAGATTGAGGCCCCGTACCATGCGCTGACCAACGCGGGGCATATTACCTATGTGGAGCTTGATGGCGATACCTGCAAGAATCCAGAAGCCTTTGAAAGCATTATCCGCTTCATGCACGATCAGGGTGTAGGTTATGGATCGGTCAACCATCCGCTTGATCGTGACCCTCTGTGCGGATATGTGGGCGTCATCAATGACTGCTGCCCACGGTGCGGCCGCAAGGAAGGCGAGGGCGTCAGCCCCGAGCTTCTTGACGAGCTGCGCAAAAAGTATCCCCATATTCCCAAATGGAGCTAGGGCTATTCGCCCTGAAAGCTCCGGCGACTGCGCGTGTGAGCGTCCGCTACTGGAATTCCTTTGCCGGAGCGCGGTGGAAAAATTTTGAGAGCGCATGCTCTCAAAGCTGAAAAGTTCATGTTGTTTGCTGTTATGGCGGCCGCCCCGGCGGCCCGCCTGAACCTCATACTTATTATTTATTACGTGCAAGGAGAAAGTCTATGTTGATGAAATCGCGTTTGTTTGACGAAGTGAAGCCCGCGCAGAAGCTTGTGGGTCAGGGCATGACTTTTGAACGCACCCGCCGCATCACCGGCTATCTTGTGGGTACGCTGGACCGTTTTAACAATGCCAAACGGGCTGAGGAACGTGACAGGGTCAAGCATGCCTAATGATGCGTCTTTGCAGCCCATGCGCCTGTCCGGCATTGTGGAGGAATCCATAGTTGACGGGCCGGGGTTGCGATACGTTCTGTTTACCCAGGGTTGTCCGCACCGCTGCAAGGGGTGCCACAATCCGCAGACACACAGCTTTGAGGGCGGCTTTCTTTTTACAGTAGAAGAGGCGCTCAGGCAGTTTGACGAAAATCCCCTGCTAGCGGGGGTGACCCTTTCCGGAGGCGAACCATTTGCCCAGGCGGCCCCCTTGTGCTCAGTGGCACAGGGGGTGCGCGGCAAGGGCAAGACCGTGATTACCTACACGGGGTATACCTTTGAGGAATTGTGGCGGCGCGCTCAGGATGACGCCTGGACCGCACGCCTGCTGGATCTA
Organism: Desulfovibrio sp. MES5; assembly: GCF_002237645.1. Taxonomy (GTDB): domain Bacteria; phylum Desulfobacterota; class Desulfovibrionia; order Desulfovibrionales; family Desulfovibrionaceae; genus Desulfovibrio. Next base: position 4,307 of record NZ_MJUZ01000050.1, read on the forward strand.
ACAGACCTCTTGATTGACGGCCCTTATATGGAAGAGCTGCGCGATCTGGAGCTGCTTTTCAGAGGAAGCGGCAATCAGCGTCTTTTGAGCAAAAAAGACCGTGAAAACATTGCGGCGGAGCTTGAAAGGTCGGAAGATCCTCCGCAGTAGCATAGTTTTTCGGTTTCATGTTTTGACCATGAATAAAGCCCGCCAATGGCGGGCTTTATTCATGGTTTTTTATGAGCAGTTTACCAATGAAATGCGTTAACTGCCTTACAAGGATTTTTCTGAAATACTTGCCGCGAAATTCGAGTTGGCCTTTTGCCTGGCATACGCGAGCATTTCAAGTGCTGAATGATCCAGATGAACCGGCAGGCGCGCCAATGTTCAGTTCTTGTCCTCTGTTGCGCTGTTGTCCCTTTTCAGCGTGATGCCGTGATGCTGCGCCACGTAAGGTGCAAAGGACACATCCATGCCCTGAATATGCTCAATGAGCCATGTTTTTAAAAATTCCAGCAGGGCTTGGTCCACATCAGCCTTGCCTTGCAGCAATGCTTCACGAAAGAGCACAAGTTTATTTTTAAATGCCTGATGCTCCTCAATATGTTCCTTGCTGCAAGGATAGTCGGAGTAGGCAAAGAAAATTTCTTCAGTAGTAAAGTGGGTAAAGGCGTAGCCAGCCAGTGAATCGAGAATTTCCAGAAGAAGGGCGGAATCACGGCCTTGCCGAAGGCCATTATGCAGCCTGTTTACGTATGAAAGCAGCAGCTTGTGTTGGCCGTCAATAACGGGCACCCCGGTGGAATAGCTGGGCGTCCATTGAAAGAACTCTTCTTCCTGCGCAGTTTTCGTCTGAATGGAGGCGGCAGGCGTATCACCAAGAAAGGCGTTCATCTGGGCCAGGTAGTTTTCGCAATATTCCAGCTCTGCCGCCACCTTGTCCAGCCATTGGGTGGTGAGCCCACCAAAAAAAGCCGTTTCCGCAAGTCCCGGGCAAATACCGGCAAGCTTGCGTTCCTGTTCTGCCTGATCGGCCGCCAGCACGCGCAGTTTGCGCGCGGCCTCGTGCAGGCTGTCCTTGGTCATGGCCTGACCTGACATGGCGAGGGTGTATTTTTCATGGCATTCGGCGGCATCCTGCCGCATTTTGTCCAGGTCACGCCGGGCGGACGCGAGCTCACGGGTATGAGCTTCGCCGTGTGCGGCCATAAGTTCGGCCATGTGGCATAAGGACCCACAATCAGAGGCATGCGGAAGGTGAAGCGTGCCGGGTTTCCTGAGGCTGCTGCAAATGTTTTTAAAAGGTTTGAGCAGGTCTCGGTAAAGAAGAAAAAGCCCGCCAAAGCCGCAGACAAGCCCAGCCATACCCGCGACAAATGACAGTGGCGGGGAGAGGAGCAGCCCCAGTACGCTGATGGCTGGCGAAGCAGCTAAAAGAATAAAGAAAGCGGGCATGCTCTATCCTTGAGTCATAGCGGTTTTTGGCTGCGGACGAACTTCCAGAAGGCCTTTCTGGCAATGGTTCAAAAAGCAGCCAGCCCCTAGCATAGCGGCCGGAATGCCCTGTTGTTCCAGGCTTGGGCTTTGGGACTGCCCGCCGTGACCGATGAAACCTCACTGGCCACGGCGGGGAGTGGAAAGAAACCGGCCGGACGAATCCGGCGGGTACAGTCTTGGCAGGTTACCATTGAGATTGTGCATTCTCAACGGTTTTGGCTCGCCTGTTACGGCGCTTGCCCGAGCCAACAAGTACGGCGGGCATCTTGCAATATAATCTACAGAGCAATTTCAGTGTAACGCGCTCTAGTTCTTGAATGGTGAAATGGCTCTGAGAGTTTCAATGACCTGCGGGAAATGCTCAATCACAAAATTAACATCGTCTTCAGTGGTGTAGCGCGACAGGGAGAGACGGATTGAGCCGTGCGCGTAGTTGAAGGGAACGCCCATGGCGCGAAGCACATGTGAAGGTTCCAGACTGCCGGACGTGCAGGCAGATCCGGAACTGGCACAGATGCCCAGCCTGTCGAGCATGAGCAGGATGGCCTCGCCCTCAACATTCTTGAAGGAAATGTTGGAGGTGTTGGGCAGGCGGTTTTCCACATCGCCATTGACCATGCAGTCGGGGATGCGCTCAAGAAGGCCTGCTTCCAGTTTGTCGCGCAGCATGGCCACCTGCACGCGCTCTTCCTGCATATGGTCCAGCGCCAGTTGCGCGGCAACGCCCATGCCCACGATGTAGGGCACGTTTTCCGTGCCGGCCCGGCGTCCCCTTTCCTGATGCCCGCCGCGCAGGAAGGGGCGGAAGCGCACGCCCTTGCGGATGTACAGGGCGCCTATGCCCTTGGGCGCGTGCAGCTTGTGCCCGGAAAGCGAGAGCATGTCTGCGGGCAGATGACTGAGGTCAATGGGGGTCTTGCCCACAGCCTGCACCGCGTCGGTATGAAAAAGTACGCCCTTTTCGCGGGCCATCTCGGCCATGCGCTGGATGGGGTAGATATTGCCCACTTCGTTGTTGGCAAACATGATGGACACAAGCGCCGTGTCTTCAGACAGGGCCTGTGCGTACTCGTTCATATCAAGTCTGCCCTTGTTGTCAACGGCAAGATAGGTGACGTGATAGCCGTGACGCTCCCAGTGCTGCATGACGTTGAGCACGGCAGGATGTTCCACGCGGGTGGTGATGAGGTGGCGTTTTTCAGGCTGGGTTTGAATGGCCGTCCAGATGGCGGAGTTGTCGCTTTCAGAGCCGCAGGAGGTGAACAGGATTTCGTCCGCGCTGGCTCCCAGAAGGTTGGCCAGGCTTTCCCGGGCGGCGTCCACGGCGTCGGCTACCTGCCCGCCAAAGGTGTGCATGCTGGAGGGATTGCCATAGAGGTCAGTAAGGTAGGGCAGCATGGCGTCCCGAACTTCGGGCGCCACCGCCGTAGTGGCATTGTTGTCCAGATAGATGGTTCTCATGGCCTTATGCCTCCTCAACCACTAGGTCGGGTTCCACATTTTCACGCAAAAGGCGCTGCACCAGGTCGCGGATGGTCACATCGCTGGAGCGGCATTGAGCGCAGCGTCCGCGCAGCGAGACCACCACGCGCATGCCGTCCACGTCCACCAGTTCAATGTCGCCGCCGTCGGCCGCAAGCAGAGGCTTGATTTCTTCTTCAATGGTCTTGAGCACCAGTTGCATGCGCTGCACATTGGTCATCCGCGGCTTGGGCTTCAATTCCACCAGGGGCTTCTGCTTGAGTTCGGCCGCGAGAATCTCGCCGATTTCATCCAGGCATTCGCCGCATGCGCCGCCAGCCTTGGTGTAGTTTGTAACCTCTTCAACGGTCTTGAGCCCGTTTTCGCGGATGGCGCGGATGATCTGGGCATCGGTCACGCCGAAACACTTACAGACAAGCTTGCCTTCTTCATGGGCGTGCGGCACAGGGGGTTCGCCCTTCCACTGCCGGATGGCGGCCTCCAGCGCTTCCTGCCCCATGACGGAGCAGTGCATCTTTTGCTTGGGCAACCCGCCAAGAGCATTGGCAATATCCTTATTGCTGATCTTGAGCGCATCTTCCACAGACATGCCCTTGATCATGTCAGTAAGTACGGAACTGGAGGCAATGGCGCTGGCGCAACCAAAGGTTTCAAAGGTTGCGTCCTCGATTATGCCCTGATCGTTGATCTTGAGATAGAGCTTGAGAGCGTCGCCGCAGGCCAGACTACCTACTTCGCCGATGGCGTTGGCCCCTTCCAGCGGGCCCACGTTGTGGGGGCGCAGAAAATGGTCATGTACGGCTTCAGTGTAATTCCACATAATTACCTCCCGACGCGGAGTGTTTCTCTGTGTCTATGATTTCTTGCAGCGTTCGCTGTTGCAAAAAGCTGCGGATGTGTGCGTCCAGGTCACTCCAGAAGCTGCGCGTGGAGCAGTGTTTTTCCCGTTGGCAGGGACGTCCCTTGCCCAGGCAGCGCACTGGAGATATTTCGCCTTCAAGGTGCTGAAAAACTTCTTCCATATTAATGTCAGCCGGAGCTTTGGCCAGGGCGTAGCCGCCGCCGGAACCGCGTACCGCCCGCAGTATGCCCATGGGGCGTAATGCCCGTACAATCTGCTCCAGGTAGCCCGAAGAAATGTTCTCCTCGCGGGCTACTTGCCCCAGTTGCAAAAGGTTGCCCTGGGGTTGGGCTGCCAGCCGCAAAAGAAAGCGCAGTCCGTAACGGGTTCTGGTAGAAAATCGCATAGGCTCCTCGTCTCCGGCAAGCGGGCGGTTTAGGTATCACATGAACCGCGATTCGCGGTTCTGGGCAATAGCTGTAAGGCTGAACGGAGTTTCCTGATACACGTAATAGTTGAGCCAGTTACAATAAAAAAGGTGCGCGTGAGCCCGCCAGTTCATGTGCGGCATGGCAGAAGCGTCGTCATTGGGGTAGTAGTGCTGCGGCACACCGGGGTTGAGGCCCCTGTCAACATCGCGGCGATACTCGGCGTCAAGTGTTCCACGATCATACTCCAGATGTCCGGTCATGAAAACTTGCGAGTGGTCCGTGCGTTCCGCAAGGGTGACTCCCGCTTCATCCGACTGGGCCAAAAGGCGCAGGCGTGGTTCTTCAAGGATGTTCTGCGCCCGCACTTCGGTATTGCGTGAATGCGGCGCGGTAAAGGTATCGTCAAATCCCCTGAAAAGACGGCAGCCCGGATGCAGTATGTCGTGGTTATAAATGCCTGAAAGTTTGCGCGGCAGATTGAACTTGGGGATGCCGTAAAAATGGTACAAGGCAGCCTGAGCCGCCCAGCAGATGTACAGGGTCGAATACACGTGGCTGGAGGCATAGTTCATGATGTCAAGCAGCTCATGCCAGTAGTCCACATCCTCAAAAGGCAGGTGTTCCACTGGCGCGCCGGTCACAATCATGCCGTCAAAGCTGCCATGTCGTATTTCGCTGAACGTTTTGTAAAAACGTTCGAGATGCTGGGCCGGGGTGTTCTTGGATTCGTGGGCCTCTGTGCGCAACAGTGTAATATTGACCTGAAGAGGCGAGTTGCTCAAAAGCCGCAGCATCTGCGTTTCTGTAGCAATCTTGGTGGGCATCAGATTGACGATGGCTATTTCCAGCGGGCGGATGTCCTGCGCCACGGCGCGGTCTTCGGTCATGACGAAGATGTTTTCGTTTTCGAGATCTGCGCAGGCGGGTAAATCCGCGGGAATCTTGATGGGCATGGCCTCTTCCTTGACCCTGAAGTTAATACGAAGGCAGTGATTTTCTTGCCGAGCCGTGTTCATGCCTAGCGTCGGGTCCCCGCTTTTTTGCTCTTGCGGGGACCCTGGCTAAAACATAGCGATTTGATATGTTTTGTCAAGACGCTATAAAGGCTATTTGTTTGTACAGACAGTAAGAGGGTCACTGTTCATGTTACACCGCAATTATATGGCACTCCACAGGAATATCGCTTTGCGCATCCTTCATGGCTTGCTGCACCAATCGCTCAAGCCCGCCACAGCAAGGTACGCTCATGCGCAACACCGTGAGCCTGGCTATCTGCCCAGACTTTATAATGGCCGTGAGTTTTTCCAGCAAGGCCGCGTTGTCTTCGAGTTTTGGGCAAGCAATGATGGGAATGCGGCCCGCTATCCAGTCCTTGTGCAGGCTAGGCAGGGCAAAACCGGCGCAGTGGGCGGCCAGCAGCACATGCGCGCCCTTGAGAAAGGCGGCAGTGGGCGGCACAAGGCGCAACTGTATGGGCCACGAGGGCAGGTCTGTGGCAAGGCCGGGATTGGCGGCCACAGCAGCGGGGCTTAACGGTTTGAGGGCCCGCGCCATACTTCCGGGGCAACCGCCGGTTTTATGCGGCATGTCGTGTGAAAGCCCGTGCTGGCCATGCCCGGCAGGCTTGCCTGCCAGCCCGTCGCGTTCAGCCTTGGCGGCAAGGGCCTCTTCTTCATCAAAATCTTCCGCCTCACGCTCAATAAGCTGTAAAGCGCCCTCGGGACAGTTCAGGCAGGCGCCCAGACCATCGCAGTAAGAGTCTTTTATAAGTTTGGCCTTGCCGTCAACAATAGCCAGCGCGCCCTCGGCGCAGTCAAGTATACACTGACCGCACCCGGTGCACTTTTCTTCATCAATCTGAATAATAAGACGTTTCATGCGTTATTCCTCTTCCGCCAGTGTCGGCAGTTGGGAAGGACTGTCAATAATATGATCGGCCCCGGCACGGCGCAGTTCTTCTGCGCCACGGAATCCCCAGGCCACGCCTACAGAAACCACGCTCGCGTTATGTGCGGTCAGCACATCCACATCGCTGTCGCCCACATACAGAGTTTGTGGGACAGAAATACGCATTGATTCCATCATGTCCAGAAGGGCACGGGGATGCGGTTTCAGGGGCGCGTCCTTTCGGGCGCCGCGAACCAAGGCAAAAGGAATGTCAGAAAAGTAGTGCTGTACGATTTCCAGAGTATGTTCTTCAGGCTTATTGGAAAGAACCGCCAGAGGGTGCCCGGCGGCCAGCAGCGTTTCCAAAGCTGCAATAACGCCGTCGTAGGGGCGGCTGTGCTCGCACATATGCTGTCCATAGTATTGGCGGGCTTCTTCTACCATCTGCGCCATGGCCTGTTCGTCAAGGCTGGCGTCTGCGGGCAGGGTGCTGCGCACAAGGTTGCCAAAGCCGTTTCCCACAAACTGTCTGTAGCTTGACAGTGGGTGAGGGGGGTAGCCATGTTTTTCAAGTATGGTGTTGCAGGCGGTACCTATGTCAGCAAGAGAATCGAGCAGGGTTCCGTCAAGGTCAAAGAAAAAGGCTTTCATCAAAACTCCCGTTGGTCCTTGGTAACAGTAGAAGCCCCACAATGGCGTTGTAAAAACATTGTAGCGGAAAAGCAGTACAAATCACAAGTCTGCACCCGTGCAAAAAAGCATCAAGGTGAATTTTAGACACAGGATTAACTGTTGGTCCCATATTGCCGGGCTGTTTTTTGTACAAAGGCTTTGCGTATTGTGTCAAATGGTTGCGCCGTGCTTCTGGACAGAGGCACGGCGCCTTGTTAGAGTCTTAGCACCAGGCTGAATTAACGTATGTGACCCTCGTCACGGAGGATTTATGGCACGACATATTTTAACTCTCAAGAATCTGGGCGAGAAGGCATCCTGGCTCCTTGTGCAACAGGCCATGGGCATGCCGGACGCAAAAACCCGTACCAATTTTATGAATGAACGTGTGGCAATGCTCATATTTGCCGACTATTCCCTGCCGGAGCGGCTTTGCGTTTCGGCTGCGGTGCGGCAAATGGGCGGGGCTGTGGTATATGAAGGCAACCGTACTGTCTGGCGGAGAGAACTGGCTGCCTTTCGTGAACAGCTTATGCCGATCTTCAGTTATTATGTGGATTGTCTCTACACGTATGGCTTGTCTGTAAGCTCCTGGAATCCGGACCGGCTTGCCTTGCGGTTTCCGATCATCAATGCGGGCAGCCCCGACGCGCACCCAGCGCACGCCCTAGCTGATATCGCCTGCATACTCCGCAATTCCAAAGACCTTCGCAATGTCACCTGCGCCTGGATAGGCTGCCTCAATGGCACCCTGCATTCCCTGGTGACGGCCACGGAGTGGTTCCACTTCAACTTGCGCATAGCCCTGCCGCCGCATGTGGACTCAACCTCCCTCAAAGAAGAAGCGGCGCGACTGGGAAGCAACATCGAATTTGTGGATACGCCCGAGGAAGCTGTTACAGGCGCAAATTATATCTCGGTCGGCTGCCGGGGCGGTCTTACCGCTGAAGAATATGATGACTGGAGCGTAAGCGAGGAACTGTTGGCCAAGGCAAAGCCCCACGCCAAGGTCATGCTTGGCGCAGCGCCAGCCGATGCCATCATGGTGAGCAGCAACATCATGCGTAACGGCAAAACGTCCATGCTGGCGCAACAGTCCGAATACCGGCTGCGCATGCACAAACGCATGCTGCACTGGGCATTTCTGGATAATGACGACGATGTCTAAAACTTGTGGACAAGCTGTTTTTCAGCGTGTGCATTCATGCAATTCAGATCATGCCAATTACGGCGCACAATCCCGCTCATAAGCAGCGGCGTCGTCGTGGCCTGCAAGACCCTGTGGGCAACGACTCAAGCCGCGTTTGACGCCTTGCCGGCGGGTTTTTGCTCGCGTGGCCGCCTGAATTTTTTGCGGCAGTTTTACTTCGAAAGGTTTTGCGGGGGAGGGACCTTATGCAAAAGGTCCCTCCCCCCACGCCCCACCCTAAAACCTTTATTGTATTCTATGGCGCTGCAAAGTGTTTTCGGGGCTGGAGCGAGGGTTCCGAAACGGAGTCTTAAGGCACTATATTTTTTAATGTTGTCATTCTGCCCAAATACGGTTTTTGGCAGAATTCACGTCACGTTACGGCGCGCCGCATTTTCGTGCAGCGGTAGAGCGTGTTGCCTTTGAAAAAGGTCATCACGCCAAAAAGTTATCTGCACAAAATGTTGGGAATCTGCATTTGCAATGTCGCAACGTTGCAATGCTGCAAGGCAAAAAAAGAACCGCCCGTTGGTACGGGCGGTTCTTTTTTTATGTGGCGAACGTGTCAGTCCGCCAGAATCTCGTATTGTTCCAGCTTGTCCCACACGGCGCTGATGAGCATGGCCATGATGGCCGCCAGGCGCGCCATGGACTGATTGTCCAGAGGCGTGGCCTCGCCGCGAATCCGGGCCGATTCCACAGCAAGGCGCTGGCAGAAAAGTTCAGGGCATTGTGACTGCTGCCCCTGGGCCAGCAACGGCATGTATTGGGCGAAGGGGCCATCCACAAAGGCTTCCAGCTCCGTGCCCGCGTCCTTTGTGTGTTTGCCGGACTCTTCAGGGTGGTCTGCGCTCTGGCCGGGCTGCTCAGCCTGATTTTGGCCAGCATGGTGCAAAAGGTTGCCTGTCTGGCGCAGGTAGCCCATAAGCACACTGTTGGGGGCGTACTGCATGAGGCCCGCCGTGACCACCGCATGAGTAAAGGCGCGCCACTCTGAACAAAAGCAGATAGCCCCCTGGCCATCAAGATAGCTGGACGGCAACTGGGCGCTGTGTGCAAGGCGAACCATGCCTTCCACATCCGTATTGATGGCAAAAAGAATGCAGGCCGCTTCAATGCCCTGCGCGGCATTCAACTGTTTTTTGGACATGTTTTTTCACTTTCGGTCTGGCGGGCGGCTACGTACTCGGCATGCCCCGCTGCCCGCAATCGGCAGGCCGGGCACTGGCCGCAGCCATAGCCCCAGGTGTGACGGTCGCCGCGCTGGCCCGCGTAGCATGTATGGCTTTCCTCAACAATCAGGTCCACCAGGGCGGAACCGCCCAGGTTGGACGCCAGGGTCCAGGCGTCTTTTTTGCTGCGCCACATGAGCGGCGTGTGCAAAACGTAGCTCGCGCCCATACCCGTGTTCAGGGCCACCTGCATGGCCTTGATGCTGTCATCGCGGCAATCGGGGTATCCGGAATAATCGCTCTGGCACACGCCGAGCACCATATGGCGTATGCCCAGGCCATAGGCCCAGGCGGCCGCGTGCAGAATAAAAATAAGGTTCCGGCCCGGCACAAAGGTGTTGGGCAGGCCGTCAGGGCCTTGCTCTTCAATGGGCGCTGATGACGTGAGAGCCGTATTGGCCAGCTGGCGAAAAAGGTCAATATCCAGCAGGCAATCGGGGCCTAGGCGCTGCTCCCATTGAGGTTTCAGCGCGGCCATCCCCTGTCGCAGGTTCTGGCGGCAGGCCAATTCCACGGAATGGCGCTGCCCGTAATCAAAGCCAAGGGTGCGGACCTTGCCGAAACGCTCCAAAGCCCAGGCCAGACAGGTGGCGGAATCCTGGCCGCCGGAAAAGATGACCAGAGCCGTCTGATCCGCCAGCGGCCCGTGGGCGGCGTCATTCTGCTCAAGCCATCCACTCATGGCGTCACCGGCCAGAAGGGGCAAACCCGCGCAGGGGCGTAACCAGCCATGAAGGCGTCCATCAGGTTGCCGAAATAGACACGGTTTCTTGGACGGATGCTCTGGGCTTCGGCACAGTCTGAGGGGAAGAAGCGCAGGGACTCCTTGTTGCCAAGATAGGTGTTTTTGGCCACAGGCTGCGAAAGCAAAAAGCCCCACATGCCGCGCCGTTCGGCAATGGCCTCATGCTGCAGGGTGCGCAGGCGTTCCTGCAATTGCGGGCTCAGGTCGCGGTGCGGATAAAAATAGGCCGCGCCGTTGCGCACCATGATTTCATTGAGGGATCTGCCGTCAGGCAGCATAACTTCGGCCAGGATGCGGCCATACAGGTCGCGGTGCTTGACGCCCGCCTGAAGGAGCTTCACCTGCTGGCCCTGGGCCAGCGCTGCAAGCTGGACCCTGGCTTCGCGCGCAAAAAGCTGACCCCTGCGGTCGCCCCGGGCCAGTTCTGGCGCGTCAATGCCCGCCAGACGCACGACGCGCCTGTCCGTGAGCTTGAGGGTGTCGCCGTCAAAACAGGTCGCCACAAAGCCAAGAGGCTGGGGCAGAGGAGGGGCCTCCGGGGCCGTGTTGGGGGCTACCTGAGGCGCAGGAGCTGCTTGAGTCGTGGGGGATGCCTGAGGCGTGGAGGCCGGGCTTGGGGCCGCCTGAGGAGTAGGGGCCGCTTCGCTGGCGGCGGGGACGGTGCTGTCCGGCACAGCAGCGGCAGCCGGTTCAGCGGGGGAAACTTCAGCTTCAGCGGTGTCCGTGAGTATTGCTGTGGCGTCACGGGGGCTGTCAGCCTTGCTCGGGATTGCGCTGGCAGCAGCGTCCGCGTTGTCCGGATTTGCGGCTGCGGGTGTGGGGGCGGCGGTCTGCTGTTGCGTCTGGGCCCAGGAACAGACAGCAGGTGAAAGGCTCAACAGGGGCAGGAGAGCCAGCAGACAAACAAGGCCAAAAAACCTGGGCGCACTGTACAGCCGCCCGAACCTGCGCAAAGCTGACACAATCACTATGGTATCCTGCTGCATATGTGAAAAAGTAGCGGAGCCATGCCGCCCTTTCAAAATTTTGAGTCCCGTAAAACCGGTTTCAGCTCTGGGCGGCCATAAAGCCGGGGCGGTCTGGCAGTATATGCCAGGCCGCCCCGCATGAATCAGTTTTCGTAGTACGAGCGCAGGGGCTGGCTGCGAACCGGGTGACGCAATTTGCGCAGAGCCTTGGCTTCGATCTGCCGGATGCGTTCACGGGTAACGTTAAAGAGCTTGCCCACTTCTTCAAGGGTATGGTCGCTCTTTTCAGCAATGCCGAAGCGTTTACGCAGCACCTGTTCCTCACGCGGGGTGAGGTCGGCCAGTACAGCGGCCAGCTGCTCGGACAGCTTGGTGTTGATGACTTCTTCAGCCGGGGCCACAGCCTTTTTGTCCTCAATGAAGTCGCCGAGGCTCGAATCTTCTTCATCGCCAATGGGCGTTTCGAGCGATATGGGTTCCTTGGCGATCTTGAGCACCTTTTTGACCTTTTCCACCGGATATTCCATACGCTCGGCAATTTCTTCCGGGGTGGGGTCGCGGCCCAGTTCCTGCACAAGGTAGCGCGACGTGCGAATGAGCTTGTTGATGGTCTCAATCATGTGCACGGGTATGCGTATGGTGCGGGCCTGGTCGGCGATGGCGCGGGTGATGGCCTGACGTATCCACCACGTGGCGTAGGTGGAGAACTTGTAGCCGCGCTGGTATTCAAACTTGTCCACAGCCTTCATGAGGCCGATGTTGCCTTCCTGGATGAGGTCAAGGAACTGAAGCCCACGGTTGGTGTACTTTTTGGCAATGGACACCACGAGGCGCAGGTTGGAGCGGATAAGCTCCTGCTTGGCGCGCATGGCGGCGGTGTTGCCGCGTTTGATGCGCCACAGCACTTCTTCAAGATCCGTCACGTTGTGGCAGCATTTTTCCTGAAGGCGGCTGAGAATTTCGATCTTGCCGATGATCATTTCCTTGAAGGAAAAAAGCTCGTCCACGCTGAGCTTGAGGTCGCGCGCAGCGTCAACGGGGTTCACCTCGCGCTTTTCAAGGCCGTCAAACATGGCCTGGATTTCTGCCTGGGTGCGGCCTGTGGAAAGAATGTAGGCCGAAAGGTCGCGCTGGCAGTTGTGCATCTGGCGCACGTAGTCTTCAACCGTTTCAATGATGCGGTCGATGAGGGTTTTTTCCAGCTTGATGTCGCGCAGGCGCGTGACGATTTCTTCCTTGAAGCAGATGATTTCTTTCTGCACGGCAGTGACGCGGCGGTCCATGCAGGCGCATGTATCCAGCTTTTTGTAAATTTTGCGTTTTTTCTTGAAGGTCTGCTTGATTTCGTCAAGCAGCAGAATAACGCGCGAGCGCTGGTTCATTTCGTCTTCGCTGGGGTCGTCCTCCTCAATGGTTTTGACCACATCTTTAAGTTTGATGCGGTTTTGGCGCAGGTCTTCGCCAACATTGATGAGTTCTTCAACCGCCACTGGAACTTCAACCAGGGCATAGAGCACGTCCTGCTCGCCCATTTCGATTTTTTTGGCGATAACCACTTCGCCGTCACGGTCCAGCAGGGGAACGGCGCCCATTTCGCGCAAGTACATGCGCACGGGGTCGGTGCTGCGCGACGAATAGTCGGCGGACTCTTCGTCTTCGGACAGATCCAGCGAACTGTCGGTAATTTCTTCATCCGATTCGGTGGCGGCAGCAGAAATCTTTTTGCCGTCCTTTTCCGAATCCACAATAACGATTTCCAGCTGTTCAAAGATGCCGATAATTTCTTCAAATTGCTCGGGCGTGCTCATTTCAACGGGCAGAGCCTTGTTGACCTCTTCAAAAGTCAAAAAGCCCGCGCCCTTGCCTTTCGCAATAAGCGATTGAATTTGCTGGATATCTTTAAGATTGCTCATGCCCTTTCTCCAAGGTTTCCTTAAGTGCGCGAAGATAGTCCAAATCAGCCTCAAAGTCACCTGTGCCGGTATTGGCTCTCAAGGCCGCGGATAGAGATGATTTTTGCGCTGAGGCGTAGTAATTGTTCAGATAATGCCGCAGTGATTCCAGTTCCCTGTCGCCGTTGTCACGCGGGGCGGCCTCCGGGCCGCAACATTTGCACCAGAAATTTTTTTCTCTCTGGTCCAGTTGATGAAAAACCGCTTCCGAGCCGTGCGTTTCGATCTTGTCCCACAGCTGGCGGGCCACGGGGGATTGCAGAACGAGGTCAGCCCCCATTTCCTGCATGTCCGTCAGCCGATGCGGGTAGCGCACGGCGTACATCATGACTTCACGATCGCGTATGTTCTGTCGCGCGCGCCCGGCTGAAGTCCCGCCAGTTTCGGCGCGCGTTTTGTCGGCCCGTGAACCGCGCGACTGGACAAGCCCCTCGCGCAGGTCGGTCTCTGAAAGTTGAAGATGATTGGCCAGCCGTGAAACGTAGGGGCTGACCAGTTCGGGAATCTCCACCTGACGCAGAAAATTTCGCGCCCATTCCACGGTTTCGCGCGGGGCAAGCGCCTTGAGCACATCGACGCAAAACCTGAGGCCGTCCGGGGCCTGGGCCTGCAGTTCCTCAAACGCTTCCGGGCCTGCGCCGCGCAGCAGGCTGTCGATGTCTTCTCCATCAGGCATCAATACAACCGAGCAGGACAGGCCGCGCGTAAGCAGCATTTCACACGAACGCAAGGCCGCCTTGCGCCCGGCGCGGTCGCCGTCAAAAAGCAGGGTCATCTGCGAAACAAAGCCAGAAAGCCGTTTGATCTGCTCCGGCGTCAGTGCCGTGCCAAGTACGCCCACGGCATTGTCGTAGCCGAACTGGTGCAGGGTCAGCACGTCCATATACCCTTCGGTCAGCAGCACCCGCCCCTTGGTGACCAGGCCCTTGCGGGCCTGCGCCAAACCGTAAAGATGCTCGCCTTTTTTATAAATGGGCGTGTCGGCGCTGTTTATGTACTTTGCTTCATCCTCGTCGCCGATGATGCGGCCGCCGAAGGCTATAATCTGGTTGGACAGGCTCTTGATGGGAAAAATGAGCCGTCCCCTGAAGCGGTCATAGGCCCGCCCGTTGCCGGACTGCCCCAGCAGCCCGGATTCAATCGCCATACGCCCGTCAAAACCCGCGCGCCGCAGGGCATCCGCCAGGGACTGCCATTCTCTCTTGGCCCAGCCAAGGCCAAAGCGCTGCACTATTTCCTGGCTCAGGCCGCGCTTGTCTATGTAGGCCCGGCATTCTTCGCCGTCAGGGCCGTTGAGGGTGGCGGCAAAGTGCCCGGCAGCCAGCTCATACATGCGCAGCATTTGCTGCCGCGAGGAGCGGCGTTCGCGTTCTTCGCCCTGCTGGCGGGCGCTATTGGGGCCGCGTTCAATGGTTATGCCGGCCTCAGCGGCCAGCTGTTCAAGTGTTTCCTTAAAATCAAGGCCATTAATGCGGCTGTAAAAATCAAAGATGTCGCCCGAGGCGTGGCACCCGAAACAGTAAAACAATCCCTGGTCTTCGTTGACGGAAAAGGAAGGCTTGGTTTCCTGGTGAAAGGGGCAGGGCGCTACCCAACGTGGGCCGTTGCGCCTGAGCTCCACATAGCGGCGCACAATGTCCACAATATTCATGCGCTCCTTGATGGCGCGTATGGCGTCCTTGGACTGCATTGCAGATTCTTTTCCTTGGCGAGAGAGCAGTGTGCGCGTGTTTCGGCACTGTTGTCGTCAGCGGCGACAGCCTGTTACGCAAAAATCCTGTTCTCTGGCAGTAACAAAACGTGTTTCGTCAGAATGCTGCCCGGCTGCTTCCAACGCAAGCTTTTGCACCCATACTCTGTTCAGCGCGCCATTATCCGAGCGTTTTTGCCTTGAAATGCACGGGCGGCTGCGTGAGCCGACGCCCCGCCCTGAAAGCGTAAACGCCCCATGTTTATGTGGCCAAGCGCCATAACGGGCGCGTCATAAACGTCGCAAATGCCACTTCTAACGGTATTCCGCACTAGCGCAGGGTTACAATGGTCATGCCGTCGCCCCCCTGATCTTCGGGGGCGAGATTGAAATTCTCCACTGCCGGAAAGGCCCGCAAAAACTCGTGAACCTGTCGGCGCAAGGCTCCCGTGCCGCGCCCGTGCACAACTTCCACTTCCCTGAAGCCCGCCAGCAGCGCCTTATCCATGAAGCGCTCCAGTTCCGCAAGCGCTACATCGGCACGAAGGCCCCGCATGTCAAGACGTAGAGACGCTCCATCAGCCGCTCCGGCAGGTCGGGCTGATCCGCCGCTTTCAGAAGCAACGGGCTGGCGCGGCGCGCTGTCCAGAATGGAAGAGGGCTTGCCGGAAGGACTTTGAACAGCCTGACGCCCCGGTATGCGCAGGGCTTTCATGTCGGCCCATAGGTTCACGCCGTTCATGTCCAGACGCACGCGGTTGCGGCGTTCGTCCACATCGGTGACTACGCCGCGCTTGTTGAAAATGGTGTGCAACACTTGCTGGCCCACAACAAAATGCTCCGGGCTGGGCAATACAGACTGGCTTTGCGTGACTTCGCTTTCCGTTGCCAGCGACGCCCGCAACCGGGACATCTCTTTCAGGGCCTGCTTGTGCGTCGCGCGGCCTTCTTTCCAGGCGCGCATAAGCTCGGTGGCCTTGGCGCGCACCTCGTCATGCAGGCGCAGGCGCTCTTTTTCCATCTTTTCGCGCTCAAGCTTTGTGGCCGTGCGCGCCTTGTCCTGCTCCTGACGGAGGAGAACAAGCTCTTCTTCACGCTGGGCGGCAAGATCATTCAGGCGGCCAAGCAAGGTTGTGGCGTCCTGGCCGTCTTGCAGCAAATAGTGCTCAGCCCTGCGCACGATACTCTCCGGCAGGCCGTGTTCGCGCGCCACATCCAGAGCCTGGCTGGCTCCAACCTGGTCATAAGCCAGTTTGAACAAAGGCTTTTTACTCTGAGGATCAAAGAGCATTGAAGCCGCCCTGGCTCCTTCTCTGGTGAGGGCGTAGCTCTTGAGCGCGGGAAAATGTGTGGCCGCCAGAACAAAGGTATGTTTGTCCAGCAATTCGTCAAGTACCGCCTGGGCCAAAGCTGCGCCCTGGGCCGGATCCGTTCCTGCGCCAAACTCGTCCAGCAGCACAATGCCGCTGTCGTCAAGATGCTTCCAGGCTTTGGCCAGGTGTTCTATCTGGGCCGTAAAGGTGGACACATTGTCTGCAAGACTCTGTTCGTCGCCGATGAAGGCGTCCATGCGGCTGAACCACGGCAAATGTGAACCAGCCCCCACAGGCACGGGCAGTCCGCTCAGCGTCATGGCAGCAATAAGGCCGAGGGTTTTCAGGCAGACGGTCTTGCCGCCCGCGTTGCCGCCGGTAATGACCAGGGCGCGCTCGCCGGGGCGCAGAATGATGTCCAGCGGACGCACGGAAGCCGCAGCCGAGGCTGCGCCTTTTGAACCCTGTCCAGCGGCGCTGTTGTTGGCCGCTTTTGCCCTGTTGAGCATAAGCAGGGGATGCCGGGCCTCAAGCAGCTGTATGCCCTCGGCCACGGGGGTAAGAGGCAGGCAGCGCCCGTCCAGCAATGCGGCCAGACGGCGTTTGGCCTGCAACAGGTCAAGATGGGCAAGAAGTTCCAGCGCCGCCTGAGCTCCCGGCAGTTCGGCTTCCAGCAGGCTGCGCAGGTAGAGCAGCACCTTGCGCTCTTCTTCGCGCTCCTCGCGCTTGAGTTCCTGAAGGCGGTTATTGATCTCCACCAGGAACATCGGCTCGAAATAGCAGGTTTCGCCGGTCTGCGACCAGTCGTGGATGATGCCCTGCATGCGGCCCTTGAAGTTGGCCTTGAGGGGCAGCACGTAGCGGTCTGACGAAAGGGTCATGAACTCGTCCTGCAGGTAGGCCAGCATGTTGTACTGCAGGGCAAAATCCTTGACCTTGCGCATGCAGTTCTGGTGCAGGCGACGCAGTTCGCCGCGCAAACGATAGAGTTCGGGCGAGCTTTCGTCCTTCAGAAGGCCATCGTCAGAAATGCAGCGCAAAAGGGCGGCTGTAAGCTGCACCGGCAAGGGAGCGCCGTCGGCCATGGCAAGGAGGTGCGGCCACTGTCGCGGCGCATCGGGCACGGCAATGGAGGCGTGGGCGTCGCGCGCCAGGCGCAGCACTTCCCGCAGCGCCCAGAAGGCGTCCACGTCGGGCTGAAATGCGTGGGCACGCGAAGTTTGCGCCGCATGCAGAAAGCCCGATACGTCGGGAAAGGCGTTAAGCGTAAAGACCGCGCCGCCAGAGGCAGGACGCGAGGACCAGTCCGCGGCTTCCTCATAAACGCGTGCGGCAAGGTTCACATCCTCTGCCGTGTCCAGCGGGGTCAGGTTCAGGGCACGTTCACGTCCGACGCCTGAAATGCACAGCGAAGAGAGATGGCTGGTAATATGATTGAATTCAAGGGCCAGAAGCGTGCGGGTGTGGATCATGCTGATGCCTCAAAAGCGATGGTGCGGCGAACCGCAGAAAAAAGGGCGCACGAAATGTCAGGCATTGCAGCCCGGATAGTCTGGAGGGCGCTTCTTCGCCAGGCACACAGTCTTTCCATTTGCGAGGCAACTCCCGGCTGGACGGTATATCTGGCCATGGCGATTGACGCTGGAATGCTGCGGCATGCCCACCTGCGGGAATGCGGCTTGAAAATGGAGCGCGACCGCGTACGCCGAAGGATGTCGCAAAAATATCCTTCGGCAGCGCGGACTGGTCAGGACTGCAGGCGTTTTTTGACGGTCTCGGACAGAACCTTGCCGTCCACCTGGCCTTTGTGCCCGGCCATGATGGCGGAAATAACCCGGCCCATATCCTTGGGGGACGTTGCGCCAAGTTCGGCCACCGTGGACTCGATGAGAGCCTGCAGTTCTTCCTGGCTGAGGGCCTTGGGCAGGTATTCTTTGAGAATGACCAGCTCAGCCGCCTCTTTGTCCGCCAGGTCGGGGCGCTGCGCCGCAGTGTACTGTTCAATGGAGTCCTGGCGCTGCTTGCCTTCCTTGACGATGACGTCAAGCATTTCTTCATCGGAAAGGCTGCCGCCGGGCCGCCGCATGTCCACCAGGCGGTTTTTGACCGCCGTCTTCAGCAGGCGCAGCACAGTGAGCCGCACGCTGTCTTTAGCTTTGTAGGCCTGAATGTAGTCTTTTTCGATCTGCTCAAAAAGCGTGGTGGTGACGGTCATAACAGTAGTGGGGGTGGAGTGTGGAGTAATGCAGAAAATGCGGGAAACCCCAAGGGGCTTCCCGCATGACTGGCCGGATGAAGGCCCCGGGCGCATATGCGCAGCCGGTTAAGCCATGTTCATCTTCCTGATTTTTTTCATCAGCCGCTTCCGGGCGGCGGCCTTTTTCTTTTTGCGCATAACGCTGGGCTTTTCGTAGTGCTGGCGTTTTTTCATTTCTGAAAGAACACCGGCCTTTTCTACCTGCTTCTTAAAGCGACGCAGCGCGATGTCAAAGTTATAATCGTCTTCGTTAAGAAAAACTCCGGGCAAGAAAATCACCCCCTTCGGCGGCAGGGCTGGCTCTTGGCAGCCCCAAAAATAACCGTCAACGGTCTTACCCGTACACGGACAGCGACAGAGTCGCCAAATGAGTGGGTTATATAGCTCGCATACTATAAAAGGGCAAGCCTTTTTTCACTGAAACAGGATGGGCAGAAGGCGGGCTGCGCCAATGCAGCGCAGCGGCGAGGAGCTAAAAACCCAAGACAACATGCATGTCTTCGGCTCCCAGTCGCCTCCGGCATACATGTTATCTGAGTTTTTTCGGTTTTGCCCGGCATCGGCAAAAGCCGTGGCGGGCCTGTGCGGTTTTGGCCGCTATGCCCTGAGGCATAGCGGCAGGAAGATCAGTTCAAAGAGTCTTTGAGCATCTTGCCGGGGCGAAATTTGAGAATTTTGCACGCTGGAATGGTAAGCGTATCACCGGTACGGGGGTTGCGGCCCTGCCGGGCTTTGCGATGTTCTACCGCAAAGGTGCCAAAGCCAGTAAGAGTGAGTTTGGATTCCTTGACAAGAGCGTCTTCAACGGAAGCGAGAAAAGCATTGAGGGCCCGCTCAGCAGCGGCCTTGGTCAGATTGGCCTTGGCAGCGATTTTTTCAACCAGATCAGCCTTAGTCATCAGCATGTCCTCCTGAAAAGTTCCCCGGCATTGTTTTCAAGCGGCCTTTTGCAGGGCCACTTGCCTGAAATACGCTAATGTCGCACAACGCAGCAAGATTATGGATAGACTGAAAACTTTTTATGCCATGTTGTCAAGCTGTGACGCCCAAAAAGCGGAAATACGCTGAAAATCGTGATGAGAAAGCACTTCTGGACGTAAATTTGGCGCAATTTGGGTACTTTCGAATGCTTTTTCAAGACCATGTTGAGCCGCTCGGCGAAATATGCCGCCGAGTTGCTTGCGTCTTTGCTGAAAACAGATGCGCAACAGTCGGGACAAGAGCGCGGGATGCGCAGGGCGCTCGCAGAGGGGCAGGGGGGTGAAGCTCAAGACCGCCGAGTCCACCTTTGGTGGAGGACTGAAGGCCCCCGGGCCCACCACAAATTCCATACGCGGGCGCGAATAGCTCTGCACCCAGACAGAAAGCGCCCCGTAATGACCGGTGTCCGGCTGCGCCGCAAGACGCTGGCCCACTTCTTTCTGCACCATAAACGCCGCCATCTGCCAGCCTTCAGACAGGGATACGATGTCCCATATAAGCGGGGAGGCCACATTGTAGGGCAGGTTGCCTATGACCTTCCACGGCTCCTGCACGCTGATGCGCCGCCAGTCAAACCGCAGGGCATCGGCAAGCACCGCCTGCGTGTTCGCGCCGCCAAGGCGCTGGCGCTCGGCGGCCCAGTGGCGGTCTTTTTCGATCAGTAGCAGCCGGGCATGCGGGGCAGCCTCAATGGCGCGGGTCAGCGCACCGGGGCCAGGGCCGATTTCAACGATGCGGTCCTGGGCGCACGGGGCGATAAGGGCCGCAATGCGGTGGCAGATATCTTCACGGCGCAGAAAATGCTGGCCAAGGCTTTTCTTGGCGCGGGGGGCATGCCCCTTGCCGCCGGTTTCTGTAGTGTGGTGGGTCACGGGCATACGGCCTCAGGGCAGATCAAAGCGGTCAAAGGTCAATACCAGCCCGGCCCGGCCCTGTGTGGCTGAGCGAAGGGAGGTGGAAAAGCCGAACAGGCGACGCAGCGGGGCGGTGCCGCTCAGAATTTTGCGTGTTCCGTTATCTTCAAGATTTTCAACCTTGCCGCCGCAGGTGTTGAACATGCTGATTGACGAGCCCAGAAAATCTTCAGGAACAACTATCTCCACGCGCATGACAGGCTCCATCACAACAGGTGAAGCTGCGGCCAAAGCCTCGCGCAGGGCCTGGCCTGCCGCCATGCGACAGCCGGGCAGGGTGGTCAGGCCTTCGCGCCGTTCTACGCTGGTGAGGACAACTTCCACATCTTCTACGGGGTAGCCTGTGAGTTCGCCGCTCTGCATGGCGTCGCGCACGCCTTCAAGCGCCGCGTCAAGATATATCTGGGGCAGCAGTTTGCGGGCCTCGGCAGGGTCGGCAGGCAGAAAATCGCCCACAGTCACGAGGTTGCCGCTGCCGCGCGGGCGGGGCGACACACGAAGCGCAACCGCTCCCTGGTGATGCTCTTTGCCCAATTCGCGGTCAAAAACCACACTGGCGTCGGCGGACTTGCGTATGGTTTCGCGCAAAACCACCTGGGGGTTTCCAGCACGGGGGCTGATGCCGTATTCACGCCGCATGCGCTCCAGCAGCACATCCAGGTGCAGTTCGCCCATGCCGGAAACCATGCGCGCGCCCGTATCGTCATCCAATTGCGCCCTGAGCGTCGGGTCTTCCTCAACATAGCGGGCGAGCGCTTCGTCAAGAATCTTGCCCTCATCGGCATTGCGCGGCTCAAGGGCAAGCGTGATGACCGGCGCGTTGGCCTCAATGCTTTCGAGCGTTAAAGGCCGCTCGCGCGCGGTATAGGTTTCTCCCGTATGGGCAGACCGTAACCCAACGGCGACCACGATTTCACCCGCTCCAGCTTCTTCAAGCTGCTCGCGCCTGTCTGCGTGGGGCCGATAAAGGCGGCCCAGGCGGTCGTCCTTGTTCAGCGTGGCATTGCGTAAATTGTCCCCTTCATGAACACGCCCAGCATACATGCGTATAAAGGAGTGCTTGCGGTTTTCTTCAAGCAGGACTTTGAAAACCAGGGCAACGGCCGGGGCGTCGGGATCAGGGGTGACGATAATCTCTTCTCCCTGAGGATCCACACCCACAGGCGCGGGCACGTCCAGAGGCGAGGGCAGCCATCGGCAAACGGCGTCCAGCACGGGCTGCACGCCCGCGTTGCGCAGGGCTGAGCCGCAGAGAACAGGAGTGATGCGACGCGCCAGGGTGGCCCGCCGAAGAGCCGCATGGATGTCATTGATGCTGAATGCGCCTTCAAGGTAGGGCTCAAGAAAGTCTTCATCAGCTTCGGCCAGTTTTTCCAGCAGCAGTTCACGCCAGGGGTCTGCCAGAGCGGCCTGTTCCGCCGTGAAGGGCGCGCGGCCTATGGTCTGGCCCTGATCGTTTTCATCAAACGTCAGGCATTCTTCATGAATAAGGTCAAGAACAGCGCTGAAATCCTCGCCCTGTCCAAGGGGGGCAGTAACGGCCACGGCGTTGGCCTGAAGCCGCTGGCGCATGGCTTCAAGAACTGATTCAAAGTTCGCCCCAAGCCTGTCCATCTTGTTGATGAAGGCTATCTTGGGCACGCCGAAGTCTTCCGATTGCCGCCACACGGTTTCAGACTGCGGCTCCACGCCGCCCACGGCGCAAAAAACGCCCACGGCTCCGTCCAGCACGCGCAGGGAGCGCTCGACTTCAATGGTGAAGTCCACGTGGCCGGGAGTATCTATAAGATTGATGGTGTGGTCGTTCCACTGGCAGGTGGTGCAGGCCGACATGATGGTAATGCCGCGCTCCTGTTCTTCGGGCATGTAATCCATAGTGGCGGCGCCGTCGTGTACTTCGCCCATCCGGTGAATCTTGCGGCTGTAGAAAAGCATGCGCTCGGACAGTGTGGTCTTGCCAGCGTCAATATGGGCAATGATGCCGATGTTGCGGATGCGGTTGATGTGGGGCATGACGGCTCCAGAGCACAGGGTTTATGGCAGCATGCCAAAGGTCAGGCAACGCACGCGGAAAAAATCCGGCGTCAGGCCGGGGTGCAGCCAAAAGCCCTCGCAGCCCGGCGTCAGGGTCAGGCCTGGGGCACTGGCGGAAAAGGCTTTGCCATGTAGCAAATCTGCCTGCTCCTGGTCGCCGGAAGCCAGATAAAGGGCGTCCGGCAGTTGCGCATCCCGCGCAAACGGCATGTCCGTGCCGCGCGGGCCGCCACTGGGCATCTGGGCCGTGATGCTTGTGGCCATGCCCAGGGCTTCTGCCTGGGCAAAATACAATGCCTCAAGATCAATGCGGCTGCCATCGTCCGCAAGGCTCTTACCGTCGTCGGAATTATCGGCTTCCACCAGGCCAAGTTTTGGTGGACGATATTCCTGCCAGCAGGGCAGGCCCATGCTCTGGGCCAGTTCCACGGTGGGGGCCAGTTCGCCCGCGTGCAGCAGCACCAGCCGCCCTGGTCCCGGGCGGCTTTCTTCAAGCAGTTTGTGAAGCCCGGGGGCATTCAGCACAAAGACGTCTTCAATACCGCTGAGTTCCAGACTGACCATGGCTGCGCGGTGGGGCTGGCCGCCCACACAGACGGCCCCTATCAGTGGAACCCCGGCCAAAATGGCCGGAATGCAGGCGGCCGCCAGCCTGGCGGCCGCCGCGTAGGCAGGGGTAAAGGCAATTATGGCCCACGGGGCGGCATGGCTTTCGCTACGCCGCCAGAAACCCAGATGCCCGTCACTGCGCATGTCCCGCAATTGGCCGGGATCAGAGCCAAAGTGCATATGGGCCAGGGCAAGCCCTGTCTTGATGGCCGCCCGCCATTGCGGTGGGGTGCCCTCATAGGCCTGGGCCGCAAGGCTGTCATTGAGGCGCGCTTCTTCAACCCACTGGGGCCAGGAAGCGCCTTGTGCGACTTCAGGATTCTGGTCCGTGAAAAAAGGCATGGCGGTCTGTCCCGGTTTATATGTTGCCGTCCATGCCGGCAAGCCAAGTCCTGAGTTGGGCCACCTGCGCGGCAACGGACTGCGGGCCCGTGCCGCCGGGGGTTTCGCGCCGACGAACGGCGGCCGCATAGTCCAGTATGGCGTACACGTCTTCCTCTATACGTGGCTCAAGCGCCTGCATTTCAGCCAGGGTGAGGTCTTCAAGCCCCTTGCCCTGGCTTTCGGCCGCTGCCACGCACTGCCCGGTGACGTGATGGGCCTCGCGGAAGGGCAGGCCCTTGCCAACCAGATAGTCGGCCAATTCCGTGGCGTTAAGAAAACCGGCCTTGCAGGCTTCGCGCATGCGGTCAGTGCGAAATCTCAGTTCTTCCATCATGCCCGCCATGAGGCGCAGTGAGGCTTCCACCGTGTTGTCGGCGTCAAGAAAGCCTTCCTTGTCTTCCTGCATATCGCGGTTGTAGGCCAGAGGCAGGCCTTTCATGATGGTGAGCAGGCCCATGAGCGAACCGTAGACGCGCCCTGTCTTGCCGCGCATAAGTTCGGCCACGTCGGGGTTCTTTTTTTGCGGCATGATAGAGGAGCCGGTGGCGTAGCTGTCTGGCAGGCGTACAAAGCCAAAGGCCGGGTTGGCCCACAGGATAATTTCTTCACACAGGCGTGAAAGGTGCATCATGATGGCGGACCCGCAGAAAAGCGCTTCAAGCACAAAGTCCCTGTCGGAAACCGCGTCCATAGAGTTGTTGTAAATTCCGGAAAATCCTACGTCTTCCGCCACACTCAGCGGATCAAGAGGATAGGTCGTGCCCGCCAGGGCAGCCGCGCCCAGAGGGGATATGCGAACCCGGTCAAGGCAGTTGTTCAGGCGCATGACATCACGCCTGAACATCCACGCATAGGCCAGCAGGTAGTGCGCAAGACTTACGGGCTGTGCGGGCTGCAGGTGGGTACAGCCGGGCAGGATGTCGGAAGTGTGCTCCGTGGCGCGCTGCACCAGCACGGAGCACAGGCCTGCGGCGCGCTGTCGCCATATTTCAAGCCTGTCCGCCACAAAGAGGCGAAAGCTTAATCCTACCTGATCATTGCGGCTGCGGCCAGTGTGCAGTTTTTTGCCCACGTTGCCCATAATTTCTGTAAGGCGCGCCTCAATGTTCATGTGCACGTCTTCCAGTTCCGGTTTCCAGATAAAGTTGCCGGAGTGGATTTCTTCGCGCACGCGGTCAAGCCCTTCAACCAGTAACTGGGCTTCACCGGGCGGGATAATGCCCTGACGACCCAGCATGCGCGCATGGGCTTGCGAGGCGCGGATATCCTGAGCATACAGCGCCCTGTCGTAAGATTGGGAGTCCGTATACTGGGCCACGGCTTCTTTGGGGCCTTCGGCAAAACGCCCGCCCCAGCTCTGGTTGGTTTTCATGGCAGTGTCCATTGCTTTTTAAAGTAATGATTCGGGGGCAGGGGCGCTTCATAAAAAACGCCTCTGCCCCCGAAGTTCCAGTACGCTTGAGCGGTACAGAGTGGAGCCGTGCTCCACTGCGGGAGGCTTTGCCGAACAGGCTGGTCCGGGGGACCGCCGCCTGCCCGGCGGAGGCTTTTGCAGGCCAGCCGGGGCTAGAGCATTGTACCTTTGAAAAAATTGCATGCTCTGGTGCTGCACGAGCGCGCAGCGCGCCGTAACCTGGCGTGAATTCTGCCGAAAAATAACATTTTCCGGCAGAATGACAAATTGAAATGCAAAGCCTTTCGGCGATAATCTGGTCTAGTCCTTCAGCTTGCTTTTAACAGCCGAGTGCAGGCGCAGGCGCAGGCTGTTGAGGCGGATGAAGCCCGCAGCATCCTTGTGGTCATAGTCGCCGCCCTCAAAGGTGGCCAGGTCTTCGGAAAAAAGCGAGTTGGGAGAAGTGCGGGCCAAGGGCCAGACGCCGCCTTTATACAGCTTGGCGCGCACAGTGCCGGTGACGGTTTCCTGCGACTTGTCCATAAATGCCTGCATGGCTTCGCGTTCGGGCGAGTACCAGAAGCCGTTGTACACGCACTGGGAATAGCGCACGGCCAGCATGTCGCGAATGCCGAGCAGCTCGCGGTCAAGGCAGATGCCCTCAAGGTCGCGGTGCAGCTTGAAGAGCAGGGTGCCAGCGGGATTTTCATACACGCCGCGGCACTTCATGCCGACAAAACGGTTTTCCACCATGTCATCGCGGCCAATGCCGTTGCGCCCGGCGATTTCGGCCAGGGTGCTGATGATGGCGGCGGGCGAAAGGGCCTTGCCGTTGACGGCAACGGGGTTGCCGCGCTCAAAGTCCACGCTGACGATTTCCGGCGTGTCCGGGGCAAGTTCCACGGGCACGCAACGCTCGTGGCAGGATTCGTGCGGCTCGCTGCCGGGGTCTTCAAGCTCGCTGCCTTCAAAGCTTGTGTGCAGCATGTTGGCGTCCATGCTGTAGCGCTTCGCGGCGCTGGAAATGGGGATGCCGTGCTTTTCGGCAAAAGCGGTGAGCGCTGTGCGGGACATGAGTTCCCATTCGCGCCAGGGCGCGATAACCTTGATCTCGGGGGCCAGAGCGGCGGCGGCGAGTTCAAAGCGCACCTGATCGTTGCCCTTGCCGGTGGCGCCGTGCGAAATGGCGTCAGCGCCTTCCTTGCGGGCTATATCCACCAGGGCCTTGGCAATGAGGGGCCGGGCAATGGAAGTGCCGAGCAGGTAGCGGCCTTCGTAGATGGCCGCGCCACGCATCATGGGAAATACGAAGTCTTTGGCCATCTCTTCGCGCAGGTCAAGCACATATGCCTTGGAGGCACCGGTTTTGAGCGCTTTTTCTTCCACACCCGAAAGGTCTTCAGGCTGGCCGAGGTTGGCGGTGACGGCTATGACCTCACACTTGTACGTCTCGATAAGCCATTTCAGGATGACGGATGTATCAAGCCCGCCGGAGTAGGCGAGAACAACTTTTTTGATGTCTTGCATTATCAATGCCCCCTTGTGTATTCAGGACCAGAAGTATTGCGTAAATCTGGATGGTGCGCAAGGGCTTAATGGCGAGAACCCAGTTTGCCTGGTCAGAGAAAATGTTGACCTTATCCAGAAGTGCATGTATTATTCTTTAGTTTGAGCAAACGGTGGCCCTCAGAGCCGCCCCTTTCGTACCGATCTCCAAAGCCGCAGGAATGTCCAATGCCTAAGCGTACGGATTTACACAAGATTCTTGTCATTGGCGCGGGACCCATCATCATAGGCCAGGGCTGCGAGTTTGACTACTCCGGCTCACAGGCCGTCAAAGCCCTCAAAGAAGAAGGCTACGAAGTGGTGCTGGTCAACTCCAATCCCGCCACCATCATGACCGACCCACAACTGGCGGACGCCACGTATGTGGAACCCATCGAACTCGACACCCTGACTGCCATTATCCGCAAGGAACGCCCGGATGCGCTGTTGCCGACCCTTGGCGGGCAGACGGCATTGAACGCCGCTCTTGGGCTTGCCAAGGGCGGCGTTTTGGCGGAGTACGGCGTTGAACTCATAGGCGCACGGGCCGAGGTTATCGAGAAAGCCGAAAGCCGCGAGCTTTTCCGTGAAGCCATGGAGCGCATCGGCCTCAAGATGCCCGCCAGCGGCATTGCCCGCAACCTTGACGAAGTGCGCCAGCTTGGCAACGTGCTGCCCTTCCCGCTGATTGTGCGCCCGGCCTTTACTCTTGGCGGTACTGGCGGCGGCGTGGCCTACAATCTTGCCGACCTTGAAGAGGTGGCAAGCAACGGTCTGGCCGCGAGCCCCACTACCGAGGTCATGATAGAGCAGAGCGTGCTCGGCTGGAAAGAAATTGAAATGGAAGTGATGCGCGACACCAAGGATAACTGCGTCATCATCTGCTCCATTGAAAACCTTGATCCCATGGGCGTGCACACGGGCGACTCCATAACCGTGGCTCCGGTGCAGACGCTTACGGACTCCGAATACCAGCAGATCCGTGATTACTCCATTGCCATCATGCGCGAAATCGGCGTTGAAACCGGCGGCAGTAACGTGCAGTTCGGCATCAATCCCGCCAATGGCGAAGTTGTGGTTATTGAAATGAATCCGCGCGTGTCGCGTTCTTCAGCGCTGGCCTCCAAGGCGACGGGTTTTCCCATTGCCAAGATTGCGGCCAAACTGGCGGTTGGCTACACGCTGGACGAGCTGCGCAACGATATCACGCGTGAGACCGTCGCCAGCTTTGAGCCTGCCATCGACTATTGCGTGGTGAAAATTCCGCGCTTTACCTTTGAAAAGTTCCCCGGAGCCAAGGACGAGCTGACCACCTCCATGAAGAGCGTGGGCGAAGCCATGAGCATTGGCCGCACCTTTAAAGAAGCCCTGCAAAAGGGTTTGCGGTCAATGGAAATCGGGGCTACGGGCCTTGGTTTTAACTTCAACGCCGAGCTGCCCGCCCGCGAAGACATCCTCGAATCTCTGCAGCGCCCCAATTCACGCCGCATTTTTGCGCTGCGTCAGGCCTTGCTCGCAGGCATCACGGAAGAAGAAATCTTTGCCGTGTCCGCCATTGATCCCTGGTTTGTGCGCCAGTTGCAGGACATTGTGGAGATGGAGCAGCGCATCCGCAACTTTGGCATGGCCAATGACATGACCGCCAGCAACGCCGACCTTACGGTGATTCTGCGCGAAGCCAAGGAATACGGCTTTTCCGACAGGCAGCTTGCCGAAATGTGGAAGCGCCCCGAAGCGGACATTCGCCGCTTGCGTCAGGAAATGAACATCCAGCCGACATACTATCTGGTCGACACCTGCGCTGGCGAGTTTGAAGCCTATACTCCCTATTTTTACTCGACCTATGAAAAAGGCGAAGAGCTCAAGGTTGAAAACCGCCGCAAGGTGCTTATCCTTGGTGGTGGCCCCAACCGCATCGGTCAGGGCATCGAGTTTGACTACTGCTGCTGCCACGCCTCCTTCGCCCTGCGCGATGCCGGAGTCATGGCCATCATGGCCAACTCCAACCCTGAAACTGTCTCTACGGACTACGACACTTCAGACCGTCTTTACTTTGAACCGCTGACGTTCGAAGACGTCATGAACATTGTGGAAAAAGAAAAGCCCGAAGGCGTCATCGTGCAGTTCGGCGGACAGACTCCGCTGAACCTGGCCGTGCCGCTCATGCGCGCCGGAGTGCCGATTCTCGGAACCAGCCCCGATGCCATTGACCGTGCTGAAGACCGTGAGCGCTTCCAGGCGCTCATCCAGAAGCTGGGCCTGCTGCAACCGCCCAACGGCACGGCCATGAGCCTTGAAGACGCCCTGGAAGTGGCCGAGCGCATCACCTATCCCGTGGTTGTGCGGCCAAGCTACGTGCTCGGCGGCCGCGCCATGGCCGTGGTGTATGACGCCTCGGAACTGACAGCGTATTTTCACGCCCAGGTGCCCGAAAAGCCGGAGCATCCCATCCTTGTCGACAAATTCCTCGAACATGCGGTGGAAGTGGACGTGGACGCCCTGTCCGACGGCAAGGACGTGTATGTGGCAGGCATTATGGAGCATATCGAAGAAGCTGGCATCCACTCCGGCGATTCGGCCTGCGTGCTGCCTTCCTATTCGCTGTCCTACGACCATGTGGCGCTTATCGCTTCCCAGGCCGAGGCGCTGGCCCGCGAACTCAAGGTTGTGGGCCTCATGAATATCCAGTTCGCCATCAAGGGCGACGATATCTATATCCTTGAAGTCAACCCGCGCGCCTCGCGTACTGCGCCTTTCGTGTCCAAGGCCACAGGGGTTCCCCTGCCGTATCTGGCCACACAGGTCATGTTGGGCAAGACCCTGGACGAACTGGACCCCTGGAGCATGCGCAAGGGCGGCTTTACCTGCGTGAAGGAAGCGGTCATGCCCTTCCAGCGCTTCCCCGGAGTGGACGTGATACTCGGCCCTGAAATGCACTCCACCGGCGAAGTTATGGGCATGGGTTCCAACTTTGGCGAAGCCTTCCTTAAAAGTCAGCTCGGTGCAGGTCAGGTGTTGCCGCAGGGGGGTAAACTTTTCCTCTCCGTCAATGACCGCGACAAGCCTTTCCTGCCAGAGGTTGCTGAAAAGTTTGCCAATTTGGGCTTTGATCTGCTGGCCACCAAGGGCACTGCGGCCGTACTGCGCGACCACGGGCTCAAGGTTGAAGAAGTGCGCAAGGTCTATGAAGGACGTCCCAACATTGTGGACCTGCTCATCAATCACGAGGTGGCCCTGGTCGTGAATACGGCTTCGGGCAAGCATACGGCCAAGGACTCCAAGGCCATCCGCCATGCGGCCCTGAACTACAAGGTGCCGTACTGCACCACCATTGCTGCGGCCCGCGCCACTGCCACAGCCATAGGCTCGCGGCGGGACGAAATCCATGTGGAAAGTTTGCAGGAATACTATGCGCGGGACGCGCAGGGGTAAGCTATGAAAGCATTACTGGTGCTGGAAGATGGATTTACGCTGGAAGGCAAGTCCTTTACCGGCGAATTTGAAACCGGCGGCGAGGTTATCTTCACCACCGGCATGACCGGATATCAG
The DNA here is from genome assembly GCF_002237645.1 of Desulfovibrio sp. MES5. Lineage (GTDB taxonomy): Bacteria > Desulfobacterota > Desulfovibrionia > Desulfovibrionales > Desulfovibrionaceae > Desulfovibrio. The sequence goes on from NZ_MJUZ01000050.1 coordinate 33,854, forward strand.
GAGGTTCTTACAGATCCCTCCTACTACGGGCAGATGGTCTGCATGACCTATCCCCTCATAGGCAACTACGGCACCAGCCGTGAAGATATGGAATCCGCAGGCGTGCATTGCTCGGCCCTGCTGGTCAAGGAGTGCTGCAAAAAGCCCTCCAACTGGCGCTCCACAATGTCTTTGCCTGCCTTTCTGAAGCGCTACGAAACGCCTGGCATGGAAGGGCTTGATACTCGTGCCCTGACCCTGCATTTGCGCATCAACGGGGCCATGCGCGGCATCATTTCCACAAAGGAAATGGACCCGCGCGTGCTTCAGGAACGCGCCAGGGCTCTGCCCCCCATGAAGGGGCGCAACCTTGCGCCCTTTGTGGCGGCCCAGAAGCCCTATGCCTGGTATGACAACGCTGTGCAGGAGGCTCCTTTGGCCGAAGACGGCAGCTATGCCTGGCGTGGAACGGGGCTGCCCCTGCTGGTTTATGACTATGGCATCAAGTGGAATATCTTGCGTCGCCTCTGTGAAGCGGGTTTTGAGCCCCTGGCAGTGCCGCCCAGTTTCAGCGCAGCTCAGGCCAAGGCCAGCGGCGCGAGGGGGGCGTTTTTGTCCAACGGCCCCGGCGACCCGGCCACGTTGACCAATGAAATAGCCCTGGTACGTGAGCTTATCGGTTTGTTCCCGGTTACAGGCATCTGCCTTGGCCACCAGCTTATCGGGCATGCGCTCGGCGGCACTACCGACAAGCTCAAGTTCGGCCATCACGGCTGCAACCATCCGGTCAAGGACCTGACCACGGGCCGTATCGAAATTTCTTCGCAGAACCACGGGTTCCACGTTGTTCTTGACGGCGTGGAGGATGTGGAGGCTACCCACATCAACCTTAACGACAACACGCTCGAAGGCTTGCGCCACAAGACGCTGCCTGTCATGAGCCTGCAGTATCACCCTGAAGCCGCCGCCGGACCTCATGACGGCGAATATCTGTTTAACCGGTTCCGACAGGTCATCGGCGAATCCGTCGGAGCCTGATAAGGCGGAAAAGACTTGATATGGAAGTCTTCTTGTGGCTAGACTAGGAGCAAGCACTGATAGCGATTAGCGCTTTTGATCTATTGGTATGAGTGTTCCTCCGGCGGCTAATACCGTCTGTTCTGTAAACTGCAAGGAGCTTCGAGTGAAAAAGTCAGTTTTGAGCCTTGGGCTGGTTCTGGCTCTGGTTCTGGCCTGCGCTCCCGTTCGTGCGGCTGAAACAGCCGCCAGCGCTGTGCCTCATAATAATCCCGTTGAACAGCTTACAGGCGTCGTGTGGCAAAAAACGACAGAAACCGATAAGGCTGCTTTTCTGCTTGGGGTGGAATCGGCCATTACAGTGGAATACTTCGTTAACAGCAAGATAACGGAAAAAGCTGCCAAAACGGGCAAAAAACCGACGAGTACCCTGTCGCCCTTTGAAAAGGGTTGGATGAAGGCATTTAATAACGTCAACCGCGCAGAAATCATCAAGCAGGTGGATGCTTGGTATGCTGCCAACCCCGACAAGCTTGACCGCCCGGTTATGGGTGTTATCTGGTATGAACTGATCACCCCGCGTCTTGCCGCGAAATAGGGCCAATGCCTTTTGAAGCGATGACAGGACTTTTCAGGAGAATTGCCATGAAAAAAGTTTTAATTATAGGTCTGCTGGCCGCGATGCTTGCCAGTGGCGTTGGTTGCACCAATATGAACAAGACCCAGCAGGGTGTTGCCAGCGGCGCGGCTCTTGGCGCTCTTGGCGGCGCAGGTATTGCCGCCATTTCAGGCGGCGCGGCCGGATGGGGCGCTCTTGCCGGCGCTGGCGTAGGCGCTCTGGCTGGCGGTATTGTGGGTCATGAACAGAGCAAGGGCAACAGCTGGTAAAACAGTAGCGTCCTGAGCTTTTCGCAACACTTTAAAAGGGCCGGAGAGTATATTCCGGCCCTTTTGCCATGGGCGGGCCAGAACGGACTGCCCGTGTGAACATGTTTCCGCTTGCCCTTGAGAATATATATTCCAAAGGCAGAAGACGCCCGCTCGGGTATTTACATGCGCAAAGGCACTGGTGCCGGTCTTCACGGCGGGCGCTTGCTTATGCAGCCGCCAGAGCAGGATATGAACATGAATTACCCCATATTCGCTGTCATGCAACCCAAGAGAGGCTCACATGAGCGGTATACTGCACGCTGTTTTTTTCAGCCCCACGCACAGCAGCAAAAAACTTGCTCTGGCCGTGGCTTGGCCCTTGGCGCAAGCCCTTGGCAAGGAACTTTGCGAGCATGACCTGACATACCCGCCAGGGCGTGCAAAAAAATTGCGCTGTGGCCCGGATGATGTGCTGCTTCTGGCTTTCCCGGTGTATGGCGGGCGTGTGCCCCGGCTGCTTGACGGCTTTTTGTCTGCACTTGACGGCGGGAGAGCGCGGGCCGCAGTTCTGGCCGTATACGGCAACCGCCACTACGACGACGCCCTGCTGGAAGCTGTAGATACACTGCAAAAACACAACTGCGATGTTGTCGCAGCGTCGGCCTTTATCGCGGAACACTGCCTGACGTCAGCCATCGGCGCGGGCAGACCCGACGCGCGGGATATGGAACTCGCCGGGGAATTCGCCCGTCATACGGCCCAGGCCATACTTTCAGGCCATGCCGGCCCGGTGGCCGTTCCGGGCAAACATCCGTACAAGGAACTGCCGCCTGCTGCGGACATCCGTCCGAAAACTTCAGAGGCATGTACCCAATGCATGCTCTGCGCAAGCCAGTGCCCTGTGCAGGTCATCAGTGAAGACGATGCCACTGTCGTGGCTCAGGGCTGCATACGTTGTTGCGCCTGCGTGAAGGTATGCCCGGAGCAGGCCAAATTTTTCGACCAGGAGCCCGTGTTGAAGATCATCGCCATGCTGGAAGAAAAATGCAGGGACAGGAGAGAACCGGAAATTTTTACGATGTAGCCCAGGTTGTTGAAATGCTTTGTGGGGGAGGGACCCTTTTGCAAAAGGGTCCCTCCCCCACGCCCCCCCACCTAAAACTCTTAATGTATTTTAGTATGGTACAAAGAGTTTTCTGAACTGAAGAGGGGGCAAGAGACAGAGCCTTTCCGTCATCACAGCATCGCAATGTTTATATGCTCTGGATCAGAATAACTTTGGAATGCTTCACATTTCACAGTGATAAATCTGTCGGGTATACGACTTTCGGAAGAACCAACGCCGTGTGGCGGCGCGTTTGCGGTCGCCAAAAAGGTTTCGCGTTGCGATTGCCTTATTTTTTGCAGAGGCCATAAAGCTGTTCAAGCAGCGGATCTGGCAAATCAATTATTTCTTTTGCCCGCGCGGCCGCCTCCAGCGACAGCCTCCTGTCGCCGGGCAGGCGCACGCCATCCTGTTCGGCGATAATACGCAGCAGGGCGTCAATGCGATCAGTAAAGCCGTCTCCCGCCGTGGCCACCGGATCCATTACCAAAAAGCTTTGCCCGATGCGCGGGGAAGGCCCTTCGGGCGCAAACAGCGAGCTTGCTTCGACCGCCAAAGCTGCACCCGGCAAAACAGCAGCCATGATTTCCACCATCAACGCCAGCGCATAGCCCTTGGGGCCGCCAAAAGGCAGCAGCGAGCCAGCAAAAGCCTTGGCCGCATCGCGTGTGGGTTTGCCCTCGGCGTCTACAGCCACGCCTTCAGGGAGGAGTTCTCCTTTCTCGGCCGCTTGCAAAACCTTGCCGCGCGCCATGACCCCCATGGATATGTCAATAACCAGAGGCGGCGCATTTTTCCTGGGGCATCCCATGGCCATAGGATTGGTGCCAAAAACGGCTTTGCTGCCCCCATAAGGCGCGAGAGCGGCGGGGCTGTTGGCAAACGCCATGGCCAGAAGCCCCTGTTCCGCAAGATCTCCGACAGGAAGGCCCAGCACTCCCGCGTGGTGTGAATTCTTTATTGCCAGCAGCGCCACGCCGTTTTCTCTGGCTGCCTGGGCCGTCAGGGGCAGGCTGTCAGCCATGGCCCGAAAGGCAAAGCCGCACCGGGCATCCGTAAGCACTGCGCCCGGTCTTGGACGCGACATCTGCGGCTTTGCAAAACCGTCTATCTTGCCTACGACTGCCTGGCCTGCATAATAGGGAATCCGTGAAAAGCCGTGCGAGGGAATCCCTTGCATCTCCGCCCGGAGCAGGGCGTCAATGGTCACGGCAGCGTTTTCAGGACTGACCTTGTGCCTCATGAGGGCACGCTGGCCCAGGTCGCGTGCTTCATCCAATGAAATGGAGCCCATATTTCCACCTGTAAAAGTTGGGTCGTTATCGCCATATGGGTAAAGGCATCTTTGCCTCATTTGCATCAGAACAAATTATCTTCGGAGCGTTTTCCAGTGTTACAGCGCCCGTGTTGCCGCTTGCCAGCGCAGAGACCCTGTGCCTCCACGGCGAACGCTTGTTCGTGGAGCCGTCAGAGCAGTTTCAAAAGGAAATGGCCTTCAAGCCAAGCAGGCAGATATCAGTTAATGTTATGAACAGGAAGCCCGTAGGACACGGATCGTACAACAGGGCTTTGGGCAGAAACGTGAAAGACCGCGCCTTGAGCGCGGTCTTCTGTCATGCTGCCCTGCAAGGTGACGGGATGGAGCAGATAAGCTTTGCGGTAGGTGACGCATGGAAGCCGCTGTTTCTAACATCGCTCCCAATCAGAAACCCCTTAACGCTATACGCAGACATAACAAGAATTTTGGGGGGTGGGGGCGTGGGGGAGAGACCCTTTTGCAAAAGGGTCTCTCCCCCACAAATTATTCCCCACAAAGCATTTCAAAGATAATGCTCTAAAGCTGGGTGTCCACGCCCTGATCCATATCCACCATCTGGCCAATATTGCCGGAAGCAAAACCCGAGAGGAGCAGGTTTGAAAGCTCCCCGTCGTACCGGGCGTCGCCAGCCAGCTCTTTGGCGGCTGTTAGAGGCTCTTTGGCTTCGCTGTAAGGCCTGTGACTGATCATGGCTGAAAAGGAATCCGCAATGGCTGTGATGCGTCCCACCCGGCTGATCTGATTCCCCTTCAGATGCTGGGGGTATCCAGAGCCGTCCATGCGTTCATGGTGTTCATAGCAGGCCCGCACCAGCTCTTCAAAACTTACATCCATTTTGTGCATGAGTTTGATGCCCACAAGCGGGTGAGGTAAAATTTTTTCCCGCTCTTCGGGCTTGAGCGGCCCGGGCTTGTTGATCAGAAAGGCAGGAACCTTACTCATACCCACATCATGCAGCAAAAGGGCGAGCGCCATGCGGTCAAGGTCTTTGCGTCTGTATTCTCCGCCAATCTGCATCCACAGCCAGAGCCCGACGCTCATGGTGTTTATGGCATGGCGGGCAGGCTGATGCTTGTGGAACAGCCTCCGCATGAACGTGTTGATACGGTGCTTGTCTGTCCACAGGTATTCCGTGATTACCATGACGTCACGGTACAGAGGCTCAAAAAGGGCCTTTATGGGCTGGCTGTCGAATTCGGTATAACGAAGAAACAGTGCACGGATGCAGATATCAGCGATTTCGGCTTCTTTGAGATTTTTGTCCTGCAAAACAAGGTCGAGCTGTTTGACGATGTGGCGCGAATAGATGTGGTGGTCTGAGCGCGCCACAAAAAGATCGCCCTTGTCGCAAAGACGGGCCACCTCTTCAACCTGTTCGTTGGTCAGGCGCGTTTCTTTTTTGCAATACGGCGCCAGCACCATGATGTCTTCACGAAAGCTGAAAAGGTCCACCGGGGGGCGGTATTTGGGAAAGCTCGAAAGAATTTCGCCGCTTATCTGATAATACTCCTCATTGATGTTCTGGGGAACCTCTTTTGCTGTCCGTGCGCTTTCGGCCATGGTCTACTTCCAGTAGATTTTGACGAGGTTGGTACCCCTTGGGGTGGAGGAGGATCCCTTGACCTGACCGGCGGTGATGACAACGCAGTCATCCGGTTCAAAATCATCGCTGTTATGGATGAAGTGCTCTGCACGGATAAGATGGCTCTCTTCATCCTGCGGCCGGGCCACAAAGGCGGGCTTGACGCCCCAGACAAAGTTCAGGGCCTTGACTGTCACCGGGTCGGGCGTGAGGGCGTAAATCTGCTGCGGAGGACGCCTGGCAGAGACCTGCCGGGCAGAACTGCCGGAAAGACTGTGCGAAACAATGGCCTTGGCCTTGGCCTTGTCTGCCAGCAGGCAGGCAGAATAGGCCAGAAACTCGGGAATTCCCTTGTCGGCATCAGGCTCTTCAAGTCTGTGGTTGATCAGAAGCAGCTTTTCGGCCTCGTCGGTTATGCGCCGCATGTAGCGAACTGTTTCAACAGGAAAGTTCCCCATGGCGGTTTCTTCCGAGAGCATCACGCAGTCGGCTCCGTCCAGCACGGCGTTGGCCACGTCAGTGGTTTCAGCGCGGGTAGGGGCGGGGCTGTTCACCATGGAAAGCAGCATTTGCGTGGCCACGATAACGGGCTTGGACGCCTTGTTGCAGGCGCTGATGATGCGTTTTTGCAGGGCGGGCAGCAGGGGCAGCGGGCATTCAACGCCAAGGTCGCCGCGCGCCACCATGACTACGTCCGTTTCAGCCAGAATTTCGGCCAGATTGTCCACGGCGCTCTGGCGTTCCAGCTTGACCACAACGGGCAGCTTCTGCCCGGCGGCGGCTATGAGCTCCTTGGCTTCGCGCACATCGTCAGCCGTCTGTACATACGAAATGGCTACCGCATCCACGCCAAGCTTGAGGCCGTCCGCAAGGTCTTTTTTGTCCTTGTCGGTCAGGGCGCGTACCTTGGTGGCCTTGCCGGGCAGTGCCAGACCCTTGCGGGACGTGACGATGCCAGCGTTGTCGGCTTCAAGCAGCACAAGGCCGTCAGGGCGACGCTCTTGCACGATGAACTGAAGTCCGCCGTCGGCCAGCACAAGGCGGTCGCCGGGGTCAAGGCTTTCCAGAATGACCTGATGGTCAAAGGGCAGGTAGGGCATTTCATCCGTACGGCTGGCGCTTGGGCCCAGCAGAAGGCGCATGCCCTTGTCTACATCAATTGTCCCTTCAGGCACTGTACCAAGGCGGATTTTCGGGCCGGAAAGGTCTTGCATGATGGTGATGGGACGCCCGAGGGTACGCTCCACCTCACGTATATTTTGTATGATGGTGACGAAATCCGCTGCCGAACCGTGCGAGAAGTTGAGGCGAAAAACACTGACGCCAGCTTCAGCGAGCTCATGCAATTTTTCTTTACTGTTTGAAGCGGGGCCTATGGTTGCGACAATTTTTGTTCTCATGGTGTGTCCTTACTTTAAATGCCAGAAGGTGCTGGTTCGGCGCATGGGCGCAGAATGAAGAATATTATAAAACCAGCACCATAAATCATCCTGATTTTACCACATATTGTCAAGGCATCCAGTCTTCCGCGCTAATGGAGTGCGTGATGGAGTGCATGATGGGGCGCCTGCCCGGCACAGCGGTGTATGAAAGATTATTTTTTTAAAAATTCGTCCGCTGGAACCTCATGCCCATTTTGCGTGGGAAAAACCACTTTTTACCACCGAACCCTCCGGGTTGAAAAAGCTTTTTTCCTGCCCCTGATAATCCCAAAAATTGGCTCCAGACATAAATAATACACTTTTATCCCAGTTAGCTTGACACCCCCATTGCCTTGGGGCATAAGTGGGAAAAAGTGGTAATTATAAGTAATAAAGTGGTAAAAAAGTGCAAAAGCTCTTCACAAAAAGCCTCTCCCGCAGCCTCGACCCCAAGGGTCGTCTTATGCTGCCGCCGGAATACCGGGACGGGCTTTGCGCTGAAGGGGGAACGGGCGCTTTCTGGCTTACCGCTTACTATGGCCGTCTTGTGGCCTATCTGCCTGAAGACTGGGAAAAAATCACAGAACAGCTGAGCAGTATTCCCATGCCTTCTCCCCGCCTTTCGCACTTTAAAACCAAGGTTATGGGTCTCGCGCAGGAAATGCTGCCCGACGCTCAGGGCCGGGTGCGCATTCCGCAATCCCTCATGCGTGAAGCTGGCCTTCAGAAGGACGTCATGCTGGTGGGTATGCTCAGTAAGTTTGAAATTTGGGATCAGACCCGCTTTGACGCCCTGGAGCTTGAAGACGTCTCTGACGAGCTTGCAGCCAGCGGTGTGACAATCAGCCTCTAGGTTTATCATGATGCAGACCATGCACGATAATGCGGAACAGGCGCCTCATGTTCCTGTCCTGCCTGTGGAAACGCTGGCCGCGCTCGAACCGCGCGCCGGGGGGCGTTATCTTGACGGCACCCTGGGAATGGGCGGACATGCCAGCGCCGTGCTGTCGTCAGCCCCTGACATAGAATTGTGCGGCCTTGACCGCGATGAAGACGCCCTGAATTTTGCAACGCAGCGCTTGGCCGCCTTTGGCCCCAGGGCGCATTTGTTCCATTGCCGGTACAGCGACTTTGCCGCCGCTCTGGGCGAGCTCGGCTGGAGCAAGGTGGATGGGGCCCTGCTGGATATCGGCGTTTCCTCTTTTCAGCTGGATGAAGCCGGGCGCGGATTCAGTTTTTACGGCGATGGGCCGCTGGATATGCGTATGGACCAGGGGTCGGGTCAGCCGTCGGCCTGGCATTGGGTAAACCGCGAAAGCTTCGACAAACTCAAAGATTGCATTGCGACCCTTGGCGAAGAGCCGCAGGCGGGGCGTATCGCCCGCGCCATTGTGGATGCCAGGCAAAAAGACCCCATAGACACCACGGCGCAGCTGGCCGCCCTTGTGGAAAGGGCCTATCCCGCAGCCTGGCGGGCCAAGGCCCGCCGCCATCCGGCCACGCGCACCTTTCAGGCTTTGCGCATGGCCGTCAATGACGAACTTGGCGAACTGCAACGCTTTCTTGATCAGATTTTGGCCTATTTGCCGATCGGTGGGCGTCTGGCCATCATTACGTTCCACTCGCTTGAAGACCGCATGGTGAAGCAGGCCATGCGCCATTGGGCAGAGGGCTGCCGCTGTGCAAGGCATATCCCGCGCTGCGTGTGCGGGCACCAGCCTGAAGTGCGCATTCTGCATAAAAAACCCGTCCAGGCCGGGCCGGACGAACTGGCCGTCAATCCCCGCGCCAGCAGCGCCAAGCTGCGGGCCGTGGAAAAAATAGCCGAGGCGTCAGGCTCGTGAAGCGTAACGTCTCGGCAAAGCCTGTTGGGGGCAGAGGGTGGCTGTTGTTTCTTGTGCTTGGTCTGCTGGCCTGTATGGTCATGGGGCTGGTGCTTGTCTGGAGCAACATTGAGCGTATGGACACCACCTATTTTATCAATATCGCGCAGAACACCATGCGTGAACGCCGCGCGCTGCGCGCCAAGCTTGAAGTTGAACGGGAACGCCTGCTTTCGCCCTATGAGCTTCGCCGCAGGGCAGAAGAGTTTTCAATGCGCGAACCCAAACCCGGCCAGATCCGCCGCATGGACGCGCAATAGCCGCATACGCCGGACCCGCGACCGTAACCGGAATGTCCGTCAGGACAGCCCGAACCACACCGTTTTGTGATAACCCGAAAGTCATTTGGGATAAGCCATGTTCAAATTCTCTTCCCGCAAGGGCAATAGGCACACGGATGCCCCAAGAACAGAAAAAAAAGCCCGTCCCGCCAATCGCGCACGGGTCAATGTTTCTGAGGGCAAGGCGCGTTTTGCCTGGGCGGAAAAGGTAGATTGGGGCCGCGTACGCATCAGGCTTGTCGTGGTCATTTTTTGTCTGCTGTGGACTGGCCTGTGGGGCCGCGCCTGGTATCTTCAGATGATTGAGGGGCCACGTCTGGCCGAACGCGCACGGCGGCAGCATATGGCCTCTGAACTGGTCACCGGACGCCGTGGCATGATCCTCGACCGCAACGGACAGGTTCTTGCCCGCAGTATCGAAGCGCGTTCCGTGTATGCGCGTCCGCAAGAAATTGAAGACTTTCAGGTCATGGCCAATACTCTTGGCCCCATCCTGGGTATTGAGCCGAAAAAGCTTTATGACGATCTTTCGCAGACCAAACGCCGCTTTGTCTGGATAAAGCGCAAGGTGGACGACTACACCGCCGAGGCGGTGCACAAGACCAATCTTGCAGGCATCGGTCTGTCAAAAGAATACGACCGCGTGTACCCCTTCAAGCACATGGCCGGACAGGTGCTTGGCTTTGTCGGTCTGGACGACAAAGGGCTTGAAGGCATCGAGCGCTCTATGGAGTCCCGCCTGGGCTGCATCCCCACCAGGCAGATCGTGCAGCGTGACGCCATGGGCCGCCGTTTTTACCTGCATGAAGAAGGGCAGAGCGAGCCGCGCGGTCAGGACCTTACCCTGACCATTGATGTGCAGATGCAGTTTATAGTCGAAGAAGCCGTTGCCCGTGCAGTAAAAGAGTATGACGCGCGCTGGGGCGGAGCCATCGTGGTGGACGTGCCCTCTGGCGAAATAATGGCCTGGGCGCAGTATCCTTTCTTTAATCCCAACACCTACAAGGACGCCAGTCCGCTTGTCTACCGCAATCGCATGGCGGCTGACGCGCTGGAGCCTGGCTCCACGTTCAAGCCCTTTGTCATGGCCACAGCCATTCAGGAAAAAAAGATCACTGCCAATACAACCATTGATTGCGAAAGCGGCAGGTGGGAAACAAAGAATTTCACTATCCGCGACACGTCGCGGCAGGGCGTGCTGCCCGCCAGCAAGGTGCTGCGCTATTCGTCAAACATTGGTATGGCGAAAATCGGGCTCATGATCGGCGTGCCCACGTTCCACAAATATTTGCAGGCGCTTGGCTTTGGCCAGCGCACCAGCGTGCCCGTGGCCGACAGCCGGGGCATTTTGCGCATCCCGCGTGACTGGAGCGAAGTGGACATCATGTCCACGTCCTTTGGGCAGAGTATCTCGGTCACGGGCCTGCAAATGGCTCAGGCCTACCTTACCCTGCTGAATAATGGCGTGTACAAGCAGCTGACGCTTACGCGCGACGAAAATAATGTGGAAGAAGCGCACACGAGGGTCTTTTCGCAATCCACCGCGCGTGAAGTCATGCGCATGATGCGCGACGTGGTGGAAGAAAACGACGGCACAGGCAAGCGCGCCCGCATTGAAGGCATTGAAGTGGCGGGCAAGACCGGCACGGCGCAGAAGGCCGACCATCGCGCCGGAACTTACGGCAGCAAGCGCCTCGCTTCCTTTGTCGGCTTCTTCCCTGCGGACAAGCCCAAATACCTTATCCTTGTCATGGTGGACGAACCCACGCGCAACCAGTACGGCGGCGTGGTGGCGGCCCCCGTGTTCAAGGAAATAGCCAGCCGGACCCTGACCTTTACGGGCATCATGAGCGATTCCAAGGTCGCCAAGACCGAAGAAAGCCCCACAGCCGCTCCTGTTTCGGGACGCAGGCGCGGGCTCAAGCTGGCCAGCCTCGATGTTCCCTACGTGGCCGACGCCATCAAAAAGGAAGATGCGCCCGCTCAGGATCAGGGCATGCGATTGCCCGGCCATCTGGCCAAGGCTGGCAGCCGTGTGCCTGATGTTATGGGCAAGTCTGTGCGCAACGCTGTGGAGCTGTTTGCCAGGGCCGGGGTAGTGCCTGAACTCAAGGGATCGGGCAGCCGTGTTGTCAAGCAGACGCCAGCCCCTGGTTCGGTCTGGCCCGATGAAGACAACAAGGTGGAATACATCCTGTGGCTTTCGGAAAGATAGCAAACCAGCTGTAATAAATTTCGGCGGGTATGGCATTGTACGCGCAGTTGTGGAGCTGATTGGTCGCCTGCCCGCTGAAACTTTGGCCGATTAAAAATAGAATTCGGCAACTCAAAGAGGTTACTTATGAATCGGGAATTTGCGGCCCTTTTGGATGAGTGCGGGCGCGGCGGCATTGAAGTGCGCGCTGATTCACGTCAGGTCGGTTCTGGCGATATCTTTGTGGCCGTGCCCGGCGTCAAGGAAGACGGGGCCCGCTTTATTCCCGCCGCAGTGGAGGCTGGAGCCAAAGTTGTTGTCTGCGCGGCCAGAAGCGAAGAGGCCGCAGCGGCGGCCAGCGCCGGTTGCAGGGTCGTCTATCACGCTGATCCGCGTGAAGCCCTCTGGCGTCTGGCGCAAGCCCGCTGGCATACTGACACCTTGCCCATCCGCATCGTTGGTGTTACAGGCACCAACGGTAAAACGACCTGCACCTATCTGCTGGAGCGTCTTTTTGCCCAGGCCGGGCACAAGCTCGGCGTGATGGGTACAGTGAGTTACCGCTGGCCGGGGCACAATGAGGCCGCCCCCCTGACCACCCCTGACGCTTTGAGCGTACACGCCATGCTGGCGGCCATGGCCAAAGACGGCGTAGATGTGGCGGTTATGGAAGTATCCTCGCATGCCATCGATCAGCAGCGCGTGTGCGGCGTGCCATTTTCCGGCGCGGCGTTCACCAATCTGACCCAGGATCACCTTGACTATCATCAGGGGATGGAAAGCTACTTCCAGGCCAAGGCGCGGCTTTTTCTTGAATTGCCCCGCGCTGACAAAGCCATGGCCGTGAACGCCGACGATGCCTGGGGCCGACGCCTGCTGGAACTGTGCCCTACGGCCCTTTCCTTCGGGCTGCAAAAAGGAGCGCCCAACAGGCGGCACCTGTGGGGTGAACTGCTGTCTTCCACGACAGAAGGCTGCCATTTGCGTATGAGTCTTGAGGATATGCGCTGGGATCTGCGGTCTCCGCTGGTGGGCGCGTTTAATGCGTCCAATCTGCTTGCCGTTCAGGCTGTGGCGCTGGAAATGGGTATTGACCCCGAAGCCTTCAAGGCTCTGGAAAGCTTTACCGGAGTGAGCGGCAGGCTGGAACGAGTGGATAACCCCCAGGGCCTCAGCGTCTTTGTGGACTACGCCCATACCCCCGATGCGCTTGAGAACGTGCTCAAGGCATTGCGCGAAGCCGGGTTCAAACGCATTGTCACCGTCTTTGGCTGTGGAGGAAACCGCGACCGCACCAAGCGCCCCATAATGGGAGAAGCCGTGGCCCGCTGGTCGGATGTGGCCGTGCTGACCTCGGACAATCCCCGCTTTGAAGATCCGGAGGCCATCCTCAAGGATGTGCTGCCCGGCCTTGCCACGGCCAAGGAAGTGGTGGTCGAGGTTGACCGCCGCGAGGCCACGTCCAAAGCCCTTTCGATGCTTGGCAAAAATGACGCTCTGCTTATTGCCGGCAAGGGGCATGAGGACTATCAGATCATCCAGGGCGTAAAGCACCACTACAGCGATCAGGAGGTGGTGCGGGAGATACTTCGGTGCGCCTGACAATACAAGAAGTGGCGTCCTGCCTGGGCTTGCCCCGGTTTTCAGGACCCGAGGAGCATATTGTCCTGACTTCTGTCGCCACTGACAGCAGGGCGGTTGTGCCGGGTTCCCTCTTTGTATGTGTTTCGGGCTGCCGGGTGGACGGACACGATTTTGCCGCCAAAGCGGTCGAGCAGGGGGCCGGAGCCGTATTGGCCTCGTGCCCTTTGCCCCATGTAGCGGCGCCTGTTTTTGTCGTGCCTGACACGGTAAAGGCGCTGGGCTGTCTGGCCGCGTTGTGGCGCGACCGCACAAAGGCCCGCGTTGTGGGCGTGACTGGCACTGCGGGCAAGACAACCGTCAAGGAAACCTTGGCCCGCATACTGTCCCTCGCGGGAAAAACCGCGCGCAATGCCATGAACAACAATAACCAGATTGGCATGCCCCGGTCCGTTCTGAATACGGACGGTGATGAAGATTTCTGGGTTATGGAAGCAGGCATCAGCCAGCCCGGGGATATGGACGACCTGGGCGCGGTGCTGCGGCCTGACCTTGCGCTCGTCCTCAATGCGGGCGCGGCCCATACCGAGGGCCTGGGCGAAAAGGGCGTGGCCTGGCACAAGGCCCGGCTGCTCAGTTATCTTGCCAAAGGCGGCAAGGGGCTGGTCAGTGCGGACTATCCCGATCTGGCGCGTGAGGCGCGCGCAACCGGCGCAGACATCCGCTTTTTCAGCGCCGCCGGGCAGGATGCCGCGTTTCGCGCGTCCTATCTGGGGGCAGCCCCGGTCGCGGTTGGCGAGGGTGCTGTTAGCGAGGATGGGACTGGCAAGGATGTGTCCTTGGCCGCATCGCGCGGCAAATACCACCTCTGGCTTGACGGTACGGAGCTCGACGTTATCGCTCCCTTCAGAGGGGAGTATGGGGCTGAAAATGTGGCGGCTGTGGCTGCTGCCGCGCATATGCTTGGCGTTGACGCCAGCATCATCGCGCAGGGACTGGCTGATGCCAAGATGCCGGCGCAGCGGTTCAATCAGGTTCAGGCCGGGTCATGGCTGCTCATTGACGATACGTACAATGCCAACCCTCTTTCCATGCGGCGCATGCTTGAAGCCGCCGCAGAGCAGGCGGGTTCCCGCCCCTTTGTGGCCGTGCTGGGCGCCATGCTGGAACTTGGCGAGCAGGCCGCCTTGGAGCATGAGGAACTGGGCAGGCACCTGGCGAGGCTGAACCCCGCCGCCGTTATATGGAAAGGCTCCCATGCGGAAGACGTGCGCAAGGGGCTCGACATGGCCGGCTATGCTGGCATCTGGCAGCCCGTGGCTGATGCCGATGATTTTGCGAAAGTGTGGCGCGCCGTGCAGAGCCAGGGGCTTGAAGCCAGCGCCAGTACCAGCGGCGGCGTGGCTTTGTTCAAGGGCTCACGCAGCAACAAGCTTGAAACGCTCATGGCTGTTCTGACCAACGGCTGCGAGCAGTAGTTTTTTCTGGCGGCGTAAGGTTCGCCAGACCGACAAGGATGGCGGATTGCAACAGGGGCCGTCCCTGCCGCTGACAGTAACGGTCGTAGTGTGGCCAAACGAACGGATTCACATGCATGTTTTATAATTTCCTTTCTCCCCTCGCCTCTGAATGGACATTTTTTAATGTCTTTCGCTACATTACCTTCCGTTCTATGGCCGCGCTCATGACGGCGTTGCTTGTTTCCATCATTCTTGGTCCGCGGTTTATCGGCTGGCTCCGCCACCTGAAGTGCGGCCAGTATATTCATGAAGATGTGGCCGCGCACGCCTGCAAGGCGGGAACACCCACCATGGGCGGCCTGCTTATGCTGTTCAGCCTGACCGTGAGCCTGCTTTTGTGGGCTGACCTGACAAATATCTATATCTGGCAGGCGTTCTTTGTGTTCGCCGGTTTTGGGGCCGTGGGATTTTGGGACGACATGACCAAACTGCGCCACCACAAAAACCGGGGCATTTCCGGCAAGGCCAAAATGGCCGGGCAGCTTGGCATTGCCAGCGTGGCCATGCTGCTGCTTTTTGTGAACCCCGATTACAGCAGCAAGCTCACCATTCCTTTTTTTAAGGAAGTGACCTTTGACCTTGGCTGGTTTTACCTGCCTTTTGGGGTTTTTGTCATGGTGGCCGCCTCAAATGCCGTCAATCTTACCGACGGGCTGGACGGCCTCGCCATCGGGCCTGCCATTGTCGCCTGCATCGTTTTTTCCATCTTTATCTATATTACGGGTAATGCCCGATTTGCAGGTTATCTGCTGGTTCCCTATATGCCCGGCGTTGGTGAAGTGACCATTTTTTGCGCCGCGCTTGTGGGAGCCGGGCTGGGTTTTCTCTGGTTTAATGCCTATCCCGCTCAGGTGTTCATGGGGGATGTGGGCTCGCTTTCCATCGGCGGCGTGCTCGGCTATCTGGCGCTGCTGTGCAAGCAGGAACTTGTGCTCGCCGTTGTGGGCGGCCTTTTTGTGGCCGAGACCCTGTCAGTCATTGTGCAGGTAGGGTATTTTCGCTGGACTGGCGGCAAGCGCTTTTTTCGTATGGCGCCCCTGCACCATCACTTTGAACTCAAGGGCGTTCCTGAATCCAAGATCATTATCCGCTTCTGGATAACATCAATACTGCTGGGCCTCATGGCGCTCTCAGTCCTGAAGCTGCGTTGAGGAGAACTGCTATGGCATTGGAAAAAATGCGCGGTAGACGCATCAGCGTTGGCGAAACGGCTGTGGTGATCGGCGCGGGACGTTCCGGCCTTGCGGCTGCACGTCTTTTGAACCGTGAGGGCGCTCGCGTACGCCTTTTGGACAGCAATGCCCAGGCCTTTTCCGGTCGTGAAGACCTGGCCCGCGAGCTGGGGCAGCTGGGCATTGTTATTGATCTGGGGCCGCACAGTGCTGCGCAGTTTGAAAACGCCGCCTTTGTAGTGCCGAGCCCCGGCATGCCCGTGGCCCGCCTTGACGGTCTGGTGGACGTGGAACACACGGAAATTCTGGCCGAAATGGAACTGGCCTGGCGCTATCTGGACAATGAACCCGTTCTGGCCATTACCGGCACCAGCGGCAAGACAACGACAGCCTCGCTTGCGGCGGCCATGCTGCATGAGCAGGGATATTCCGTTTTTCTTGGCGGCAACATAGGCACGCCTTTGTCCGAGTACATATTGTCGGGCCGCAGGGCTGACGTTCTGGTGCTGGAAATTTCGAGCTTCCAGTTGCAGACCTGCACTACTTTTTGCCCGAGGGTGGGCATATTGCTCAATATTACGCCCAATCACCTGGATTATCACAAAGATATGGAAGAATACACGGAAGCCAAGTTCCGTCTGTTCCGCTGTCAGGATGAGGGCGATCTGGCCGTGCTTGGCGAGAACCTGAAGGATCAGGCCGCCCGGCACAATCTCAAGGCCCGCCAGGTGTACGTCAAGGCTACGGAGCGTTTTGCCGGGAGCAGCCTCATGGGCCTGCACAACCGCATCAATGAAGAAGCCGCCTGGCAGGCATGCCGTTTCTTCGGCGTCAGTGAAGAAAACGCGGCACGAGCCGTGGCCCGTTTTGCGCCGTTACCGCACCGCCTTGAACGTGTGCGTGAACTTAATGGCGTTCTTTATGTCAACGATTCCAAATGCACTACGGTTTCTTCGATGAAGGTAGCCCTTGAAGCGTTTGACCGCCCGGTACGTCTTTTGTGCGGCGGCAAATTCAAGGGGGGCGATCTGGAAGCGCTGGCGGATCTGGTAAAAGCGCGCGTCGTCGAGATAGCGTTGTTTGGCGCCAGTCGGGAATATTTTGAAAAAGCCTGGCAGGGCATTGTGCCCATGACCTGGCATGCGACGCTTGAACCGGCCATAAAGCATCTTGCGGCCGGGGCACAGGCGGGCGACGTGATTCTTATGGCTCCGGCAACCTCAAGTTTTGACCTTTACGCCAACTATGAAGAGCGCGGCAAGGATTTCAAACGGATAGTGGGCAGGTTGGCATGAAAAACGTCTTTAAAGCCAAGGCAAAGCCCGGCAAAGCGCACAGCGCCATGGCCCGGGCAACCGAAAGAGGGCCCTTTGCGCCCTTTGACTGGTGGCTGTTCACCATCATGCTTATCATTCTGGCTATCGGCCTTGTCATGGTGCTTTCGGCCAGTGGCATTGTGGCGGAGCAGGTAAACGGCGACAAATACTTTTTCTTCAAGCGTCAGGTGCTTTTTGCGCTGCTGGGCGGCGCCGTGTTATGGGGTGCGGCCCTGATGCCACGCGAGTGGCTCTACAAATTGCAGTACCCCGCGCTGTTTCTGGCTCTTTTGCTGCTGCTTGTGACGCTTTCGCCCCTGGCCCCTGCCATCAACGGCGCAAAACGTTGGATTCCTCTGGGCCCCGTGAACATCCAGCCGATGGAATTCGTCAAGGTGGCTCTAGCCCTTTACCTCGCGTATTTCATGAGTTCCAAGCAGGACATCATCAAAACCTTCAGTCGTGGCGTCATACCGCCTTTCGCAGTGACGGCGCTGTTCTGTTTTCTCCTGCTGTTGCAGCCGGACTTCGGCAGCGCCGTCGTTTTGGCCAGCATCCTGTTCTTTATGTGCGTGGCCGGGGGAACCAGATTTGTCTATCTCTTTTTCTCCATAGCCCTGGCCTGCGCGGGCGCCATGGCCCTGGCCATTTCGTCTCCCTATCGTCTTCGTCGTCTGCTGGCTTTTCTTGATCCGTTCGAGGATGCCCACAATACGGGTTACCAGCTCGTGCAGTCTCTGCTGGCCATCGGTTCGGGCAGTTTTTTTGGCGTTGGCGTCGGCGCAAGCAAGCAGAAGATGTTCTATCTGCCTGAAGCGCACAACGACTTCATTATGGCTGTTCTGGCTGAAGAAATGGGTTTTGTGGGCATGAGCGTGGTCATGATACTCTTTGGCCTTTTGTTCTGGCGCTGCTACAAGATCATACAGGGGCAGCGCAATCTGCGTGACCGCTTCACCGCCTTTGGCATTACCACCATTCTCGCCATGGGCGCGGTCATGAACCTCGCCGTGGTTATGGGGGTTGCGCCGCCCAAGGGCGTGCCCATGCCGCTCATGAGTTACGGCGGCAGTAACCTGCTGGCTACCATGCTCTGCGTGGGTCTGCTTATGAACTTTTCACGGACGGCGGACACATGGACATCAACATCCTCCTGACCACGGGCGGCACTGGCGGTCATATTTTTCCGGCTCTGGCGGTGGCTGAAGAAGTGCGGCGGCGGCATCCCCAGGCCAAACTGCTTTTCGTGGGCTCCCTGTATGGGCCGGAAACGCGTCTGGTTCGCATGGCGGGCATACCCTTTGAAGGGCTGCCTGTGCGCGGCGTTCTGGGACGCGGCCTGCGCTCGGTGGAAGCCGGTTTTCGTATGACCTGGTCAGTTGGTAAGGCTCTGGGCATTGTGCAGCGCTTTAATCCAGACGTTGTG
Organism: Desulfovibrio sp. MES5; assembly: GCF_002237645.1. GTDB lineage: Bacteria > Desulfobacterota > Desulfovibrionia > Desulfovibrionales > Desulfovibrionaceae > Desulfovibrio. The sequence goes on from NZ_MJUZ01000050.1 coordinate 52,519, forward strand.
GCCGGGTTCGGCAGTTATGCGGCCTTTGCCCCCATGCTTGCCGCACGTCTGCTTGGCGTGCCAACCATGCTGCATGAACAGAACGCCATAGCCGGGGCCAGCAACCGTGTGCTGGCAAAGCTGGCGCGGCGCATCTGCCTTTCACTGCCGGATACCGAGGGCTTTGATCCCGCCAAGTGTGTGCTTACGGGCAATCCCGTGCGCGCCGGAGTGAATGAAGCCGGGCGGCTGCCGCGAGCCAGAGGGGCCAGGCGTCTACTGGTTATGGGCGGCTCGCAGGGGGCGCACTCTCTCAACATGTTTATAATCGAGCATCTTACCGCTTTGCGCGAAGCCGGGGTGGACATTCGCCACCAGACCGGCAGCGCGGATGAAACCTTTGTGCGGGCTGCCTATACGGCGGCAGGCTATGATCCTTCCTGCGTGTCGGCCTTTATTGACGACATGGCGGCGGCCTACGCCTGGGCCGATGTGGCCTTGTGCCGCTCCGGGGCCACGACTGTGGCGGAACTGTGCGCCGCAGGCCTGCCTTCTGTGCTGGTGCCTTTTCCATACGCCATACACGACCACCAGACCCGCAATGCCGAAGTGCTGGCCAAAACAGGAGCAGCCATTCTGGTGCCGGAATCGCGCATGATTGAAGACGGGCTGGAGCAGACCCTTATCCGCCTGCTGAATGACGGCGGCGAGCGCACGCGCATGTCTTCGGCAGCCCTGGCATCAGCCTGGCCTGATGCTGCCGCGCGCGTGGCTACCGTTCTGGAAGAAATAGCTCGTCCCCGGTAACTGCCGGAGAGGGATAGGTTTTATAAAAGACTGTTTTCGTTGTATTATCTAGACTTTCTTTAAAGGTGCCACATGAACAGCAAGATTCGTCACATACATATGGTGGGCATCGGCGGTGCAGGCATGAGCGGTATTGCCGAGGTTCTGCTTAATCTCAAGTACGAAATATCCGGTTCGGATATGAGCGACTCCGCCGTGGTGCGCCACCTGCGCAAGCTTGGCGCGCGTATAGCCATCGGCCATGCCGCTGAAAACGTGGGGGATGTGCAGGTATTGGTCAAATCCACAGCCATCAGTGATGATAATCCCGAACTGGTTGAAGCGCGCAAGCGCAATATCGCCATCATTCCCCGTGCTGAAATGCTGGCCGAGCTTATGCGCCTGCGGCAGGGCATAGCCATTGCAGGCACCCACGGCAAAACAACGACCACTTCGCTCACAGCCTCCATTTTTGACACAGCCGGGCTTGATCCCACCGTCATTATTGGCGGTCGGCTCAATGTCTATGGCGCGAACGCGCATCTCGGCCACGGTGAATACCTCATTGCCGAAGCCGATGAGTCTGACGGCTCCTTTCTCTGCTTGTTGCCAATCATCAATGTTGTCACCAATGTGGATGAAGATCATCTGGACCACTATAAAAACCGCGAGGCCATTGACAGCGCCTTTGTGCAGTTCATGAACAATGTGCCCTTTTACGGGCTGAATATTGTTTGTGGCGATGACCCCGGCGTTCTGGCCCTGTTGCCCAGGGTCAAGCGCCCTGTGCTCACGTACGGATTCGCCGAGGACAACGCGCTTCGGGCCATCCCGCTGGAAAGCGGGCGCATCAATCGCTTTGAGGTCTTGCTGCACGACAAGCCCTTGGGCGAGGTCAGTCTGCCGCAACCGGGACGCCATAATATTCTTAATGCTCTTGCCTCCATTGGCGCTGCCATGGAGGTGGGCATTCCTTTTGCCAAATGCGCGGAAGGCCTGGCGGGATTCAAGGGAGTGGGGCGGCGGTTCGAGTTCAAGGGCGAAAAAGAGGGCATTACCGTGGTGGACGATTACGGGCACCACCCGGCGGAAATTGCCGCGACCCTGGCCACCGCACGACAGGTCTTTGCGGGCAGGCGTATTGTGGCGGCATTTCAGCCCCACAGGTTCAGCCGCACCGAGGCCCATTTTGGCGAGTTTTGCAAAGTTTTTGATGCCGTTGACCAACTGCTGCTGACCGAAATCTACGCAGCCTCTGAAAAGCCCATTCCCGGCGTTTCCGGGCAAAGTCTGGCGCAGGGCATACGGCAGGTTTCCGATACCCCTGTGGAGTATTTTCAGAATCTGGATCAACTCATGCTGGCCTTGCCCAAGATTTTGCGCAAAGGGGATGTTCTGCTCACATTGGGGGCAGGCAGCATCACCAGGCTGGGCCCGGCCTGGCTGGAAGGACGAGATCATGCGTGAAATAGCTTCGCCGCTGCTGTCCCAGCGTACGACGCTGCGTCTGGGCGGTACAGCTATAGCAGAGCTGATTCTTGAAAACCCGGCAGACGTGGCGGGGTTGCCGGATCGTCTGCGCGCTCTTGGCGGCGCTCCCGTAATTATGGGCGCGGGCAGCAACATTCTGGCTCAGGACGGCGATTTGCCGCTGGTGCTGGTGCGCCCGAACTTTACGCGGGGGCCTGAAGTGGTCGGAGAAAGCGCGGGCAAGGTCTTTGTGCGGGCTGGCGCTGCTGTGCCCCTGCCAAGACTTTTGCGGTTTTGCGCAACGCACGGTCTTGCCGGGCTTGAAGGCCTGGTCGGCATACCCGGTACTGTTGGCGGCGCAGTGGCCATGAATGCGGGGTCTTTTGGCGTTGAAACGTGCAGAAAGATTGAAAATATTCACATAGCTAGCAATGGTGAAGTGCGTGTTGTTGTTGCGCAAGCACTGCAATACTCGTATCGCAGCCTGTGCATTGATGATAAAAAGAATGATTTTATCGTCTTGGAAGCCACATTTGGCTTGACCAGAACTGCAAGGGATGGCATCTCTAATTGCATGCGTCACAACTTTTTTGAGAAAAAGTCTAAACAACCTGTGACGGCCTGGAGCGCTGGCTGCGTATTCAAAAACCCCTCCCCGGAAATGCCTGCTGGCAAACTTCTGGATCAAGCGGGATTCAAAGGTAAAAAAATGGGCGGCATGGCTTTTTCAACCCTGCACGCCAACTTCATGATCAATGAGGGCAAGGGCAGCGCGACTGCGGCTCTGGCTCTTATGCAGGAGGCCAAAGAGGCTGTGCTGGAAAGGTTCGGCATTGCGCTGGAACCGGAAGTCAGGATAATCCCATGCCTCTTTCCCTGAAAAAAAACGCCCGTAAGGCCCGTAACTCGTATACAAGAACAAGCAATGTATCGGGCAGAAAGGGGCAGAGAACCGCAAAGCTGCGCATGCCAGCGTTTTTGGCAGCATGCTTTGGCAGGATCAGGGCCCTCAGTGGCCTGAAAAGTCTTGCAGCCATTGCGGTGTTGTTAGTGGGCATGGGGCTGGTGCTCGCCGGGGTGTGTTTTACATCCCTGTGGCTTTACAACAAGGCCATCACCAGTGACTTTTTTACAACCCGGCACATAGATGTGGCAGGTAATGTCCGCCTCTCCCGCGATATGGTTTTGCAATATGGCGGCCTTCAGGAAGGCGACAACAGCCTGGCCGTAAGCATAGCCAAAGTGGAACACAACCTGAGGCAGACCCCCTGGGTGGAAGAGGTCTCGGTAAAGCGCCTTCTGCCTGACAGGTTTGTGATAAAGTTGAAGGAGCGCATGCCCTCCTTCTGGGTGCACAAGGACGGCGTCCTTTATTACGCCAATGAACGCGGGGTGGTCATCGCCCCGGTAGAAAGCAAAAATTTTCTGTCGCTTCCCACCTTGCGGGTAGAATCGGGGGCTGAAGACGCCATCCCCTTTCTGGCCCGCCTGATGAAGGACATACAGAGCGGGGTGCTGCCTGTCGAGGCTGGAGCCATAGCTTCCATCACCCTGAGCCCCGGACGGGGCATTGAAGTGTATCTTGAAGACAGGGAAATGCGCCTCTCCATCGCTACCGATGATTGGGAGGGCAACCTGGCCCGGCTGGGAGTCACCCTTGGAGATCTGGCCCGAAGACACGAACTGCGTAATGTGCGCGAGGTGCGGGCCGTAAATGGCAACGTATGGGTTTTGCTTAATCAGGCTGTATCAAACTGATATGGAATGGTTGTTGCGCGTGAAGAACAGGCGTCTTAGGAGAATGGCATGAATAAGTCCGAGCTCATCGTTGGTCTCGACATCGGCACCACAAAGATTTGCGCTGTGGTGGGTGAACTTACGGAGTCGGGCCTTGTTGATGTGGTGGGCATCGGCACCAGCGTTTCCACCGGCCTGCGTAAGGGCGTGGTGGTCAATATCGAGCAGACCGTACAGTCCATCCGCAAGGCGGTTGAAGACGCCGAACTGATGGCAGGCTGCGAAATCCACTCTGTCTATGTGGGGATTGCAGGCAGCCATATAATGGGCATCAACAGCCACGGCGTTATTGCCGTCAAGGGCGGCGAAGTGGCCCAGCGCGACGTAGAGCGCGCCCTGGACGCCGCGCGCGCCGTGGCCATTCCCGCTGACCGCGAGGTCATCCATATTCTGCCGCAGGAATATATCGTCGATAACCAGCGCGGCATTGCCGACCCTCTCGGCATGGCTGGCGTGCGGCTTGAGGTGAAGGTGCACATTGTCACCGGAGCCGTGTCTTCGGCGCAGAACATCGTGCGCTCCTGCCACCGCAGTCAGCTTGAAGTTTCTGATATCGCCCTTGAATCGCTGGCTTCGGCCAAGGCCGTGCTCACAGAAGAAGAGCGCGAAATTGGCGTGGCCCTTGTGGACCTTGGCGGCGGCACCACTGATATTGCCGTTTTTGCCAATGACGCCATAAAGCACACGGCGGTGCTTGCCCTAGGCGGTCAGAACCTTTCCAACGACATTGCCTTTGGTTTGCGTACCCCCATCGCCTCGGCCGAAAAAATCAAGCTCAAATACGGTTGCGCCCTGGCTGATCTGGTGCGCCACGACGAATTTATCGAGGTGCCCAGCGTGGGCGGCCGCGAGCCGCGCCGCCTTTCGCGTCAGGTACTTGCTGAAATCTGCGAGCCGCGTATGGAAGAAATCCTCTTCCTTGTGGATCAAACCCTTGTACGCTCCGGCTACAAGGACATGATCGGCGCTGGCGTCGTGCTTACTGGCGGCACCGCCCTGATGGAAGGCTGCCAGGAACTGGGTGAGCAAATTTTCAATCTGCCTACGCGTATTGGATACCCCCGGAACGTGGGCGGCCTCAAAGACGTTGTAAACAGCCCCAAGTTTTCTACAGCTGTGGGTCTGCTGCGCTATGGGGCTGAAAAAGAACTTTCCGGACAAAAGAAGTTTACCACCAGAAGTGAGAGCGGCGTCTTTGATGGCGTTTTGGCTCGCATGAAAAAGTGGTTTGCTGATATTTCGTAAACAAAGCAACCTCAAGCGGGCACTTTGAGGATAGTTTAAACAGGAGAGGAACCATGTCTCAATCAATCGTCGATGATATCGACACCTCGTTGGCAAGTAACGCTAAAATCAAGGTCATCGGGGTTGGCGGCGGCGGCGGCAACGCGGTACAGAATATGATTGCCTCTGGCTTGCGCGGCGTGCAGTTTGTCTGCGCCAATACGGATGTGCAGGCTCTGGCCAAAAACGGCGCGTCCGTAAAAGTGCAGATGGGCGAAAAGCTCACCAAGGGCCTTGGCGCTGGGGCCAATCCTTCGGTGGGTCGTGAAGCCGCTGTGGAAAGCGTCAACGCTATCCGCGAAGCCATCGGCGATGCAGATATGGTGTTTGTTACCGCTGGCATGGGCGGCGGCACCGGAACTGGCGCAGCTCCTGTTGTGGCGCAGGCTGCAAAGGAAATGGGCGCGCTTACCGTGGGCGTGGTGACCAAGCCTTTCAGTTTTGAAGGCGCAAAGCGCAAGCGTGCTGCCGAGGCCGGCCTTGAAGAGTTCAAGCAGCATGTGGACTGCCTTATCACCATTCCCAATGACCGTCTGCTTGCCTTTGCTCCCAAAAAAGCTCCCTTTGCGGAAATGCTGCAGAAAGCCAATGACGTGCTGTACTATGCCGTGAAGGGCATTTCTGACGTGATTGTGGGTGACGGCCTCATCAATCTTGACTTTGCCGACGTGCGCACCACCATGGGTGAAGCTGGCCTGGCCCTTATGGGCACTGGCATTGCCTCGGGTGAAAACCGCGCTCGTGAGGCTGCCCAGCGCGCCATTATGAGCCCGCTGCTGGAAGACGTCTCTCTGGAAAGCGCCAAGGCCGTTCTTTACAACATCACTGCGCCTGACGACATCACCGCTGAAGAAATTGCCGAGATCGGCGACATCATCGGCGACGCAACTCCTGAGGATTCCAACATCATCTTTGGTGTTGTTTTTGATGACAATATTGGTGATGAAATTCGCCTGACCGTCATTGCCACGGGTATTGAAGCTCCTCAGGCTATCCAGAGTGCCCAGCCCCAGGCTGCCGCCACTGTGACCAACTTCCGCAAGCCTGGCCCCGATGCTGTTATGGCCGAACCGCGCCGCATGGGTCGCATGGTTCCGCAGTCCGGCATGGTGCAGGGCAATATGGATGAGCATGAAATGGGCGAAAGCCGCCTGCCGCGCACCTCGCGCCGCTCTGAAGTGGAGCGCTGGTACGATGAAAACAGCAGCCGTCCGCCGTATCTGCTCAAGCGTGAAACCATGAGCCAGGGCCGCCATCGTACGCACAACCCCGGCCAGGAAGATTTCACCTACGATGAGGACGATTTCGAAATTCCGACCTTTATTCGCACCCAGGCCGATTAGGCTCAGGCCGGGAAGCGTATAGAAAAATTTTCAGGGCTTGCCTCTTCGGCCCTGAAATGCCCGCCGGGAGGCCCATTGGGGGCCTCCCAGTGCGGGGCGTTATGCTCCGCTGATGTCCGTGAATCCAAAGGATTCGCGGCTTTTTTGTTTTTAAGAAAGCCGCTGGATTCCGTGTGGTTCCAATCACGTGGGTAGCCACGCCGCGTGCGCCAGCCCCGCCTGGGTCGCGGAATAAAGAATGGCAGCGCGGCGACAGCACGCTGTTCTCGAGGCTGCTGCCGAAACCGAAGAGGTTTGAAGACCTGAGGCTGCCCAATTTGTCTTGCTCTAGAGTTTTTTGGCTTTGAAAAAGTTTACATGTCCAACGCTGCACAAGAGTGTTGCACACCACAACTATGATGTGGCGGCAAAAGAGCGCCGCGCAGAGATTCCACAACGTAAAAGTTTATTTTAAAGAATATTATATATGCAATATATTGTTATTGTTCTGCTGTATTGCCAAAATATGCCAATAGACAAATGCCCTTTGACGGCGGCATTTTCATTAGCTACTGTTTGCTTATGGAAAAAGAAAATTCTCTAATTGTCATTCGTCCCTGCATCAAGTGCGGCAAACTTTCAACAACAATTGAAACTTCGCGCCCGCTTGGCCGTACCCGTGACCTTTATCGCATCGTTTGTGAGTGTGGCAATGGCCCCTTACGCTGGTCGCTCAGCGAGCCTGCGGCCATCCGGTTGTGGAATTCTCATGACGCCTCTTGAAGCGGGTTCTGGCGCTTTTGAGGCTGTGGCGGCCGAGCTTTCCGTAAACCTTGCTGTCTTTCACTGTCGCCATTGTGCTGTCATTTCATCGTACAGCGTGCGCATGGTCAGTAGAGCAGGCTGTTGTTTGCGATTGTACCCCAGCGGTTAGGTTAGCCTGCCAGGGCGGATAAGCGCGCGATAGGTCGCGCCTGCATTGGCCTTCACGGCAGGTGGCAGTTCACACGGATGACAGTGTTCCCCAAGGGGACCACACAAGCCTGCTCCTGGCAATGGGGGCGGGCTTTCTACTGCCTGTCTCGGAAAGAAGCTCCTGAACTCGGAGTTTAACTGGCGCGAGCGGCGCGCAGGATCACGCCGTGTAGCGGCGGCCGCATTGTATCGCAGGCAAGCAGACTGGCTGTGAATCCGCAGTGACAGTGGTCAGACCTGTTTGTCCTGGGGTTACGTAGCGCGCCGTTTGCCGCCAGCAGAGAATGCTTGCGCATCTACGGGGGGTAGGGCAGATGGCTGCGCTGATTTTCAGCATGGCAGCGTACGGTTCGGATTGCGGCGAAACGTTGGCTGGACTTTGTGTGCAGCGTATGGATCTTCTATATGCAATACTGCAACGGAAAGGAGACAAGAGGGCAAGAAAGCAAAAAGTCGTGCTACATTTGTCCACGTAGTATCTGTTGGGATTTGAATTTTTCCTTGTACAGGTACATGTTTGCATCGGCACGGTTGAGAGCGGAATGCACAGTGTCATCCACACTTGGGTCAAAAACGGCCATGCCATAGGAAAAAGTCAATTGAAAACCCTTGATGGTTATCTTTTCTGCCATGGAACAAAGTTTGAGCATCTGTTGTTCAAGCGACTCGATGGTAATATCGCGTAATAGTGTGGTGAACTCGTCACCACCAATGCGGTATGTTTTGCCCAAATCCATAAATTGATTGCGCAGCAGGTGGGCAAGCACGCGGATGTGAGCGTCCCCGGCTGCGTGCCCGGAACGGTCATTAATGGTCTTGAGTCTGTTCAGGTCACAAACGAGTATCACCAGTCCCTCTGCATCGCCAGCAGACATGTGGCGAAGATCCAATTCAAATGCGTTTCTGTTGTATACGCCGGTCAGCAGGTCTGTATAGGCCAGTTTGCGATATAGTGGAGCGGAGATTTTCTTCAGCAGCCATGCGGTCACAGCAGTTACCAATATGGCCACGCCAAAGGAAAATGCGAGACATATCAGCGCGGTGCGCCGTGTATTATTTACAAAAGACTGCACGTCAAACTCGATCACCAGTGCGCCTATGGTGTTGCCATCCTGTTTGATAGGCTCGCAGGCGGGTATGATTATCCCCCATGACGTGTCCATAGCCTTTTCGCCGCGCATCGACTGCCCATCAAGACAACGCGCCACAATGGGGATAATTTCTCCTTCAATGGGCGCGCCAATGGGGCGAAAATCTTCCGAGTCGGGCGAGAGGCCGTCAACAACGTATATGGGTTCGCCCCCGGCATCTCGTTTTACTGTATACAGATAACGCACATTGGTGGTTTTACGAAGGCCTTCAAGAACTATCTGGGTTCTTTTGTATATCTCGGAATCAGCGTCGCCTGGGGTATTAAGATGGGTGATGCTCTGTGGGGGAATGCGGCTTAACAGCATGGAAAATATGGCATCGGACCGACCTAAAAGCCTGTCGTCAAGATCGTAAAACAAAGAACGGTAAAAAATGAAAACAGTAACCAGGGCTGTGAGGAACGTAGAGCCTATAACAAGCAGTAAAATTTTCCTTTCAGTCCCGGGTATCGGCTTTTCTGCGATTAACTTGTGTATGTTAGTTGCATTTTCTGTCGGCATGTGAGTGGTCCCTACGATGTGACATATTGGGATAGTCAGCGACTATAGTATGGGCTGTTCTGGTTTTAATATTTATTGTTGAGTATTGGTGTGTTTGTAATAATGCGCAACGCTATTTTCGTGAAATAATGAATTTATATGGCAATAAATACATTGTGCAGATTTTGTTGTATGCTGTTGTTTTGTATGTCAGTGTAAACAGTATGGTTATATTAATGGTTATTGTTTGTAAACATCATGGATGCAGAACGGATTTGCCATGTGTACTGCCTGCATTTTATTCATTAGGCATGTTATTTATTAGCATTTTTATAATATAAGTCTACCCTGCGCTTTTGGTAGGGCAAATCATCCAGGAAAACTCTTTGGTCTGCCTGCCCGTAAAACAGATTTTTAAAGGCGAAATGCTCTGGATTTTTTCATTATTCCATACAGGGCAGCCCCAAGGGCATCCCCCGGTTTGGCAGTGTACGCCCGCTGCTTCCATCATAACGAGCCGTGCCGACTGTTTGCAGGGCAAACGCAGTGACGGGGTTGGTGCAGTTCGTGGGACGTGCGTTTTTCAAGGGCAGTCTTCATCTGCGTTGTCGCAGGCAGGTGTCCCCCCATTCGTTCGCGCGTTGCCGACAGGCTGTGCCTTTCTGGCAGTCAAACTTGAAGAACTGGCCATCGGCTGACCCGTTGTGGTTGCTCTTGCCCTTGCCCGGTCGGCACGCTATTTTGCGTGCATGAAGATTTCACCTGCGCATCTGGAAATTCTTGGCGTGGCCGACAGCCCCACAGAAAGGGAAGGTCTGCCCCTGTACCTTTCACCGGTAGAAGCCGGATTTCCCTCGCCTGCTGACGACTTTCTTGATCGCCGTCTTGATCTGCACAAATTTCTGGTTCGCAATGAGAGCGCCACGTTTTTTTTGCGGGCACATGGTGAATCCATGATCAATGCGGGCATCCACGATGGCGACCTTCTGGTGGTGGACCGTTCGGAATCCGCCGGTCACAATCGTATTGTCATCGCTGCGGTGGACGGCGAATTGACCGTCAAGCGGCTCATCCGACGCCGTAACAAGGTGCTGCTTGCGCCGGAAAATCCAGACTATCCTGAAATTGACATAACAGAGCATGAGTATGTTCATATATGGGGAGTGGTGACCTATGTCGTCCACAAACTGTAGCCAGCCCTTATGGGCGCTTGTGGACTGCAACAATTTCTATGCCTCATGCGAAAAATTGTTCCGTCCCGATCTGGCGGCCAGGCCGGTAGTGGTTCTTTCCAACAACGACGGCTGTATAGTTGCGCGTTCTGCTGAGGCCAAGGCTCTGGGTATTCCCATGGGCGAGCCGGAGTTCAAGGCCCGGCCGCTGCTCCAGCGACATAATGTGGAAGTTTTTTCCTCCAATTATGCCTTGTACGGGGATATTTCAGCCCGTGTCATGGCCACGCTTGAGCAGCTTTGCCCCCATGTAGAGCAGTATTCCATTGATGAAGCTTTTGTGCATCTTGAGGGGCCCATGGCCGCCAATGCCAGCGACATTGCCGAACAACTGCGGCAGACAGTGCGCCAATGGACGGGCATGACGGTGTCTGTGGGGGTTGCGCCCACGCGGACGCTGGCGAAGGTTGCCAACCATCTGGCAAAAAAATCTTCTGGCGTCTATGTATGGAATTCTGCTTTGCCCGAGGCTGAAGCAGTATTGCGCGCATTTCCCGTGTGCGAGGTGTGGGGCATCGGCTGGAGGCAGAGTAAAAAGCTGCTTGAAATTGGCGTGACATCGGCATGGGGGTTACGGGAGGCCAATGATGTGTGGCTGCGTAAGTTTTTAACCATTTCAGGTTGGAAAACGGCCATGGAACTGCGGGGGATCCCGTGCATCAACGAGGCAGACGGCCCGGTCCCACGCCGCACCCTGGTGTCGTCCCGTTCATTTGGCAAAAAGGTTTATGATCTGGCTTCTCTGGAGCAGGCCGTAGGAACCTTTACGGTTCGGGCCGCTGAGCGTTTGCGCCGTCAGGAACTTGTGGCAGGCGGCATTGCCGTGCATATACGTACCTCCCGGCATGGCAGCCGACCGTCCTTCGATGTAACCGCGCAGCAGCCCTTTTTTCCGCCCACGGCGGATACGGTCACCATGCTGCAGGCCGCCAGAAAAACACTGGGCGCCATGTACAAAAAAGGGCCCGCCTATGCCAAGGCCGGCATCATGCTCTACGATCTGTGCCCCGTGGATTGCCAGCAGGGCAACCTGTTCGCTGATATGACGCCGGGCAAGGATGCGCGTAGTGACGCCCTGATGTCGGCTTTGGACACTATTAACGGCAAATTCGGGAGGGGATCTGTCCGGTTTGGCGCTGAAGGGCCCAAAGAGGCCAAATGGCATTTGCGGTGCAAGAACTGCTCACCGTGCGTGACGACCAACTGGGAAGAACTGGCAACAGCTTTTTGCCGTTAGCAAAAGCGATTACAGCCAGGATGTTTTGCTAGGCTAACGTCGTTTGCAAATGCTTTGTGGGGGAGGGACCCTTTTGCAAAAGGGTCCCTCCCCACGCCCCCACCCCCTAAAACTCCTATCGTATTTTGCTATATAACTAGGGCTGCGTGCAGACGTCCGCTGAGCAGGCCCAACTCGCGGCTTATCCGTGTGGTTAAATGCTGTAACGGGCGTGGCGTAAGCGTTGAGAATCTACATTCTCAGCGTTTATTTTCTCTGACATGTGCATGTTGAAGCTACAGGGGGCGGCATTATTGTGCCGATTATTGCGTGATGTCGCAGGCATGCCCTGATCCCTGACGTGCACTGCCGTCCTGCTGCAAAGAAAGAAAAGCCGCCCTTGCGGCAGGCGGCAATAGGTATGGAAGCGCTAGCGGTTGATCGCAGAGCTGTTAGGCTGGTTGCCAGTCCTTGATGCCCACGTCCACCGATGTGATGCCGTTGTACGTATCAAGGCGGGGGGTATAGGCCACGCGAATGCGCTTGCCCGTGATGCCCGGCGGCAGGGCCTGCCCCATGCGCCATGCCTTGGCCGTGAGTATAAGGCCGCTGTGTTCGTCCTGAAGACGCAGGCGCACATGTTCGCCGCCTCGGCCCAGGGGGGAGCGATCCTTGACCAGCAAGGGCGGTGAGGCGAAGACAGGTTCGGCATTGCCGGGGCCAAAGGGCTGCAGCATTTCAAGCTCTTTAAGAAAGCTCTGGTTGCTGGCCTGGGAAAAATCCAGCTGACATTCCAGCGTCAGGCTTGGGCTCAGCGGGCTCGTGCCAAGACTTTGCGCCACCACAGCCTCAAACGCGTTACGGAAGCGGCCCAGGTTTTCCGGCAACAGGCGCACGCCCGCCGCCAGCCTGTGCCCGCCATATCCCAGGAGCGTTTCGGCAGTCTGGTTCAGCCCGGCATGCAGATCAAATTCTCGCACCGAGCGCCCTGAACCCTTGAGGCTGCCCTGATCGTGACAGAGTATGATGGTTGGCCTGTAAAATTCTTCCACAATGCGCGAGGCCACAATGCCCACAATGCCGGGATGCCAGTCCTGACCATACAGCACAAGGCTGGCCAACGGTTCGCGGGAAAGCATGTCCAGCGCCTGAACTCGGGCTTCATTATGTATTTCGCTTTCCGCGTTCTTGCGTTCCGTATTGAGCCCGTCAAGCTGTTGGGCCAGCGGCAGGGCTGAAGAAAAATCTTTTTGCCTCAAAAGGTGCAGGGCCAGTTCGCCGCTGCCGATGCGACCGGCGGCGTTTATGCGGGGCACCAGCTGAAAGCTGACCTGCCCGCTGGTAAGCCTGGTTTTGGCATCCATGCCGCTGGCAACCTTAAGGGCGGCAATGCCTGGCCGTGCGGCTGTGGCCAGATGCGCGAGGCCCGCGTGTACAAGAATGCGGTTTTCGCCCGTCAGCGGCATAACGTCGGCAAGAGTTCCCAGCGCCACAAGGTCAAGGCAGTGATCCATTTTGTGGCGTCGACCCGTGTGCTGGGCAAGAGCCGCGTTGACGGCCCCCATGAGGTAGAAGGCCACGCCCACTCCGGCCAGGTGCGGGCAGGGCAGAGTGTCGGCAGGGCAGAGTCGGGGGTTGCAGATGGCGTGGGCCTGGGGCAGTTGTTCCTGGGGCAGGTGGTGGTCGGAGACCACTACCGTCATGCCCAGTTGACGGGCGCGCTGTACGGCTTCGCCATCGGCAATGCCGCAATCCACGGTGAGCAGTATGCCGCAGCCCTGTTCCGCCAGAGCTTCCACCTGGGCGACATTGAGGCCGTAGCCTTCGCTGCGGCGATCAGGAATATGCCAGCATGCTTCCAGGCCATGACTTTCCAGCACATCCAGCACCAGGGTTGCGGCAGTGATGCCGTCAACGTCATAGTCTCCCCATACCACAAGTTTCTTGCCCGCCAGCAGCTCCTGCGCCAGCAGTTGGGCAGCCTCGGGAATCTGGGGCCATTTGTGAGGCGGCGTCAGAGAGCCTGGCCGTGCGTCAAGAAAGGCATTGATGGTGTTCTTGTGGGTAAACCCGCGCCGCCAAAGGATTTCCAGCAGCAAGGGCGAGATGGAAAGGTCTTCAGCCCACGCTGGAGGCGGGGAATCAGGGACGCCTTCAGGAAGCGTACGGAAAAGCCAGTTTTTCACAGAACCTCGGAGGCCGCGGGCCGGTTTCAGGATGCGGTGTTCGCGCTCTTGGCCGCAGCCTGCAAGGCGGAACGGACGCTGTCTATCCTGTCGGCGGGAACAAGTTTATTTTGTATGAGCCATGCAAGAAATTTGAGCGAGGTGTCATGCCGTGGAGAAATTTCAAGCGCCTTGAGCAGATGATCCACGCATCCGTTGATGTCCTTGGTCTCCAGCAGCACCCGCGCCATGTTCATATAGAGGTTTTCGTCATTTTGGGTAAGTTCGAGCGCGCGCCTGTAATATTCCAGCGACTGTTCCAGCATCTTGTTCTTGCGCAGGCTGATGCCAAACTCGTTGAAAAGGTGCTTGTGTTCAGACTCAAAAGCGCCGTCCAGCTTTACAAGGCGCTCAAAAATGTCCTGCGCCCTGTCGGCATCTCCACGCTCAAGATATGTAAGGCCAATGCCGAAATTGGCGCGTACGTTGTCCTCATCTATTTTGAGGGCGCGGGAATATTCGAATTCGGCTGCAAAATTTTCGCCTTTTTCCCTGCGCTCATCACCTTGTTCAATAGCGCGCTGCATTTCCTGCATTTTAGGATAGACCGAGTTGAGGTAAAACTCCGGTTCGGGCGCAAACTTGGCGATGAGTTCGTCCATGGTGATTTTGCGCTTGGGGCCGCTTGGCACGTAGTTGGTGTTGAGCGGCTGGCACTCAATGACATTGCCGTGCTGCTCAATGAACCAGAAGCTTTTTTGTACAGTTTTGCGGGTCGTGGTGCCAGTGCCGACCCGGCGGACCTCCTGCGTGGAGAACACGCCGCGCACATCGGTTTTATGCCCCGCCGCATGGCCCGCACCCGATGAGGGTGACGCCTGTGTATTTTTTGTCATTTCCTGGCCAGACATCTGAATCCCCGTTGCTATGCGGCAGACGTCATGTCTGCCAGAATCTGTTCCGCTGCCGCACGCGGGTCTGAAGCGGCGATGATGGGCCTGCCCACCACCAGATAGTTGGCCCCCGCCGCCACGGCCTGAGCCGGAGTCATAGTGCGGCGCTGGTCGTCCGCCACCGAGCCGGACGGCCGGATGCCAGGGCACAGGCAGCTGAAGCCGGGGCAGGCCGCCTTGATGCCGGCAACTTCGTGCCCGGAGCAGACCACGCCGTCCAGTCCCCAAGACTGTGCGCCCCTGGCAAGAGCGAGGGCGAAGTCAGACGTGTTTTCGCGTATGCCCGGCATTTCACCCTGAGCAAAGCTTGTCAGCACCGTGACGCCAAAGAGCAGCGGTTTTTTGCCTGAGAGGCTTGCGGCGGCCTCGCAGGCGGCGCGGCACATGCGCTCGCCGCCCTGACAGTGCAGAGTGAGCATGTCCACGCCTACCCCTGAGGCGGATTTGACGGCCTGGGCCACCGTGTTGGGGATGTCATAAAATTTAAGATCCAGAAAAACCTTGTAGCCCATGGCGACCAGCTCTTCCAGAAAGGCAGGCCCGGCATAGGTGAACATCTCCATGCCTATCTTGCACCAGGGGACGGTGCCCTTGAGCGTGCGGGCGATGGCGAGGGCATCGGCTTTGCGGGGCACATCCAGGGCGACCACCAGTTGCGGACTGGAAAGTGTGTTTGTCATCAGCGCATTTCCAATGATTTCTCTTTACATAAAGGCCCGTGCGCACGCCAGTGCCACGGGTTCATCACTACTGCAACCGCCGCCGTATCCGGATCAGCGGTTCAGCAGACAGTCCGGCAGATCGGGGTTGCGGCAAGGGGCAAGGCCTGCGGCCACAAAGACGGCGCGCAGGGCGTCGTATGCCGCGTCCAGTTCGTCGTTGACCACCATGGCATCATACCAGCGGGATTCACAAATTTCTTGCCGTGCATTGGTCAGGCGCCGCTCGATAGTAGCCTCGTCATCCAGCCCCCGGTTGCGCAGGCGGCGTTCCAGTTCTTCCATGCTTGGGGGAAGAATGAATACAAACACCGCCTCAGCCAGGGAGAGCTTCATCTGGGCCGCGCCCTGCACATCAATGTCAAAAAGCACGTCCTGCCCGTTTTGCAGGCTGTTTTTCACAGGCGCGAGGGGCGTGCCGTAAAGGTTGCCATGCACCTCGGCCCATTCGGCAAAATAGCCCTGTGCGCGGCGCTGCTCGAATTCTTCACGGCTGAGAAATATATAGTCCTTGCCATCCACTTCACCCTGTCGCGGTTGACGTGTGGTGCACGAAACAGAATAGCCGAATTGGGGGAATTCCTGCATGAGGCGTTGGACCAATGTCGTCTTTCCGGCCCCTGAGGGCGCGCTTATAACCAGGGCAATGCCTTTTCGGGGCATCAGATTCCTTCCTCTTGCGCAAAACGTTGACTGATAGTTTCAGGCTGTATGGACGACAGAATGACGTGATTGGAATCCGTCACCAGGATTGAGCGTGTTTTGCGCCCCTGCGTTGCGTCAATAAGACGCCCCTGAGTTCGTGCGTCTTCACGCAAGCGCTTCATGGGCGAAGACGCCGGACTGACGATGCTCACAACCCGGCCAGCCAGCACGTAGTTGCCAAAGCCAATATTGATTAACCGTTCACGAGACATGGCTTATTCCAGGTTTTGAACCTGCTCGCGGCATTTTTCCAACTCATTTTTAAAGTCCACCACTAGGCGCGAAAGCTGCACGTCCGGCAATTTGTTGCCGCAGGTGTTTATTTCGCGGAAGCATTCCTGGAGCGTAAAGTCCAGGCGTCGCCCCGCATCACCGCTAGACTGCAAAAGATCGTGCAGGCGTTCCAGGTGGGTAGTAAGGCGGGTAAGCTCTTCACTTACATCCAGACGGTCGGCAAGAACCACAATTTCTTGCAGAAAACGGCTTTCTTCAAGTTCCTGGCCGTTTTGTGCCAGAGCCTCGCTGAGGCGCTCGTGCAGGATGGCGGCGCGTTCTTCCTTGATGGCCGGTGCGCGTTCGGCAATAAGCCCCGTCCATTCTTCCATGCGCAGGATACGCGAATGCATGTCTGTGGCGAGGGCGCGCCCTTCAGTGGCGCGGGCCTCGTTCCAGTCTTCCAGGGCGAGCGCCAGGCCTTCTTCAAGGCTGGTGGTCAGCTCTTCATCCATTTCTTCGCCGTTGTCGCCCCACAAAGCAGATATCTGCATGAGGGCGTTGTAGTCAGGCGTAAAATCTTCGTTTCGGGCCTGGGCAAGCGCATGCAGGCTGTCCAGAATGGCGTTGGCCTGGTTGGCGTCAAAGCGCATGGCAGGGGCGTCGCCGGGGGCGTATTGCAGTATGAGGCTGATATCCACCCGACCGCGCGAGGCAAAGCGCCGGACAACCTTTTCAAGGCGTGGTTCAAGACTGCGCACAGCAAGGGGAAGACGCCACTTGAGGTCAAGATGGCGGCTGTTGACGCTTTTAATTTCCCATTGCTGGATCGTGTGGGTATTTTCAACAAGGCAGCGGCCAAAGCCGGTCATGCTGCGTAGCATAGGTTCCTTCCCTGGTAAGAGTATCTCTGCGAGTGTAGAGCAAGCCCCTTATGAATGCAAGAAAGCCCTTGTCGCAGGGAGCGCAAGGGCTGAAATATTTGAGGTAATCGGCTGGAATCGTCAGCCATATTCCCATATCCCGTCAGGACTGGCCGCCCCCGCTTGTTCCGCAGCCGCCGGAAGGGCAGCCGCCTGCGGCGCAAGGGGGTTTGGTCTTGCTCATGGGGCGCACCGGGCCGGGCTTGAAGGGAAAAGCGCCGGTCTTGAGCGGGCTTGGAACACTCATTTGCCGTTGGGTGGCTGCACCGCACTTGGGGCAGGCCGGGGCTTCATCGCCAAAGACCAGCTCTTCAAATACATTGCCGCAACCAATGCAGGTAAAGTCAAACATGGGCATACTGAATCTCCTGAAATGCGCTGACTATGCAGGATTTATGGCGGTTTGTCCGCATCTGTGCAGTTCTGCCGCTGATGCTGGGCACGCTGTCTGGAAATTGGGCCAGCCGAGCTGTCGGGCCGACTGTGCCGACCGTGCGAATTGGGCCAATTGGGCCAATAGAGCCAACAGGGCTATGCGCGCCTGGGGGCTTGCCCACAGGCTATCTCTGCTTATATAAATACATATACGCGTAAAGCAAGGGCGGCATCATGCCGCCCGGCAAGCGCAAACCGGCCCCTGGCTGTTGATCGGCCCGGAGCCGCAGGAGGAAAATTATGAAAAAAATTCTGGTACTGGCCGGTGATTATGTTGAAGACTATGAAGTAATGGTGCCTTTCCAGATGCTGCTTATGCTTGGCTATGACGTGCATGCCGTCTGCCCCGGCAAAAAGCCCGGTGATGTCGTGCGGACCGCCATACATGATTTTGAGGGTGATCAGACATATTCTGAAAAACGCGGCCATAATTTTTCCATCAACTATGACTTTGACAAGGTAAATACCGCCGATTACGTGGGACTGGTCATTCCTGGCGGGCGCGCCCCCGAATATCTGCGTCTAAACCCGCGTATTCTTGAAATTGTGCGCGAGTTTGACGCTGCCAAAAAGCCCATTGCCGCAGTTTGCCACGGCCCGCAGATACTGGTTTCTGCCGGGGTGCTGAAAAACCGCACCTGCACGGCGTATCCCGCCGTGAAGCCTGATGTCGTTGACGCTGGCGCCAAGTGGGGCGAATTAAACGAAACCCTTACCAATGCGGTTGTGGATGGTCATATTGTCACCGCTCCGGCCTGGCCTGCCCATCCCGCCTGGATTGCGGCCTTTGCCAAGCTGCTTGGCGCCAAGATCAGCATTTAACTGCATAATCTGACTGCACAAGCCTGATCATAATCTTTGCGATTGACGGCCCATAAAGCAAGCGCCCCGTGAATCCATCACCGGGCGCTTGCTGGTCTGTAACAGGCGGTCATAAAACTGCTCATGAAGGTTTTTGCGGGGGAGTGTTGGCCCGCTGTCGCGTCCTTGCCATTGGCCGCCCGCAACGGCGCTTTGTCAAACAGCCTTGCGGCAAGGCGAAAACAAAAGTGAAGCGCTGCTGTTCCGACGCATCACCACCACTTGAAATCTGGAAATCTGGAGACGTCATGTCTGGGGAATATATCACTGCGCTCACTCCTGAGCACAAGAAATTTCTTGTGGATCTGTTCGGGGACGGGGTCGCTTTTGATCCGGAAGTGCTGCGGGTTTACGCCTCTGACGCCAGCCTGAAGGTTGGCGCTGTCCTGGCCATGGTGCGCCCTGTAGGCGTTGAGCAGGTGTGCGAATTCATGCGCTGGGCCGAAGCTGAAAATGTTGCGGTTCACCCCCGTGGTCGTGGAACCAGCCTGTCTGGCGGGTGCGTGCCCACGGTTCCCGGCATTGTCGTCTCCATGCTCGGGATGGACAGAATTCTGGACATTTCCGCCGAAGATTTTGTGGCTGTCATTGAGCCTGGCGTCAACACGGCCCGATTTCAGGCGGAATGCGAAAAGCTGGGGCTGTTTTATCCGCCGGATCCCGCCAGCGGCAAAGCCACCAGCGTGGGCGGCAATGTGGCCACCTGCGCGGGCGGCCTGCGCGCCGTGAAGTACGGCGTCACCAGAGACTACGTAATCGGCGTTGAAGCCGTGCTGCCGGGGGGCAAACTGCTCAAGTTCGGCGGGCGTTCGCACAAGGATGTTATCGGCCTTGATATGGGCCGCCTGTTTGTGGGCAGCGAAGGAACGCTTGGCATAATCACCAAGCTCATTTTGAAGCTTATTCCCAAGCCCGAAGCCTCGGCCTCGGTGCTTGTGGGCTACCCCTCGCTGGATGCGGCCCTTGCCTCCATGAGCAAGGTGTTTGCCGCTGGCATTCTGCCTTGCGCCGTTGAGTTCATGAATGAGACGGTGCTGGAAATCCTTGGCAAAACCGGCGACGTGCCCTGGCCGCAAGCGGTCAAATCCCTGCTGCTTTTTCAGGTTGATGGAAGCAGGGGTACTGTCCCTTTAGAAAACGCCCGTCTTTCACAGCAGTTGAACGACGCGCTGTGGCGCATGGAGGGCGTGGGCAAGGAAGAAGAGGACAACATATGGGCCTACCGCCGCAGGGTATCGGCAGCATCCTATGTGCTTGGGCCGGACCGCATCGGCGGCGACATGGCTGTGCCCCGGGGTTCTCTTCTCAAGGCAGTGCGGCGGTTTGAAGAAATCGCGGCTTCCAACGGAAAGCGGCTCATTGCCTTTGGTCATGCAGGTGACGGCAATATTCATGCGAATCTGCACTATGACGCCTCGGACCCTGATGATACGCGTCGCACAGAGAAAACCCATCATGAACTGGATGCGGCCGCGCTTGAGTTCGGCGGCAGTCTTTCCGGCGAACACGGGGCGGGATTTCTCAAAGACGTGAGTAAGCAGCTTGGCAAGGAGGAACACTCCCTGATGCGTGGCGTCCGTCGGATTTTTGATCCCAGGGGGATACTCAACCCCGGCAAGGGCTATTGAGATGAAAAGAGGTTGCACCCAATGCGGTGAATGCCTGAACGTCTGTCCGGTCTACGACCTATTCAGGCGTGAAGAATACGCGCCAAAGGGCAAGCGTTTGCTCATGGAGCCGCTGGACGCCGAATACGGCAGCGGGGCAGGGGAGGCGCTTTCCTGGCGCACCATACGGGAACTTTCGCGCTTGTGTGCGGGCTGCGGCCGCTGCCAGCGTGCCTGTGCGCGCAAGCTTTCCACCGCCGATCTTCTGGCGGACGCCCGCGCGCGAAACCCTCACTGGTCGCAAGCCCTCTGGGAACTCTGGATACAAAGGCTCGGCCCCCTCTGGCCCATGGCGGGCAAAATTGCCATGCTCGCTCCTGACGCCATCATCCCCGGCAGTCTGCATTCTTTGCTCGGAACCGCCCGGGCGCTGGTCGCCCTGCCGCCCTGTGATCCCTGGATGTTGCTGCAGCCCGAAGAGAGCGTTCATGGAACGCCCGTGGTTCTGTTCAGCGGCTGTACCGCCAACAATGTCAGGTCACGCTGGACGGAAAAGGCGGAAACGCTGCTGCGGGCCTGGGGCTATGACGTTCTTGATGCGTCAGGCTTCACGTGTTGCGGTGGAACCCTGCACCATGCCGGGCAGTACAAAGCGCAGAAAAGCGCGCGCGATCAGAATGTAGAAGTCTGGCGCTCGCTTGGTCGTCCGCTGGTGGCCAGTTTTTGCGCCTCGTGCAAGCACAGCCTTGAGGAATACGCCGCAACTTTGCCCGAAGATGAAGGCAGGGAATGGAAGGAAAAATGCCAGGGGCTGTCTGCCCTGCTGATCAGACCGCGAGTCCGGGCCACAGGGCATGCCCCGGCGGCGGTGGCTTATCACCAGCCCTGCCACTGGAATGCGGCAGATCCTGACCAGCCCCTGCTCAAGCTCGGTCTGCCTGACCTGAAGAAGGGCGCTGGCCTGTGCTGCGGCATGGGGGGCATCCTCAAGATGAGCAACCCTGGCCTTTCAATGGACATGGCCCGAAGGTGCTTTGAGGGCTTTGCTCCTGAAGCGCGAGTGGTCATTACCGGATGCAGCGGCTGCGTCATGCAGCTTGCCTCTGCCGCTCCCGAAGGGGTGGAAGTGCGCCATTGGCTGGATATTGTGGATGCAAAAAACGCGTAAACGGGCATGAACAGGTTGAATCGCGCGGGCCGCGCGTGCTGCGTCAGTTCGGGCTAGGCCTGCGTAAAGCAGGCTGAGAGTGGAACAGGCGGTAAGCCCCGGCCCGGTTTTTTGCCGGGGCTTACCGCTGTGAAACTGTTTTTACGCCTTGACCATGGCAGCGTAGTCGCTGCCGCTTATGCAGGCGCTTTCATCGTAAGAAGAAGCGGTGACGCGCACCAGCCAGCCCTGACCGTAGGCATCGTCGTTCAGCAGCTCCGGCGTATCGGCAAGCGCGCTGTTGGCTTCTGCCACGGTGCCAGAGATCGGCATGATGGCATCGCTGGTAACCTTGACGGATTCAATGGAAGCGCAGGATTGCCCCTGTTCAAAATGGGCTCCTTTTTCAGGCAGATCCACAAATATTACGCTGCCAAGCTGCTCCTGGGCATAGTCCGTGATGCCGATGAGCCATGAACCGTCGTCCTGCTTTTGCGCCCACAAATGGTCAGCGTGGTACAGTCTGTCTTCAGGAAAGTGCATAGTCTTCTCCTTATGCGCCAGTAGCGGAAGATTTTGGCGCCCGTATGGCCGCTGGGATAATTTCATCCAGAGTGGGGTGAGCGAACATGATTTCGTCCAGCCTGGATTCTGTATACGCATCCTTTATGAGCAACTGGGCCACCGTCACCAGATGCGACACTCCGTGCCCGACAGCGGCGATGCCAGCTATGTGGCCTTCATGCCATACCACTTTGACAAATCCTGCGGTTCCGCCGCTCGCCTGTGCTATGGGGTTCGCCGTCAGGGGAGCCTGAGAAGTTTCCACCGTTTTGCCCTGACGGAGCAGCGCGTCCGCGGTCAGGCCAACACGCATGATTTCCGTGCCGCCGTAAACGCAGGAGGGGACAGGCCCTGGCTCATAATCGCTCTGGGTTTCGCCCAGAATATGTCTGGTCACATAGGCGGCCTGATGTTCCGCCGCATGCGCCAGAAGGGTAAGGCCGTTGATGTCGCCTATGGCGTACAGGTCAGGGCCGCTTTGCAGCTTGGCGTCCACCTGCACATAGCCACGCGCCGTGAGGCTGCCGCCTGCACTCTCCACACCGAGGCCAGCGCTGTTGGGCTTGCGCCCTACGGCCACCAGCGCCTTGGTTGCCGTGATGACTGTGCCATCCTCAAGTTCCAGCCGCGCCTTGCCGTCAGCAGAGCTCAGGCTCTTGGCCTTGGCGCCTTCATGGCAGATAATGCCCTTCTTGGTCAGAGCACGAAGCATTTCTTTTGCTATGTCTGCGTCTTCCGTAGGCGCTATGTGCGCGGCGGCTTCCACTATGGTCACCGTACTGCCCATGGATGAAAAAAAGTCCGCCATTTCAAGACCAATGGCTCCCGCGCCCACGACGATCAGACTTTCGGGGATCGCGGCGATGCGTAAAAGATCGGTGCTGTCCAGAACATTCTGGTGGTCGGGCGTAAGACCCGGAAATGCCGCAGATGAGGTCCCGCAGGCGAGAATTATCTTTGTTCCGGCCAGTGAAACAGGCCCCTGGGCAGTGGCGACCTGCACCTGCGTCTGCCCTTCTTTTTGCCCTGTGCAAACGCCACGACCTTCAAAAAGATCTATGCCAAGAGCGGCCAGACTTTTTGCAAGAGTCTGGCTTGTGCCCTTGGTAAAGCGCGTGACGCGGTTTTGCAGGGCTGTAAAGTCCACCTGTATGCTGCCTTTGGCAATGCGCACACGTTCCTGGGCATGCAAAAGACCTTGCGGTGCCGTGGCCCCAAGCAGCATTTTTGTGGGGATGCAGCCAGCGTTAAGGCAGGTGCCGCCCCAGTGGCTGTCCTCAATCAGCGCGACCTTTTTGCCCGCCTGAGCCAGGATGCGGGCCGCAGTGGTTCCCCCCGGGCCGCCTCCTATTACGATGACATCATATGTCTGCACGAAATCATCCTCCTATTTTGCAACGTCAGCTTTGAACAGCAGCTGGCGTGAAGCGGAGCGGTATACAAGCAGGGTTTGTTCCGGCAGAGGCTCCAACCCATGCATATCCCAGGCCATATCCGGCGTTACTGCGGCAATGACGTAGGGCAGGGTGGGCGTATTGCTGGCCTCAAAGACCATCTTGGCGGCGGCGACGGCCTCGGCCCTGTCCGGCCATGCCCACGTTCCGTCCTCGCCCGGCTGCGGCACCGCGAAAAAGCGTATGATTCCATCGGGCGTAGAACGCACAAGCTCGATGGTTTCCGCAAGCGCTTCCTTGGACGGCGCGCCGCCAAAAATGCGTTCCATTGCGGCGCTTCCGCCCACGACGTTAAGAATGACGTGCACGTCCTTGATGGCCAGGAGTTTCCGCAGCAGATCGGGCTTGCGTCCGTCCACCTGCAGCCATACCTGAAGACCGCCCTTTGCCAGCCGGTCAACAAGGGTGAGCATATTTTCTTCTTGCCCGTCGGGGCATTGGGACGGGTAGATTCCCGCGATCTTGCCGTGAAGCATGTCGCTTCTGGTCACGCAGCTCTCAAGAACGCGTCCGGAAAGCAGGTAGGCCAGTATTTCGCCAGAGCCCTGCTTGATAACCTCTCCGTCATCAAAAAGCGGAAACTCCACACCTTCGGGGTTGCGGTAAATGGCCTTGCGGTTGGTGCGGTAAAAGGTGTTGAAGGTCTGCGCATCGGCCTTGAAATCAACGGTGCCATAGTCCAGCCCGCGTTCGGCAAGAAAACTTTTGACAATCTTGCAGCGTATACAGTCAGGCGCTGTGTAAAGGGTGATGCTCATGGCGCTCTCCTTGAAATTACGTAAGCCGGGCAGGCAGACAGTCTTGGCCTATCTGTCCCGCCCGGCAAGCAGAAAAAAGGTTTGTGGCCGGTATGGTCAGGCGATGTCTTCCAGAGACTTGCCGCCGGTGGGCGCGCCCCACAGGGCAAGCACAATGGCGGGCACTACGCAGAGTGCGCTGAATATATAGAATACGCCGTCAAAGCTGTATGCAGCGTACACTACAGGAATGAGAGGTTGTGAAAAAGCTACCGCAAGACGGCCTATGGAAGAATGAAAGCCGGTAGCCGTGTTGCGCAGGTGCGTGGGGTAGGATTCTGCCGTGTACGAAAAAATGGTGAATGCCAGGCCCATGGCAAAGGCCGTAAGCAGCGCGCCCACGCCAACAACGACCCAGTAGGAACTGACATTGCCGAATATGGGCGCCAGCACCGACATGACAACCAGCATGATGACCAGGGGTATCTTACGCCCGCCCATATCGGTAAAGGCGCTGGAAGCGAAAAGGCCCAGAGGCACGCCGATTGAAATGAGCGTGGTGGCCATCAGGCATTCTTCAAGGGTAAAGCCGTGCGCTTTGAGCAGCGTGGCCGTCCAGTTTGTAACCACAAAGGTGGCGGGGTTGGTGCAGAGCACCAGCACAAGAATGACCAGCGTGCGTTTAACGTATTTCTGGCTGATCATGCCCAGCAGCACTTCACGCAGTGGCGGTTTGTGGGTGGAGCCTTTGCTGGCAGCCTCTGAAAGATCAATATTCATGTGCGTCAGGTCAAGCATGACCTCTTCCGCTTCCTTGATGCGGCCACGGCTCACCAGCCAGCGGGGGGATTCGTCCAGGTACTTCCAGGCAATAAACAGGGCAATGTAACCCATGCCGCCAAGATAGAAAATGTAGCGCCACGCTTCTTCATGCAGAGGGATGATGGCCCTGCAGAGCATGCCGATGACGGGCACGGCGCAAAAACCAACCCCTGCCACAAGGTTTTGCCATTTTCCCCGGCTTTCAGCCGGGGCCATTTCAGCGATATAGGCTTGTGAACAAACCATGAGGCAAAAGACGCCAAATCCTGTCAGTGCGCGCGAGGCCACAAAGACATGGAAGTCGTCCGTCAGGCCGTTGATGATGGACGCTGTGGAAAACAGGGTAATGGCAATAAGAAATGTTTTACGACGGCCAATAAGGTCGGATATGAATCCGCCTACAAAACCGCCGCATGTCATGGCCGCGAAATACCAGAAGGTGACCGTGCCGATATCGCGCATGGTCAGCCCCCAGTGTTGCATCAGGGCCGGGGCTATGAAACCGAAGTTCCAGTTGTCCATCTGTTCGCAAAAATACGCCACCATAATAATGAAAAAGACGGCTTTATGGCGACCAGTGACTTGTAGTCCGTCGAAGTAGTTATTGCTGATTCTCTCTTGGCCTGGCATGGATTTTTCCTTTTGGCGCTAGGAGTTGAGCGTGATTGTTTTTACTGTGTTGAAACTGCCGACTTCAACGGGAGCAGGAGGTTGTACTTTTAATAACGGGACGAGCGTTTTTTGTTGTAGACTGCGCTACGTTTTTACAAGTTTTTTCAGATATCACGGCGTACCAGAAGGTTATGCTTATTCAAGTCAGATCGTTAGACATATTTTATGTGAAAAAAAGAGTTATTTGAAAAAAGTGTCGCTGAGACTACAAATTCGCGCAAAAGAACACGTCATTGTCCTGTGCAGGAAGCGGGAGGTGCAGGAGGTCGCACCTATTTTCACAGGAGGAGTTACGATGACTTTGGGCAAAAAGTTGTTTTGCTTGCTTTTTTGCGGCGTATCCATACTGCTTCCCATTCGGGGTAACGCCGTGGACTTTAAGGTAAAGGGAGCCTTTGACGTCAGTTTTCAAACATCCAATGTCATGCCACTGGGAGTGGGCAGTAATGACACGTTTCAGGCATTGCAGCGCCTGCGTACGCAGTTTGACGCTGTTGCCAGCGAGAATCTTTCAGGCAGCCTGCTTATCACTGTCGGCACAAACGGCCAGTCCTGGGGCTCGGCCAAGGACGGAGCGGCTCTGGGGAGTGACGGCAACAATATAATAGGCGTTCGTGCCGCCTACATTGACTGGGTTGTGCCCAAAACTGAAGCCAAGGTTCGCATGGGCATTCAGCCCCTTATGCTGCCTGGTTTCGTCACTGACTGGAGCGCCGTATATGGGCAGCTCACAGCGGGAGTCACTGTCAGCACTCCTATATATGCGAATAACGGGGTAAGCACGGGGGCCACTTTTTTCTGGGGACGTCCGTATAATGACAACTCCCAGAACACGCAAAACGGCCGTCTTGAAGCAAACTACCTGGACAATCTGGATGTTTTCGCCCTCGTTCTGCCAATCAAGGCCGAGGGGCTGAAGATTTCACCCTGGGGCATGTACGCCCTTATTGGGGAAAACAGCCTTCGTGGCATAAACGACAACACTTCACAGCGTGAACCTGCCATCTATGCTCCGCGCGGCGGACTTATGCCCATACTTGGCAGCGGCATGAACTATTACCAGACGTTTGAGAAAAATTACCGCAATGCCAACAATACCTGGGGTAACGGCTGGTGGGGCGGTATGACGATCAACCTGACCCAGTGGGAGCCGTGGGATATTGCCGTTGAAGGCACGTATGGCCGCGTGGATATGGGTGAACTCAAGGATTACACCCAGTTTGATCCCAAGGGACGGGGCAAAACCTTTCAGCTGGTGCGTCAGGGCTGGTATGCGGCCATGCGTGCGGACTACAAGTTCAGCTGGGGTACGCCCGGAGTGCTGGCCTGGTATGGCGGCGGCGATGATGACAACCCTTATAACGGTTCAGAGCGCCTGCCTGTTTTCAACACGCCGTGGCCCGTAACGCCGTTGGGCTTTGGCGGAGGCTTTTTTGACCTGGATACCTGGAAGGTGCTTGGGCACAACCCCAGCGGCATGATGGGCGTTGTAGGCAGCATTAAGGACGTGAGCTTCATTGATGACCTGAAGCACACGCTCAAGTTTGCCTATTTTCACGGCACCAACAGCTCGGAAATGCCAAAGAAAGCCAACATGACCTCGTATCCTACGCGCGCGGACGGGCCGATGGCCTACCTCACCACTACTGACCATGCGTGGGAAACAAGCCTCTCCAGTACCTACACTGTCTCTGAAAACCTTCAGATCAACCTTGAAGGCGCCTATGTCAAACTGTATCTCGATCCTGACACGTGGCACGGTGTAGAAGATTCACAGTACGAGGACAACTGGCGGGTATCCTTGACTTTCCGCTATACGTTCTAATTTCTATTCAGCCTTGATACAACGGCCCTGAGCGGAAAACTGCCGCTCAGGGCCGTTATGCGTTTTTAGTCGCGCTATCAACTCCGTATACCTGTCACATGCAGTTCGCACAGAGGTTGGCGTTCGGGGGGGGGCGGGGCATTAATGCTTTGGAATGCCCGGCAACAGGAGGGAAAGGGCAGCCATGAAGGTCTGGACGCCACCGCAGCGAGCCTGCAGTGACCTGCGGACAAAGCCGCCATAGTTTGTTGGTTGCAAAAGCTGGCCGCCATGGCTGGACCAGCCGTAAATTTTGCGAGTGCACATTTCAGTGGTGATCTGATGAGCCCTCATGCCAAGCATACAATATGCCACAGGATAAAGTCCACACCCTGCGCGGCTGAATTAGAGCAACCTGAAATGCTTCACATTTCACTTTGTCATTCTGCTGAAAAATGTGCTCTTCGACGGAATTCATGCTGCATTGCGCCGCGCTGCGCTCTCGTGCAGCATTGGAGCTTTTGACTTATTTGAAAGGAAAAATGCTCTAAACCATACGGTGAAATAGGGCAGCATCAGGTTACAAAATTTTATCTAATATTTCTGGTATGCTAAAAAAAATGAGACCCCGGCGGCAGATCCGGGGTCTCATGGCATTCGGAGGAGGGGTTTATGGAATCAGGCTATTCGGTTGCGGCCACGCAGTGACCAGCGCCGCTGTAGTAACCGATGGTGCCATCCACCTTGACGGTGGACATGGCGCCAAAGGGGGCAGCCCCAGGAACGCGGAATTCCTTAACCGTCAAAGGTTCAATGGCTTTTTCTTCGGGAACTTCGGCCTGCGGCACCCACGAATAGGGCAGGCGGTACGCGCGGTACACCCAGTTCATGGGCAGGCTGATGTGTCCCTTGTAAGGGCAAATATATTCCCACACGAGTTCATGTTCAGCGGTCACTTCAAACACGCGACCGTCAGAGCCTTCGCAGATGAGCGTGTTGCCATTGGGCAGACGCTGTGCGGAGCTGATGAAGGGGCTGTAGAAACGGTAGGCGTCGAGGGGGACAAGGAAGCCCGCTTCATGCGGCGTATACTGCCACACGATTTTCATGGCCACGGGGTCAATTTCAAGCACACGCGAGTAGTCGCGCTGCGCGGCCTTGACGCCATGGGGCGCGCCAGGGTTGGGGTTGCCGTATCCGCCCCATCCGCCGTTGTCATACACAAGAATGTTGCCTTCGCCCGGCAGACCGCGGGGGATCATGTGAGCGTGATGTTGGCCGATAATCCAGCCAATGGCTTTTTCTTCAGGCGTACGGTCATAGTCCGGGCCGAGCTGCCACACGATCTTTCCTGTCTTTTTGTCCAGAATCAAGATAATGTTGGTTTCACGACCGTCAATGATGATGTTGTCCGGATGGAAACGGGCGTCGCCTGCGTCGAACCACTTGTTGGGTCCCAGCGTGGACATGGAGTTGACGTGCATCCAATCGCCCACACCCGGCGCGTTTTCCATGATGGTTCCGCCACGGAAGTTGGGGTCGCGGCACATGGCGTTGCGGGCGGCCTCGCCAAAGCCCATTTCTTCCGCATGGTCGGCGCAGTTCCATTCCCAAACGATGTCGCCGTCCCAGGTTACTTCATAAATGACGTCATCCACCAGCATCTTGTCGCTGATATAGGGATTGACGGTATTTTTGTGGCAAAGGACAAGCGTATTGCCTGAGTCAATTTTGGGTTCCTGCCCAGGAGCGTAGTACCCCGTGGAGCTGCCTTCCCGCTGGAAATCATGATGCTGACGGGCCATCCAGCGGCCTTCCATGCCTGGGTCTTCGATGAACTCGGCCCTGTCGAACTTCCAAACAATGTTGCCGTCCCAGTCTACCTGGACAAGGTCAAGCTGGTCTTGCAGCCCATGCTTGGGGTGGCGGGTGCCTGTGCTGCCCATGAGCATTCCACCCGGGAACATTTTATTGGGGAAGCCATGCAGATCCTTCCACATGCGGATTTCGTGCCCGTTCATGCCGATCAGCAGTGCGCCGTTGTCGGGAGCCTGCAGAATGGTAAAGCCGCTCCATGCCTTTTCCGGTTTGTAAACTGTGACCCCAGTGGGATAAATAGTCGGGTGACCCATGAAGACCTCCAAACGTGCGGGTTATTTTTTGCACAATAGGGTTGATTGTCAGTAGTTCTCTCAACCTATCCGTACGATAACCGCATGATAGCTCTGGCTGACAGTGAAAATTGTAGTTCATGCAACATTATTCACAAAAAAAGGGCGCTAGGATTATTTCATCAATTAGCACCTGCCTCAGGCCACTGCCGTTGTGGCCCTTTTCAGTATACCCCGGCAACGGTATATTCTTTCCCATTAACATTCTGTGTGATGGAAGCAGTGCTGCTTTTTTTGTTATGGATTCAATCCTGGACTATTCAGTTGGTCTAACCTCTTGATCGGGAGGGACTAATGTCTTTCATCGAATTGATCAACCACAATGACTGCTGGGGGAAGGTTGTCAAAGATAAGGCCCGTAAATGGGAAAAAGGCTGGAGGTTTAGCGATGACGCGCCAACAATGTACTATGTTCTCAGCGGCAGAGTACGCCTGATGGCCCTGGATGCCTGCGGCAATGAAAAAACCCTGTGGTATCTCAGCAAGGGGTGCTGTTTTAATGAAACCATAATGTTTGGCGCAGGCTCCGTCGAGTCCCATTCTTCAACGCGACGAATAAGATTTTACCACGAGTGCACAAAAAATTGCTATTTGCACGTATTCTCGCAACGGGACGTAGAGGAACTGGGTAAGAAAAATCCCGAGCTATTACTTAATCTTTGCCAAAGCTATGCAAAAAAGGTCGGTTTGCTGGCCGAGTCTCTTGTGTCGCTCAGCCTTGAATCGCCCTTGACCAGAGTATGCAAGTATATGGCTTCACGCATTGTGCCGGGATCATCGCCACTTCGCGCCCGGCGCGATATTTCTTACCGTGAAATGGCAGATCTGTTGGGCATGCACCGCACTTCAATCCATAAGGTCATGCGGCAGTGGCAGGCCGAAGGCGTATGGGATTTTGAAAGAAACAGTTCTGAAGTGATTATTTTGCAGCCAGATATTTTTTTTGAAGAAGCGAGCATGTGTCAGGAGGATACGCCGCAGCGTCACGAAGGCAGATAGCTTATGGAAAATAAAGACGTCATGACCTTGTATGTCAATACATTGCTCATTCCTTCCTGGTCGCAACGCCGGAGGGTTTTTCATAGGTAATAGAGGACGCGATGCGCGAGACTGGCACAACCAGCTGTGCAGCCATCTGTTATTTTCTTCGAGCGGGTGTACGTATGCGCGTATTCCCGCTCTTACTTTGTCGTTCGCATACTGCGTGCCGCCTGGACGCGGCTTAAAGTATCAAGGCGTATCGCCGATGACGGCTAAAGCATCGCCTCTGGCAATCCCGCCTGCCTGGGGTTGCCAAGTGTTCGCTCCCTGCTGTCTGCCACATTTTGTCTGGCCGAAGGGCGTGCCGTAGAACAGGATATTACGTTTGACGATAAAGGTTTTTATTTTTAGTTTTGAGGCAGTTTGTTGCAGCAATCGTTTTGTGCACTGACCCTGTGCCTTTTTTATAGTGCGGCGACGTTTGACTTGCAGCTGAGACTGCCGATGTCGTCCTGCTTTATTCAATCACCAACACCTGCTCACAGGAGCGCCTATGATCCATAATATAAAGGTATTAAGGTGGGTTTCGTCCGCGATCAGCTTGCTTCTGGTCGCGGCAGTTGCGTGCGAACCGGTGCTGGCCTGCACCAGGACGCTGTACGTTTCTGCCGACGGCAATACCGTCATCACAGGCCGGAATATGGACTGGAAGGAAGACATGGGCACCAACCTGTGGGCTTTTCCGGCAGGGATGAATAAAGATGGAGCAGCGGGGAGCCGATCTGTACGCTGGGTGTCTAAGTACGGAAGTATCACTGCCGCCGGGTATGACGCGGGCACGACGGATGGAATGAATGAAAAGGGGCTTGTAACCAGCATCCTGTATCTGGCGGAGTCAGACTATGGGCAGGTTGATCCCGAAAAACCTGTCATTTCCATAGCGACCTGGGCTCAGTATGTTCTGGACAACTTTGCTACCGTTGCGGAAACAGTAGACGCGCTCAAGAATGAACCCTTTCGGATAGCGGCCCCCAAACTGCCCAATGGGGCCGCAAGCACCATGCATCTGGCAATTTCGGATGTTACAGGCGACTCGGCCATTTTTGAGTATATCAAGGGCAAACTGGTCATACACCACGGTAAGGGCTATACCGTGATGACCAACTCGCCGAGCTATGATCAGCAGCTTGCCTTGAACGCTTATTGGAAGGAGATAGGAGGGCTGGTTTTTTTGCCGGGAACCAACCGTGCGGCTGACCGTTTTGCCCGTGCCTCATTTTTTCTTGATGCCATCCCCAAGGCTATGGACAAAAACTACATTGATGCTGTTCCCGGAAAAATCTTCAATAATCAGGCCATTGCCAGCATGCTCAGCTTGCAGCGCGCGGTCAGCGTACCGCTTGGCATTACCACCCCTGGCCAGCCCAACATTTCTTCGACCATCTGGCGCTCCATCGCCGACCAGAAAAATTTGACCTATTATTTTGACTCTGCCACCAGCCCCAATACCTTCTGGGTTTCTATGGACAAGCTGGATCTGAAGCCAGGAGCTCCCGTAAAGAAGCTGACCCTCCAGAACGGGGCAATCTTCTCCGGGGAAGCTTCGGGGTACTTCAAGGAAACAGCGCCTTTTGCCTTTCTTCCCGCCGGGCAATAATGACGGCGTCCTTTCTGCTACAGCTCAATCCTGAATTGACGCATGCGGACATGCCGAACGAGAGTTCCCTAAATGCAGAATCCAGCCATCAAAGATGGCTGGATTCTGTTGAAAACATAAATAACGCGCAGTGCATCATCTGATTTGCACTGTCATGCTCTACTGTCACGTTAGCGACGTGTCCTATGGCAGAAAGTAAAAGCTGCGGAGAATCTTTG
The DNA here is from genome assembly GCF_002237645.1 of Desulfovibrio sp. MES5. GTDB lineage: Bacteria > Desulfobacterota > Desulfovibrionia > Desulfovibrionales > Desulfovibrionaceae > Desulfovibrio. The sequence goes on from NZ_MJUZ01000050.1 coordinate 85,019, forward strand.
TGCAAAATTCTCCGCAGCTTTTTTGCGTCACAATATTACATGCGAATGCTGTTGCGGATATCTTCCAGGCGAGCTTTGGCAAACAGAAGGTACGATAAAACCAGCTCGCCGGAGTTGAAGGAAGATGTAATGTACAGAGGGTCGTAGTCACAGATGCGGGTCAAGTAAGACATGGCGGAGGCCATGTTTTCTTCGTTGTTTTTGGCCCGTATTTCGGGGTACAGCGTATACAGGGTGTGGATAAAGTCGCGCAGAACCAGCACAATGCCCTGCACTTCATAAATACGGTTATCCAACGTATAGAACGACATATCCTGTGCGTTCTGCAACAGTCCCAAAGCATAGCCCAGCATGTTTTCGCCGGTTACGGCGACAAAAGAAGCATACAGGTCATCCGAGCGGCAGTTGAACACGCCAGTGCCATTGTCCAGCGATTTTTTGTAATCCTCCAGCAATTTGAAGCCCTTTTTGTAGGAACCTTCGGCGGAAGGGAGCATGAAGCTGCGCGGATCAATGGCAAAACTGTTGATGCGCGCCTTGTACAAAAACTCGCTCTCGCGGTCACTGCTGCCCAGCTTGGCTATCTGGCTGGAGTAGAGGTCAAGGAGAAACCGGGTCGCGTGGTATACGCCATACTGGCGGTAGGCGCGATTGTCCATTACGAATCGGTTAAAAATGATGTCGTTTAGGCTCCAGCCAAAGGTGGAATTCAGTTCGCGACGCATCTGGTAGGTGATGGAATCCAGCAGGATTTTTCCTTTCTCGATTTCCGGCAGTTTGTCCGCCTCGGCGGGTATGGGCATCGGATCCGGAAATGTTGTGGCGTCAATGGCTGAATAGGCGCGTTGCAAACCCCAGCACAGAAACAAGATGCCTAATAAAATAGACGCTTGAACAGCCAGAGTTTTTACGACAACCTGAAATTTTAATATCGGCGGCAATGATGGCAGTTTCATAATGCTAATCCTCTAAAACGGTCTTTGTAGGCTCTAAATTTAACCAGCTAATCATTTTGTCAATGTACAGGTGAATCGGCAAATGGGGAAGGCCAGATTTTTGCCACTCTCGGATATTATTATAGTATAATTTATCAACTGAACAATTATAGTTCATTATTATATAGCTAAAAACATGGTTACATGTTATTCTTGTTACGATGTTTGTTTGCATGTATAAGGCGGTAATAATTTTTGACTTGCAATAAATTTATGCCGTAAAAAAACATATTACAAGTACATATTATGTGATGCTAGTTTCTTGCGGCAATGCCATATTGGGCAGATACTTCCGTGCCTGTGCCAGTGATTCCCTATCTGGCTGCGCAGTGTTTGATGTCTGCCAGCCAGACTGTACGTATGCGTATTTCGGCAATCCGCGTTGCAGCTATTGTCAAAATTGTTTGAAATACTACGCAGTGGCTGGACTTCTGCTATTCGCCGCATGCAAAATCCAGTAAACCGACAAGGTCTCGCTGAGGTGAAAAAGCAATGGACACGCACCCGGTTTTGGCCGACAATTCTTGAGGTCTGCTGTCATGTTGACGACACGTATTTAAAGCCTTTTCGCACGATTCTCGCTTTGGAGAGGCCCGTTTTCCGTCCCGGACGACAGATATGAAAAGATAGCCCATAAGGGAACTTACGCCAGTAGGTTCCCTTTCTCGTCTGAACGTCAATGGGCATGGCTGCATTGCCCCGTAGTCAGTTACGGCATGGCAATCTGTTTCGATCGCGCGCCTGAACCTGAGATTTATCGGGGTGTGCACCATATGCCACAAGAAAGCAAACATCATGGGAGGAACACATGGATCCAATTAAAGTTGCTGTGCATGGCCTGGGCAATATAGGTAAGGGCGTCATAGACTGCCTGCTCAGCGCCCGGGATTTTGACTGCCTGGGCGTGGTGCGGCGTGCCTCTTCGCTGGGTACTCAGGCCTTTTCGCTGCGGGGGCTGCCGGACTATGCCTCCATTGACGCGCTTATGGCGGTCAAGGGCAAGCCCGATGTTACCGTTATTTGCGGCCCTTCACGCAATGTTCCGGCGGATGTCCGCCATTACCTGGAAAAGGGCATCAATACCGTGGACAGTTTTGATATCCATTCAGAAATTCCTCAGCTGGTTGCAGATCTGGATCAGGCAGCCAAGGCGTCCGGCCGGACGTGCATAACCGCAGCAGGGTGGGACCCAGGGACGGACTCGGTTCTGCGCGCGCTTTTTGAAGCAATGACCCCAGTGGGAACGACCTTTACCAACTTCGGGCGCGGCCGCTCCATGGGGCATTCCGTAGCGGCGCGGTCTATTGCCGGGGTAGAAAATGCCTGCTCCATCACGATTCCTGTCGGCGGCGGCAAACATTCACGGCTGGTATACGTCCTTCCCGCTGCCGGGGCTTCTTTTGCGGACATCAAGCAAAGAATCGCCGCTGACCCCTATTTCAGCAGCGACCCCCTGGATGTTCGCGAAGTGGGCAGCCAGGAAGAACTGGATTCTGTGGCCGACAATTCTCACGGCGTGCTTATGGAGCGCATTGGCGCTTCTGGGAGTACTTCCAACCAGCGTTTGAGTTTTGACATGCGCATAGACAACCCCGCCCTGACGGCGCAAGTGCTGGTATCCTGCGCCAGGGCCACCACGCGCCTTGCTCCCGGTTGCCATACGCTGATTGATGTGCCACCGGTGGCCTTGCTTCCTGGTGACCGTATGAAGCATATTGCCAGACTGGTTTAGAGCATTTTACCTTTGAGTGAAGTATTTCAAAGTTAATCTGATCCAGCGGGGCTTGGGGATTGTAACCAAGCGCTAAAAACAAGAGCGGCAAGATGTGTTATATCTTGCCGCTCTTTTCATTATTGAGCCGCAACATCACCGAATGGTGAGGTTTATTTTCTTTCTGGGGGGCAGGGCATGTGGCAGCAGTTTGGGGATGCCGAAAAACTGCGCACCCACAATCACCTCATGGCCTTCTACACCGAGAAATTTTTCAAGGGGGGCGTACCTAGCGCCTATAAAGGTCAAGTATCCCGCCCAGCAGCAGCCAACGCCATGGGTCAGGGCATGCATTTCAAAATGGGTAAGGGCCACAGCTCCGTCTTCCCTTCCCCAAGGCCAGTCTTTGGGGGCCACGGCAATCATCAACTGGGGCGCGTTCCGAAAATAGACATCCGTGCCTGAGCGCCATGCCGCGACAGTGGAGCGAAGATGAACATCATCAGGGGCCAGGGCTTCCATTCCCTGGGCTACAAGATCACCAGCCTTTTTGAGATGTTCACGGGAGTTGATCAATATCCATCGTAATGGCTGCGTATTTGCTGCGCTGGGCGCATAGCGCACTCCTTCCATAATCGCATCAACTGTGGATTGGGGGACGGGTTCTTTGCGATATTGGCGTATAGAGCGTCGGCTCAGCAAAAAAGCCGTGAGCTGCTCCTCAGGTGGTTTTTTCGAGAAATCCGGAGTAGGCGTATCCGCAGCGATCCCCTCTAACGAACAGGCCCCATGCGGGCAGAAGGCAATACACTGACCGCAGGAAATGCACCTCGCAGCCCCTTCTGGAGTGTTTTTTGGGAATTTGTCATCGTTCAGGCACAACGCGGCAACAGGGCAAACGCTTGCGCAAATGCCATCCTTTTTACAGCGGTTGGTGTCTACTAGAAAAGCGGGCATGTCATTTTCCTTTAAATAATGTGGTGTTTTTATTGGCGTTATACAAAATATCCTGCATGTTTTTTCAGTCATAGAGCTGATGATCAAAGGGCGAAAGATGTACGCATGCGGAAAACCCAAAGGCAAAAGGCCACGCTCCATGTCCCCTTGCTGGCCGATATAGAACACTCTGGTTTTCGGATTCGCTCTGTCGGCAGATATGGGGACTGTCTACAGGAAGCTTATTGGAGACAGCCGTTACGGGCGTTAGGGCCTATAAAAATGCCGCATCTATATCAACGATGCAAATCAGCTTTTGGTTGACGAACTCCTTGATGCCAAGGTCCGTCAGTTCCCGCCCATAACCGGAGCGGCGGATGCCTCCGAAAGGCAGATCCGCTTTCGGAGCTGTTGGATGGTTGACAAACACCTTGCCGGTGGAAATGCGCCCGGCAACTTCAGCGCCATGCAGAGGGTCGGCCGTAAACACCGAACCACCCAACCCGTATGGCGAATCATTGGCGATTTGAATCGCTTCCTCTTCGTTTTTTGCACGAAAAATCATGGTGACCGGGCCGAAAAACTCCCAATAATAGGCCGGATTATCCGGAGTCAGATTGCTGAGAATGGTCGGCTGCAGAAAAGCGCCGCGCGACGGAACCTTGGGCCCCACCTCGGTGGCGGTTGCGCGGTGAGCCACGGCCTCACGGATCTTGGCCCGGATGTCATCAGCCGCCGCTTGCGAGGACAATGGCGCCAGCGTCGTGGACGGATCAAGTGGATCGCCCGCTTTCAGCCGCGCCACGCCTTCAATGTAACGGTTTAGAAAGGCATCGTACACCTCATCCAGCACAATCATCCGCTTGGAAGAAACGCATACCTGGCCAGCGTTCCAGTGACGCCCGAATACGGCCCAGTCCACAGTTTTGTCGAGTTCCGCATCAGCAAGCACCACAAAGGCGTCAGAGCCGCCAAGCTCCATTGTGGTTTTTTTCAAGGCTTTGCCAGCCTGAGCCGCGATTACCGCCCCGGCCCCTTCAGAGCCGGTCAGAGCCACACCGTGGACTCGCGGGTCGTTGATAATCTTTTCAACTTGCTGCCGCGTGGCGAAAAGATTCTGGAAAGCCCCGGCGGGCAGGCCAGCGTCGCGCATCAATTGATCAAAGGCGGCGGCGCATTGCGGCACATTCGAGGCATGCTTCAGCAGCATGGTGTTCCCTGCGGCCAGTTGCGGAGCTAGAATGCGAGTGACCTGGTAGAAGGGGAAGTTCCAGGGTTCAATGGCCAGAATGATGCCGAGCGGTTCGTACACCATTGTGGCCTTGCCTTCTGAAGGGTGCGCGACGCTCAACGCTTCCGGCACTAACAGCGTTTCTATATGATTCGCGTAATATTCAAAGATACCGGCGGATATTTCCACTTCGGCCCGCGCTTCAGCGGTGATTTTTCCCATTTCCAGCGTCAGCAGGTGGGCATAATCGGTGGCCCGCTCGCGCAGCAGATCCGCCGCACGTTGCAAAGTGACCTTGCGTGTGGAAAAGGGGGTGTCTTTCCATAATAGAAAGGCATTGTGGGCGTCATCGAGCGCTTGATCCACCTCGCTGTCAGTCGCTTCAGGAAAACTTTTCAACACTTCACCGGTGTAGGGATTGGTTGTAGCGTAAGCCATGATTTACTCTAATATTGTTGGATATTGTGTGCCACAGTTGATGAATACTCAGAGCAAGAAGGATTAAAGGCTGGCTTCCAGTATACGCTGGCTGATCTCAGGGGTGATTTCGCTCTTTTCGCCAAGCGCCGTCATATCGTGCGCTGCAAGCTGCCCGACAATGGCGTCAACATCCTGCTGGCCAAGGCCGTATGCAGACAGAGTGGTCGGCAAGCCGAGGCCTTCAAAAAACGTCCGTGTCTTTGCGATGGCGGCGTCAATCCTTTCTTCTTCATTTCCGTTGGTGATGCCCCATACACGGGCGGCGTATTGCAGCAGTTTTTCACGTTTTTCCGCTCTACGGACCTGCAAATTGGCTGGAAGCACAATGGCCAGGGTACGCGCGTGATCAATGCCGTAACGGGCGGTCAGTTCATGACCGATCATGTGGGTTGACCAGTCCTGGGGAACGCCCGCCCCGATCAGTCCGTTGAGCGCCAGCGTCGCCGTCCACATCAGGTTGGCGCGGATGTCGTAGTCCTGTTTGTCAGACATGAGCTTCGGACCGATCTCAATCAGGATTTGCAGCAGCCCTTCGGAAAACCTGTCCTGAACAAGGGCGTCGGCCGGATAGGTCAGATACTGTTCGACAACATGCACAAAGGCATCAACAACGCCGTTGGCAATTTGTTTTTCAGGTAGGGTAAAGGTCTTGGTCGGATCAAGTATGGAAAACTGCGGGAAGACATGGGGGCTCATGAAGGGCAGTTTGGTATGCGTTGCGCTGCGGGTTATCACCGCCCCGTTATTCATTTCCGACCCGGTCGCCGGCAAGGTCAGCACGCTGGCGAAGGGCAGAGCCTGGGTCACGTTGGAGCCGTGCGTTTCCATAATAGACCAGGGGTCTCCTTCAAAGCAGGCGGCTGCGGCAATGAATTTTGTGCCGTCAATAACCGAGCCGCCCCCGACGGCGATCAGGAAGTCATTTTTTTCTCGCTTGATCAGCTCAACGGCTAGCATCAACGTTTCAAAGGACGGGTTGGGCTCTATGCCGCCAAACTCCTGAACGTTACGATGTCCAAGGGCTGCGCGCACCTCGTCCAGTGTGCCGTTTTTGCGTGCGCTTTCCCCTCCGTACAGGACGAGCACGCGCGCCTCAGCAGGGACAAGCGCATCCAACTGCGCGATGGTGTTTTTGCCGAACACGATACGGGTGGGGTTGTAAAAAGTGAAATCGTTCATGGTAGGCTCCATTTTTTGTTGGCAGTTTGAGTTGTTTGATATTAGACCGGTCGACTATAGTGTGGAAATAAATTTGCTCCAGACAATGCTATGTCTCACAATAATCTTCTTATTTGGGCAAAGAAAGATTGAGAATACGGCGAGTTGCAACCATCGCGGTTTTCAGCGGTTCGCCATTTCTGGTAATTTTTTCAAGAAGACTCGCCCCAATCCACAGCTGGTACAGAGTCTCGGCCAGGAAAAGGGCATCTCCCTCAACAACCAGTGAGCCATCAGCGCGCGCTTCATCTATTGCTTTGGCCAGGCGCTGCATAATTCTTGCGGTGCCAATCCGCAAGGCATTACGCATGGCTTCGGACAAATCCGCAACTTCGGCCCCAAGTTTGACCGCCAGACATTTACCCTGATGGTCGCATCCCGCTTGGGTTCCGAGCCATTTTTCCCAGTAGGCTATCAGGCGCTCCGCGCCGCTTTGGCCCGGCTTTTCCAGCAGCACAGTGATTTCTGCCATGTAGTCAGCGAAATACTGTTCAAGCAGGGCTTCACCAAAGGCATCCTTGGATTTGAAGTAATAGTAGAAGGAGCCCTTGGGCACACCAGCTGCGGTCAGGATTTCGGTCAGGCCAACGGCTGAAAAGCCCTTTCCGCTCATGATGGCCTGTCCGGTTTCGAGAATATGGCGCCGAACTTCGGCAGCTGGTGTTATCGTCTTCATGAGTCACATATAGTTCATAGTAGACCGGTTGTCTAGTAAGTGAGTAATTATTATTTTGGACTGTACCATCTTCCTTCCGTTCTGGGGCAGAACTTGCTCGTGAATTTTACGGTGAAAGCCTATGGTTACGTATGGTCATCCCAGTTTAGCTTTATACAAGAAAAAGGAGATGGTTACAGTTTTTCTTAGTTCAGGGTAAATTTAAGGATAGCCGCTGGACAATAGTGATTGTTATTTCAGATAGTAAAATAAAACCCGTATGTCTAACTGCTTACGCATTCTATATCCGGGAAAATATCGATGACCTCTTGGATGCCCCGTATTTGGCTGAATTCGGCAACTGTCCAGAGTCGCTGAAATTAAATCTGCACCACCCGCTATGCGGGTGGTGCAGATTTAATTTCAACCTTGAATGTAAATTTATCCGCCAAACTGGATCATGTGGAATCGCCGCAGCATGGCCGGAGGGATTTCAGATGTCCAGTGCCCGGTGCTTACAGCCCACAAGTACGCGGCAAAAAGCACAACCAGGCAGCCGGCGGCAACAGTCCAGAAGGGTATACGCCTGTTCATCGCAGAAAGATGGAGGCAGCCTTTTTGCGGGCAGGCTTCTATACAGGCGGTGCAACCAAGACATTCCGGCGAATTGATGCGCGCCTTTTGGTGCACGGCAATGGCCGAGGGGCAGGCGCGCTGGCAGCGGCGGCAGCTTGTGCAGGCATCCGCATTGCGGCGCACTGCCACCGGGCTCGCCAGCGCAAGAATACCCAAAAACGCCCCATATGGGCAGAGATAACGGCACCATGCATTGCGAACCACCAACGAGGCGACCACAATCACGCCCACCACAATGAACGTGGTGGTTGAGGCCCGCAAAAAGAAAAACAGCATGCTTGAATCGGCCACCATGTTGAATGGCGCGCCCATAAAGGAGTCGATTTCATCCACGCTCATAACAAGCAGGCTAAAATAGCACAATAATGCCAGCGGAATATACTTGATGGCCTGAAGGGCCAGCTCAAGCTTGCGCGACGGATTGCGGTTCAGGCCAAGACGCTCGCCCACGCGGCCCAGCAAGTTAGAGGCAAGCCCTACAGGGCAAATGTAGCCGCAAAACCCCTTGCGGAACAGTAGGGCCATGAGGGCAATGGCTAAAAAGAGTGTCAGTCCTGCGGGGTGCACCGCGTCCCACATGCCGGTTTCAAACAGGCGACGGGCGGCCATGAGTTCGCTTATGGGCAGAAAACCCTCCACAGAGGGCGGCTTGGGGGTGAACGCCTGGCTTTTTCCCATGGTCCACTGCACGTAGAGGTAAAAATTCCAGCCCACCCAGGTGAGAAAAATGGCGAACGCGCCCTGTATGCCGCGCCGCAGCAGGGGGGGGGTGAGGTGGCGTTTTTCAGGAGCGGGGACAAGAACAGATACTTCTGATGAGGGAGTATGTGCTTGCGCTGCGGACTTTGCGATCTCGTGCGCGGAATCGGTTGTCTGGCTCATTTGGAGCTTCCTTTCAGACTGTTTAAATAAACAACTGCGCACTGGTTGTGCCACCATTGGCAGTGGCTGTCCATGCCTGGCATCACATGAATGTGATGCTCCTTACCATCTCCCTGTCCCCGTCATTTGAAATAATGGGAGGCATCACCACCAGATATGCCAAAATACAACTTCATTTCTGGCCGCAATTCATATTCGGGCATCATTTTGTGGGCTTCAGTCGCGTGACTGTACTACCCAAAAGGGGATGCTTACAGGGCAGAGTGGGGCGAATTTGCCCACAACGAAAAAAGCTCTCACGATTTCTCGTAAGAGCTTGATTTTCTGTTGGCGTCCCCAAGGGGATTTGAACCCCTGTCGACGGCGTGAAAGGACAGCCTCTGAAATTGTTAATTCAATTATTTAGCAATGTTAGAGTGCATCCAGATACATCAAAAGACATCCGCATACACCCCGAACTAACCCCCTCCCTAACCCCCACACACGGCGCACCGTGGTCTATCAAAAAGAGTCGCCTTATCTCCTGTCTGGCGATTTGCCGCCACAGTGGCGGGGGAATCCCCGTCGACCGGCTACCGTACATCAGACGTCTGAGTATAATACGCCCTGCGACTTGCCGATTATGACGCCTTGCCACATACAGCGGCTCTGGCGGTAAATGAGAAATGCCTGTATCCACAAATATCTCAAAAGTTTTTCACGCAGGCAACACCAATAGACGCAATCTTAGAATCTTAGCTATACCTGCTCTATGATTTTAGTGGAAATTAAGGCTTCCAGGTGCTGGTGAAGTTCGATCGGCAAATTGCCACCTTTGACCAAAACACCAAGCTCCATGTTTCGTTCCATAGCCGCAGCAGTCAAGTTCGCACTGGTGATAAAAGCCAACTCTTCATCTGCCACAGCACATTTCGCATGAACAGCACCAGATATCCCGTATGAGCCCGTGCCTTTTTTACCAGAAATCCATGTGTAAATGCAGACTGAAGGAAGAGCTTTTTTCATTGCACTGATTGAATCATGATTGGATACTCTGCCACCATGCATACTTGATGCTTCTAAAAGTATATTAATATGAACTTGTCGGCCAATTGCATTCTTAAGCGCTGCTATAATGGAGGCAACGTCATATGCTACAAAACTGACAAGAAATAATCTACGTTTTGCATAGTTAATCACTTCACAAAGCACCTGCTCAGTATGCCTTACTGGAATTTGCCCTGTAGAAGGCCCTGTCCAAACCATTTCAACAGCGCCACGACTCTCACGAAGTGTGGCTGTAGCAGAAGCACCCCTAAGTGCCGCTGCCACATCGCACGGAGCAGTACCCTTACTGTTATTCCACGCTTGATCAAACCGACCTATTAAATCTTTGTCTGCATTTGGGCCAAAACTTGATTTTAGCAGAGCAAATTGTTCCACTGACCCAAGCGTATTTATTTTATTTGCAATGACTGCTATCCGGTCTGGGTGCAGCTCTAAACCAAGTTCTGCAATCACAGCTAGAAGATCATCCATTGTCTCCCCCAGCTGCATTAAAAAAAGCTGCATCTTCGACTTCAAACGTACGAATAAGCAATGCTCTATCCAGATAGCGATTGCCACGCTCGCAAGATGTTTCTGCAACAAACGTGCACGCATGGCATGACGCCGCATGCAGGGAGCGATCAACACCAGGATCATGTTTTGAGCAAAGTGGGTCTGAAGAGCAAACCGTCGCTCTCCCCAAGGCCTGTTCGATCAATCTGCCAAGGCTCTCAGGTTTGCCGAGTTCAACAAGCCCTCCGAGAGTTCCATCAGAATCGGCCGCCGCTGTATAAAGGAGTATTCCTGCCATAGGAGCACCGCTCCCGCTTGTGGCATAAATGCGTTCGCGAATGCTTGCGGCGTTGTAACCACACTCAAGGGCAAGCTCCCGAATAAGAAGGTGGGCAAAAGTATGCAACATGGCGTACCGGATCCCAGGATATCCTTCGTCTGGATTTAGGCCTCGAGCGTTCCGCCATCCGCGATGCCCAGCTTCCAGCATGCGACTTCTAGCTTGAACGGAATCTTTGTTTTCCCATGTGACCAAAGCGGCTTCATTAAATCTGATAAAAATTCCTTCTCCATGCACTTCGCTTGCGGGCACCCAATCGGGCCTAGTCCTAGACAATGAAGCCATCGGCGGGCGCTCGTCCGAGTCTGCGGATTCCTCTGGAGCTTCAACGCGGGTATAGCCAATTAAGGCGTTTACCTCGCGGAGTCGTTCTAGGAGCACCACGTCTGCTAATTGAGAACGGTAGAGTTCCGGTACCTCGACCTTGCTGCTGAGAAAATGCGGCCACTCCGTTGGGGGGGTATCCGAAGTCAAAACATTCCATTCAGGCTCTTTAATATCACCTTCTGAAACGACTGCCGTGTTTGTTCTGCCAGCCTTTCTGTCTTCAATGGCCCTCCAGACATCTTGGGGATCCCACTTGTCGATACCCGGCAGGCTGCCACTCTTTATCAGTGTTTTTATTATTGCCTTTACTTCATCCACGGACTCGGCATCAGAAAAATACGTCCAGCCGTCCGAAAGCAACTGCTCAAGCTGATTTTTCTCCAAGGGGATAGCTAGAACGGATAGCGTAATGGGAAACCAGCCATTGGTTGCCCCTAAAAGAATGGTTCGGGGCTCCTCAGGGCATTCTTCATAACTATTGAGGTGCGGATGCCTTCCCCTACACGCAGGAAGATTATCTTTCGCGTCTTTACCAAAGGCGTGAACCAACGAGCGGGCGGCATTGCACGTATCACATTTAACCCAAAGGTTTTCCGTCTGAAGTGATGCTCCTCTTTCAAAAAAGCGCAATGTCCCCTTGCACTCAGACGGCCCGCCATGCACGAACCAATGCCATGGGAAATCATCTAGGTGCCCATTTCGGCAGGCAAGCAAAAAACGGGCAGGAACAGCATCCGAGTTTTTTCCTTTTTCGCAATCTGAATGGACAAAATGGGTTTGCTCTGGACGATAGGGATTTGCTTTTATGTCAAATAGCCCCGAATCATACTCCGCAAGCAAGCCACATTTGACACATCTGAGCCAGCGCGGGAAAGGACGAACCGGAACCCCGATTTTGCCTTCCGCAGACAATGGATCAACAGTATCTTCCCTGATAAACGGCGGAATACGTAAGCGCTGCACTTGTGGCCCAAGAATGCGCTGAACAGCGGCAAGGAGGCGCGCTTCTTCCACGGGCGGGCAATATTCTGTGATCCAACGATCCAAGCCCATTGTCACTACGGACAGGTTCGGTAGGTCTATCAATGCGCCAGGGCCATACGTCCAAAGCAACTGGCTGGGACGTACCTGACCAACAACATACGAACTCATATGCCACCTCCGTTGCCTTGAGGCTTCGGCTTCCATGACGGAGGCTCTGTTGAATATTTTGCTGCATCCATAATTAGCTGAACGCCAGGTTCAACCTCTCGCATCGAAAGGGGCACAGTAAATTCATCCCATGCGGAAGCTCCAGGCCTTTTTAGAAGGGGGGCAAGATCTCCTTGCCTACGTTCAGTTTCGTAGCCCAACCTGCGCCCTGCCTTGATAGCCTCTTTAACCCAGCGGTCTATCCTATCGGCGGTCATTCCTTCCGCAAGTATACGCGCGGCTTTGTCTTTGACCTTCCAGGCGCGCTCGGCGATTGCTTTACGTGTTTGCAGTGCTTCCGCTTTGCCTGAGTTATCAAGGGACTGAGCGCCTGGGTTGGGGGTCAAACAGTCGTTTTCCAGCCGCAGCAGGCTCACCATGGTGCCGGTCAGGCCGCGATCCAGCGCTCGAGGCGCGAAGGGAGTAACAGACTGCGCTTCAACATGCTTATAAAAAGTTGCGTGATAGTGCTCAAAAGTTTCGTAATGGGACAAATCGCGTGGCCTTGACCACGTCAACACCGTGCAGACCAAGCCAGGGAAAGAACGCCCAACCCGACTGGTTGCCTGGATATATTCCGCCGTATTTTTAGGCTGGCCATTGACCACCATCAAGCCGAGACGGTTGACGTCAACGCCGACAGACAGCATGTTTGTCGCCAGCACAATGTCGATGGCCCGAGTCTCTCCCTTTGCCCATGTTTGCTTATATTTAATTTCTAGCTGGTCCAACTTTTTGGGGATATCTTTGTTTGAGACTCGCGACGTAAGCTCATCGACGTTGCGCACCGAGCGCTGCTTTAGCCCTGGCCGTTTCACGTCACTCATTTGGACACGATACGCACGCGTCTGCACATCGTCTTCAGCCAAGCGACGCATACCACCAAGTTCGCGGAGCGAATTGAAATAACCGACAAGGGTCATATACGGATCGGCGGCTTCGCCGAAATACTCAAACAGCGCTTGCGCGGCAGTCAGTAAGGCGACATAAACCCGGATCAAAACCGCAGGGCGAGAACTGCCTGGCGAGCAGATTCCCATATAAAGCCGACCTGGTTTGTTTTCGACGGAACGCTGAACAGAAAAAAAGTTATCCTCCACATCAAGCCCATGGGGCGGAAATACGGAAACCTTTCTGAGGAAAACGTTGTTGACTTGTTCATCCGCCTTGCGGACAGTGGCTGTGGAGGCGATAACTTTGGGCCGTACAGCTTTACCGTTCAGCGTCCAGGTGGAGAGTTCATCCACAGCCGTTTCATACAAGCCCACCATGGTTCCTAATGGCCCGCTAATCAGGTGAAATTCGTCCTGTATGATCAAGTCCGGCGGACGAATCGGCAGTATATCTTGCACCTTTACTGCGGGCAGGTTCCCCTTGGCGTTATGCGTTCCGCCACATTCAGCTTCAGGCCAAATCAGGCCATGCCGTGGGCACTCTTTGTTCACCTTGCCGAAAAGTGTACGGACTTGCCCTCGCCATGCCATCATTGCAAACTTATCCACGGTAGCAATGAGCATAGAGGGTGGTCTGTGATAGATCTCGTCGTCTACCACCAACACCGGCAGCCCTGTGCTGGACTTGGCCCGGCTGAAATCGCAACGCCCATATTTATCGCCGCAGTAGATGGATGTTCTGCCTACTTCTCTATCCACCTGAATATCGCGACCGGGCGCTATTTCAGAGCCGCACCAGGGGCAAGTGGTTAACTGGGCGGGAGTTGAGCCGGTTCCGTACTTGCCATCACGTTCTTTTTCGATTGCGACGTGACTTTCTTCCGTGCTGTTCGGCGTAACCCGCTGGCCAACCCAGAGGCCAATAGTAAAGGGTTCTGTGCCCCAAATAGCTGGCTCATCGCGCCGCAGCACTTCCATGGCGCAGATAAGCGCGGTGGCACGCTGAAACTGCTGCAATGTCAAAAGGCGCAGGGTATAGCGCATGATAACCGCAAGTCCGCGACTACCATCCAAGCCCCCCATGCTCCCCTGGAGACGCCGAATGCCCATGGTGAAAGCGGCTACACCCAAATAGGCTTCTGTCTTACCACCGCCCGTGGGGAACCACAGCAGGTCGGCAAATGCTTCCAGTGGTTGGGTACGGTCTTTGTGGGCCGGGTTGGCCAAAGCAGGAATGGAAAGTAAGATGAAGGCCAGCTGGAAAGGCCGCCATGACCTGTTTTTCCTCACATTGAAGGTTGAAATATCGTTTGTGTCGCCGCGGCGTTTGGCGAGCGTGTACGTGGTGCGGATGCGCTGGGAGGCCATTACTTTGTTCGCAAACCGAAATGCCGTCAAAGCCTGTTCATTGGTTGCGAGAGTATGAATCCCTTCTTGCAGCCGTTCCAAAATAAGTGAGCAGCGCTCCATGGCTTCCGTCGCCGAATTATCGTACCCAACGAGTGTTTGGCCAATGCGGCTTCGTTCTTCGGCAATCCAAGCGGCGTAATCGTCCGTCAGGATATTCAGGCCTGCGACTAATTCATCTTGGCTAAGTGCCGCAAGCTGTTCCATATCCAGCAAGCCTTCTTCAATCATGCGGCGCATGGCGGGCCGATCGCCGGGTTCCATGCCCGGTGTTTCCGTGACCTGGACTTCGTACTCCGGAAGAACCGCCGTCTTGATTTCTGTCGCCCGTTCAGGATCGGCTTCAGATACAACGGCATGCACAGAAACGCCGTGGCCGACGGCAAATTCTACCCGCTCCCGATAAATCATCTCCAACGCGGCTCGTTCTTCATCAAATTCATCAGCCCTCAACAAAGGACGCCGACGAAAGATTGCCTCCCCATCAACATCACGCACCAATAGTTCCGGCTGGAATATCCAGGCTTGATCTTGGTTTTGCTTGGGCAACTCTTGCGCATTAACCAGAAAGAGACTCACAAGCCTGTCACCGTTTTCCAGAGGCTCGCTGACCGAGCCTTGAATGAAAACGGAGGGGCAGTCGGAATCAATTAATATGGGGCCTATGGTATTTTTATGCAGTGAAACAACGGTGGAACCACCTGAAGGGAATCGCTTCCAGCAGCGCCGAGTTTTGCCGGTTTTCTCATCTTCCTGCTCGCTCTGCGTGCGTTCGTAGCGGCCCCAGGAAACAACAAGTTGAAAATTCTCAAGGTCGCCATCAACACAGAAGGTAAATCCTAAAGATGAAGGCACCAAAGATTGGTTGTCGGCAGCGCTGATTTCTCTTTCTTCGTCATCGTCAGAATCAGCCGCCGGAATTTTATCGCGGGGAATATGATCGTCATTCACATATGGGCGAAGATCTGGAGGGGTCTCTCCATCGGGAGTCTCTTCTTCAGCAAAAGGCGCAGGGGCAGAAAACTCTGTTGCAGGCGACATTGGAGCCAGCTTGCCAACAAGGTAGCGATCGCGGACGCTCATGCCGACAATTTCTTCGTATGGGCCGCCAGCTGGGCCATACAAATCATTAACAACGGCAACTTGAAGTAGTTTCCTGACGTATGCTTGTTCTTCGGGCAGTTGTCCAGAAATCACTGGTATGGCATCTAGGGCAAGGCCATAATGAAGTTGCAAAGCGGATTCAAGGGTCGAATACTCAACCCTATGTAACTGTAATTGTGAATTTTGAATGGAGATAGAAAGATCGGTGAGCGTTTTTTGTTGGGGCATTGTGTGTATTTTATCAAAAAATAGAATAGCTTCATTAAAATGCTTTTGGATTCGATAAATACGCGCACAAGACATTACAATGAAATTCAATGGGGAGCAGATCAGCAGAAAATCTCCATCGCAGATAGTTGCATATTCATTTAATGCAATTTTCGCATAAAAACCATGGTGGCAGTCATATGTGTCAGACATGACAATCCATACATTGGGAGCACCACCTTGGCATGCATTGTTTTTATGCTCAGAATTTTGCATTTTTATTCTTCCTCATAGTACACGCGGTTAAGCTCAATGAGACGGCGGTTGGCTTCTGACAAAGAAGATGGTAATAGCGTATACGTCGATACTTCTTTGTCATTCTTAGCGATTGAACGAACAAAATCATATTCACATTTTATATCATCCCATCCGTAGGCACTGCAAAAGCTTCTATCAATTTTTGCCAATAGAGCCCGTAAGTGTAAAATAATATCTGTAGATATTTTATTATCGCTAAAATGATTGATTATTTGCGTTAAACCAATGCCATCATATTTAGCTGTTGAAACAAGAAGATCGTTGAATTCCTTGGCGGCATTTATGCCGTTCGCATCAAGCCGTATCTTTGGAAGAGGGAATTTATTAACAGCTTCTTGTATAGATAATGTCAGCCTGCCTTCAAGCCGTCCTCCAGAAAAATTTTCAAGCCACAATCTGAAGAAACTACTCAAACATATTGTATGCATGTCTTCACGCAAAAACTCAATTAAGAGGACTTTATTGGTGTAAATCCACCCAGACGGAGCAAGCATACAAATTGGGTACTTTGTGACTTTAGAATACGCAATAAAATGTTCCTGCTTGCGCAATCTACTAATTTGAGCCGCACGAGTATTCCAAAATTGCCACCAACGGTCGTAAAGCCCCTTATAGCTCTTTAATGCTTCAGGAGTGCGCGTTGGTTGTACAACTTTAACCAGGAATCTATGAGCAACAGGCCATTTTTGAGCTATTTCTTCCAGGCTGCGGTCCGCAATATCTAGCGCCCAACGCTCAATACGAGTCAGAGCTGAACTGGTGATGTCATCACCAGTAATATAAGGGCGCAGTAAAGAGTTTTTTTCTGACTTCAACTGGTCAAACCAGGGACTCTGGGACGTTATTACAAACGCCAGCCCCTTGCTGTTATTTACACCTTCAAAGCTAAAGACGGCATTTTTAAGTTCTTTCACTTTCCAAGTATTTAATTCTTCAGGCTCAAGCCGTTCGCCAATCCGCGAACACTCTTTCCCATTCGCGAGTTTTAGCCCTCGCCAATTACCCTTGATAAAAAATATCATTGCAATAATGACAGCCGCCTTGCCAGGCCAGGCCAGGCTTTTTACGGAGCAATATATATTTCCGAGAGCTACAATCCGAGCAAGCCCAACAGACAACGCGCTGCCCTCTGAAATATTATTGGTGGCCAGCATTCCATATGTGCCGCCATCCCGGAGCAACTGAACCACCCGGCGATGAAATACCACGCTGAGATCAATTTTCCCTGGAGGCTCCAACAGCACCATCTGCACGATCTGCTGTAATGAATCCCCATGGATTTTTTTCCACAGTCTGTTGCCCAAAAATGGGGGATTGCCAATGACAGCGTTGAATCCACCAGATTCAAATACTTCTGGAAACTCCAGAGGCCAATGGAGAGAAGGCTTAGCCCAACTGGCATGCGGTATAATGCCGTGCGTGTGGGAGTTGGCTTCAGCTTTGGAGCCATCTGCTATATAAGTACTGATTGTGGCAGCTAGAGCATTCAGTCTGGAATCAATATTTCGACTTTTCCCGTTGCTTTTCAGCACTTCTCCAAGCATGGCATTAGCAATATTTTCCGCCTGTAGAAGCAGCTTTCTTGCTTTTTGATCCAACCGGCTCATAGTCTCTACATCATGGATGTCCCGAATTTGAATGGCGCGAAGTTCTTTGCGCAGCTCTATCGCGTCCTGAACGGCGTTCTTTATTTTCTGTCCAAAAAGGCGAATCTGGTATTGCCCGGAATCAGGCGTCATTGTTAGGTAAATGAGCTGGTCGAGCCTATGAATGCCGAGCAAACTATCACCGGGGCGAAAATTGTGATCCAAAAAACCAAATGGCCGCCCTTTGGCCAAAGTAACAAGCCAGATAGAAAGTTTGGCCAGTTCAACCGCTAATGGGTTGATGTCCACCCCATACAGGCAACGTTCGGCAACAAGACGCTTCGCTATCGTCAGGCGCTCGTCATTTAACAAGGACATCGGCTCTGCGCCATCAAGGCTGTCGCATATTTCGCCGTCGATAGTAATTTTTTTGCCGTTCTCCTCCGCGTGCAGCCACGCTTCAACCAGCCGCTCGCCCAAATAACGACAAGCCTGCACGAGGAAGGCTCCAGAACCCATAGCCGGATCACAGACCTTAAGATCAAGGATTTCTTGCGGCGATTTCAGCACCCATTCTTCCCGAGGCTTGCCGTCTGACGGTCCGCTGTACACAATTGGTTCTAGCGTTGTGCTTACAATGCTTTCAGTAAGTGATTTTGGAGTATAATGGGTGCCGGTTTCGCGTCTATCCGCGCCCAGCGTAACCATGAAGGAATTCGCACGGTAAATAATGGGATCTTCCCAGGCATCGGTTCGCAGCAAATTTGTGAATGGCTGTATCCGTTCGGCCAGTTCCATATCACTGCCGCACACGCCTATGACTTTGCTGAAAAGATACTCATCCGCCAATTTTTCCAAATCTTTTTTGATCGCGGATACGCTTCTCCCGGTTATTTCCCGGATACGCTTCACCAGATCAGCCGCGCCATCCATGCGCACAGACTCAAGTTCAGCCAGAGTAATGTTGGGATCCTTAGCGCTTTGCGTGCCCTGCAAGCCCAGCGTGACCTTGGGCACACGTGCCACGGTATGTTCCAGTAAGCCTTCGTATACATGGCCTATTTGCTCGACGTCCAAAGCCCGATAGGAAAGCAGCAAGGCTCCTGTGGACTGCTCAAGGATTTGCAATGAATTCAGTAGAAGCAGAACAGTGCGGTTGTCTATGGGCAAGGGAGAAGCCGGAACATCACGCCAACGTGTTCCTTTAGCGCGACCTTCCAGAAACGGAAAGCGATCTGGATCAAATAGGGAGCCACCCAAAGCTGGGAGCCGCAGGTTTTCGTGCTCAATGCCTCCGTACACTCCCCTAAAAATGGCCAATAACCGAGCCCAGGCATCATGCCTCCGCTCAAGTATTTCCGGCGTCTCTCCGCTGAGTTGCCCGCGTAACGTCGATACCGCATAGCATTGATCATAAAGCGGATCGCCTGACAGCAGCAGCCCACGTTCTTCAGCGCACAGGATAAAAACCAGGCGCATCATGACGGTCAACCCTGCTTCATAGAGTTCTGCCGGTGGCACATCTCGCAGCAACTCGCGGTTACGATCTTCATCCGCCTTATCAAGGCACTGGATAAGCACTTCCACTGCTCGGCGCACCTGAGAGCCAAGGGTATCTGTGACTTCTTCCTGGTGCTTGAGAGACTCCTCCAGCAACGCCTCCAAGGTTGTTTCCGCCGGGCCGAAGCAGCGTCGGACGCCCAGCAGAGAGCGAAACGCCTTCAGGGTGAGGGGCTCTTGAAACCATAAACGGGCATACCACGAAGCATGGCCAGAGGTGGAACCTTCCGGAGCATTAACCAGCATCCAACGCTCGCCGTTGCTTAGTAAGCCCAAACGCACACCATGCGCCCTGCAAAGAAGCGTCATGCGTTCAAGTAGTGACGCTGGCCATCCATCATTTTGCCCACTGGACTCAAGATTGGTGTCGGGAGGGAAAATTGCAATGAAGAGGCGAGGCTTTTCATCACCTGGGGCATGAATAAGCCAGTCGGGGGAAAATATCCCTGTATTCTCCTGAGATGATACGCTGGGTAATTCCTCTACCCAGTCAGCAGCGGAGACCAAAGATTCGCTATCGTATTCCAGTAAGTCCGTAAGCACCAGGCGGATCCATGCTTGGTGCAACTGGGGCAGAAGCGGATCCTCTTCGTTTACGGCATCGCGCCATTCTTCATAGGCTGCTCTCAACTCTCGTCGCCTTGGGGTTTCGACAGCATCCAGGCCTTGCGGGAAGGTGCTTTCCAAAACAGAAGCCGCTAAAAATGGGCCAGAAATCTCAATAAGCGAGCGCCATTCCAGGTGTTGTGCTGTGTTGCGCATGGCGTTTTACACCTTTCCGGCTTGGGATTGTGGGATAAGAAAAACGACTGCCACAGGGAAAGTCCGGTCTACCGGGTCAGCATAATGCTTTTGTATAGCCGCTTTTTCCTTCTCCCGTTCTTCGGGGATACGGGCCAGCCTGGATCTAAGCGCCTGGCTGTCTTTTTTGATTTGATTACGTTCTTCCGGCGACAAGCCGGGAAGATAAAGTTGTCTTGTTGCTTGTTCTTCCTGCAATTCTCTGCGGATAGAGCGTTCAAGGTCGCTGAGGATGCTCATCACATCCTCCACCTCGCCCCCCATCCGCCGAATGAGCGTATTGCTCAGGTATTGCAGGCGATCCCTTGAACGTGCTTCCACAGCCGCCATCACCGCGTCTTCATGTCTTTCAAATCTGTCCTTCATGGCATCGAAAAGAGCCTGCCCAGGCTTAAAAGGGCGGGCCTGATTCATGAGGGAATCCAGTTTTCCGACTTGAGTGATTCGGCTGAAAGCATTGTGCTTCAGCTCTCCACCCGCAAGCGTGAGTTCTTCATGTAGACGGTGGTGACTGCTTCCGGTAATCACCAGGCGTGACCAAATAGCCACGGCAGGGCCGCCCAGCTCATTATCAGGCACCGCCCGAAAGGCTACTCGATGCAGTTGCTTGATGTCATCCAACTTCCATATTTCCTCGCGCAGCAGGCGGAGGCTCATCTGAACCAAGGGATGGTTAAGGTGAACCAAAACAATGTCATCCCTGCCTTTGGCCACATCATGGTCAAAGGTGATGGGCCGACGAATCTTGGTATGCGGATGCTCCAGGCCTTCCACGGTTCTTTTCCATGAGCCTGTTAGGATCGGCATGTCAAACACGGAACCATCAGGAACGCCAGAAAGCATTGCTGGTTTGAGCGCCGGTTTTTCGGCGAGATCTAAAGCGACGTTGACGGCGCGGGCAATATGTTGGGGAGAAAGATGGAAGTCGTTTTTTGCCTCCATAAGCTTGCTGTGCAATCGAGCTATGCGTTCCTGCAAGCGCTTTTCCGCCGCTATGAATTTTTTGGCTTGGTCAGCTTTGGCTTCCGCCGCTGTGGTGTCCATCTGGCTGCGCTTGCCGAGCATGGCCTCTTCAATCTGCTTTGCTATGACCGGGCCAACGCTTCCAAGGTCTTCGCGGATCTTGCCGATTTTGAGGACAGCACGCATCAAGTATTCGTGATCACCCCTGATGTCTCCAGGCTTAGTGGCCACGTCTTTTTGAGAAAATCCTTTCCCTACAGGGTGCCAAATAAAGACACTACTCTCTTTCTGCCCATGCCGGTCAATCCGCCCGTTACGTTGTTCCATCACGTTTGGATTCCAGGGTATCTCAATATGAATCAGATAATTACAATGATTCTGCAAGTCGATGCCTTCTGAAGCGGCATCCGTAGCCAACAGAATCCGTACAGGCGAATCTTTGGGCGAAGCCTGAAAAGCGGCCTTTACCATTTCTCTTTCTTGCGTATCCATTCCGCCATGCAGAGACATCAAACGGTCGCCAGCATATCCATTGGCGGCCAATATTTGATTAAGCCACGCATGTGTGGCGCGGTATTCCGTAAACAGTATGACGCGCTTATCATTCCACTGGCCATTGCTTTTGAGGTGGTTCTCCAGCCAGGCCAAAAGGCTTTTTGCTTTGGAGTCCGCGCGATTTTTGCTTGTCTCCGCCCAAGCCGTAAGCTGATCCAGCATCTGGCGTTCACTTGCTGAAAGCGACGGAGTGAGTTCGCCAATAACCTCCACTGCCTCGTCAAAGGACTCCTCCACCAACCCATCGTCGGAATACTCTTCTTCAGTCTTCAAGATGGCTTTACGCAGGATACGTTCATCCATAGCGTCCCTGTCGCGGGCTGGCTTAGGTTTTTTCAGTGTTTCATAATGCTTGGCCAGCGTGAGCGCGAAAGCAAGGGGAGACGAAAAAAGCCGTTTTTTCAAAAGCATATTGACGAAGTCGGTTCCATACTCGAAACGCGTCCCCTTGACGCTAATGGAGCGTTCGGCGGTATACGCCCTTAACAACTCGTGGATTTTCTTTTCTTCTTCAGAATATTCGACCTCAAGCGCTTCTAACTTTCGCTCTGGAAACAGTGGATTGCCGTCGGCATCTTTGATGTCGCTCTTAAGGCGACGCACCATAACTCGTTGTAGCTGTTTCTCGTCCGGCATAACCGTTCGTGCGAAACGTTGATCATCCAACAATTCCAAAAGGGAAGTGAACGACTCTTGATAGCCATTGTGCGGGGTTGCACTCAAAAAGAGGTGATGCGTGAAATGCGGAGCCAGAATCCTGATTAGGCGGGTACGCTGGCTTTCCAGCGCATACTTGGTGGCTGCGGCAGGCGCGATATTGTGCGCTTCGTCCACGACCAAAATATCAAATTTTCGTGGATAAGTGACGTGATGCGGCAACGTGTCCTTTAGGAGTCTGAGGCCCTCGCCACTTTTCATCCAGTCCATGGAGGCAATAAGGCGCGGATATGAAGTCCACGGGTTTATGTGGATTCCGCGCTGCCTGCGTAGCTTCTTGACATATTCGGTATCAACGATGTGAAATTCCAGACCGAATTTTTCCTGCATTTCGGTCTGCCATTTGACTTGCAGGCTTGCGGGGCAGACGACAAAAACGGTTCTGGCCCTGTGCCGGACGAGCAACTCTTGAATAACCAAACCGGCTTCAATTGTTTTCCCCAGCCCGACATCGTCTGCGATCAGAAGATTGGCCCTGGCCATATCAATAGCTCGAACCAAAGGGTCAAGCTGGTAATCCTCTATAGCGATTCCGCTGCGGAAAGGGGCTTGTAGGAAGGAACGATCCGCGTTGGTGATGGCTCCCCAGTTGACGGCGTCAAGAAAGGCCTCCAAGTGATCAGGATCGTCCCATCCCGTAATTGACGGAAGACCTGCCTTTTCCAAAACCTTGGCCCCTGGTTCCAGTTGCCAAATAACTTGAATCTCTTCGCCTAGCGAATCTTCATCAAGAGAGGATAGGCTGACAAGGTGTTGTGCGCCATTTGTGGGGGAAGGCAAAGAGCCGCTCGAAACTTCTGAAACAACCCATTGGCGGCGACGAATTTCGACAAGTTGGCCTGGCTCAGGAATGCTACTGAATCCAACGGTATCACTTCGCGCGCCTGAGCTTGTTATGGCCATAACCCGTGGCTCCCTGTCCTTTACATTTAGTTTTGGAACGTACTCGCAACATGCGAAAGTAAGCTTCTACCGATAACTTCTCCCAAAGTGACGGGAACAGCGTTTCCAATCAGTCTTCCAATAGACTTTTGGTGGATAACTCCATCATGAGGCACAAACGCGTAATCAAGCGGGAAACTCTGCAAAATTGCGCCCTCGCGCAAAGATATAGCCCGATTTTGTTCCGGATGCCCAAATCTTCCATTACCAAAACCAAAAAATTGCGTCGTCATGGTTGGTGCCGGAGCATCCCACTCCATGCGCCCATAAACGCCAGGATAAGTCTTGCCCGACTCTTTCTTATGGCAGTCGGCGACCAAGTCTTCAGGCCAGTCTCGCCATGTACCGCCGGGCCGGGAGGCCTTGATACGTTTCAAGTTGGTCGCGGAGAGCGAGGAGCTTTGGTGTAAACGGTCTAACGGGTGACTTGTACCGGCTTCAAGAGACGGAAGCGATCCGATGGCTTCTTTTACCGTCATCACGCCCCCCCCAAATTCGGCAGGAGAAATCAGCGAGAGGTCTCCGCCTAACTTGGATGCGAGAAGAACAAGACGGTTGCGGTGTTGGGGAACACCATATTTAGAGCAATCAACAACCTGGTATGAGACTGCGTAGCCATTATTTTCCAGGCTCGTAAGAAATTCGCTAAATACATTTTGCTCAATTAAACGCGGCACATTTTCCATCGTTACCAGCTCAGGCTGAATAGCATCAACGAGTCGCGAGAACTGACGCAAAAGCCACCAGCGTTTGTCAGATTCTTTCGCCTTCTGATTATATAAAGAAAATGTTTGGCATGGAGCACAACCTGCAAGCAGGCGAATGCCACTCCTCTTTTTATAAAATTTACTGACATCAGAAGAAGCTAATGCCTCAACGTCTTTTAATAAAAATTTGGCTTTATTATTCGTCGTATATGGATATTCGCATGCGGGATCAATATCTACGCCAAGAAGAACATTAATACCTGCCTTCAAGAGCCCATGGGTAAGCCCTCCCGCGCCACAAAATAAATCAACGGCATAGATTTGCCGTTTTTTCTTCATATTGCTTTTGTCTTGATGTTTTGAACCCATTCTTCAAAACCTATCTTTCTTTTTGTGAGACTCAATAAGTGTCCCACCGGATTCAACCCATGCATCAACTTGGCTTTTTTTAAATTTCCAAAGGCGTCCCATACGGTGGGCTGGCATGGCATGTCTATTTATCCATTTGTAAACGGTGTCATTGCTGACCCCAAGATGTTTACAAATCTCAGAAATTGACAACCAACGGTCTTCAGCGTCCGGCATCACTCAGTTCCTTGATTTTTGGCTGAGGTTATGGCGCATATTATTATTGCATATCATAGACAGCCGAAAAAAGCAATTTGCAAATGATATAAGCCGATATTTACCGATATGAACCGATTTAAAAAGATCATCTTTTTTGTCTCCTCCACCCCCAGGGGGGAATCGGCGTTTCATCCCGCCATAGCCCGCGCTTTTCTCTTTGGGCAGCTTCTTCCAGCTCTTCCCACTCCCGACAGAACGCCTGTTTGCAGTAGCGTGGCCAGACCCAGGCCAGGCCTTCGGACACAAGCCGTTCTTGCAGACTTGCGCCATCCGGCAGAATGACGACGCCCACAGTGCGGCCATAGCGGTCATTCCCAAATTCCTGCACGTCTACGATTTTTCCGTAACAGAGGCGGCTTGTCGTTTGAGATGCGCGGTTGCTCCAGGCTTGCTTCTTTTCGGGCAGTCTATGCCGTGCAGGTGGATTTTTATCGGCTGGCGCTCATCGCGCAGGACTGTGATGGTGTCGCCGTCGCTCAGGCCGATCACCTTGCTCGGCCTGGCGTTGGCTGTGCTGAATAAAGAACCAACTGACTATCGGCCTCTTCCATACGCAACTGGCGGTCTGCCGCCTGTTCCGCAACAGCGTCGGACGTGCCAGTTGTAGGTAGCGAGGCCATGTAGCGGTCAATCTTGCGGCGGCTAGACAGTATCGTCAAATTATAAAAAGGGTCTTGCCTAGTTGAGCCATTCATGATTGGCTTCAAAGCTAGGTATGCCAATGAAAAACAAGTATGCAATTCGTTCAAAAATTTCTGAGGCCAAAATCCGGCAAATCGTGAGACTGTTTGCCGTTGACCTGGATGCCTTGCAAGTTGCGTAAATCGCAGGTGTTAACCGAAATACCGCAAACAGGTATTTGGCTGCATTTCGCGAACGCATTGCCCATTTTTGCGAGGCAGAATCTCCTGTAAAGGGAGAAGTTGAGGTTGACGAAAGCTACTTCGGCGCTCGCCGAGTTAGGGGCCTTCGAGGCCGTGGAGCCAGAGGAAAAACTATTGTTTTTGGCCTGTTCAAACGAAATGGTCGAGTCTACACAGAGGTTGTCCCCGACTGCTCAAAGGCTACGCTCCAGGGCATAATTCGTGGTCGGGTAGAGCTCGAAAGTATTATCTACTCTGACGGTTGGCGCGGCTACGATGGCCTTGTCGACTTGGGGTATCAGAAGCACTTCAGAGTGCAACATGGCAACAATGAATTTGCCAATAAACACTCACATATTAATGGCATTGAAAGCTTCTGGGCCTTCGCAAAAACGCGTCTCGTGCGCTTTAGAGGGTTGGCAAAACACACATTTTACTTTCATTTGAAAGAATGCGAATTCCGATTTAACCATAGAAACGAGGACCTTTACAAACTCGTCCTCAAAATGCTCAGGGAAAAACCTCTCTGCTAGGCATGACCCTATAAAAATAGAGTAGTCTTTTAAGCGATGTCCTGCTTGTTAAAATGAAGCTTCCCAACTAATTGATTTATATTAACTTTGATCGGCGCAGATCACAGGCCAAGCCCAGCTTTGCCGGGGGTATTATGAATCTACCTCCAAACTCGGCGCTTCAGCATCCAGTCGGGCAAAACCTGTAAGGGCGCGGCTCAGGTTCCTGTCCCTGAGAAATTTGTGAGCTGTAGATATAATCCGTTCTCTCAGCTCAGGGGCGGCGTTCCTGTATCGGGCTTCAACCATGATGCCCCAGGCAATAAGTTGCCCATCACGTTCTTTGCGGGCCTCTTTATTCAGGGCTGCTTCTTTTTGAGCCAGCTTCTCTTTTTGGCGTTGCAGAAGGGCCTTTCTTTCCTCAAGAGTTTTGCGAGGAGGCATGGAAGCTGTGGGGCTGTTGCAATCCGTTTGATTATCCTTGTTCATAAATAATATTTTATAGTTATGGTGTGAAGTTGCTGTGTACATTATCGATAGCAGTGTCTTCAGTATTGTCTGGCGCATCCTCTGCGGAGTCCGGCTCAAATGGTTCCGGGGCGTCAAGATTTACCCGAATCACGCCATTACTCTCTATCCATCGGCGCGGTTGGGGCTCCGCAGAATTTATGCTACATATGCCGGAGCTGCGCGGGGGATTGGGCTCAGGAATCCTTGGTGTATTAATGGGGGTTACCGTACTTCTCTGGGCAAGCCATTGCGCTATGAATTGGGCATCAATGCTGTCTGTGACCATGTAAATTTCATTAATCGTGCGCTTGCATACAGCAGAGAAATTGATGCAGGATATTTTGAGTAGTTTTAGGCGTATTTCCTTCAGGTAATCCTGAATATACTGTGCATTTCTGCAATCAACAGCCGCCAGAATTTCCTGTTGGATATCCTGACTGACCGCAATGATATTCTTGGCCTTTTCGTCAATAGTAATGAGGCGCGCTGAAGGTGACGGGGTGGAGAATAACAGCGCCTGATGGATGGCCTGCGCGTTAACCCTGCCCACGACATTGAAGATTTCTCTAGTAATATGATCATGTTCCATCATGCATTCAATACAACGTGCCTTGAGACGCTGGAAGCGGTGCTGTCGAATACCATTTTCAAGACAGCGCAAGTTGGCTACCTCAACAAGAAGATGGATATTTTCGTGAATTTCCCTGGAAATGCTGATGCAACAGTGAGCCAGCGCTTCTAGGGGCGCTACTCGCTCGTTTCGGTTTGCGTGGGTAGCAGAAGCCGAACGGCCGTCTTCAACAACGCGTGGTCTTGTTCCAGAACTTCTTTCAAGACAGCACAAGTTTGCTGCCTCAACCAGCACATGGATATCATCGTGAATTTCCCTGAAAGTGCTGACGCATCTGCGTGCCAGCGCTTCCATAATTGCTACTCGCTTGGTTTGTCTTGTGCGGGCAAAAGGAGTCGAACGTCCGTCTTCAGTTGGGCGTGGTCTTGCTCCAGCGCTTCCAGGCGTGCCACCACCGTCTGTATAGAATGGGATGGCGGTATTTCCCCCTTTCCCATTTTCTGGAGTTGAGCTTTTACTTCCACCAGTTCCTTGTGTACCAAATCCATAACCACCAAAGCCTGGCCCCAATCGTTGCTGGCCTCCTCCTGTACTAATTTCCTCAGATAGCTCGCTATCTGAGGCTCCATGTTTTTGAGTTCCCTCTGTACATTCTCTGCCACTTCCATTTTCCAAACGCCTGACATTTTCAATCTCCTGCTGCAGTTGTAAAATTTCAGAATTATTTTTCTGAATTTCCTGGTTGAGTGTGCCGCGCTCTGTTTCCAAACCTCGGCGAACCATTGTTGTTGCCGCAGAACCCACATGGATTTGCGGCAATGCATCAATTCCCTGATCTTTAAAAGAACGGTGATCTATTATTTCTCCGTAAAACTGGAGAAACTCGTTGCAGAAATCCGCCCATTTTTCGCGAATACGCAAAAGATGCGTCTTTCGCGTTTTTAGATCGTCAAGCTCACGGGTTTTTGCGCCCAACGTCCCCTCCTGCGAATAGCGGCGAGTCGTAAACATGGCGTGCAAGTGCGGATTTTCCTGTGGGTCGTTTTTGTCTTTTCTGTGCATGCAACAGTCCACCGCAACCTGATATTCCTGAGCAAGCCAGTGGCAAAACTGTGCCGCAAGCTTGAACCGCTCCTCCTTGGTCAGCTCTACAGGAATGGCCATATCCATTTCACGGGCCAAGGTTGAGTTTTTCCGCGTTTCGGTTTTTTCGGCCATCAGCCATAAGTCCTGCCTGTCAATAGGCGGTCTACCTTCAGGCACAAAAACCTGTCGCGCCACCACCCCTTGCTTGCGCCGAAAATCGAACACACGACCATCAGCAGCCGTCAGACGAGAAGCAGCCCTGTAAGCAGCGGCAGCTACCGCGCTTCTGCCGTCTGCACGGCTGATGGTCTGCATGTGAAGATGATAAATCGCCACAGCCTACCCCCGACAGCCGTTGTGCATTTCGCATCGCGGGGTCGAGGGGCGCAGCCCCCGCGCACGCAAACCGCGAAGCGTGTTTGCATAAGTGCGCCCTTCGGGGATCTTCGTCAGCAAAGAAAATTTTGGGACATAAAAAAGCACTGTACGCCCTCCATTTGGCAAGAGCGTACAGGCGCTGTTCTGCTATTGCACCTCTTTATGGCGTAAAGAGTAGTGTGCAAAAAAGATGAGGCCCACAGGCGCATGCTTCTGTGGGCCTCATTTGAGAAACGAAGGTATATTTATATGAGTTTCAGGCGAAAAGACTTTTCTGGATCAAGGAGCTTTTTATGCGTTTGCTTGCGCTGTATGCCAGCAGCCTTCTGAAGGATGATTTCGGCATAATCGACGATGCCTTTCCATCCATCGCGACCGCCTTTTAGGGTCTCATTTTTAATGGCCTTGTCAATTCTCACAACGCCATCAAGCTCTTCGGGAAGAGTGAAGGATGACATTGCCAGCCATAAATGGGCCACGGGCTTGAAGGGTGCCCAGTAGTTTTTGATCAGATTGTCGGCTGAAGGGCAGGAAAGCTCTTTACGTTCTTCAAAAGGCATCTTTATAAGCGTCTGGTTTAGACTTTCCGCTACTGATTCCAGAGTAGCTTCTGTTTGCAAGGCACCCATAAGAATATTCCCGGCCAACATTCCCTGCCACGCTCGCGACTGTAATGAACCATCACCACTATTAGGGAAAGAAGCTTGCGTGAGTATATCGCAATATGTGGAGTGAGTACCAAAGGTCTCTTCAATTATAGCCTTCATGATCTCCAGGTAAGTTTTTGAGTTTTGCTGTTCCAGTTCCTTGAGCGCCGTTTTTATGGCGAGCGCCTGATAGCGTATTCTGTGCCCATGCTCGCTTGCACGGGGGAAAACCATGTGGCTATAGATGAAAGAGCCGCAAATTATGTCAATGCCGTTCCCATAATCATTCTCGTAGCAG
>NZ_MJUZ01000051.1 GCF_002237645.1 Desulfovibrio sp. MES5
GGTAGAGAATGCTTTTTTGCACCTGAAGAGGTGGCGAGGCATTGCTACTAGGTATGCAAAAACACTCGCAGCGTTCGCTGCTGCCGTGCGAATACGGTGCATTGCTCTGTGGCTGAAACTTTTATCATAACTCGTGTAGACACTATCTAGAGAGAAATCTTTTTTCAACAGAATGACATATCCTGATTTACAAACGGACGAGCGCACAAATACTACGCAAAAAGGCTCCGTGCGGCAGTGCCGCGCGGAGCCTTTTATACAATTCACGTTGAAATTTTCCTGCAATTGAGGGACAGACGCTCGCTAAGACGTGAGCGCAACGTATCTGCGCAAATACTTTGCGCTCTCAAAAGCCGGAACGAGCGTGGTGAAGCCTTAAAAGTGTGCCGCTGCAACAGTGACCAGTTCCAGCGTCCAGCAGCGCAGGCCGCAAAAGACTACCCCGCCGTGTCGCACAGCCCCTGACCGACCTATTCCATAAATTCCACGATTCCCGCAGCCAGAACGCGGCCTGCGGCGTCATAGACTGCGGCCACCTGTCCGGGGGCGGAAGGAAACTGTGGTTCGGCAAACGCTATTTCAAGGCGGCCTTCCACATCCAGACGCACGCTGGCGGGCGCAGGCCTGTGCCTGTGGCGCAGACGCACCAACACTTCGCGCCGCCAGTATTGCGTCGGCAAGGCCACGTTGGCGATGCCGGTGGTGCAGCGGGCGACGCCCAACAGGGCACGCGGCCCCACAACCAGCGTATTGGCAAAACCATCCTTGGCAAGCACGTACAGAGGCTCGCTGTGAGCGATTCCCAGACCCTTGCGCTGCCCTTCGGTATAGCGCCAGAGTCCCTTATGGCGAGCTATCTCCCGGCGCGTGCCGTCTGCGCTCCGTAAAACAACAGGGCCAGGGCCGGGAGGCATGATGGACGCCGCCTGCCAGTGGCGCTCAAGAAATGGCCGGTACGCCTCAGAAACGGAACCGCCGCTTGATGCCTGATCTGCGGAATCTCCCACTGCCGGGGCAAAACAGATATCCTGGCTCTCACTGGGCAGGGGAACCGTCAGGCCTGCCTGCGCCACAATTTCGCGGGTGCGGGTTTTATCCTGATCAGCCAGGGGAAAACAGGCGTGCGCCAGCCGCGCCCGTGGCACGAGGCTCAAAAAATAGCTCTGGTCCTTGGTCGCGTCATGCGCGGCGGCCAGCAGGGGCAGGTGGAGCGTATCGTCGTGGGCTGTATTCTCTTGGCATGTAGCCTTTAGGGCCGTGTCGTCGTGGCTCGTATGTTCTCGGCCCGAGCGCCCCATCACGCGGCTTTCCGGCACGTCCTCTTCTGGCGCGCTTACAAGCCGCGCGTAATGCCCGGTGGCCAGCTTTTGCGCGCCAAGCTTTTGCGCGGCGTCCAGCAATGCCCCGAACTTGATGGCTCTGTTGCACAGGGCGCAGGGGTTGGGCGTGCGGCCCGCCGCATAGGCAGCGGCAAAAGGAGCCAGCACCTCACGCTGGAAAACCGGACGCAGATCGGCAATATGCAGGGGCACGTCTAGAACCGCGCAGGCCTCTTCGAGGCCGGGCGGCGGCGCAAGCTCGGCTTCCGGCAAAAAAAGACCGTGCAGGGCCAGTACCCTGTGCCCTGCCTGACGCAGCATGACAAGGGCGCAAAGGCTGTCCACCCCCCCGCTGACAGCCACTGCCACAGTGCAGGGGGATGTGGTGGTATTGCTCACGGCCATAGGTAATCCTTAGAGCATTTCAACTTTGAGTTTGGCATGGCACCTTGAAGGCTTGCCTTCGGGAGCCTAGATACAGGTCAGAACACTCTTTGTAACATTGTGAACTATAGTAGAAGTTTTAGAATATTTTAGCTTTGAAAAAGTGTAAATGCTCTAATGCTGCACGAAAGTGCAGCGCGCCACAACGTGGCGTGGATTCAGCCAAGCTTTAGCCGTTGCGATGAAGGAAGCTACGGATAAAGACAGCAATTGGTTAATAGAACGGGCAGCCTGCTGATGGCTGTCGCAAATCGCATTTTTCGGCTGAATGAAAACTTTGGAATGTGAAGCATTTCAAAGTTACTCTGCCCCACAAAGCATTTCAAAAAAACCTGTTCTGGGCAGGATACGGTTTGGGGAAAGAAAGCCCTTGCGTGCAAGAGCTTTCTTTCCCCAACAAAAGAGCGCCTGACGGCAATTACAGAATCTGATTGAGGAACTGGCGCAGGCGGGGATGCCGTGGGGTTGTGAACAGGGTTTCAGGCCTGCCCTGCTCCACAATCTGCCCCTGATCCATAAAAATGAGCCTGTCTGCCACGGTGCGGGCAAATCCCATTTCGTGGGTAACACAGACCATGGTCATGCCTTCTTCCGCCAGTTTGACCATAACGTCCAGCACTTCGCCCACCATTTCGGGGTCAAGGGCCGAGGTGGGTTCGTCAAACAGCATGATGGCGGGCTGCATGGCCAGGGCGCGGGCGATGGCCACGCGCTGCTGCTGGCCGCCGGAGAGCATGGCCGGGTACACATTGGCCTTCTCGCTGATGCCCACCTTTTTGAGCAGACCAAGGGCGCGGGCTTCGGCCTCTTCGCGCGTAAGCTTGCGCAGCTTGATGGGAGCGAGCGTCAGGTTTTCCAGAACAGTCTTGTGGGGGAACAGGTTAAACTGCTGAAAGACCATGCCAAGATTCTGGCGGATCAGGTTGATGTCATTGTCAGGGCTCATGATGTCCTGACCCTTGACCACAATTTTGCCCTGATCGATCTCTTCCAGCCGGTTGATGGAGCGCAACAGGGTCGACTTGCCCGATCCGGAGGGGCCGATGATGACCACGCGTTCGCCGGGCGCGATATCCAGGCTCACGTCCTGCAGCGCGGGCAGCGAGTCGAAATACTTCCAGACGTTGCGAATGGTGATAATGGGGGCGGTGGTGCTACTTTCCGTCATAATAGTTCAGCCTGGATTCCATAATGCTCACGGTTTTGGAAAGCATGAGCGTGATGATAAGGTATAGCAAGGCCACCACAGTGTAGGTCTCAAAGTAGAGGTAGGTGGTGCCCACGAAGCTTCTGGCCCGCTGCATGATGTCCGGCACGGCCATGATGGACACAAGCGAGGTATCCTTGAGCATGGCGATACATTCATTGCCCACTGGGGGCAAAATGGTGCGCATGGCCTGGGGCAGCACCACATAGCGCATGGTCTGAAAACCATTGAAACCCAGCGAACGGGCCGCTTCACTCTGCCCCTTGTTGATGGCCGTGATCCCCGCGCGAAAAACCTCGCCCATATAAGCGCCGTAACAGAAACTGATGGCAACCACGGCGGAAGTAACGCCGCTGACCTGCACAAAACGCGAAAGCGCATAATAGATATAAAAAATCTGTACCAGCAGCGGGATACCGCGGATCACCTCCACGTAGGTGGAGGCGATAAGATTGATAAGGCGATTGTTTGAAATGCGCCCGAGGCCCGTTAAAAGCCCCAGAGGCACAGCACAGCATATGGAAAGAACGGTGATCTTGAAGGTAATCAAAACGCCGTCAGGCAAATAGAGCAAAATGCGCAAATAGGGTTCGGGCCAGCAGAGGCACAGGGCGAACAAAGCGGAAATGGCCCCTACCAGAGCAATAGACCATGCGTTTATCAGACGCCATTCACGAGGATCAGGGATGGAAGCCCCATCCGTGACCATGATGATATTGCCCTTGCTTCCATCTTTTTTGTCGTGCATCTCAATCCTTCAGGTCAGTACGGCTGCGGTGTCCGGACCTTGCGGCCCGGACACCCTGTAAAATCATGACGGCGGAGCCTGTCTACTTGGACGCGCCCATCCACTTTTCAAGCAGCTTGGCTTCAACGCCGGAAGCCTTCACTGCCTTGATGCCCTTGTTCAGCTTTTCAACAAGGTCCTTGCGGCCCTTGCGCACGGTGAAGCCGTAGTATTCCTTTTCGTCCGTCTTGTACGAAAGGTTCAGCTTGCCGGCGGTATCGGCCTTCTTGTTGGCGTAGTACATGGCAACGGGGTCATCGCAGATGACGGCGTCAATACGGCCGCCGAGCATGTCCTGAATGGCCAGGCCCACATCGTCGTATTCCTTGAGATCCACGGGCACGCCGGACTTGCGGACAACAAACACGCCGGTGGTGCCTATCTGGCCGCCGACCTTTTTACCCTTGAGGTCTTCAAGGTTCTTGATGCTCTTGCCAGCGGGCAGCACAACCGCCTGCGCCACTTCATAGTAAGGATCAGAGAAGTCGAACTGCTTCTGGCGTTCGGGCGTAATGGTGGTGGCGGCAGCCACGATGTCGTACTGGCCGGTGGCCACACCGCCGAAGATACCGTCCCAGGCAATATTGCGCACATCAACTTCAAATCCGGCAGCCTTGCCGACTTCAGTGATGAAGTCCACGTCAAAGCCCACGGGTTGCTTGTTTTCATCAAGATATTCCATGGGGGGCCAGGTGCAGTCTGTGGCCACAATGTATTTTTCGGCGGCCACGGCCTGACCGCAAAGCAGGGCCAGGGTCAGCAGGGCAAGAGTAAGACGACGGATCATGAAACCTCCTTAACGTGCGGCAAAACGTTGCTGGCGGATATCAGCAGCGCTTTCTTACGGGCTAGTTGGATTTGCCCATCCATTTTTCAATAATTTTGGCTTCCTCGCCGGACGCCTTCACCTGCTTGATGCCCTTGTTGAGCTTTTCGACAAGGTCCTTGCGGCCCTTGCGCACGGTGAAGCCGTAGTATTCCTTTTCGTCCGTCTTGTACGAAAGGTTCAGCTTGCCAGCGGTGTCAGCCTTTTTGTTGGCATAGTACATGGCCACGGGATCATCACAGATGACAGCGTCAATGCGATTGTTCATGAGATCCTGCATGGCCAGGCCCACATCGTCATATTCCTTGATGTCAGCGCCCACATTGGCCTTGCGCAGCACAAAGATGCCTGTGGTGCCTATCTGGCCGCCAACCTTTTTGCCTTTAAGATCGGCAAGACTCTTGACGCTCTTGCCTTCGGGCACGACCACGGCCTGCACCACTTCGTAGTACGGGTCGGTAAAGTCAAACTGCTTCTGGCGCTCGGGCGTAATGGTGACGGAAGAAGCCACAATATCATACTGGCCAGTGGTTATGCCGCTGAAGATGCCGTCCCAGGCCACGTTGCGGACTTCCATGTCCATCCCTACCGCCTTGCCAATGGCATACAGGTAGTCGGTGGAGTATCCTTCGGGTTTCTTGTTGGCATCAAGCATTTCCATCGGCGGCCAGGTGCAGTCGCTGGCAACTATGATTTTTTCAGCCGCCAAAGCGGGACTGCACATAAGAACGAGACCAATCATGGCGAGGGCAATTCGGCGAAGCATGGGACCTCCTAAAATGGTTTCCTTCAAAGCCCGCCGCCCATGGCGTCTGTGGGGGGACGCCAGCTCCGCAATACCGCTAATGCGGCAAACAGACCGTGATTGGACCGTTTTTACCGGAATGCGCAGTGCCACCAGTACGGGGCGGGCAGCCAGAAAAGAGCGTGTTCTTCTTTAGCGTTGGGCGCGCCCTGCGTCAAGCACAGGGGTTGCCAAAAAGCGGTAGGGCAAGATTGCGACTACCAGGTATTGCCAGGGGTGGGATCGTTGTTTTCCGGCTCACCCAGTGAGATATCCTCATGGCGTGGGCCGTAGCCGTTGCTCTCCACCGCGTCAATTTTTCGGGCATGCGGCAAGGCGTTGGAAACCGGCTTTCCGGCAGCGTACACCGCTTCGCCGTCAAGGTCATCACGGTCGTCACGCAGCGCCTGTTGCAAAAACCAGTCTTCACGGATACGCCAGGACGCGGCAGCCGTATACGCCGGGGAGGAGTATCCAACTGAAAGCACCAGGGTGCGGCGGGCATGTTCCTGAAGACGGATAAGCAGGGGCGTAAAATCGGCATCACCTGAAAGGATGATGAATTCGTCAAACTTGGTTGAATGTGAAAGATCATCCATGCAGTCCATAACCAGATGGATGTCAGTGCTGGTTTTGCCCCGCGATGTGAGCGGCGGGCAGTCCACCACCTGAAAGGCGCTGCGGATGAAGAAGTTGCGAAACTCCTGATAACGCTGCGGATTAAGATAGCACATGCGCTTCAGAATACGGCGGCGAACGCCTTCACCATAAAGAATGCGCAAGGCGTGATTTTCTATCCAGCGCACCCAGCGGTAGGGCGCGGAACCAAAAGCCCGGGCGGCTTCGGGATCAATTTCAAGAAACCGGGTAAAGATATTGTCGAAATCAACATAAAGAGCGCTGTAAACCTCATCAAATCCTGTAAATCGTGCCATGGTGTCCTCATAGTAAGCTAACGAATTAGCTTAGTATATTTTGCCTGCCATCAGATGGCAAGGTTTTTGCCCTACTTGAATTGCCTGGGCCTGCGGGCTATTGTAAATTGATTACAAGCCAATACAAATTTTCGGTATGGAGGAACAGTGGATAACTTGCTGGAATACGGCAAAGCCCGTCTGGCCGCCTTTCGCGCGCAGGCAGAGGCTTTCCGGCAATCTCCCCCGGCCGAGCGCTGGTTTTCCTGCCTGTTCTGGTCCTTCTGGATCTCACTGGTCACGTTTCCTATGGGCTATGCTGTCCGGGACGTCATGCCCCTGGTCTGCCTGGTCTTTCTTGCCCTCTACTACCGTCACAACTGGCAGGGCAGCGTGCTGCGCCGACTCGGAGCCTGGCCGCTTTTTGTCTGTTTCGGCCTTATGGTTCTTATTGGCGTCGTCTTTTCCGGCAATGTGGGCTCTTCGCTGCTGCATGCCGGCTCCGGCCTGAACAAGGGCTTTATTCTGCCCTTTATCGCCATGGAGTGCGTGCGCAGTGAAAAAGATCTGCGTCGGCTGGTGTGGGCCAGTGTTCTGGCCGTGTTCTGGCAAGGGCTGGACGGCGTATGCCAGGCCCTGACCGGCAAAGATTTTCTTATGGGCTACCCGCCGAGCAGCGGACGTCTTACTGGCAGTTTTGACGATTACGAGGTGGGCAACTACATTGCCCTGGCCCTCATCCCCGCCTTCAGTCTGTGGTACATTTTGCGCCAGTATTTTTCACGCCTGCCCGCGCTGCTGCTCTGCACGGCAACCCTGTGGCCCGCATTTTTTCTGCTTGCGGGCGCTGGCAGCCGTAGCGGCGCGCTGGCCGTTGCAGCTGCCCTGGGACTGTGGTTTTTGCTGTCAAGCGCGGGCAACCGCTGGAAAAGCCTGCTCTTCGCCGCTGCGGCCCTGTTGTTGATTCTTCTGGCGCAGGGCCGCGCCCGCATGGACGCGGTGGTGGACGACGGCAGATGGAGCCTGTGGAAGCTGGGTTGGCGCGTTTTTCTTGAACACCCGTGGTTCGGGGCCGGGGCCGGGCAGTACAACGCGGCCTTTCGCGCTCTTGGCCTTGTGCCGGAAAAAGACCTCATCACCATCAGCCATCCGCACAACCTCTACCTTGATATGTTGTACGCGCACGGTCTGGTCGGCTTCACGCTCGGCATGATCTTTCTGCTGGGCTTCAGCTGGTGGGGCTATCAACGCATCCGGCCACAGCTTCTGGTCGAACGCTCTCATGGAAGAACCGGCGTCTACTGGCATATGACGGCATGGTTCTGGATAGGCTTTGTGGCATGGCTGTTCAACGGCATCTTCGGGCACGACTTTTATCGCGTTTGGTGGCTGGCCCTTGCCATGGGGCATCTGGGCGTCATGATCGGCGCGGTTGTCAACGGCCCCGCAGTGGATGGCGCGCGGCCTGCGCCCATTGAAACATCAGGCAGGCCCGGGGCGCCGCCACAAGCGTAAGATTACGTAAAATACCGCTTTCGGATATCACGGCGGGGCCGGAACACGGGTTCCGGTCCCGCTTTTTTCAATCAGGCGGCGAGTGCTGGCGGCGGCCCGCGCAAACGCCAGAGCAGTTCAGGATGAAGAGGCCCTTACGGGTGGCTGCCCCGGTTCACTGTCAGGGCTTTTATGAGAAACAGGCAGCAGCACGCTGCGCAAGGGACGCCCTGCACGAACAGCAAGCAAGGTTGCGCCAAAGAGGCAACTTACTCTCCGACAAATTCGTCGGCAGAGGGAGGCGTTCCCGCACCGGCATTCCTGTTGGCGCGCAACAGAGCCATGGCTTCATCCTTGGTGATGATGCGGCCCCTGCACCGCGCATTCTGGAGCGCGTTTTCCGGGCAGTAGCCCATCTGCACGCAATTGGGGCCAGCACCGGCAAAAAGATCAGGGGCAGCCTTGCGGCACAGGTTCAGCATCTGCCACGCAAGATGCCTAATCTCATACTGGGCATTGCGACAACAGCGGATGGAAAACCAGTCCAGCAGAGCGTGGGCGTTCATGCCCACAATGGCTTTGAACTCCGTGGCCTGGGGCTTCAGATAGCGCAGGTCTTCTTCAGGCAGCCCCGCGTCGAGCCCGGCATCGTACCACTGGCGGCCTATATCCGCCAGATCGTGCCCACTCAGGTTGACAGTGCCTCCGTCAGGCAGGGTCACCTGCGCGGTAAATTCCGCAGCGTTGCGCGGGTACACCACTGAATAACGGCGCTTGCCGCCCAACTCTGCCCTGCCGGACTTGATAAGATAGGAGGCCAGACGCTTGCGCACAAGCTGGGTTTCAGTAACGCGCGAATATCCCTCAAGGCCGAAAATGAAAAAATCAAATTCCAGCGCGGCCCGGTGCCCGGAAGACAGGATATTCTCAACGATTTTTTTGGAATAGGGCGAGGCCACGATGTCTTCAAGTTCACGCTCGCTGCGCACAAAACGGGCCGCGATATCCGTATAGATTTTTCCGCCGCCGGCCAGCAGCACCACTTTGCCGTTGCCAGTAAATTTTTCGTCCAGCATTACACCTCCCTGGCGCGGACTACCGCTGCCCTGGCAAGCATATGCGAAACAGCTTTCAGCGGCAAGATGAGCGCTCAAAATCACAAGGTTACGGCGGTTGCGATCCAACGTCGCAGCGCGCCGGCGCGAGCACATATCTTGACACCGCAGGCCCAAAAAGCCAGAGTGAGAACCGTTTTCCGGCGCTTACCGTTTTCAGGACACGCACCTGCCGCAGCCGACAGGCTGCCCTTCTGCGACCATCGCCCTGACCTCGGCACAATGACGGAGACGCAGCACTACGCACCCATGAGCTATAGGGAAACGCTGATTTATTCCGTTTGGCGGCGTTGCTTCACTTTTTTGAAACAGTCGAGGACGGAAGAGTCCACTCCTGCTTCAAAAAAAGATCACGCCTTGCCAAACGAAACAACTGCGCGTTTCCAAAAGGCTTTTTAATCAGTGTTTTCTTACAGCAAGGAGAGTACATGAGCCAGCATTCCGCCCCACATGGCAAACCGGACAGCAGCGGTTTTTTCGGCGCTTACGGCGGCCAGTTTGTTCCTGATTCCGTAAAGGCCCGCCTGGACGAACTGACTGCGGCCATGGAGGCTGCCCTGGCCGATCCCGGATTTCTGCGCGAACTGGACGACCTGTTTCTTCATTATACAGGCCGCCCCAGCCCGGTTTTTCACTGCGCCAACCTGAGCCGCACGCTTGGCGGCGCGCAGATATGGCTTAAACGCGAAGACCTCAACCATCTTGGCGCGCACAAAATCAACAACACCCTCGGGCAGTGCCTGCTGGCCAAACGGATGGGAAAAACGCGCGTCATCGCCGAAACCGGCGCCGGGCAGCATGGCGTGGCGACAGCGGCCACCGCAGCCCTGATGGGGCTCAAGTGCACCATCTGCATGGGTGAGGTGGACATGGAGCGTCAGCGCCTCAACGTCATCCGCATGCGCATGCTCGGAGCGGAAGTGGTGGCCGCCATGTCAGGGCAGCGCACCCTCAAGGAGGCCGTGGACGAAGCCCTGGGCCTGTGGGTGGCTGACGACGAAATGTTCTATGTGCTTGGCTCGGCCGTGGGCCCGCACCCCTACCCGTATATGGTGCGTCAGTTCCAGTCCATAGTGGGCAGCGAAGCCCGCGCACAGATGCTTGAAGCCTGTGGCCGCCTGCCTGACGCTGCCCTGGCCTGCGTGGGCGGCGGCTCCAACGCCATCGGCATTTTTTCCGGTTTTCTGAATGACGCGGGCGTGCGCCTCATTGGCGTGGAGCCCGGCGGGCTGGGCAACGAATACGGCCAGCACGCCGCTTCGCTCTGCCTTGGCGAGCCTGGGGTGCTGCACGGTTTCAACTCCTATATGCTCAAGGACGAAAAAGGCGACGCCGCAGCGGTGTACTCCATCTCCGCCGGGCTGGACTACCCTTCCGTCGGGCCGGAGCATTCCATGCTCAAGGACGCGGGGCGCGCCGAATACGTCAGCATTACGGACAAGGAAGCCCTGGACGCCTTCTTTGCCCTGTCCAGGCATGAAGGCATCATTCCCGCTCTTGAGTCTTCGCATGCCCTGGCCCATGCTATGAAGATGGCCCCTGCCATGCCCGACAGCGCCATACTGCTGGTCAACCTGTCTGGCCGTGGCGACAAGGACGTGGCCCAGATAGCTGAAATGATGGAAAAAGGCGAAATATAGGCTTTGATTGCCACAAGGGCGCAGACCGATACAGCAAAGGCCCCCGTCCACTGGACGGGGGCCTTTGCTGGCCTTTTGGCGGGCACACGCCTGAGGCTTAGAGGCTGAAAATCTAAACACATGGATCAGTCTGGAGCAGTTGCACTTGAACTGCTCGCGGCTACGTTACGCGCACGGCCCGCAAGCGCCATAAATTTGCCGCCCGGCATACTACCCGCGCCTCGCAGCGAACATCTGCCCGCACAGGCATACGCTCCGTCTGAAGCAGACCAGCCTGAGAACAAACATTTTCAAAACTGATGGCACACCCGTTTCGCCGTTTTTTGCGCGGGAACCTGCGCTTGCACCTGCGCGGCAAGCGCCTGCCCACGGAGCCGACAGGGCAGCTTCAACGTAAGACTGCCCTGCCCTGATGCTGTTTATATAACTTCATTGAGCGCCGAAAGCTGTTCCTGCGCCCTGAATTTGTGCTGCAACATGATGGGCAGCGCTTCCGGATCAGCGGGGTCATATTCAAACATGACAGCCGTACCGAAGCAGGAAAAATACTTACTGCCGTCAGGATGGAAAGCCACGTTTTCATTGTAGCCCACGATGGCTTGCGCGCCTTTGTTCATGGCGCGCGCCGCCATGCCGAAAAAGGCTTCCTCGGAGTCAAAACCCCGGCAGCACACGAGCCCCAGCACCTTGGCAATACGCCGCCCTTCCACCTGATGCGTGGTCACCACGGGGAATCGCCCGGCCAGAAACACTTCACGTATGCGCGCGGTGGCGTCTGACACACGCGCCTGCTTTTCAGCTTTGCGAGCCTTTTTTTCCTGACCACCGAGTAAAAAAAACATGCCGGACCTCCAGAAACAATGGGATGCACAATGATAACGCTTTCGTGCACAGATTGTTTGCAAAGGTCTTGCCAATGATATTTTATACTTTAATTTAAGATACTTAAATAAACACGACACTAATTTGTCAGACCATTGACGGCCTGAACGCAGCCGCAAGGCAAAGCCGCGACATGCTCTTTTTCCCAACTTCACGAACCGTTGCGGACCATGCCCCTACGGGCAACCCCGAAGATATTTCTCCACGGCGCAGGGTCCAGCACGACAGATCATACGCAAAACAATTGCCGCACGTATTCGGCTGAATGCCCGGCAAGCCGCGGCAGCCCCTGCGCCGCAGCAGCATTGCCCGCCCCATATTCATCACCAGCAAAACCCTGTGTTTTTCCGTCACACCAAGCGGCAGCGGCGCGGCCCCTGTACGGCGCACATGCTCAGAAACGCATCAACCCGCCAAGGCGGGTTGATGCGTTTCTATTATTGCTTATCGCTAAAACAGTTACCCTTTTCAACGGCAACATGCCCTAACTTACAATAAGAGTTTTAGGGGGTGGGGGCGTGGGGGAGGAGACCCTTTTGTAAAAGGGTCCCTCCCCCACTAAGCATTTTACCTCTCACCCACAAAGTATTTCAATATACTCCTGCGCTATTGCGCGGGCTGCTTTTTGGTTTCGCCTTCGTGCTTTTCGGGACGCAGAATGCGGCAAATAGGCTGAGCCGTCGCCCGACCGGAGAAAATCTCCTCCACGCTGGCGTCCAGAGCCTGAGGCAGCACCTCGTCCACATGATCCACAAAGACGATCTCAAGATCCTTCAGCACCTCATCGGGCACTTCCTTGAGGTCTTTTTCGTTGTCGCGGGGCATGAGCACCTTTTTGATGCCGCTACGGCGCGCCGCCAGCAGTTTTTCACGCAGGCCGCCGATGGGCAGCACGCGCCCGCGCAGCGATATTTCGCCTGTCATGGCCACGTCGTTGCGCACAGGTATGCCCAGCAGGGCCGACGTGATGGACGTGGCCAGGGTGATGCCCGCCGAAGGGCCGTCCTTGGGTGTGGCCCCAGAGGGCACATGGACGTGAATGTCCACCTTGCGGTGGAAGCGGGTGTCAAGCCCAAGCACTTCGGCCCGCGAACGCACATAGGAAAGCGCCGCCTTGGCCGACTCGGTCATGACCTCGCCCAGCTTGCCTGTGGTGACCACGTGGCCGGAGCCGGCCATGAGGGTGGTCTCCACCAGCAGTATTTCGCCGCCGCGCTGGTTATAGGCAAGCCCGGCGCACACGCCCACCTGCGGCGCGGCCTCACGCTCGTCATGCCGGTATTTTTTGACGCCCAGGATGGAAGGCAGGCTCTGGCGCGAAATGTTCACGCACTTGTCCAGGTTGTCCTCTTCCACGAGCTTGATGGCTGTTTTGCGGCACAGGGCGGCAATTTCGCGCTCAAGGTTACGTACGCCAGCCTCGCGGGTGTAGGAACGGATGATTTCAAGGATGGCATTGTCCGACACGCGGATATTGCTTTCCTTGAGGCCGTGTTCCTCAATCTGGCGCGGCAGGAGAAAATGCCGGGCGATATGGCGTTTTTCCGTCTCAAGGTAGCTGTTAAGCTCGATGATCTCCATACGGTCCAGCAAGGGCACGGGGATGCTGTGCAACGAGTTGGCCGTGGTAATGAAGAATATCTTGGACAGATCGTATTCCAGATCCAGATAGTGATCCATAAAGGTATGGTTCTGTTCCGGGTCCAGAACCTCCAGCAGGGCCGAAGAGGGGTCCCCACGGTAGTCGGAGGTCATCTTGTCCACTTCATCCAAGCAGAACAGGGGGTTATTGTACTTCACCCTTTTGAGGGACTGGATGATCTTGCCCGGCAGCGCCCCTACGTAGGTACGACGGTGGCCGCGAATTTCGGCTTCGTCGCGCACGCCGCCAAGGGACAGGCGCACAAAATCACGCCCCGTGGCCTTGGCCACGGATTTGGCCAGCGACGTCTTGCCCACGCCAGGGGGGCCCACAAGACAGAGAATGGGTCCCTTGAGCCCGTGCGAAAGCTTTTGCACGGCCAGATACTCAAGGATGCGCTCCTTGGGTTTTTCCAGCCCGTAGTGGTCGCCGTCAAGAATGGCGCGCGCCTTTTCGATATCAATATCTATCTGCTTGAGGTCATTCCAGGGCAGGTCGAGAATCCAGTCCACATAGTTGCGCACCACCGTGTATTCGGCGGCCGAAGGCGGCATGCTGCGCAGCTTCTTGGCTTCGGCAAGGGCCTTCTGGCGGGCCTCTTCGGGCATGTCGCGGCCCTTGATCTTCTGCTCAAGCTCGTCCACTTCGGCCAGAGGATCGTCGTCGCGCCCCATTTCCTTGTTGATGGCCTTGATCTGCTCGTTCAGATAGTATTCGCGCTGGTTGCGCTCCATCTGCACCTTGACGCGGTTCTTGATGCGCTTTTCCACAGAGGCCAGCGCAACTTCGCCGTGCAGCATCTCGTAGGCCAGTTCCAGACGTTCGGTCACGTCGTCCAGCTCAAGGGCCTCCTGCTTTTTGCGGTAGTCCACCTTGAGATTGGGAATAATGGCGTCGGCCAGCGAGCCGGAGTCGTGCAAAGCCATCATGGAGAGCACGGATTCCTGCGAAAGTTTTTTGTTGTTCTTGGCAAACTCTTCCAACGCTTCATGCACGGCGCGCACCAGCGCCTCACGCTCATCGGGGCGGCTCTGCCACTCTTTGCGACGGTTCACGCGCACCATGGCGCACTGCTCGTCTTCGCGCAGATCGTCCCAGTTGGCGCGGTACATGCCCTCAAAAAGCACCTTGATGGTGCCGTCGGGCAGCCGCAGCATCTGAAGAACCTTGCTGACCACGCCCACGGGGGCAAGATCCGAGGCTTCGGGTTTTTCCAGTTCCGGCTCGCGCTGGGCGACCAGAAAAATCTGCTTGCTGAAGCTGGCCTGTGCGGCCTCTATGGCTTTGATGGAGGCTTCGCGCCCTACAAAAAGCGGCATGATGGAACGTGGAAACATGACCACCTCGCGCAAAGGCATGATGGGCAGGTCCACGTATTTTACAGTGCCGCGTTCGGATTCAGTCATAGTTTTCCCCTGAAAGGCCGTATTGGGGCGCAAATCGGCCCCGAACCTGGGAGATTAGAGCAGTTTTACCGGTAATGGTAAACTGCTCTGCGCGAATTTAAAAAAATTCGCGCAGAGATGCAGAGATTTGGCTGCCGGGCGACGTGCGACAGCACGCGCCCGTTAAACATATGGGCCGGGATCAGACGGGTTTATGCGGAGTCGCCACTCGCCTGCGCCTGCCCG
Source organism: Desulfovibrio sp. MES5 (assembly GCF_002237645.1). Lineage (GTDB taxonomy): Bacteria > Desulfobacterota > Desulfovibrionia > Desulfovibrionales > Desulfovibrionaceae > Desulfovibrio. Next base: position 14,686 of record NZ_MJUZ01000051.1, read on the forward strand.
CTCTTTGAGACCGGGCTTTCGCCCGTTTCACCGAACAGGAGTACAGGTTCCTTGCCCTTGTCAATGACGGCCTGATTGATGAGGCATTCACGCACGTTGGGCATGGAGGGCAGCTTGAACATGATGTCGAGCATGGTGCGCTCCATCACGTTGCGCAGACCGCGAGCGCCGGTTTTACGCTCAATGGCCTTGGCGGCAATGGCCTTGAGGGCATTGGGCGTAAAGCGCAGGGTCACGTGTTCGAACCCGAACAGCTTCTGGTACTGGCGCACCAGGGCGTTTTTGGGTTCAGTGAGAATGCGCACGAGATCAGCTTCATCAAGTTCATCCACATGGGTGATGATGGGTATGCGGCCCACAAATTCGGGGATAAGACCGAACTTCACCAGATCCTGCGGATGAATCCTGTCCAGCAGTTCGCTCAGGGGCATGTCCTTGCTGGCGCGCACCTTGGCGCCAAAGCCCATGGCTCCGCCGCTCATGCGTGATTCCACAATCTTGTCCAGCCCCACAAAGGCGCCGCCCACGATGAACAGGATGTTGCTCGTGTTCATGCGGATGAATTCCTGCTGCGGGTGCTTGCGGCCCCCCTTGGGCGGGATGTTGGCCTCGGTGCCTTCAATGATCTTCAGCAGGGCCTGCTGCACGCCCTCGCCCGACACGTCGCGGGTGATGGACGGGCCGTCGCCCTTGCGGGAAATCTTGTCGATTTCGTCCACATAGATGATGCCCTTGCTCGCGGCTTCAAGATCGTAGTCCGCATTCTGGAGAAGCTGCACCAGAATGTTTTCCACATCTTCGCCGACATACCCGGCTTCCGTCAGGGTTGTGGCGTCGGCTATGGCAAAGGGCACGCGCAGCACGCGGGCCAGGGTTTTGGCCAGCAGGGTTTTGCCGCTGCCCGAGGGCCCGACCAGCAGGATATTGCTTTTTTCAAGCTCCACGCCGTCATCGCCCATGGCGTCAGCGTAGAACACGCGTTTGTAGTGGTTATGCACGGCCACTGAAAGAATCTTTTTGGCCTCGTGCTGCCCGATGACGTACTGGTCCAGTCTGTCCTTGATTTCCTGCGGCGACAGCAGGCGCTCATCGCCCTCGGTGCTTTCCACCTGATCGCGGGCGATGATGTCATTGCAGGCTTTGACGCACTTGTCGCAAATGCTTGCGCCGTCCTGCACGATAAGGTTGCGCACCTCAAGCTCGCTGCGCCCGCAAAAGGAGCAGGTCAAAGGTTCGCTGACCGTGGGTTTGTCGTTCTTGGCCATATTATTCGCTCTTTTCCTGAGCCATCTCGTGGCGCGAAGTCAGCACGCGGTCAATGATGCCCAGATCTCTGGCTTCTTCAGGAGTCAAAAAGTTATCGCGTTCGGTCGCCTTGACGATATCCTTGAAGGGGCGACCGGTATGTTCGGCAAGCATGCGGTTGAGGCGTTCCTTGAGGCGGAGCACCTCACGGGCATGGATTTCAATATCCGTGGCCTGCCCCTGATAGCCCGCCGAAGGCTGATGAATCATGATCTGGCTGTTGGGCAGGGCAAAGCGCATGCCAGGCTTGCCCGCAGCCAGAAGGAAGGCGCCCATGCTGGCCGCCCGCCCCATGCATACCGTGGAAACAGGCGCTGAAATGAAGCGCATGGTGTCATAAATGGCAAGACCGGCAGTGACCGATCCGCCAGGAGAGTTGATGTAAAGATTGATTTCTTTTTCCGGGTCCTGCGATTCAAGGAAAAGCAGCTGCGCGCAAATGAGCGAGGCCACGGTGTCGTTGACCTCGGAGCCCAGCAGAACGATACGGTCCTTGAGCAGGCGCGAGTAAATATCATAGGCGCGTTCGGAACGGCCAGTGGTTTCGATAACCATAGGAACTAGCGACATGTGAGCCTCACTACATGGCCTCAGGGGCCGGATATGGCAGCCCGGGAGCACCCGGGCCGCAAAAAAAGCAAAAGGCGGCCTTAGGGCCGCCTTCCCTTATTCTTATTTGTCTTCCTTTTCGCCGGGCTGAGCGCTGGCGGATGCGCCTGGCGCGGCGTCGCCCGCTGCCCCGGCTTCGGGGGCTTTGGGCTCCACTTCTTTGACATTGGCCTTGGCGTATACAAGATCCATGGCCTTGTCGGCCAGCATGCGGTCACGCAGCACGAAGATCATGCCCGAGCGTTCGTACTGCTCGCGCAGGGTCTTGAAATCTTCGCCAGTGCGCATGGCAAGCTGGTAAATCTGTGTGGTGACTTCGTGATCGGTAACATCCAGCCCTTCCTTCTTGGCGATGGAAAGCAGCAGAACCTGAGAGCGGGCCAGTTCATCGGCCTGGGGCTGGGTTTCTTTGCGCAGCTCTTCCATGCTCTTGCCGAGGCTTTCCAGGCTGCGGCCCTGACGTTCCAGCCTGGCGGCCATGTCGCCCAGCAGGGTGTTCATCTGGGTTTCCACAAGACTGGGGGGCAATTCAAATTGCACCATCTTGAGCAGGCCGTCCAGCAGGTTTTTCTGCGCCATGCTCTTGTTCAGATTGGTACGGCTCTGGATATAGCTGTTGGCAATGGTTTCTTTCAGCTTGTCCACGCTTTCAAGGCCAAGGGTCTTGGCAAGCTCGTCGTTGAGTTCGGGCAGCTTGCGTTCCTTGATGGCGTGCACCTTGACCTTCATGGTCACGGTCTTGCCCGCCAGATCCTTGGCGAGGAAGTCATCGGGAAAACGGATTTCGCCCTCGCCTTCTTCGCCGTACTTCACGGTCTTGACCAGGGCTTCAAAGTCTTCCAGGGCCTGACGTTCGCCAAGGGCCAGATCAAAGCTTTCAGCCTTGACGCCCTCAATGGGCTCGCCGTTGTCAAAGGCGGCAAAGTCAACGGTGGCTACCTGGCCGTCCACAGCGGGGCCCGAGCCGTCAACCGGCACAAGCGTGGCGCGGTCGCGCAGGATGCGGTCAAGCACGTCCTGCACTTCTTTTTCGTCCAGCACCACTTTTTCCTGCTCCACATCCATACCTTCGTAGGGGGGCAGATCAAAGGCGGGCAGAACTTCAAATTCGATGGTGTACGAAAAGCCCTTGCCGCGCTCGAAGGTATCGGGCGTGTCCACATCAAGACCGGAAAGCGGCGAGACGTCGAGCTTCTGCATCACATCGTTGATGTGCACATTGATGAGGTCCTGACGGGCCTCTTCATAAATCTTGTCGCGGAAGCGCTGTTCAATAACCGAGGCCGGGACTTTACCCTTACGGAAACCGTCGACCTGCACGGAGGTTTTGTACAGGGCGACCGCCCCCATAATGGCGGCTTCGACTTCCTGGGGTTCCGTGGTGATGACGACCTTTTTTCTTACCGGCGAGATATCTTCAGCGCTATATTCCACGAGGGGCTCCTTTTATGGGTGGACGTGATGGTGCGAGAGGGGGGACTTGAACCCCCATACCTATGGTGCTGGATTCTAAGTCCAGTGCGTCTACCAATTCCGCCACTCTCGCAAAGCGTGTTTCCATAGCACACTTGCTCCCGGCCCGCAAGCTGTGACCGGCTCCGCCGGAAGTGCGAGACGCGTGGCGGCGCGTGTGGAATCGGTGCCAAAAACGTAACTCTTCTATACTAATGTCTTCCGAAACAATGGCAACAGGCAAAACAAAAAAAAGCGACAGGCCACGCTCCTGAAGCGCGCTCCACGGCCGCGCTCACTTTTTTCAAAGCCAGCGGTGGCCGGGCCAAACCGGGCCATGGGGCGGAACTGCCCACATGAACCGTGGCGGCCTCTCGACCCAACATCTTTCGCAGGGTGTGCTGCCTGAAATACGCCGTTCCTGCTCCGCCCGCGCTTCAAACCAGAAGAAGTATTGCGCCCAACTAAAATACAATAAAGGTTTTAGGGGGTGGGGGCGTGGGGGTGGGACCCTTTTGCAAAAGGGTCCCTCCCCCACAAAGCATTTCACACCTTCTCACCAGCAAAAAATTTCAAAATGCCAGTACGTCTAGCGCAGCACCAGAGCCTTGCCGTCGGGTCGGGCCTCGACGACCTCGCCCACCAGGCAAGCCAAATCTCCGCCTGCCAGCAGCAATTGCCGCGCCTGCTCAACCTGATGGGGCGGCACGGCCAGCAGCAGCCCGCCGGACGTCTGGGCGTCAAAGGCGAGGCTTTCCACGGCCTCATCCACGCCCTCTTCCACCAGCGTCGCGCAGGAGCAGTGCTTGCGATTCAAATGGCTGCCCGCCGGTATAAGTCCATCACGCGCATACTCCAGCGCGCGCGGCAAAAGCGGCAATGCTTCAGCGTCAAGCACCACGCAGACGCCGGAGGCCTGCGCCATCTCAAGCGCATGCCCCCCAAGCCCGAAGCCAGTGATATCCGTTGCGGCCACGATCTTGAGCATGCGGATCACCTCGCCACCCACGCTGTTCAGGCGGGAACACCAGCGGGCGACTTCGGCTTCACTCTCTTCTGCTCCATCCCAGCGCGCCTTGACCGCCGTGGCCAACACGCCCGTACCCAGGGGCTTTGTCAGCAGAAGCTTCTGGCCGGGGGCAAGGCCGTCATTACGGGCCATGTGCGTTGGGTCAATGATGCCGGTGACGGCGAGTCCGTACTTGAGTTCGTCGTCCTGCACGGTGTGGCCGCCAGCAAGCACTGCCCCGGCCTCATTCATAGCGTCGAGTCCTCCACGCAGGATGGCGGCAAGAATGCCCTGAGGGTCGTCTTCAGCCAGAGCCTGGGGGAAGAACGCCACGTTCATGGCGCTCCAGGGCTCGCCTCCCATGGCGTACACGTCAGAAAGGGCATTGGCTGCCGCAATGCGGCCAAAGCTGAAAGCGTCGTTAACAATGGGCGCAAGAATGTCCACGGTCTGCACCAGTGCGCGACCCGGCGGCACGGTCAGCACCACAGCGTCTTCATTACGGGCACGGCCAGCAAGCACGCGGGCTTCAAGGTCGGGCCTGGCGCCAGAAGGCAGGCCGCGCAACAATCGCTCCAGGGCCCCTGGAGCAAGTTTGGCTGCTCAGCCTGCGGCGCGGGCTTTTTCCAGAAGCTTCATGGCGTCTCCTCATGATAGGGTATACCAACAGCATAACTTGTTACACTATGCGCTGTTACGGGTCAAAGGGTAAAACCGGGCCGACACAATCCAAAGACAGACAGGTGCAGACCGCAAGCGCATTTGACATTTCTGGCAGTACAGCCGACCCTGTAATCAAGACTGTCAGGTGTTTCGCGCCTCGTAAAGCTTTCGCAAACAGGCGTGATGCTCCGACCTTACCGCTGATCGGCGCAAAATTGAACCGATATGGCACTATTCGACAAGGAGAACAGCATGAACATAAAAGATCAGATTATCCTGGTGACAGGCGCCAACGGCGGCATAGGCAGAGCGCTCGTCAATGCCTTTCTCGCCGCTGGAGCGCGAAAAATATACGCCTGCGCCCGCGATATCGCCTCTCTCGACATACTGCCCGTTGATGACCGGATCAGCAGGCTCAAGCTTGATATCTGCAATACCGCCAGTATCGAAAAAGCCGCAATGGCTGCCAGGGATGTTACCCTGCTCGTGAACAATGCCGGAACCGGAGGCGGCCGCCTGCTGGGCAGTCAGCAAATCGCCAGAAGGGAAATGGAGGTCAATTACTTCGGCACGCATGCCATGTGCACCACCTTTGCCCCCATCCTCAGCAATAACGGCGGCGGGTGCATCGTAAACGTCATTTCTGTCATCGGCCTTGTGAACATGCCGTCCATAGGAACGTACTGTGCGTCCAAGGCTGCCCTGCACTCGCTGACACAGGGCATGCGCGGCGCGCTGTCCAGTCAGAAAACCGTTGTTGTCGGCGTGTATCCCGGGCCTGTCGACACGCGCATGACCGATGGACTGGCCATGGCCAAGGCCAGCCCGGAATCTGTGGCCGAGGAAATCCTTACGGGCGTAGCTGCGGGCCTTGAGGAAATTTATCCCGACAGTTTCGCCAAAAAAATCCATGAAGGACTGCTCGCAAATCCCAAGGAAGTCGCGCGGGAAATGGCCAAGTACTGAAGCGCTGCTCAATCTCCAAGGGCAGGCTCCCGCTGCGCAAACACCCCGTCAGTTATATGCCGCATACCACTGCGTGACCTAGCGAAAAACCGCTGATCCGCATCCAACCACAGCGGCTGCCCTGCCTTTGCAGGGCGAATCCGCAACAGTTCCTACCATATCCGGGCAGCGCCAGAAGCTGTGTGTGCCCCACGGCTGCCGTCTGTCTTCCAGGATGGGGGCCGGTGTCATTTGGAAATACTTTGTGGAGAGTGTCGCTTTGCCAAAAAGGCCCTCCCCACTTTTCCACCCCAAATACTCTTAGTGCATTTTAGTTGCGTACAAAGAGTGTTGTGATCTGAAGCAGGGGGAACAAAGGCAGCTTTTTTCCTGGCATAGCGTCATCGCAAAGCCGACATGCTCTGGGATACGGAGAAACTGCCTTTAAGGAAGCCAGTGCAAGGACTTTGGCTAAAACCATAAATGAAAAGGGGCGCTGAGCGCCCCTTTTCAATATATCCTGCGTCGTTGAAAAAGCTTCGCCTAGTTGGCGGCTTCTTCCTTGGCAGATGCGGCTTCTTCAGCCTTGGGCTTGCGCGTGCGCTTGGGCTTGGCCGGCGCTTCTTCTGCAGCCTTGGGGGCTTCAGACGCGACAGCTTCGGTGCTGTGGGTCAGTTCGATAAACGCCATGGGGGCGTTGTCGCCCTTGCGGGGCATGGCCAGCTTGAGAATACGGGTGTATCCGCCGGGCACGCCAGCAAAGACGGGGCCGATTTCTTCAAACAGACGCTTGACCAGGGCATGATCATTGAGCACACGGTAGGCCTGACGGCGGGCGTGCAGGTCATTGCGCTTGGCAAGGGTAATCAGGGGCTCCACAACGCGGCGAAGTTCCTTGGCCTTGATTTCCGTGGTGCAGATTTTGCCGTGGATCAGCAGCGCCTTGGCGAGATTGTGCAACAACGCCTTACGGTGCGCAGGAGTACGCGAAAGTTTCCTGCCGGAATTGCTATGCCTCATTTTGCTGCTTCCTTTTCCATTCCTGATATTTCTTTTCGAAAGAGTCGACCTTGATGCCGAAGTCGAATCCCATGCTCAACAGCACACTCTTGATTTCGTCCAGCGATTTGCGGCCGAAGTTCTTGGTCTTGAGCATTTCAGCCTCAGTGCGCTGCACCAGTTCACCCACAAGCGCAATATTCGCGCTGCGCAGGCAGTTGGTGGCGCGTACCGAAAGCTCAAGATCGTCGATGCTTTTGAACAGAAGTTCATTCACTTCGCCGCTTTCGCTCCCACCATTGCGCATGTCGCCGGATACACGTTCATCAAAGTTGATGAAAACGGATATCTGATCCTTGATGATCTTGGCGCTGTAGGCAATGGCGTCTTCGGGCGTCAGCGAGCCGTCAGTCCACACTTCCAGCAGGAGACGGTCATAGTTGGTCATCTGGCCCACGCGGGCCTGTTCCACCGTGTACGCGACTTTGCGTACAGGAGAAAAGCTGGAATCCAGCTTGATGAGGCCGATTTCATCGGCCAGACCCTCATGCATGTCGGCGGGCACATAGCCCTTGCCCATGCGGGCCTCCAACTCCATCTCCAGCACCACGTCCTCGGTGAGGGTCGCGATGTGCAAATCAGGGTTGAGTACTTCTACGTGCTGGTTGGGCACAATATCGGCAGCCGTGACCGGCCCCTTGCGTTCAACGCGAAGGGTCAGGCGCTGGGGCTCTTCCGTGTCCATGCGCAAACGCACCTGCTTGATGTTGAGGATGACATCAGTGATGTCTTCCAGCACACCGTGGATGCTGGTGAATTCGTGCTGCACGCCGATGATTTTCACCGACACAAAGGCAGAGCCCTGAAGGGAGGCCAGAAGAACGCGACGCATGGCATTGCCGATGGTGGTTCCGTAGCCCCTTTCCAGAGGTTCACAGACAAACTTGCCGTGTGTGCCGCTGGCGGTCTCTTCTTCGCGCATAATCTGGTCAGGCTTGACAAGCTCGGACCAGTTGCGCGCATTGATAAGGCGTTCGCCCTGTTTAATAAGCATGCGAACCCCCGGTTATTTCGAGTAAAGTTCGACGATAAGCTGCTCGTTGACGGGGAACTGGATGTCGTCACGCTGCGGCATGGCCTTGACAGTGCCCTTGAAGGCAGCGCCATCGGCTTCAAGCCAGGCGGGGCAGCCGCGGCGGGCAATAACTTCCTGCGCTTCTGCAAGCACGGGAATTTTGCGGTTCTTTTCGGGCACTTCGATGCTGTCGCCCACACGAACCTGCAAGGAGGGGATGTCCACCTTGCGGCCGTTGAGGGTAAATACGCCGTGACGCACAAGCTGGCGAGCCTGGTTGCGCGAGTTGGCGAACCCGAGACGGAAAACCACGTTATCCAGACGGCGTTCAAGAATGACGAGCAGGTTGGTGCCTGTAACACCCTTCTGCATATCGGCTTTCACAAAGTATCCGTGGAACTGACGTTCCAGGATACCGTAAATGCGGCGCGTCTTCTGCTTTTCACGCAGCTGCACTGCGTATTCGCTCACCTTCTTGCGGGCGCGGCCATGCTGGCCGGGAGCGTAGGGGCGGCGGTCGTAGGCGCATTTGTCAGTGAAGCAGCGGTCGCCCTTCAAAAAGAGCTTGCAGCCCTCGCGGCGACACATGCGGCACTTGGCTTCAGTATATTTGGCCATGTATTAATCCTCTTACGTTACTGGCTCTGCCGGGGCAGGGCCGGTCTAGACGCGGCGGCGCTTGGGCGGCCGGCAGCCATTGTGCGGAATGGGCGTGACATCACGAATAAAGGCAACCTTCATGCCGGCGGCCGAGATGGCGCGCATGGCAGCTTCACGGCCGGAGCCGGGGCCCTTAACATAGATGCCGACAGTACGCATGCCGTTGTCCTGCGCCTTGCGGGCGGCCGTTTCGGCAGCCACCTGGGCCGCGAAAGGCGTGGACTTGCGTGAGCCCTTGAAGCCGCTTTGGCCCGAAGAAGCCCAGGAAACGGCGTTGCCGCGCGTATCCGTAAAAGTAATAATGGTATTATTAAACGACGCCTGGATGTGGGCTATGCCCACCGGCACGTTTTTCTTTTCCTTTTTCTTGACCGCTTTTTTGGGTCTGGCCATATCAATCCCTCTGGATGGAGCTTGTCAGATTTATGCTCCGCGCGCGGCGGAAAATCCGTTCGTCCTCACGGCAGCACGAATGCTGCGTCCGCTTTACAAACTGCGACAAGCGCAGCCCGCACGCCTACTTTTTCTTGCCCACAGCGCCGCGACGGGGACCCTTGCGGGTACGCGCATTGGTATGTGTGCGCTGGCCGTGCACGGGCAGCCCGCGACGGTGACGAAGGCCGCGATAGCAGCCAATGTCCATAAGACGTTTAATATTACCGGACACTTCACGGCGAAGATCGCCTTCCACCTTGTAGTGCTGTTCGAGTTCCTTACGAATCTCGTTCACTTCGTCAGCGGAGAGATCGTCGATATTACGCTCCCAGTTGACTCCGGTGGTGTCCAGAATTTTCATGGCCGTGGTGCGGCCAATGCCATAGATATAGGTGAGCGCAACGTCCACCCTTTTGCCGCGGGGCAAATCAACACCTGCTATTCTCGCCACAATATGTCTCCTGCCTAGCCCTGACGCTGCTTGTGCCGGGGGTTTTCGCAGATAACTCGAAGCACTCCCTTGCGCCGGATAACCTTACACTTGGGGCATATTTTCTTGACGGAAGGTCTTACTTTCATTCCATTTCTCCGATAAGAGCCTTTGCTTTGACAGATAAAGTCTCCGGCAACCGGCCATTAGCCGCACAGACGGCTCGACCGACGCCCTCAAAAAAAATAGGGCGCGAACGAAAGTCTTTATCCGGCTTTATCTGTTCTGTCAACCTTCAATGGTGTGCCGGTTGAGTCCTCGGTCCGAGATGCTGAGGATTTGCGGTCCGGACGGCGTTATGGCCACACTGTGTTCAAAGTGTGCGGCCCACTGGCCGTCGCGTGTCACCGCAGTCCACTGGTCGTCAAGGATGTCGACCTCATACGTGCCCATGGTCACCATAGGTTCTATGGCTATGACCATACCGTTTTGCAGGGTCAGGCCGCGCATGCCGGGCCTGAAGTTGGGCACTTCGGGCTTTTCATGCATCTTGGCGCCAACGCCGTGTCCCACAAAACGCCGAACCACGCCGAAACCGGCGGCTTCAACATAATCCTGCACGGCCGCGCCGATGCTGTACACATCATTGCCTGCCCGTGCCTGCTCAATGCCAACATAGAGGCTTTCCTCAGTGATTCGCATGAGCCTGCGGGCTTCGTCGCTCACCTTTCCCACAGGGAAGGTGCGTGCGGCGTCGCCCACAAAGCCTTCAAAGACTACGCCCATATCCACACTGACGATGTCCCCTTCCTCAAGCAGCCGCGTGGAGGGAAAACCGTGCACCACCTGTTCGTTGACCGAGCAGCACAGTGCAAAAGGATAGCCGCAGTAGCCCAAAAAGGCCGGTTTGACCTTGTAATCAGCACACATATCGCGCGCCAACTCTTCAAGACGCATGGTTGGAAGGCCGGGGGCCACCATGTCGCCCACTGCATCAAGAACGTTGGCGACCATGCGGTTGGCTTCGCGCAGGCAGCCTATTTCACGCTCGTTCTTGATGTACGCGCCCTGATACTTTTTCATACTACCAATCACCCGTTGTTTTACAGCCGGCCGCTTTTACGCGCCTTGGCCATAAGACCCTGGTACTGGCTGGAGATCATATGCGACTCCACCTGATTCATAAAGTCCATAGCCACACCCACGAGAATCAGCAGGCTCGTGCCGCCAAAAAAGAACGGTACGTTAAAGTTGCTGATGAGCAGCATGGGCAAAAGGCAGACCAATGAAATATAGGTGGCCCCTGAAAGGGTCAGCCGGGTAAGCACCGTGTCCACATACTCCTGCGTCTTGTCGCCAGGGCGTATGCCGGGGATGAACCCGCCGTTCTTCTTGAGATTCTCGGCCATATCCTTGGGATCAAAAATAATGGCCGTGTAGAAGTAGCAGAAGAAGAACATGAGGCTCACGTACAGCACGTTGTAGGCTACCCCGTGGGGTGAAAACAGTTCCGCCGCATGCTTCACGTATTCGTTGCTGGAAAACTGGCCGATGGTGGCCGGGAACAGCAAGAGCGAAGAGGCGAAGATGGGGGGAATGACGCCAGCGGTGTTAAGGCGCAAGGGCAGATGGGAATTCTGCCCACCGTACATCTTACGGCCCACCTGACGCTTGGCGTAGCTGATGGGTATGCGCCGTTGCGCCCTTTCCACAAAGACGATGGCCACAAGCACCGCAGCCATGAAAACCAGAATGACGGCAGCCATGAAGATGCTCATGTCGCCAGCCTGGATCAGCGCCAGGGACTGAATGATGCCGCGCGGAATGCCGACCACGATACCGCAGAAAATGATGAGCGAGATGCCGTTGCCGATGCCGCGTTCGGTGATCTGTTCGCCAAGCCACATGACCAGTACCGAACCAGCGGTAAAGGTGGCCATGGTGACCATGCGGAACTGCCAGCCGGGGTTGAGCACCACGGAGGTTCCCGCCGGGCTGGTCATGTTCTCAAGGCCAACGGCGATTCCAAGGCCCTGCACCAGCGCGATGAGCACGGTAAGGTAGCGGGTGTACTGGGTAAGCTTGCGCCTCCCGGCCTGCCCTTCTTCCTTGGCCATGCGCTTCACGTCAGGACTGATGACCTGGAGCAGCTGCATGATGATGCTGCCCGAGATATACGGCATGACGCCCAGGGCAAAGACGGAAACGTTGGACAGTCCGCCGCCGGAGAACATGTCAAAAAGGCTGAACAGCGTCCCCTGCATGCTTTTGAAAAAAGATGCCAGAGCGGCGGCGTCCACACCCGGAATGGGCACATGCACACCGATACGGTAGCAGCACAAAATCAGGAAGGTCCAGCCAAGCCGCTTAACAAGCGACGGCTGCCCCGCCATAGTATTTGCCGTTCCTACTGCCATGTAAGACTCTTTGCGTTTGTGCGCCAGTAGCGCAGTATGTGCATAGCCCCACTGCCTTCCCCATAAGGGAAGCAATGAGGCAGATGCCAGGCATTGACAGGGTCACGACCCTGAAAACCGCAGGTGCTGGCGCTCTGCCAGGCACACGGTTTTCGCCTTTCCGCGTGGCTTTCGCCGACAGCGGAACAAACCGGCCGGTCATGAAACCGGCCGGTTTGACGTCAACAGTTATTCCGCGGGAGCCGCTTCAAGCTCGCTCACTTCGCCGCCAGCGTTGCGGATTTTTTCCGCAGCGCCCTGGCTGAACTTGTGAGCTTCGACCTTGAACGCGCCCTTGACTTCACCGCGTGAAAGAATCTTCACGGGAGCGCCCAAGCGGGCCAGGCCGCGGGCGTAGATGTCGTCAAGCGTGATGTCGTTTTTGCCTTCAAAGGCTTCCAGCAGGCGGTCAAGATTGATCACGTTGTAGGTAACCTTGAACGGAGCATTCTTGAAGCCGTGCTTGGGCAGACGGCGCTGCAGGGGCATCTGGCCGCCTTCGAAGCCAGGGGCCACACCGCCACCGGCACGGGCATTCTGGCCTTTATGGCCTTTGCCCGCCGTGCAACCCAGACCGGAACCAGAGCCACGGCCCACGCGACGGCGGGTCTTGCGCTCTTCCGGAAAAGGAAAGAGATTGTGCAGTTGCATGGTATATGTCCTCCGACCGTTATTCGATAACGGTCACCATATGCGGAACTTTGGCGATGATGCCCCGGATGGCCGGGGTGTCCTTGAACGTCTTGACCATCTCGCGGCGCTTGAGGCCAAGGGAGTCCAGCAGCTTGCGCTGCGCGGGCGTGGAGCCGATGCGCGAACGCACGAGTTTAACCTTGATTTCTGCCATGACTACTTCCTCGGAGCTTCGAGCTTCTTGCCGCGCAGGGCCGAAACATCGTCGGCGCTGCGCAGGGCGACAAGACCCTGCATGGTGGCGCGAAGCACGTTATGCGGGTTGTTGGTGCCAATGGCCTTGGCAAGCACGTCGCGCACGCCGGCAGCTTCCATAATGGCGCGCACAGCGCCACCGGCGATGATGCCGGTACCTTCGGAGGCGGGCTTGAGCATGACACGTCCGGCGCCGAAGCGGCCCAGAATTTCATAGGGCAGCGTGCCGTCCACAAGGGCAACCTGTACACGGTTCTTGCGAGCGCGTTCGGTAGCCTTGCGCAGGGCTTCGGGCACTTCCTGGGCTTTGCCGAGGCCGAAGCCCACGCCGCCCTTGCCGTCGCCTACCACCACAAGGGCGCTGAAGCTGAACCGACGGCCACCCTTAACAACTTTGGCCACGCGGTTGAGGGAAACGATCTTTTCGATTTCGCCCAACTCGTTCTGCTGAGTTTCGGTATTTTCCTGACGCATATTAGAACTCCAGGCCGCCTTCGCGGGCGCCATCGGCTACGGCTTTGACGCGACCGTGATAAAGATACCCGTTGCGATCGAATACCACCTTGCTGATATTCTTCTCCTTGGCCATGCGGGCAATCTCCATGCCCACCTTTTCTGCGCCGCTCTTGTTGCAGTGCAGCCCGGCTTCGCTCTTGGCAAGCGAAAGCGTGGAGGTGGCCACCAGGGTGGCGCCGTCCAGATCGTTGACGATCTGGGCATAGACATGCAGGTTGGACCTGTAAATAACCAGACGCGGACGTTCGGAGGTACCGCTGATCTTTTTGCGAATGCGGACCTTGCGGCGCTGCCGCGATTCATTCTTGCTGTAATTCATGACGCGCCCCCTACTTCTTGCCGCCGGACTTGCCGACCTTACGGCGGATCGTCTCGGTAGTGTACTTGATGCCCTTGCCCTTGTAGGGTTCAGGCTTGCGGATGCGGCGGATCCTGGCGGCCATTTCGCCCACCAGTTCCTTGTCAATGCCGCTGATGGTCAGCACCTGGCCTTCCACAGCAGCCTTGAGGCCTTCGGGCAGTTCCACCAGCACCGGATGGGAGTAGCCCACCTGAAGCTCGATGATATTGCCTTTCACCGCCACGCGGTAACCAACGCCGATGACTTCCAGAGCCTTGGAAAAGCCCTTGGTGACGCCGTCGATGCAGTTGGAAAGCAGGGTACGGCGCAAGCCGTGCTGGGCGCGGGTAACGCGGTCATCTTCAATGCGGCTCAAGGTCACGTGGCCATCGGCCTGTTCGTACTTGAGCAGGGAGCAGAGAGGGGTGCTCAGCGAGCCCTTGGGGCCTTTCACTTCCACAACATCCGCTCCGATCTTGACTTCAACGCCATTGGGAACGGGAATGGGCAGTTTACCTATTCTGGACATGCTCGCACCGCCTACCAGATTTCACACAGAAGTTCGCCGCCCACCTTCTTGTCATGGGCAGTCATACCGTCCAGCACACCGCTGGACGTGGACAAAATGCAGATACCGAGGCCGTTTTGTACACGGGGGATCTTGTGAGCGCCCACATACACCCGGCGACCGGGCGTGCTGATGCGCTTGAGGCCGCTGATGACGGCCTTGCCCTTCTGGTACTTCAAAGTGATGGTGATGTTACTGTCGGCCACGGCCACGTCTTCGACGTAACCTTCCTGCTTGAGGATGGCGGCTAACGCTTCCTTCATCTTCGAGCGCGGCACATTCACTTCCTTGTGCAGGGCCAAATGTGCGTTGCGGATACGGGTCAGCATATCCGCAATGGGATCTGTCAACATCGAATGCTCCTGAGAGTTTGCGCGCGGGGTTGACGGCCCAATGCCGCCACTTCCCGCAGGCGCGTAAAAACGCGCCATCCGGGCGCTTGCGCGCCCGGAAATTTACCAGCTCGACTTGCGTACGCCGGGCAGCTCGCCACGAAGGGCCATGTTGCGGAAGCAGATACGGCAGATGCCGAACTGACGCAGAAAAGCCCGGGGCCGGCCGCAAAGCGGGCAGCGATTGTAAGCGCGAGCGCTGAACTTGGGCTTGCGCTTAGCCTTTACTTCCAAAGAAGTACGGGACATAGCTTAACTCCTACTTGCGGAACGGCATGCCCAGCTGGTCAAGAAGGAACTTGCCTTCCTTGTCCGTGGACGCCGTGGTGACAATGGTGATGTTCATGCCCTTGGGATTTTCCACACGATCCGCCTCGAGTTCGGGGAAGATGGTGTGTTCCTTGATGCCCAGGGTGAAGTTGCCGCGTCCATCGAACCCACGGTCAGGAATGCCGCGAAAGTCGCGCACACGGGGCAGTGCGAAGTTCATGAGCTTATCAAGAAAGTCCCACATGCGTTCCTTGCGCAGGGTAACGCGGGCGCCGATGGGCATGCCTTCGCGCAGCTTGAACGCAGCGATGGATTTTTTGGCGCGAGTCACCACGGCCTTCTGGCCGGCAATGGCTGAAAGTTCAGCCACAGCCTCTTCCATCAGCTTATTGTTCTGGCTGGCGGCGCCAAGGCCGATGTTCAGAGAGATCTTTTCAATCCCGGGAAGTTGCATGGAAGAGGAGTAGCTAAACTCCTTCTGCATTACCGGAACCACCTTCTCTCTATATATCTTTTCAAGGCGTGTCATCGTATCACCTTATTCCATGACTTCGTTGCACTTTTTGCAGAAGCGCACTTTCTTTTCCTTGCCCTCAGACTCGATGGTCTTGTAACCCACGCGGGTGGCTTTGCCACAAGCGGAGCAGACAACCATGACGTTGGACACGTGGATGGGCATTTCCTTCTCCACGATGCCGCCGGGCTGCTGGGCATAGGGGTTGGGGCGCATATGGCGCTTGACCATGTTGGTCTTTTCCACCAGCACGCGATCCTTCTTGCGCAGGATCTTGAGCACCTTGCCGATTTTGCCCGCGTCTTTGCCGGCGATTACCATCACCTTGTCGTCCTTGCGGATACGATACATTTTCATGACGGTCTCCTACAGCACTTCCGGGGCCAGCGAAATAATTTTCATAAAGTTCATGGCGCGCAGCTCACGGGCCACAGGGCCGAAGATGCGGGTGCCGAGCGGCTCGCCCTGATTGGAAAGCAGCACAGCGGCATTGCCGTCGAACTTGATATAGCTGCCGTCCATGCGACGCACTTCTTTGGCGGTACGCACGATAACAGCCTTCATCACGTCGCCCTTCTTCACTTTGCTATGCGGTATGGCTTCCTTAATGGAAACCACTACAATGTCGCCGACCGAGGCGTAGCGGCGGTGTGAACCGCCCAGCACCTTGATGCAGGCAACCTTTTTGGCGCCGGAATTATCGGCGACCTGAAGCGTGGATTCTACCTGGATCATGGTCCTACCCTACACGGCTTTTTCAATGATGGAGACCAGATGCCAGCGCTTGTTGCGCGAAAGCGGACGGAACTCCACAATCTTGACCTTATCGCCCATACCGCATTCGTTCATGGGATCATGAGCCGTGAACTTTTTGCGGCGCCTCACATACTTCTTGAGCAGAGGGTGCTTGACCAGGGTCTCAACGCGCACGACAATGGTCTTGTCGTTCTTGTCGCTCACCACAATGCCGGTCAGCGTTCTGCCCTTACGATCTTCCAGAGCTTGCATTTTAGGCCCTCTGTTCCTTTTCGTTCAGTACAGTCTCGATGCGCGCCACATGCTTGCGCATGGCCTTCAGCTCGGAAGTCTTTTCAAGCTGCGCAGCGGCGTGCTTGAAGCGGGCGGACATCAGTTCCTGGCGCTGCTCGACCAGCTTGCCGCGCAGTTCTTCAACGCTCATGGCGCGAAGGTCGGCGGCAGCGGGCCGGACGCTCTTTTCAATTTTTTTCTTGGCAGCCATTTAGATGCCCTCCCTCACCACGATGACGGTCTTCACGGGCAGCTTGTGCGCGGCGCGGGTGAGCGCTTCGCGGGCAAGGTCAAGGCTGACGCCCTTGATTTCATACAGCACGCGGCCGGGTTTCACCGGAGCGCACCAGCCCACCGGGGCGCCCTTACCGGAACCCTGACGGGTTTCAAGGGGCTTGGCGGTCACAGGGCGGTCGGGGAACACGCGGATCCAAACCTTACCACCGCGCTTGATGTGGCGCATCATGGCGATACGCGCAGCTTCAATCTGCTGGCTGGTAAGCTGTCCGTGCTGCACGGCCTTCAAACCAATGTCGCCAAAGGCAACTGTAGCGCCGCGGGTGGCCAGGCCGCGGAGGCGGCCCTTCTGCCATTTGCGGAATTTTACTTTTTTAGGCGCAAGCATTACTGATCAACCTCTTTGTCAAGGATTTCACCCTTGTATATCCACACCTTGACGCCAATGATGCCGTAGGTGGTGCGCGCTTCAGCAAAACCGTAGTCAATGTCGGCGCGCAGTGTCTGCAGGGGCACCCGGCCATCGCGGTACCATTCGGTACGGGCGATTTCAGCGCCGGCCAGACGACCGGAACACGTCACCTTGATGCCTTCGCCGCCGAACTTGCGTGCCATTGACACGGTACGCTTCATGGCGCGGCGGAAAGCCACACGGCGCTCCAGCTGCTGTGCCACGTTTTCGGCCACAAGCTGGGCGTCCACTTCAGGACGACGGATTTCATTTACTTCAAGCGAAAACTCACGGCCGAACTTCTGACGAAGATCGTTGCGCAGCTTTTCGATTTCCACACCCTTGCGACCGATGACAATACCGGGGCGGGCAGTGGACAGGATAAGCCGTACCTTGCCGCCTGCACGTTCGATTTCGATCTTGGAAACGCCTGCATGATACAGAAGCTTCTTCACGAACGCGCGGATCTTGCTGTCTTCATAGACAAAGGCGGGGTATTCTTTCTTGCTGAACCAACGGGACTGCCAGTTCTTGTTATACCCAAGCCGGAACCCGAACGGATGTACTTTCTGACCCATAGCCTATTCCTGCCCTTCTGCGAGTATAACGGTGACGTGGCTCGTGCGCTTATGAATCTTGGTCGCCCGGCCCTGGGCACGGGGCATGAAGCGCTTCCAGGTGGGGCCTTCGTTGACCACGACTTCCTTCACCACCATGGCGTCCACATCAACGCCGCCCAGCTGAGAGGCATTAGCCAGCGCGCTTTTCAGCACACCGTAAATAACCCCAGCGGGCTTATTGGGCGTAAAGCGCAGAAGGTTCATTGCCTCCTCCACTCCAAGGCCCTGCACGTTTTTGGCGACAAGACGGGTCTTGCGCGGCGAAACGCGCTGGAATTTCGCAATAGCTTTAGATTCCATATCGCTACCCTACTTCCTGCCGGCCTTAGCCTTTTTGTCGGCGGCATGCCCATGGTAGGTACGGGTGGGCGAGAATTCGCCCAGCTTGTGACCAACCATGTTTTCGGTGACGAACACCGGCACGAACTTTTTGCCATTATGCACCGCAAAGGTCAGTCCCACCATTTCCGGCAGGATGGTCGAGCGGCGCGACCAGGTCTTGACCACGCGCCTATCGCTGTTGGCCACGGCGGTGTCGACCTTCTTCATCAAATGACCGTCAACAAACGGCCCTTTTTTCAATGATCTCGGCATGAGCTACTCCTACTTCTGGCCGCGGCGTTTAACAATAAGCCTTGAAGAGGCCTTCTTCTTGTCGCGGGTCTTGTAACCCTTGGCGGGCATGCCCCAGGGCGACACAGGATGACGACCACCAGAGCTTCTGCCTTCGCCACCGCCCAAAGGATGGTCGATGGGGTTCATGGCCACGCCACGGACCTTGGGACGGCGACCGAGCCAGCGGTTACGGCCAGCCTTGCCCAGCGAGATGCTTTCATGATGCACGTTGCCCACCTGGCCCACAGTGGCCACGCAGGTCACGAGCACCTTGCGGACTTCGCCGGAGGGCAGGCGCAGCAGAGCGTGCTTGCCTTCCTTGGCGACGAGCTGAGCGTAGGTGCCCGCGGCGCGGCAAAGCTGTCCGCCCTTGCCGGGGTACAGCTCGACGTTGTGGATGACCGTACCCACGGGGATGCGCTGCATGGGCAGAGCATTACCGGGCATGATGTCGGCCACGACGCCGTTGCGCTCGTTGACGCCGGACATGACCACGTCGCCCTGCTTCAGGCCCACAGGAGCCAGAATGTACCGCTTTTCGCCATCCGTGTAGTGCAGAAGGGCGATGCGGGCGGAGCGGTTGGGATCATATTCAATGTGAGCAACACGGGCTTCAATGCCGGTTTTATCGCGCTTGAAGTCAATGATGCGGTACAGACGCTTCACGCCACCGCCACGACGGCGGCTGGTGACACGGCCCAAGTTATTGCGGCCGGCCTTCTTGGTCAGACCGACAGTAAGGGACTTCTCAGGGCGCGTCCGGGTGATTTCCTCAAAATCGGAAACCGTCTGGAAACGACGCCCAGCGGAAGTCGGTTTCAGCTTGCGGACAGCCATGCTTATACTCCCTCGAAGAACTCGATTTTATCGCCCTGGCGCAGCGTCACATACGCTTTTTTCCAGCCAGCCTTGCGACCAACCACACGGCCCTGGCGCTCCCTGTTCAGGGGCGCGCGGCGAACCACGTTGACCGCTTCCACTTTAACATCAAAAGCCTTTTCCACGGCCTGCTTGATTTCAAGCTTGTTGGCCTGAGTGTGGACCATAAAGGCCACCTGCTGCGCTTCGTCCTTGATCATGGTC
The DNA here is from genome assembly GCF_002237645.1 of Desulfovibrio sp. MES5. Lineage (GTDB taxonomy): Bacteria > Desulfobacterota > Desulfovibrionia > Desulfovibrionales > Desulfovibrionaceae > Desulfovibrio. The sequence continues at coordinate 34,247 of NZ_MJUZ01000051.1, forward strand.
GTCTTTTCGGTCAGCAGGGGCTTGAGCAGAACAGAAGTGATTTCCATAACTACGCTCCCTTCTTCGCGAAACGCGCCTGAACGGATTCCACAGCGCCTTCAAGCAACACAAGCTGCTTGTGCTTCAGGATTTCAAGCACGCTCAGGCGGTCCACCGTGGTCAGGGTGAGGCCGGGGATGTTGCGAACCGAGCGGGTCAGTTCAACGTTTTCCTCGGGCGCCACGATGAGGGCCTTGTTGAGGCCCAGGGTGTTGGCCACCTTGGCAAAATGTTTGGTTTTGGCTTCGGGCAGTTCAATGCCCTTAACCACCATAAGGGTTTCTGCGGCCAGGCGGCTGGACAGAGCCATCTTGAGAGCCAGGGCGCGAACCTTGCTGTTAACCTTGAAGCTGTAGTCGCGGGGGCTGGGTCCAAAAATGATCGCGCCGCCGCGCCAGATGGGCGAACGGTTGGAACCGGCGCGTGCGCGGCCGGTGCCCTTCTGCTTCCAGGGCTTGACGCCGCCGCCGGAAACAAAGGCGCGGGTCTTGGCATTGTGCGTTCCAGCGCGTTTGGCCGCCATTTGGGCGCGCGCCACGAGATTGAGGATTTCGGGCCTCACCTCGATTTCGAACACATCGGAAGCCAGCGTAACTTCACCGCTTTCCTGCTTGTTCTGATCAAATATTTTCACGGTAGCCATTGCTGCTTCCTCTACTGCTTGCGGATCAGTACCAGCCCGTTCTTGGGGCCGGGCACGGAACCTTTGACCAGAATGACGTTGTCCTCAGGACGGACGTCAACAATGGTCAGGCCCATTTCCGTAACGGTTTCATTGCCCCAGTGGCCAGCCATCTTCCGGCCCTTGAACACGCGGCCGGGGAAGGTGTTGTTACCGATGGAGCCGTTGTTGCGGTGCACCTTTTCGCAGCCGTGCGTATCCTTGGAGCCAGCAAAGTTCCAGCGGCGCATACGGCCCTGATACCCCTTACCAACGCTCTTGCCGGTCACCTTGACGGTGTCGCCGGCGGCGAACATTTCAACGGTAAGTTCCTGGCCCAGCTCCTGCTCGGGAGCAGCAGAAAGGCGGATCTCACGCAGGTGGCGGAAGAGTCCTTTGCCAGCCTTGGCAAAGTGGCCCTGCATGGCCTTGCCCACGTGCTTTTCCTTAGCGGCGGTCAGCGCGATCTGCACGGCGTTGTAGCCGTCGCTGGACGCGGTCTTGACCTGGGTGACCGGGCAAGGTCCTGCCTCAATCACCGTAACGGGCACAGCGGCGCCGTTGCCGTCAAATATGCGGGTCATACCGAGTTTGCGACCCAAAATTCCCATTTTCTCAGCCATGACTGCCTCTCGCTAGAGCTTGATTTCCACGTCCACACCGGCGGGCAAGGAAAGCTTGCCCAGCGCGTCGACGGTCTGCTGGGTGGGTTCCAGAATATCCATAAGCCGCTTGTGAATACGCATCTCAAACTGCTCACGGGACTTCTTGTCCACATGCACGGAACGCTGCACGGTATACTTATGAATGTTGGTGGGCAGAGGAATGGGCCCCGCCACACCGGCACCCGTATTGCGCGCCGTATCCACGATTTCCGCAACGGCTTTATCCAGAATGCGGTAATCGTAGGCTTTGAGCTTGATCCGAATGCGATCGCTGCTAACTGTCGTCATTGTTGCCTACTCCGTTTGCATAAACATCCCACGTGCCGACCACCGGCTACGCGGGCTTCTTCACAGCATTCGCGGGCCATGAAGCATGGCCCGAAGGCCGACCTCACCCTGGAATGGGACGGAACGGAGCAACGTAAGGGGCTGCGCTAATGCGCGCATCATGCCTGATATCAGGATATTCGGAAGATTTTGGACGCCTGAACGCGCCTGCATCATCCGCATGATGCTCCCCGGCGTCGCCCAGGCCAGGCCACCAAGAAAAGGTGGCAAGGCGGTCCCGCAGGGTCACCAAATGAGGGGAATCCTCCCCCCTACCTTACAGCCCCGGGTCACGCGCGCCTCCGGGGCAGCGGTGGGATCCGTCGATGGGCTGGAACGGCTCGACATTGTCCGGCATCTGGTAACGCCTGCACATGTCAAAACCTGTCGGGTTCGCTTTGAACCCTTCCAGGTACAGCAGGGCAGACTCAATCTGCCCTTCCCTGCCGTCCAGGGAATACCCATTGAAGACACCTGTCCCAATGGGCAAGGGATGTTTTAGCCAACACAAGCCGCCGCGTCAAGGCTTTTTACACTATTTTTTGTTTTGCGTCATCAGAACGTCACTTGACACCCAAGTAACTCACTAGGTATACGCGTAAACCGAAAATTGTTTTTTTCCATTTTTTTTCGTCCCGCAGCGCGCAGCACGCCACACCCCGGCTTTTTTCAAGGAGAATGCGTGGCATATAACACCGCCCCGAACGCCAATCACACTGTGTATCAGGACACCGTCATCAACTATATGAAGAATGATGGCGGACACGTCATGGTTCTCAGCAACGATCAGGCGTTCAGCACGCAATTGCGCCTCACCCTTGCCAAAGACCTTGGGCTCACCTCCCCCGGCCTTTTCACCGCCCTTACTGATCCCCGCATGGTATTGCAGGAACTGCAGGCCTTGCTGCCCAGCCATCCTGCCCCCATACTCTTTCTTGAGCGCATGATAAACGGCCAGGACCTGAGTTTTCTGGTCGGCCAGATCAAGCAGGCCTACAGCGGACTCAAGATAATCATCCTTACCAACGACGTGCAGCGTGACCGCCTGATGCTTTTGCACGAGGTGGGGGCGGACAACTTCATCGCCAAGCCCGTTTCCATAAATACGCTTATTGAAAAAATGGCCTTCACCATCAAGCCGCAGAGCAAGCTTGGTCAGGCCATTGACTTTGCCAAAGGACTTTTGGCTCGTGAGCAGTTTGAGCAGGCCCTTGCCGCCAGCCGGAAAATTCTTGAAATCAAGCCGGGCAGCGCGGCGGCCTATCTTGTCATGGGCGACGCCCACCGTGGCCTCAGCCAGTTCGACCAGGCGCACGCCGCCTATGAAGCGGCGGCTGCAGCCGCCGACCTTTACCTCGCGCCCCTGCAACGGCTCGCTGAAATGTATGAGGAGCTGGACAACAAGGAAAACCAGCTTCACTATCTGAATAAGCTCGACCAGATTTCGCCCCTCAACGTCAACCGCAAGGTCAGTCTGGGCGAGGTGCATCTGGCGCTGGGGAATGTGGAACAAGCCGAGAATTTTTTTGACAAGGCCCTCACGCAGATGAACCGCGAAGCCGTGGAGGGGCTCAGCGCCCTTTCCAGCCGTATTGCCGAGGTCTACGCCGACCGCGACCCGCAGAAGGCCGAAAAATTTCTGCGCAACAGCCTTGAGGTCAAGGGCAAGTATCTTTCCAAAAGCGATATCGTGGTTTTCAACCAGCTTGGCATCAGCCTGCGCAAGCAGGGGCGCTGGCGTGACTCCATCATTGAATACAAGCGCGCCCTCAAAATAGCCCCGGACGACGCCAACCTTTATTACAACATGGGCATGGCTTTTGCCGAGGGGCAGGATTTTATCCAGGCCAAGGCCAACCTGCTCAAGGCCCTTGAGCTGGACACCGACATATACAAGGCCAGTGCCGCCATTGCGTTCAATTTTGGGGCCGTCTTTTTGCAGTCACGCGAAAAGCAGCGGGCCGCGCAGTTTTTTCAGACGGCTCTTCATCAGGAACCCGGCCATGCATCGGCCCGGCTGGGCCTGGAACGGAGCATGTTCTAAAGAGTGTAGTCACGAGCGCCTTTCCAGATATTTCTATGTCGAACTTCACCTTTTATTCCGGTCGAGTGCCATCAGAGCGCACTCTCTGCATAAAAGGCTCGTTCCCCTTGATGTAGCTGAAAATTCATCTCGTGATTACACTGCCCAGACCTGAGTAACCTTGATAGTGTTTACATGTTCCACGAATCTACCCCGCGCTGCGGCGTGCTGCGCTCTCCCCCAATGTTAAAGCGCGTACCCTTTTTACAAGGGTACGCGCTTTAACATCTCCGCTTCAGATCAAAAAACTCTCAGTAATAACTAAGATACAATAAGAGTTTTAGGGGGTGGGGGCGTGGGGGAGGAAACCCTTTTGCAAAAGGGTCCCTTCCCCACAAAGCATTTCATCCCTCCCACTAATCATTTCAAAAGTACGATGCACGATCAGGCCGCTCCGCCGTCTTTCTGGCCCAGCAGAGCGCGCGCGTAATCCTCGCCATTGAAGGGCCGCAGGTCTTCGAGCTTTTCGCCCAGTCCCACAAAGGTTATGGGCAGGTGGTGCTGCATGGCCACGGCAATGGCGACGCCGCCCTTGGCCGTGCCGTCCAGTTTGGTAATGATGAGTTCGTCCACGCCCGCTGCTTCCTTGAACAGTTTGGTCTGCGACAGGGCATTCTGGCCCGTGGTCGCGTCAATGACCAAGATGCTGCGGTGGGGCGCGCCCGGATGCTTTTTGCCCAGCACCTGGCGGATCTTGGTCAGCTCTTCCATAAGATTGACCTTGGTTTGCAGACGGCCAGCCGTATCCACAAAAAGGACGTCCACGCCTTCCTTCACGGCCCTGTCCATGGCCTCGTACGCCACGGAGGCCGGATCCGATCCCGGGGCCTTGGCATGAAAAAGCGCCCCTACGCGACCTGCCCAGACCTGCAACTGCTCGATGGCGGCAGCGCGGAAGGTGTCGGCAGCGGCGATCATGACCTTTTTGCCCTGCATGCGCGCGCGGTGCGCCAGTTTGGCGATGGTCGTGGTTTTACCCACGCCATTGACGCCGATCATGAGCACAACTTCGGGCGGATTGACGGCGGCAATGCGGCGCGGCGCACGAAATATCTCTTCGACTTCGGCCATGAGCAGGGCGCGCATGCCCGACGCCTGCGTGATTTTTTCCTTGCGCGCCCGTTCCTTGAGGCGCTCCACCAGTTCCAGCGACGGTTCATAGCCGAGGTCGGCCATGATAAACAGCTCTTCAAGCTCTTCCCAGAAGGCGTCGTCAAGCTCGCCATGGCTCGAAAACAGTGAATCCAGACCGCGCGCGAGCTGATCGCGCGTGCGGGCCAGCCCTTCGGTTATCTTGATGAACAGGCGGCTGCGCTCGTCTTCCTCATCTTCCAGATCAAGGGCCAGAGCCAGGCGGTACTGCAATTCCGAGCGGAATTCCTCAACCTGCCGATACTCCATACGCTGCGTCCAGGCGCGAAAGTCGTCAACAAAAGCCTGCGTTTCCTGAGGCGGCGCTTCCAGCGCGCCAAGCAGAAAAGAAAGGCGCTGCCACAAAAGATCGCCTGTTTCATCAACTCCTTCCAGAACGATGCCAAGCCAGACAGAGAGGCGCGGTTCCGCCTCGCGCAGGCGCAGCGTCAGCGCTTCTTCCGCAGGGCTTGCGGCAACAGCGGCAGGAGCGGATACTGTGGAGACAGCGTGCGCCGTTGCTTGGGCAGCAGACCCGGCAGCGGCAGGATTGGCGGCGGGAATGGCGTCTGCGGCTTCATTTTCCGCATGGGCCGCAGCCTGGGGGCCTTCAGCGTCCGCCGCTTGCTGCGCTGGCGTTTCCGGCTGGCCCGGAGCCTGAACGTCTTTCAGGGCAGAAGCGTCTCCCTGTTCCTGAATCTGTGACTTCTGTTCTTCGGCGGGTTCAGAGCCGAACATTTTTTTGATGGCTGAAAAAAATCCCATTCCTTCTCCTTATGGCTCGTGACCGCGCAGGCTTGTGCGCAACGGCTGCATCTGAAGCGTGTTGCCCCGTAAAATACGTATTCCCAAATATTACGCGGATCAGTGCAGCGCTTCACAGCACGCATGAACCGGACGTATGAACCGCGCGCATAGATGGCGCGCATGAACAGCGTCAATGAACTGCACATATGAATTGGGCGGCTGCCCGGCGGTTTCCGTCCTCAGCGCAGGGCGTCCAGCACGGCATCCAGGGCCTGAACGCATTCCTCAACCGCCAGCCTTGCGCGTTCCCTGTCGGGACAGTGCAGGGCCGTCTGCATATCCCTGGCCGCTGCGGCCAGACGTTCGGCTCCAAGGCAGGGAGCGGCTCGTTCCAGCAGATCCCCAAGGCGGCACAGCGCAGCGTCGTCGCCCGCCGCGTACAGGCGGCCCATAAGTTCCGGCCCCTGGGCGAAGCTGTGCCGGAACAGTCCGGCGGTCACCTGCCAGGCGTGGTCATGCCGACGCATAAAGGCCAACCCCAGCGCAGGGCTCGCAACTTCGCCAGCCGCCAGGGGCGCGCTCAGGGGCCCGATGGGCTCATCATCACGCGCGGCCACTCCGCCGCCATCACAGGGGCTGCCCTGCTCAGTCTGAATCTGTCCGCACGGTGCGGCCTCTTCAGACAAAGCCTCTGCCCCGGTTGCAGCCAGAGCAAGGGAGTCCTCCGGCTCCCGCCGTGGAACACTCTGCCCTCCGCCCCCGCCAGTTGCGTCGCGCTGCAAACGCGTCCGCCACATAAAGGCCAGGGCCGCCGTCCAACACAAAAAACTCAGCACAAAGCGCCATGTTTCGCGCCGGGCCGCGAGAGCAGCGCCCTCCTGGCTTACACGCGGCGAAACATAGACTTCCACAGTACCTACGGGCCGACCTTCCACACGCAGCGGACTCACGCCCGACACGGCCCCTTCGTCTATTTCGTCGTCCCAAGGCACAGGCTCCCACTGATAATTGCGGCGCTGCCCTTCCAGCATGCCCTGCGGCGTTTGCACCTTAATGGCGTAGATGCTCTCATTTTCCATAGCGGCCATGACAATGGTGCGTGCCGCCAGTTCGTCCACATCCCATGCGGGTACGGCCAGCAGCGCCGAAAGCTGTACGGCAGTGTTGCGCGCCTCGATGGCAAGGCGCTCCCGGGCGGCTTCACGCTCTTCACGTACCGTCCACAAGGCAGGCAGCAACAGAGCCAGCAGACCGGCGCACCAGATGGCCAGCAGCAGGCGACCAGACGCAATTTTTGCACGCTGTGACATAATTTTTCCACAAAAGGCGGATTGCGCGCCCTCTCAGGCGTTGCCATCAACTATATGGACGCGCGTCTTCTTGCGCAAGCGCCCTGCCAGAAGAGCCATATCAGGATCGCGCAAAATCCTCAGACACAGAATCCAGGCCAGTACGCCGCCCGCAATGGCCAGGCAGAGCGACGGCCACAGCCCAAGGGGTTCCGCAAAATGCGCCAGCGCCTCGGCCGCAAGGCCGGTAAGGCCACCGGCCAGCACGTGCCGCCATATATCCTTCCAGCCGGGCAACCAGGATGGTGCAAAAAAAAGATTGCGCGCTGGCGACCGCAACGGATCGCCGCCACTCTTGTCCGGCAAAGCCCTTTGCAAAAGGAGCAGCAGCAGGCCGCACTGCAGCCAGAGGCCAAGGCTCACGGCCAGCGCCGGAGCCATTCCGCTGTGCTGCGGCCCGAGAACGCGGGCCAGAGCAAGTCCGGCGGCCAGTGTGCCGCCCACAGCCCACAAGGCGCTCATGGCCGTGCGGCGCACAAGCCCCAGAGCGTTGCAGGCCGCCAGCAGCGAGCGGTTGCAGGCAAAGGCGGGCAGGCCGGGCACATAGGCCAGCAGGGCAAGGCCTGTTTCCCTGGCGGCCTGGCTGTCAAAAGCGCCGTGCCCCAGAAGACCCGTGACAAGTTGCGGCCCCACTGCCCACAAACCGGCAGCCGCCGGCAGACTGAGCATGACAGTCAGACGCAGAGCCGTGGAAAGCTGCGCCGAAAATTGGGTAAAGTCCTTTTCCGCCGCCAGTCGGCTCAGGGTCGGCAGGCTGGCCATGCCAAGACAGACGCCCACAAGCCCCAAAGGCAGTTCAAGCAGCCTTTCGGCATAGTACAGGGCGGCCACCTGCCCCTGCCCCAGACCCGAGGCCAGCGTCATGGCGGCCAGCATGGCAAGCTGCGGCGCGGCAGCCCCAAGAACCCCGCCCGGCAGCAGGGCCAGGCAGCGCCATGCGCCAGCCGAAATCTCACGATCAGCACGGGCATCCGCCGCATTTGCGGCTGCGCGCCCGCCCGCCCCGCTCTCTCCGGCAGACGCGTCGTGCGCGCGCGGGTCAATATCTGGCAAAAGGCGGCGCACCGCCAGCCATTGCGCCAGCCACTGGGCCAACCCGCCGCAAAGCATGCCCACCGCCAGCGCCTCGGCTGGCGGGCAAAGCCCCAATGCCGCCGCCACAGCGGCGAGCAGCATGACCAGATTAAATAAAGCCGGAGACAGGGCTGGCAGCCAGAATACGCCCATGCTGTGCAAAAGGGCCATGCCCAGCGCAGCCATGCCCGCCGCCAGCACATAGGGCAGGCAGATGCGCAGCAACACCACAGTACGTTCCAGTTCCGGGCCGCTGAAACCGGGAGCCAGCAGTCTGGCCAGCCAGGGCGCAGCCGCCAGACCCAGCAGGGTCAGCAGTAGAAGCGCCAGACCAAGGCGCAGCGACATGGCGCGGGCCAGAAGCCGCAGAGCCGCGTTGCCGGATTTTTCCGCCCCGCCGTCACAAGCCTCCGAGCGTACGCCATAGCGGAATTCACCGCCCTGACGCAGACGCACCAGACTGGCCGTCAGCGTCATCGACAGGGAGCCTTCGCCGAGCAGCCGCCGCAATACGTGGGGCAGACGCATGGCCGCCACCAGGGCGTCTGCGGCAGCGCCTCCGCCCAGGAGCCACGCCATGCTCATGTCGCGCGCAAGCCCCAGCAGGCGTGAAAAAAGCGCAAAACCGCCAAGTAGGGCCGCTGTGCGGGCCAAGCCGGAGCCGGGCGTGTTTTGTTGCTGACTGCGCATGGACATAGCCTGCAAACCGGGTTTTGGAAACGTCATTTCAAATGGCCGCCGTAGCCGCCGCTCGCCCGACACGTCCCGCTGCCACATCCGCCCAAAGACGTCCGCCAAGGACGTGATCGGACGTGGGCCGTCAGACCGTCGCCCGACCTGACAGCCCCCGTAGCTGCTTGCCGCGATTGCCCGCCGCGACGGCGTACGCGCACCATATCCGCGTGTAACGCGCCGAAACGGGCATGGCGAACACCTTGAGACTGCACATCTAGGGCATTTTAACCTTGAAACAAGTTAAAATACTCTAAGGCTGCACGCGAGTGCAACGCGCCACGACATGCGTGGATTCTGCCGAAAAATACAATTTTCGGCAGAATGACAAATTGAAATGTGAAGTATTTCAAAGTTAACCTGCTCTAGGGTCGATGCGGGTCCGGCTCGGATTTCCAGGAACGCACGACCTCGCGCACTAGGGCGTTCTGTTCTTCGGGCATGTCCTTGAAGGATTCGGCAAACACATGGATGCGCGTTCCCCCGCGTGGCGCGAACAGACCCTTGACCCGGCACCAGCAGGGGTTCAGCAGTGTGCGCAGGTCATCCAGCACATTGTTGGTGATGGTTTCCATAAAAGACTGATGGTTGCGAAAGGCGAACATATAAAGCTTGAAGCTTTTGGACTCAACGCAAAGCTCGTCGGGGATGTATTCAACAGTGATGGTGCCGCAGTCGGGCTGGCCCGTCACCGGACAGAGCGAGGTGAATTCGGGAAAGCTGATGCTGATGACATAGGGGCGCTGCGGAAAACAATTGGGAAAGGCCTCCAGCTGGGCCACGCTCGGGCCCCCTTCCGGGGTGGCAAGACGGCCTGTGCCAAGAACCTTCAGGTCCTGGGTCTGATCCTGGCTACGAGTGGTCATAACTATGAACTCCTTGAAAAAGATGCCCGGCGCCATCCCAAATCGAGAAGATGCGGGCGCGTATGGGACTTGTAACCCATCGCGCTTGCGGCTACAATATTCTATTATACACTTGAATCCGATACCAGCCTTACGGATTTTCCGGAGTATGCATGAATATTCTGATGCACCTACACGCCTGCCAGCGCGGGCAATGCCTGCCGCTTCTGCCTGCGGGCGCGCCCCTTGACGGCCCCATGGCGGGTCATGGCCTCATGGCCCCGGAGCAGTGGGCCCTGCCCACGCTCGCGGTAGGAACCACCCTTTGCGGCGCTTGCGGCACAGCCCTGCTCAAGGTGACCGGGCGGGCCTGGCTGGCCGTGCCGGTCAGCCAGGGCGGCGCTACCCAGGCATGCGTCATTGACGTAACGCGCCATGCCGCGCACTGCCTGCTGCTGACGGCGCTTACCGATCTGCCTGAAGGGCCGCTGGAACTGACCCCCCGCAAGGATGGGCACAGCCTGGCCTGGGTGACCCTTTCGGACAAGGGCTCGCGCGGCATGCGCCAGGATTTGAGCGGTCCCGCCATTGCCGAGGCCGTAGCCGCAGCCATGCCCCTGTGCCACAGCCAGGGTTTCGTGCTGCCTGATGAGGCGCCCCAGTTGCGCGCCCTGCTCACGGAACTGGCCCTGAGCCAGGGGTATGACATTATCTGTACCACTGGCGGCACGGGGCTGTCCCAACGCGACATCACGCCCCAGGTCACGGAAGCCCTGCTTGACGCCAGCCTGCCCGGCTTCAGCCAGGCCATGCTCGCCGCAAGCATGGCCAAAACGCCGCACGCCATCATATCGCGCGCCGCAGCGGGAATACTTGGGCAAAGCATCATCATCAACCTGCCGGGCAGCCGCAAGGCGGTTGTTGAAAATCTGGCGGCCGTGCTGCCCGCCCTGCCCCACGCCCTGAGCAAGCTTCAGGGCGATATGGGCGATTGCGGCGGCTAGGCAGCGCCAATACAACTATCCATTTTTTCCGGGTTGCTGCTCAACCCAGGAACAGCTTTATCCTGCGGCCGCGCCGCGCACAGGCATATGCCAGTAGGCGGGCGGGAACGGACATCAGGAATGCGCGTCCTGCATACGAAATCGCCTCAAGGAGAAACCATGCGCTTCAAAAATCCCCTCGGCGGAGTGTCCCTGTCTGTGGACGCCCTGTCAGCGCCCTTCGGCAAGTTCACCGACATCTGCCGCATGATCAAGATCGAGCATTCCGTCTTTGCCCTGCCCTACGCCTGGGCCGGGGCGGTGCTGGCTGCCCGTGGGCTGCCGCCGCTGTGGAGCCTCTTTTTCCTGACCATCGCCATGGTGGCGGCACGGTCCTTCGCGATGGCCTTCAACCGTCTGGTCGACCTGCCCTTTGACCGCGACAACCCGCGCACGCAAAACCGCCCTCTGGTCACCGGAGCCATCACCACCAAACAGACGTGGGCCTTTTGCGCATTCATGGCCATCATTTTTGTGGCGGCCTGCGGCTGCATCAATCAGGTCTGCCTGTGGCTGTCGGTTCCGGCGCTCATTTTTTCCGCCATCTACAGCATCCTCAAACGCTTTTCGCCCATGTGCCATTTCTGGCTGGGCGCGACTCTGGGCCTGGCCCCGCTGGCGGGCTGGCTTTCGGTAAGCCCGCACAGTCTGACCCTGCCGCCCCTGCTGCTGTTTCTGGCCGTCACCTTCTGGGTGGCCGCCTTTGACATCTACTATGCATTTCAGGACATGGATTTTGACATGGCCTTTGACCTGCATTCCATCCCCGCCACCTGCGGCGCAGATACGGCGCTGGCGCTGGCGGCCTTTTCCCACGCCATGACGTCGATCTTCCTGCTGCTCGCCGGTTTTGCCGCCGGTCTGCACTGGCCCTGGTATGTCGTCTGGCTTGGCATCACCACCATGCTCTTTGTGGAGCACAGGCTTATGAAGCCGCAAGACCTGCGGCATGTGAACACGGCCTTTTTCACGCTTAACGGCATCATTTCGCCCGTGGTGCTGATCGGCGTGATATTGGGCATTTACCTGTAGGACAATTTCATGCCACGTAAAAAACAGTACCAATGGCACGCCAAGGACGAAAACGGCGATTCGGATTTTTCACAGCCCAGCCGCTCTGCGAAAAAGCGTGAAAGCCTCGCCCTGCAAGCCCTGGGCGAAGAACTGGCCGGTCTCGCCCCGCAGGAAGTGCAGGCTCTGAACCTGCCAGCCGACCTTGCCGAGGCCCTGGCCTTGTATGTCCGCCTTCGCGACCATGAAGGACGCCGCCGCCAGATGCAGTATATCGGCCGCCTCATGCGCGAAACCGAGACGGAACCCATCCGGGCCGCTCTTGACCAGCGCAAGGAAACCTCGGCGGCCGCCACAGCGGCCCTGCACAGGGCCGAACAGTGGCGTGAGCGCCTGCTTGCCGCCCCGGAAGCCGAACTGGACGACCTGCTGCAAAGCCTGCCCCGCCCCGCTGCGTCTGAGCCCGACCCGGATCAGGATGGAGAGCAACCCACGCGCGGCAAGGGCAAACAGCCTCTCGGCACGGAGGAATTGCGCAAACTTGTGCTGCAGGCCCGCAAGGAAACCGACGACAAGGCCGCGCCCCACGCCCGCAGGGCGCTCTTTCGGGCGCTGCACGGCCTGCTGACAGCGTAGGCCGCCGCCGTGCGTCCAGAACAGGGATAATTTTGCATCATTCCAGTAAAAATACTTGACGCTTGAGAGGTCATACGCTAAAAGCATTCTTCGTTACAACGCCCTTGTAGCTCAGTCGGTAGAGTGCATCCTTGGTAAGGATGAGGTCAGCAGTTCAATCCTGCTCAAGGGCTCCAGAAATTACAGAGGCTTACGGGTAGTATCCGTAAGCCTTTTTTCATCGTTACGATTCTAGCCCCGCAATAGCCCCGCTTTTTTTCGGTTTGGAGTCGTGACACACGAATATGTACTATTACCTCAAAAATGAGGCGGCCATGAAAAGTCTCCGCAAAAAATCAAAGCTCAAAAAAATTACAAGGAAACATCTTCATCGTTTTAAGCCTTCGGCTTCAAATCAAATTAAACTGCGAAACTCTCCAAAAGGAATATCAAACACAAAAAGGGGCGAACCTTTTAGCGCCAGGATTGTCCTATCCAGCGACCATTCCTCGCCCAGCGACGGGCAAAAACGGGAGAAATTGAAAGAACAAATTGGCCGCGCAAGCTCCCTAGGAAAAAACTTGTGCTACACTTTTGACGAAGCAATAGAAAAAATTGCAAAAAAACTTGATGAGGCTGAAGAGTCTTCCATTTTTTCAAAAAAACTTAAATACAGCCCAGCTCTTGCAGTTTTTTTCAAATTATTCATTTGCAAATTGTTTTTTCAGGGAAAAGTTGATTGTGGAATAATTAATAGTGAGGGCGTGGTATCTCCATTATGGGATATGAATGTTTGCTATCAAAATTTTCATAAAAGAATGAACAATATTGCTAATACCCCCCTTGAAGCGATATCAATTTGTTATAAAAGAGATGATGAGCATGAAGACTTTGAAGATATATTTAAAAATTTTTTCAAATATTTGAGTATAAATAAAAAAAATGATCATGGAATTCTTTTTTCCCTGACTGGCAAAGACAATCCCGTCACTCTGGGAGAACGCATGTCGGTTGTCAGTGGGGGAGATTGCGTTACCCCTCCCGTTCGAATTGCCGAGCATGGTCCAGATAGGTATGCACAACTCACCATGTTATCTGGAAAAAAAACATTATTTTACTGTAAAAATTGTAAAAATAAAATCATTGAACTTCCCCTATCAATGGATTTTTGTATATCGTTCAGTCCTCTTTTGGACACTCATGATCCCAGCATACTTAAGCTCAACAAAACGTTACCTAAAAATTTTTCTACATTAATTGGAATGGCTGGTGGAATTTTTTTGCTTTTTTTGGCATCGCATGGCATAGTTGAAACGAAACTTTTTTCTATAGAGAAACGAAGGACAGTGTTCGAATGCTATGATGATTTTGTTGTCGCGAAGTACCGTGACACACTGCAATACTTTAACAGATTTTTATTGTTACAAAAAAAATCATTTGATTTATTTTTAGATAGTTTTAACATCGATCATATTGAAAATTATTATACAAATCCTTTATGTCCGTTTATATTTAAATCTAAAACTAATATTAAAACAAATAATACATCTATCGTTAATGATAAAATTAATATTTTGCAAAAACTTCTTTCCTCTGACGATATAAACAAAAACGCTGATGACCGTGCTATAATTGAAGCAGAACTTCACAGGGTGCGCGACAACCTCAGCATGACACATTTCTATAAAGAGTATTCAAAAACAATTCTTAAAAAGGACAGTGATACAGCTGCTAAATTTTGGGAACGCTTTAAATATAGAATAAAAGTCATTATGAAGAAAAAAGAAATTCATGATTATAAAGTTGAAAAATTTTCCCATGACAAATCCAAAGATGAATAACATCCTTTATGAAAAAATATTATTTATAAAATCCATGTAACAATAATCTTGATGTGTGATTTCAATTCTACTGAATGCAATATTGAATAAATAGTGCCTTGAACGCTAACACTGTAACAATCAATAGCTCTTTATATCGTCTTAAAATTTACAGATATTGCACATTTTGAAATGCACATTGCGCAACAACTAACAATCATCAATCGGAAATAGTCTCTGTTCTATTGTTCTCTTTTCCAATAACATGATTACAGGGGGTAGGAATTCTCCTACCCCCTACCTATTCAGCCGCAGTACGAATTAATCATCCCAGTTATCTTTTATGGCCTGAAGTACAGCGATAACAACAGGTATCCAGTTCAGGTAATTCATTTACCCTCCCTTCATTTAGCAGCGCTGGATGCGCCGCTTTTTGTTAAGTAAGAAGAACCGAAATATTCCCGTTCGGTACCAAGGGCTGAAATCAAGGGGAACCATCATACAGCACCGCCTTTGAGCAAGGCGACCTGCAGCAGGGTAAACATGGCAGGCACCAGGTCGGGCAGATCGTTGACCACCCTGCTGGTGTGCGGCAGCAGATGCGTGATGTGTTCATCCCGAATGCCAAGGCCATAGACTTCAAAGCCAAGTTGTTGGGCCACCCCTATGGCATTGTTTGCAGCCAATGGGTTGTCCGGCATGCCGTCAGTGATAACCAGAATCATCTTGCGGTGCTCCTTGAGGGGCAGCATGCTTTGCAAAACCCACCACAAGGCCCCAGCCAAGGGTGTGCCGTCAGAAGCCCGAATGTCGAACAAATCTGGCACCGATTGCCCATGCCGCATGATGGGGAATACAGAGTTTGTGACCGCAGTAGCGGGGAAAGCCGTAACTGCTGGATTCACGCCACGGATACGACTCAGGGCAGTTACCACTGCATAGCAGGCCCGATTGGCAAGATTAATCGGTGCGCCAGCCATGCTGCCGCTTACGTCCAGCAGGACATGGACAGCGGTGTTTAGCCCTTGCTGCTCAGATTCTTTTTGGAAAACCCGATCATTACCAACCTGCAGACGGTGTAGCAAATTGGCATGCAGTGTTCCTCTACGCCCGATGCTGCAACGCCTCTGGGTTTGCGCCTGTAGAAATCCCTGAAGGCGAGTGCGCAGGGCAACGCTGGCCTGAAGGGCTTGCAGCTTCTGCTCTGCTGGCAAGGGGGCTGCATGTCGGGAGCCTTCCACGGCCACGGTCAGTGCGTCACCAGCGGATTCTGCGCTGCTATTGGCAAGCTCAATCGACATGATTTCGCCGAGTTGCTTGGGGAGATCCTGCGCCTCTGCATGAAACAAGGCCTTAAGCGGTAAAGCACTAGACAGTTGGACCGGTTCAGATTGCTGGTTGATTTGTGTGGCAGAATCGTTGGCTTCCCCTATCGCCCTTGGTGTGGCTCCCTGACCATTTTTATTCGTGCCTTCGCTGGTTGCAGTTGACTGAGGTGGTTCCCACTGCCTGATACATATGGCAATTTGTCGAGCATACTCGACTGCTGCCGCAGTATCCGGGCAATGGATGTAAACCTTGACCAAGATGGCATCCAGAACCTCTATCAAGCTGGGGAAGTGCTGCTCCACGATGCTTGCCGCGTGTTGCCGTGCCGGGGTCACCTCATCCACATCCCAGGCTCGCACGGTCAACAGCACATAGTCCAAAACAGCAAGGGCCGGGGAATCATCCCCGGCCCTTGGCTGTGCTTGCTCTACAAAGAATCGTCGTATCAGCCAGTTCAGGTTTCTCCTACAGCCAGGGAAAATGCCTGACAGCATTTTTTCAACACGCCAATCTTCAAGACAGTTGAACAAATTGAAGGTCATTGGATCAAGGTTTGCAGCTTTCAGCACGCCAAAATCTGTGTGCCGTATATGGGCAGCCTCATGGTCTGTGAACCCCTTGGCGAGCGCCAGCAATTCCGGCTCACAATCCATGGGCAATGAAGGCAAGTGGATAACCTTACCGTTGGTGCAGGCCTCCTTGCCGCCAATACGTACCTGCACCCCGTAGCGGTCACCCAGGATGGATGCCACAAGGGGCAGGCAGTTGAGTACATCTTTTGTTCGAATCATGGAGTCACCACAGGCCCAGGCTGGGGATGGCATGATGAGGCAACGGGCTGTCAACCACGGGAATCTCAGGCAGGATGGGTTCATCGTCCATTTCTCCATCCACGGTGCTGTCCACCCGTCCAGCAGGATCATCCGGCTCGGATACGCACGCTGGACCAGCCAGCAGAGCATCCAGCACAAAGGCCGGGCCATAGCCCTCAATGACCTTCTGAGCGTGGCCTACAAGGGCAGTACTGTCCTTGAGCAGGCAGACCAGCCCCTGCAACAGCAGCAGGTCTGTACCGGTGATGTTGCCCTTCTTGGGCATGCGCAACAGTGCAGCCTGCACGATGTCAGCCACCGGGGCCACATGCGGCTCTACGAAGGACAGACTCGTGAGCTTGGCGTGCAAGGTCCGCAGGGGCGAAAGGGCTTTGTGGGTTACTTCCGTCTTGCCGTGGTACACCCTGCGCCAGATGTCTTCGGCAGACTTGGCCACTTCGCCAAAGAGCGTGCCGCCGAGGGCCTGCACTTCTTCTGCCAGCCCTGCTTCCAGCACAGCGGTATTGTCCGAGTGCTGCTCCAGCGGAGCCACCCTGTACAGCTGCCAGCGAAAATCCATGCGGGCGCGCACATAGTCCGGCCCCACGATGGAATTGCGGATAATTGCGCCCCAGTGGTGGTGCTTCTCAATCCAGGCCTGTACATTCTGGTCGTAACCAGCCAGAAAGGCTTCTTTTTCTCTCTGAAAGTCGTTGCGGATGCTGCAAAGCTCCTGCACGATTTCACCGGCTTTTTCTTCAGGGATGGCCCAGCCGGACATAAACCGTACACCTTGCCGGTCAAGGTAGTTGAAGGCGCGGGCTTTGAGTGTGCCGAACACCTTGAGGTTTTCCGGGTCGGCAATGCGCTTTGAGCCCAAAGAAGCCAGATCTTCAGGGGGCAGTTCTGCGCCGCCCAGGTCTTCCTGACTCATTTTACGACGGGCAGACCACAGGCTGACGTTGAGGTTGAGGGCCAGCAAGTTGTCCAAAATACGAATGTCAGAAACAAGTTGTGCCATAGTAGCCTCCTAGAATGAGCTTCTTGTTGTATTGAGGGAGTAGCCTTCTTTGATTTTCTTTTCTGCGCGTGCTTCAAGCTCCATCACGGAATTGTTGCCCTCACAGTTTTCGGCGGGAATAAAATGCTGCTGGCCAACGGTGTCCGGCTTGCCCCACTTTAGCGTGAGCCCAGCAGGGCTAGCCTCGCCGATCCAGAACTTGCCGTCCTGCTTTTTGCCGGAAAGATTGTGGATTACCTGAAGATGAACGAGGGTCTTGGTCACTGTCGGTGTGTGGTGCAGATGGCCACGCATGAAGCGTAGGGCTTGCTCGCCTTGCAGGGTTTCTGCTTCAGGCGTTTCTTTTTTGGGGGCCTCACCTTCCATCTGCTGCGGGAACATACGCTGAGCCAGCTCGTGCAGCATGGCGCGTGTTTCACGGCTTGCACGGTAGGCCAGAGCCCGGTCAAGGGCGTAGGTTACAGGCTGTACGCCCTGATGGGCTAGCGGCTGAAAGCGAACGGTCAGATCACCCCAGCGCAATAAACTGCGCGTGGAGAATGTTACTTCAATGGTATTGGTCAGATTGCTGGTAGAGGACTCGCCCATGAACAGCTTGCGAACCTCATTGGCGTAGTCCACCATGGTGGCGCACAACGATTCGGGTAGCGAATGGAAGCGCCGGGCAAGCAGGCTTTTTTCCACATCGGCAGAGGGATAGCCCACTTCGCAGATGGTGAAGCGGTCCAGCCATGCAAGGTTCTGCCGCTGGGTGCCCTGGTAGAGGCCGGTGTCGTCGCCACCGCCATTGGTATTGGCCGTGGCAACCAGACGGAACATGGGGTGTGGCACAATCAGTTCGCCGCCGTTTTCCGCCAGGCACAGGGGGGAGCCGTCAAGCACGCTGTTCAGGCCTGCTGCAATTTCAGGGGATGTCAGGTCGATCTCATTCAGCAGCAGAAGTGCCCCGTAACGCATGGCAAGCGCAAGCGGGCCGTATTCAAAGGTCATGTTGCTGTTTTTGACTGTCAGGTGACCAACCAGGTCGGCAAATTCCAGCCGCCCATGTCCGGTAACCTCAAAGACAGGATAGTTAAGCCTGGCTGCCAGCTGCTTGATGCATGTCGTCTTACCGCAGCCTGTGGGGCCGAAGACGTACAGCGGTTCCTGTGGGTTGAGAAACCAGACCACAACGTCACGGCTGGACTCATGGAAGATATATTCGTGGTCAATAGCCGGGGTGTAGGCCGAAGGGACGGCGAAGCCTCTGACAGTGGTGCCGGATGGTTTGCCGCTGAAGACCTGACCGGCATCAAGATCCGTGGGCTGCAGCTTACAAAGGTCGTTGATATTATTCATGCATAGCTCCTTAAAACGAAAACTGCCCCAGTGCGGGGCGGTTGTAGTGAATGTGATAAAAGTGAGGGGGATGGCTATCAGCTAAACATCTTTCAGTTTATGGGCGAAATGCTCAATTTTTCGAAAGGTGAGCCCGTACGCTCACAGCGGGCCAGCAAGGCGTTTACGTCGATGTCTCCCAAATGCTCCGCATGAAAAATCTCGGTCAACTCCTCCCGCAGAGCATCCTTGTCCAACGTGGTTCGACCTGCTGTCACAGACATGCGGAATCGGTAGTTTCCCGTGTCTACCCAATCCCGTGTGCCAGCCTGGCGGTGAACAAGTTTGAGCACAGTTTCCATCTCTTTGATTTCGCTATCTAAAGCGGTGCGCTGCTCCTTGAGGGCAGCCAGTTTTTCCAGTGCTGGCTCCCATTGGGGCATCTGCACCCCCTGTGGGAACTTGGGGCAGTCGCCGTTATATTCACAGTACGAACAGATTGGGTAAAAGCCTTGAGCGCAATTCACCTGCGCCAGAGTTAATTGCCCAGTCCGGAATTCAGTCAACTCACCCCAAAGCTGTGTTGCATGGTCAAGGGCCGTATTCAGCATGGGCTGATTGAAAATGTAGGGGCCAAAGGTGGTCACGTCCTTCATAGAAAGGTAGAGCAACCATGCCTCCAGGCTTGCCGCGTCAGCATGCTTGGGCAGTTGAAGGCCAAGTTGGGCACGGCAAAGCTGAGGGAAGGTCATCTTTTCATGCAAAAGCGTGCCATCCTCAGCACGCAGGCTGAACACTGGTTTGCTCCATGCTTTTGTCAGAAGACCGATTTGGCCATGCAGCTGCAGCAGATGGGAATCGTGCGGCGAAGCAGGCAGTTTGTCTGTGCTTTTAACTTCCAGAATCCGTATGGCATTGACGGGCGCACCCCAGACCAGCACAAAATCAAGGTGGGCTTTAATGGGCACGCCCTGATGCTGCCAGTTGATCTCAAGCTGGGGCAGTACATGCAGGCCCAGCGATGTCAGAGCTTGCCCAACCCCAGATTCAAACCAGTGCCCGCGCTGCAAGGTCAAAAGGCGCTCCAGACTGTCAGCGGTGGGCAGCACCTTGCGGGCAAGAGCGGCACGAGGACATTCCCAGTGCTGGCCGATGTCGCTCATACCCACATATGTGGACCTGTCGCCCAGATGGGCGGCTGTACTTTGTTGAGAGACAGTCTGCAGCCCCTGTCTGATTAACGCTCGCAATCCTTCCGTGCGGTCCCTCTGTTCCATGGTTTAGTCTCCATAAACGCGAGAGGGCCGCCATCAGGCAGCCCTCTCACTCAGTGTTTTGATTTTCACTATGCGGCGTCGGCATACTTCCACCACATCTTGCGTTGGGCATTCCATTTGAAGCCTGCCCCCATAAGCAGCTCTTTCTTTGGCTGAGTATGCCCGGTGGCGATGATGCAAGAGCGTCCGTCCTGGGCTGTAACTTGCTGGTAGGTGACGCCTTCAATCGGTGGAAGGCTTTCAAGGCTGGCTGACGGGCGATTTGAAGGGGTTGAAATGCTGTTCGTGATGAATGGGTCGCGTTGTCGATTTTTTTGCGATTCAGGAGTGATTGTGGGCAATTTTGGCCGTGTAGGAGATTTTTTACCATTTTTAGCCCCTTCGCCATCATCATCTTCAGTTACCATGCCCAACATGGCGGTTAGAGCGTAGCGCCGGGCATAGGTAATTGCCGATCCCATGCCCTGCGGATCGGCCTTGGGCAGAGGAACTACGGCCAAAGAACTTTGCCACTGACCAGACTCTGCATGCGTCAGTTTGGTAACCAGCCCTATGGTGTTGGGCTGTTCAACAGGCACCGGGTACTGGCACAGCCAGATGCCATTTTCGATGAGCGCATCACGGCAGGCGTCCATGACGCTGTTGAGGCTGGCGTACCAGCTTTTGGTAAAAGGATTTTCAGCATCCTTGGCCATAGGTTGCACGGTGCGCTGGACGTTGAGCAAGGCCTTGGCCAAGTCGGTGATGCTTTCTGATTGGTATTGGTTCATATGAAAATTCTCCTTGGATAGCAAAATGACAAACCCCGCCCAGCTTAGCGCTGGACAGGGTTTTCAGGTTGTTTGAAATCTTACTATGGTGTTCTTGAAAGAATAATATATTCTTAAACTTGGATGAATAACAATTTTAGCTACCTGGGGGTGCTTTCGTAGGTCTATCTTCTGCGTTTCGTTCTTAGATTCATATGTCAAGATTGACGGGTTTAAAGCAGAGTATAGAGGTGGTCCCCATTGTTCGGACAGCAGACAGCGATTCGTTAGCTTGTTTTTCCCTTATCAGGCTGCCTTTACAAGCCCTTGTTCGTAGTAAGTGTCCGGAGGCAAGCCTCCCAAGCTGCTGTGAGGCCGGAGCCGATTGTAAAAGTCGATCCATCTGCCGATTTCGGCACGAGCTTGGGAGCCGGTTTCAAAAGCGTGCAGATACACGCATTCATACTTGAGCGAGCGCCAGAGGAGTTCGATGAAGACATTGTCCAGCCAGCGGCCACGGCCATCCATGGAAATGCGGATACCGTTCTCCCGCAAGACATTGGTGAACGCGAAGCTAGTGAATTGGCTGCCTTGCTCGGTGTTGAAGATATCGGGTTTGCCGTGGTTCGCCAAGGCTTCTTCCAGGGCCGCGACACAAAAATCCGCGTCCATGGTGTTGGAAAGTCTCCAGGACAGCACCTTGTTACTGCGCCAGTCCATAACGGCCACCAGGTACAAAAATCCTTTTGCGCATGGGGATGTACGTGATATTCGCTCACCAGACCTGATTGGGTCTGGTGATGGACAATCCCCGCAAGAGATACAGGTAGCGCGTATGCTCTGGATGAGGAATACTGGTTTTGGGCTTTTGGTACACCGCCATCAGCCCCATCAGGCGCATAAGACGCCGAACGCGTTTTCTGCCCACGCTATAGCCCAGCAGACCAGATAATCACGCATCTGGCGCACTCCTAGGAACGGCCATTCGGTAAAGGCTCTGTCGATTTCCTGCATAAGAACAAGAGTCAGGGCCGAATTCGCCTTTGGGCACATAATTAATACAGGCCGGGACGGGCTATTTTGAGCAGAGCGCATTGACGAACCATACTGAGCTGCGCATGGCTGGAATCAACCATGCTCTGCCTGCGGGAGACGCTCACCGCACGCAAAAAGCCCCTCAGACAACCTGGTCTGCACCCCGTGCGTTGGGCGTTCTGAGGGGCTTGGCCAGCGTTTTGGTGGAGCAAACAGCGCTCGACCGCAACTCAGTCTCAAGCTTCAATCTTCCCCGTAACACATTGAAAAACAAGGGATTCACATAGGAAGTCAAGTCGAGCCCCAAGTTCCCACCGAGGAAGCAACTTTTCTCTCCCGATTTCCAAGCTCCGGACGAGGATGCTGGGTTTGCAACCCGCGCGGATACCAGGAACAATCTCCCAACGAATCTGATTCGATTCCGAAAACCGGAATCGAACTGGCCTACCTGCCCGGCAGTTCCGTACCGCGACTCATGATCTCGATATAGCCCGCATAGCTGAACAGGCGGTTGCGTTTCTGGGCGGTCAGCTCCTTGACGATGCCAAGCTGCTCGAGGTGACCGAGCGCCTTGTTGACCGTGGCCGGGGTGATGCCGGTCTTCTCCACCAGCGAGCCCGAGGTGGCGATGGGATGCTCCATGAGTGCCCGGTGAACCTGCAGGGTGGATGAAGCCGCCCGTCCCAGCCCACTGATCTTGTCACGGTCCTGGTTCGACAGGTCGAGGAGCTGCTGGGCCGTTTCCACCGCCTGGGTGGCAGTGACGATCACGGCCTCAGCAAAGAAGTCGAGCCAGGCTTCCCAATCACCGGTCATGCGCACGTTGTTGAGCAGTTCGTAGTAATACTGGCGGTGCGTCTTGAAATAGAGGCTGAGGTAGAGCATCGGCTCCCGCAGCACTTTCTGCTCGCACAGGAGCAGCGCGATCAGCAGACGACCCAGACGGCCATTACCATCTAGGAACGGGTGGATCGTCTCGAACTGCACATGGGCCAGCGCCGCCTTGAGCAGTACCGGGGTCGGCTCCGGCTGGTCGTGGAGGAAAAGCTCCAGCTTGCTCATGCACTCCAGCACTTCTTCGGCAGGCGGTGGAACAAAGGCCGCGTTGCCCGGCCGGGTGCCGCCGATCCAGTTCTGGCTGCGCCGAAATTCCCCTGGGGTCTGATTGCTGCCCCGGCCCTTCTTCAGCAGCACACCGTGGATCTCACGGAACAGCCGCAGCGACAGCGGTAGCCCTTCCTCCAGCAGGCGCAGGCCATGGTCGAGGGCCGCAACATAGTTACTGACCTCCCGCACGTCATCCAGCGGAACGCCGGGCTCTTGATCCAGTTCGAACAGCAGCAGATCCGACAGGGACGACTGCGTTCCCTCGATCATCGAGGAGAGCACCGCTTCCTTACGGACGTACATATAAAGGAACAGCGAGGTGTCCGGTAGCAGGGTCGAGACGCTGTCCAGCCGCCCGAGCGCCAGCAGCGCCTGATCGAACTTGCTGCGCAGCTCCGCCGTCCACTCGATGGCTGGACGTGGCGGCAGCGGCGCGGGCACGAAGGCCTGGGCCTTCTCACCCACCGTCGATATGGTCACGTATCTGCCTTGGAGTTCTCGCTTCATCCTGCCCGCCTCGAACCTAAAATAAGGTTCGTCTTTATTTTATTTTCATTGCACATCCTAAAATAAAGAATCGGGAAGGAAAGATCAAGCGGATTTCCTGAACGGCCACTTCGATTTCCTCAGACGAGCGTTCGACGCTGCAACACATCTGCTAAGCGGAAAAAAATTACAACCACGGCTCCGATTTTTCGATTGCCGGAAATCTCCTGCCATCAAAGGGTTTCTGGCCGTTGGCCGGAATGGGCATTCTCCGGGGGTGGGAAGTACAGTTTCAACCCCATTTCCTTTTCGGGGTCACTTTCGGACCTGCGTTTTCTCTGTCCCACCGAAAAATCCTCGAACTCGTCTTGAACCACTCTTGAAGCTCAACCCATTGAAAAATCTGGGTTTCGATGCGAGGCGGCTTTGGCGGAAGGTCGGAAACGCGGGAAATCCGGGTGAATAATTTTTGCGGATTTGAGGTGAGTCCGATTTGCGTTAGCTCTCAGACCGGCAAAATCGGAGGGAACGCCGACCTACCGCAAAACAGCCTCAGAGCCCGCGTTCCTCGTAACTCCTTGATAATAAACTCCGAAGTCATCTCGCACAACCATTTCCCGACAATCCGACCAGAGAAACGATTTTCTCCCCTGATTTCCCTGCACCGGACGAGGGTGGCGGGTTGCAGTAAAAACGGATAACTGGGGCTTTTCATCAACAACTTCGAATCCGGTTTTCGGACGCCGGTTCAGTTCCCAAAACGGGAATCGAATTGATCCTGACATCATCCCTTCGGCGGATACGGATCGTTCCCGTGGCTGTCCTTGTTCTGGATCTTCCCGTCCTTGCCGTGGATGTAGAACTCGGTGCCTTGGTTCTGGCTGATCTTGCGCTTGGCATCGACGGCATCCTGCTTCTTGTCGAAGTGGCCGCTGCTGCGGGTCGCGCCGTCTTTCTTGACGTCCCAGCCGCCGTCGGCGTTGGGTACGACATGATGTGATCCTGGTTTCTTTGGCATGGTCGCCTCCTATTTCATGGTTTCTGTTGATATGAGTTGCACCAACCGTTCTCCGCTACGATTGCATCAGCATCCGCTCCTCAGCATGGTCAACGCGCCACTCCTTGCTTCGGTCATCGGTCAGGATCACGGTGAAAACGGACCTACCAATCGAAGCAGAACGGCCGTCTTCAGAATAGTCATCAATCCCGAAGTGGGCAGAGAGAGACGCCGTAACCACAGCGCCAGGTGGTGCCAGTTGCCCGGCGTTTCGGAGGAGTGTTCTCTGACACATACTGGCAAGAGTCCGGTTCCTCTCAATGTCGAATTCCGATGGTTCGATTCGCAGTTCCAGGAGGTCAATTGCCACCGTCAGCAACTGGTGCTGATACGCCAGCCAGGCATAATGCTGGGCCGAACAGGCAAACATATGAGCGATGCCGCTGGCGAAGCTCTTGATATGCTTGCGGCCCAATTTTTTCTGCTCGAATGGTGCATCTGCCGTTACCATTGATCAATCCTCGCGCTTTGACTCAACCAGACAGGTTCACTCCGGCTGCCAGGCGCAATCTGCCCAGTGCGCTTCGTAGCGTTTCACAAAGTCTTTCATCTCCCGGATGTTGGCGGCAGGTTCGCGGCAAGCCCGGGCGCAGGTGGAAACAACATCCCGGTAGAACCGAACGGCCACGCCCGATGACGATGCAATAACAAAAGTCCCGATCAACCCGCTGCCGTCGTCACCGGATCGGGCCATCCCGGCCATCGCCCTTGAAGATTGGAGTCACATCCATCGGCCAGCAGGTCGCTGGATGTTGATTCTTGACTTTCGGCATGTTAGGCGTAATATTTTGTAAAGTCTTGCAAGAACTTCCTCGAGCGAGGCCGCGTGACGTCGGAACTTGTGGGGGTGGTATGACAGCGCGCCAGCAGGCGATCTTCACACTCGACGAGTTGGCTGCCTACTTGAAAGTCGGCAAGCGGACGCTTTACCGGCTCGCCTCGCACGGGGAGATTCCGGCCTTCAAGGTCGGCGGGACGTGGCGGTTTCGTCAAAGTGAAATCGATCGATGGATCAATGATCAGATCCAAGCAGGCAGAAAGAAGGAGGTGATACGCACAGATGAGCAGCCAAAGTCAGCGGAACACTCCGTGTCGTCTGGGCGCGCTGTCCGTCGCCGCAGGCAAACGGAGTGAGCGAGAGTCTTCAATTTTTCTTCTGGAGGTGTGACATGGACATTGATTTCAAGAAATTGGCTCCCTGGAACTGGTTCAAGAAGGAGCAGGAAGAACAACAGAGCACTGCCTCGCTGCCGGTGCAGCGCAATGACCTGCCGGTGGCGGGTGGGCCCGTCAGTCCCATCCTGCAATTGCATCGCGAGATCGACCGCCTCTTTGACGATGCATTTCGAGGCTTCGGCTTTCCGGCGCTGGCCATGCCGCGATGGCCGTCGGACTGGCCGGGCCTGCTGAAGCCGGCACTTGACATCCAGGAAACCGACAAGCTGTATAAGATTTCTTTGGAGGTTCCCGGCGTCGAGGAAAAGGACATCCAGATCACGCTCGACAACGACGTGCTGCTGGTGCGCGGTGAAAAGCGTCAGGAGCAGGAAACGAAAGACGGCGGTTTCCACCGGGTGGAGCGCTCCTACGGCAGCTTTCAGCGCGCTCTGAACCTGCCGGCCGATGCCAACCAGGACACGATCAAGGCCGCTTTCAAGAACGGCGTGCTCACGATCACGATGGAAAAGCGCGAGGCCAGCGCGCCCAAGCAGGGCCGCTCGATCCCGATCAACGGCTGACGCTGGTCGGCTCGCTTTTCTCAAAACCACAAAAGGATGAGACGCCGTGATCGGCGGCGTCTCATCAAATCAATCTTTACAGGAGCATCAGCATGGCCAGAAAACAATGCCAGGTCTGCGGCCAGCCCGCCACGGTGCGGGTGGAAGCCAATCTCAATGGTCGCCACAGCACCATGCTGTTGTGTGACGATCACTATCGCCAACTGGTGCGCCAGCAAAAGCGCACCGTCTCACCGCTGGAAGCCTTGTTCGGCTCGCGCAGCGGGCTGTTCGAAGACTTCCTTGGCAGCGACTTCTTCCGCATCGGTGACGACGCACCGTCCATGGCGGCCGATACCGACGAGGTCGTCGATGCCTCGTTCGGCGAACCCGCCCCGGCCGGTACGGGCACCGCGCGCCGTCGCGGCAGTGGGCTCGCCAGCCGTATCAGCGAACAGTCCGAGGCCCTGTTGCAGGAAGCCGCCCGACACGCTGCAGAGTTCGGGCGCGCCGAAGTCGATACCGAACACCTGCTGCTGGCGCTATCCGACAGCGACGTGGTCAAGACCATCCTGGGGCAGTTCAAGATCAAGGTCGATGACCTCAAGCGACAGATCGAATCCGAAGCCAAGCGCGGCGACAAGCCGTTCGAGGGCGAGATCGGCGTGTCGCCCCGGGTCAAGGACGCGCTCAGCCGTGCTTTCGTGGCCTCCAACGAACTCGGCCACTCTTATGTCGGGCCGGAGCATTTCCTGATCGGGCTCGCCGAGGAAGGCGAAGGTTTGGCGGCCAACCTGCTGCGCCGTTACGGCCTCACGCCGCAAGCGCTGCGCCAGCAGGTAAGCAAGGTGGTCGGCAAAGGGGCCGAGGATGGCCGCGCCGAGACGCCGACCAACACGCCCGAGCTGGATAAATACTCGCGCGACCTCACCAAGATGGCGCGCGAGGGCAAACTCGATCCAGTCATCGGCCGTGCGCAGGAGATCGAGACCACCATCGAGGTGCTGGCCCGGCGCAAGAAAAACAACCCGGTGTTGATCGGTGAGCCCGGCGTCGGCAAGACCGCCATTGTCGAAGGACTGGCGCAGCGGATGGTCGCCGGCGAAGTGCCCGAGACGCTGCGCGACAAGCGTCTGGTCGAACTCAACATCAACGCCATGGTGGCAGGCGCCAAGTACCGCGGCGAGTTCGAGGAGCGCGTGCAGAAGGTGCTCAAGGAAGTGACCGAGCACCAGGGCGAGCTGATTCTCTTCATCGACGAGGTGCACGCCATCGTCGGTGCAGGCCAGGGTGGCGGCGAAGGCGGGCTGGACGTGGCCAACGTGTTTAAGCCGATGATGGCGCGCGGCGAACTGAACCTGATCGGCGCCACCACGCTCAACGAGTATCAGAAGTACATCGAAAAGGATGCCGCGCTGGAGCGCCGCTTCCAGCCGGTGATGGTGCCCGAGCCGACGGTAGCGCAGACCATGATGATCCTGCGCGGCCTGCGCGACACCTTCGAGGCGCACCACAAGGTCAGCATCACCGAGGATGCGATCATCGCCGCCGCCGAGTTGTCGGACCGCTACATCACCGCGCGCTTTTTGCCTGACAAGGCCATCGACCTGCTCGACCAGGCGGCCGCACGCGTGAAGCTGTCGGCCACGGCCCGCCCGGTGGCGGTGCAAGAGCTGGAGTCCGAACTGCACCAGCTGCGGCGTGAGCAGGACTATGTGGCCTCGCGCAAGCAGTACGACAAGGCCGCCGAGCTGGGCAAGCGCATCGAGGCCAAGGAGACTGAACTCAAGAAGCTCGTCGAGGAATGGGAACGCGAGCGCGCCTCGGGCAGCGCCGAAGTCAAGGCCGAGCATGTCGCGCAGATCGTCTCGCGCCTGACCGGCATTCCGGTCAACGAGCTGACGGTGGAAGAACGCGAGAAGCTGCTGCATCTGGAGCAGCGGCTGCACGAGCGCCTGGTGGGCCAGGACGAAGCGGTGCGCGCGGTGGCCGATGCCGTGCGGTTGTCGCGGGCGGGGCTGCGCGAGGGCAGCAAGCCGGTTGCTACTTTCCTGTTCCTCGGACCGACCGGCGTGGGCAAGACCGAACTCGCCAAGGCGCTGGCCGAGTCGATCTATGGCGATGAAGGTGCGCTGCTGCGCATCGACATGTCCGAGTACGGTGAACGCCATACCGTGGCACGCCTGGTGGGCGCGCCTCCGGGCTATGTGGGCTATGACGAGGGGGGGCAGCTCACCGAGAAAGTGCGGCGCAAACCCTACAGCGTGTTGCTGCTGGACGAGATCGAGAAGGCTCACCCCGACGTCTACAACATCCTGCTGCAGGTGTTCGACGACGGGCGGCTCACCGACGGCAAGGGCCGGGTGGTGAATTTCACCAATACCATCATCATCGCCACCTCGAACTTGGGCTCGGACATCATCCAGCGTCGGCTGAAGGCCCGTGGCGCCGCCGGCGAGGAATACGAGAAGACCAAGTCCGAGGTGATGGACGTGCTGCGCGGACACTTCCGCCCCGAGTTCCTCAACCGCATCGACGAGATCATCGTCTTCCATGCGCTGGGCAAGGAGGAGATCCGCCATATCGTCGGCCTGCAGCTCGATCGTGTGGCCCGCAACGCCGCCAGCCAGGGCGTGACGCTGACCTTCGATCAGACCTTGATCGATCACTTCGCGGAGGAAGGCTACAAGCCCGAGTTCGGCGCGCGTGAGCTCAAGCGGCTGATCCGCAGCGAGCTGGAGACGGCACTGGCGCGCGAGATGCTGGGTGGCGGTATCGGCAAGGCCGATCACGCCAGCGCCCGCTGGGACGACAAGGCCGAACGGGTGGTCTTCGAGCGCCAGGAGCCACCCGCGAAGCCGGCCGAGCCTGAGAAGCCCGATGCCGCGAACGCGGCCGAGACGCCGCCTAGCGACGCGAGCAAGCCTGCGCGCAAGAAGAAGTCAGCGGGCGGCGAATCTTGAGTCATGAGGAGGCTGTCGTGTCCGACCCCAACGGGCTGACATGGGCAGCCACCCTCGTGTCGCTGGCGGTCGCTATCCCCATAGCGGGGCACGCGGTCATCTACAAGCGTGACCCTCGATCGGCCACGCTGTGGGTACTGCTGATCGCCTTGTTGCCGCTGGGCGGTTCGCTGCTGTATGGGCTGTTCGGCATCAACCGTTACCAGCGGCGGGCGCGGCGGCTCTTCCCGGGGGCAGATCCTGCTGTTCGGCAGGACCTCTCGCCCACGATGCCCGAGCCCGTATCGCCGCCGCTTGCCGGCCTGGCGTACCTGGTGGGACGCGCCACCGGCCAGTCGCTGACCAGCGGCAACCGCATCGAGCCGCTCATCGATGGCGAGCAGGCCTACCCGGCCATGCTCGCCGCCATCGAATCGGCGCGGCACAGCGTCGCGCTGGCTTCGTACATCTTCGACGGCCAAGGCATCGGGGCGCAGTTCGTCGATGCGCTGCGCCGGGCTCATGAGCGCGGCGTGCAAGTGCGGGTGCTGATCGACGACGTCTATGCCCGCTGGAGGCCCCGCAGCGCCTACCGCGCCTTGCAACGCGCCGGCGTTCCGGCGGCGACGTTCAACCCGACGTTGATTCCCGCGCGCCTGCATGGCGCGCATCTGCGCAATCACCGCAAGCTGCTGGTGATCGATGGCGAGACGGGTTTCACCGGCGGCATGAACATCTTCAGCCCGTATTGGCGGCCCGATGCGCCGGAGCAGGCCTGTCACGATTTGCACTTTCGTCTGCGCGGGCCGGTGGTTGCGCATCTGATTCGGTGCTTCACCGACGATTGGTGCGATACCACGGGCGAGCGGCTCAACGAGGGTTTCTGGGGCGAACCGCCCGCAACGGCTGATGAGCAAGGAACCTCTTGGGCGCGCGGCATCGAGGCCGGTCCCGATGAGGCCCTGGACAGGATGCGCTGGACCTTCATGGGCGCTTTGAGCGCGGCGAAGCATTCGGTGCGCATCTGGACACCTTACTTCGTGCCCGATCAGCCGATGATCGCGGCGCTGAGCACGGCCGCGTTGCGCGGCGTGCGCGTCGAGGTGCTGACGCCTGCGAACGGAGACCATCCCACGGTGCAATGGGCGGCGCGCGCCCACTACTGGCAGGTGCTTGAGCACGGTGTGCGCATCTTCGAACGGCCGGGCCCGTTCGACCACAGCAAGCTGATGCTGATAGACGGCCAGTGGTGCTGCCTGGGTTCGGCCAATTGGGATGCACGCAGCCTGCGCCTGAACTTCGAGTTCAATGTGGAGGTGTACGACACCGCGTTGTCTACGCGGCTGTCATCCCTTTTTGATGCCGCCCGTGATGCGGCGGACGAGATATCGGCGATGGCGTTGCGCGCCCGCCCGCTGGCCATCCGCTTGCGCGACGGGGTGGCCCGTCTGTTCACTCCCATTCTCTAGCGACACGACTTGCGAGGAACATTGCCCATGGAAAAGAAAGATCAATGGAACATTGGCTACTGGATCGTCGCCGGCCTGTTGCTGCTGACGCTGCAGAACTACTGGCAGGCGGCCAAGACCGTCGAGCCCGTGCCCTACAGCGAATTCGAGAAGGCGCTGGCCGAGGGGCGCGTCGCCGAAGTGCTGGTGTCGGACCGCACGGTCACCGGGCGCCTGAAGTCGCCGGACAGCCGGGGCAAGACCACCATCGTGGCCACCCGCGTCGAACCCGACCTGGCCGAGCAGCTGTCGAAATACGATGTGTCCTACGCGCGAGTGGTGGAAAGCACCTGGCTGCGTGATGTGCTCTCCTGGATTCTGCCGGCCGTGGCCTTCTTCGGCGTCTGGTTCTTCCTGTTCCGCCGCTTCGCCGAAAAGCAGGGCATGGGTGGTTTCCTGAGCATCGGCAAGAGTCGCGCCAAGGTGTTCATGGAGAAGAACACCGGCGTCACCTTTGCCGATGTCGCGGGTGTCGATGAGGCCAAGGCCGAGCTGGTCGAAATCGTCGGCTTCCTGAAGAACCCGCAGGATTACGGCCGCCTCGGCGCGCGCATCCCGAAAGGTGTGTTGCTGGTTGGCCCGCCCGGCACGGGCAAGACCCTGCTGGCCAAGGCCGTGGCGGGCGAGGCCGGGGTACCGTTCTTCTCTATCTCCGGCTCGGAGTTCGTCGAGATGTTTGTCGGCGTGGGCGCGGCGCGGGTGCGCGACCTGTTCGAGCAGGCGCGCGGGCAGGCGCCGGCCATCATCTTCATCGATGAACTCGACGCGCTGGGCCGTGCACGCGGCGTCGGCGGGCCCATCGGCGGCCACGACGAGCGTGAGCAGACGCTCAACCAGCTGCTCACCGAGATGGACGGCTTCGACAGCTCGGTGGGGCTGATCATCCTCGCCGCCACCAACCGCCCCGAAATCCTCGACCAGGCGCTGCTGCGCGCCGGCCGCTTCGACCGCCAGGTGCTGGTGGACCGGCCCGACAAGAAGGGACGGCTGGACATCCTGAAAGTCCACGTCAAGAAGGTGACGCTGGCTCAGGATATCGATCTCGAACAGGTGGCTGCGCTGACCACGGGCTTTTCGGGTGCAGACCTCGCGAACCTGGTCAACGAGGCCGCGCTGGCCGCGACCCGGCGCAAAGCGTCCGCCGTGGAGTTGCAGGATTTCACCGCCGCCATCGAGCGCATCGTGGCGGGCCTGGAGAAGAAGAACCGATTACTCAATCCCAAGGAGCGGGAAACCGTGGCCTATCACGAGATGGGCCATGCGCTGGTGGCGCTGGCGCTGCCCGGCACCGACCCCGTGCACAAGATCTCGATCATCCCGCGCGGCATCGGCGCGCTGGGCTACACCTTGCAGCGCCCCACCGAAGACCGCTTCCTGATGACGCGTACCGATCTCGAGCACAAGATCGCCGTACTGCTGGGCGGGCGTGCCGCCGAAAAGCTGGTGTTCGGCGAGTTGTCTACCGGGGCGGCGGACGATCTGGCGCGAGCCACCGACATCGCCCGCGACATGATCACCCGCTTTGGCATGGACGAAGGACTGGGCTACATCGCCTTCGAGGCGCAGCGGCCACGCTTTCTCGATACACCGGAACTGGCCCACGGCGGCTGCCGGGTGGCCGAATCGACCCAGGCGCGCATCGATCAGGCCATCCGCGACATCGTGATGGGCGTGTTCGAGCGCGCCTACCGGATCCTCGACACCAACCGCGCGGTGCTGGAGCGTTGTGCGCGCGAACTGCTGGCGCGGGAAACGCTCGACGAGAACGACATCCTTCAATTGACCCAAGGACTTGTTCTTGATAGAAACGAAAAGTAGTAGGCGCTGTTCAGAGTGAACCGGCGGCTCTGTTCGGTGCGTCATCCAATTCGCCGGCATTGTTCAAGGAGAACCGATATGTCTGCATTGACTCCGTGGGACCCCTTCCGGGAACTGGATGAATTGCAAAACCGCCTGGCGACGATGTTCGGACGGACACCCCAGCGACAGGGCGCCCGTACCGGCAACGAAGCCATGACCACGGCGGACTGGGCACCAATGGTGGATATCAGCGAGGATGAGAACGCATTCCTCCTCAAGCTGGATCTGCCGGAGGTCCCCAAGGATGCCGTGCGCGTCAGCGCGGAAAACGGTGTGCTCACCATCAGCGGCGAGCGCAAACTGGAAAAAGAGGAGCAGGGCAAGAAGTTCCACCGCATCGAACGTGCGTATGGCCGCTTTGTGCGCAGCTTTGTCTTGCCTGACAACGTTGATCCGACCAAGGTGACGGCTTCCATGAAAGACGGCGTGCTGGAAGTGCGGCTTGTCAAGGCCGAGCAAGCCAAACCGAAACAGATTGAAATCTCAGTCAACTAACTTTAATTAGGAGCCCAAGATCATGAATATCAAACAGCCACAATACATCTTCTCCGCACTTGCCCTGGCGGTCGTCGTCGGACTGAGCGGACCGGCTCTGGCCCAATCGGCGGCAGGTTCTAGCCCAGGTGCTGCAGCACCCTCTGCCGCATCCAAGGCGGCACAGCCACAGGTAGATGACAAGGTCGCCCGGGAAGCCGCGGAAAAGCGCGCCGAACTCGCCCAAGATGCAATCACTGCGCTGGCCAAGACCCATGAGGCATTGATCCTCCTTGATGCAAAGAAGACCAAGGAGGCGCTCGCTGCGCTGGAACTGGCCAGCGGAAAGCTGGAACTGGTATTGGCGCGTGACCCAAAACTTGCTTTGGCGCCCGTCGATGTACGCGTCATCACCCACGATATCCACGCCAACGTGGAATCGGTAAAGAAAGCGGTCAAGTTGTCTCAGGAGTTGTTGGGTGATGGCGAGGTGCAAAAGGCCCGGCCCATCGTTGCCAATCTGGCCAGCGAAATCGTGATCGAAACCGACAACCTGCCGATGGCAACGTACCCGGCAGCGATCAAGTCGGCCGCACGGCTCATCGACAGCGGCAAGATCGACGACGCCAAGGCGGAACTCGCCCGAGCACTGAACACGCTGGTGGTGACCTCGGTCGCCTTTCCTCTGCCCGTGCTACGGGCTGAAGCCGCGATGGCAAAAGCTGAAAAGCTGGCCGAGACCGACAAGCGCGATGCCAAGCAGAACGAGGAGCTCAGCGCCCTGCTGGCCTACGTGCGCACGGAAATCGAGCTGGCGCAGATCCTGGGTTATGGCAAGAAGGCGGATTTCAAACCCATCTTCGATCAGGTGAAGTCCATTGAGCAAAAGTCGGCTGGTGGCAAAAGCGGCAATGGATGGTTCGACGAGTTGAAGACGCGCATCCAAAAGCTGTTTTGAGGTGATGAAGGGGCCGACTGTTCGGTCGGTCAGTCTCGCGATATTCGCAGTCGGCCCCAATAGATTCCCCTATTTTCACTATCTCATACGAGGCATATCACCATGAATGAGCAAACATCGAATCCCAACGCGATCAACGAAGGCACGAACGAACAGGCCGCGGTAAGCAGCCTTCCTGCCAGACCAGAGCCCAAGCCCGAAGTCGTCACGGAGGTACAGCCTGAGGTTCAGAAGGAAACGGACTCGCAAGCGGCAGACAAACGTAAACAAGTCCTCGATGAGGCCGTCTCGGCCTTGGCGCTGACCAAATCAGCGCTGGCGGCCCTGGACGAAAAAGAATCCGCGCGAGCACTGGCAACGCTGGCCGAAGTGACGGGAAAGCTGGAGCTGATCGTTGCACGCGAACCCACGCTCGCCCTGGCCCCCGTTGATGTGCGCACCATCGTGCACGACTTGTTCGCCAACACGGAAACCGTTGAGGCGATGACTGACGAGGCGCTGGATGCCCTCAAACATGGCGAGGTGCAACGCGCTCGTCGCGTGTTGGCATTGCTGGCCAGCGAAATCGTGATTGCGGTCACCAACATCCCTCTGGCGACTTACCCGGCAGCCGTGAAATCCGTCGTGCCGCTGATCGATCAGGGCAAGATCGAAGAGGCCAAGGCCGCGCTGCAGTTGGCGCTCGGCACGCTCGTCGAGACACTCAGCGTCATCCCGCTGCCCATCCTGCGCGCCAAACTGCTCGTCAAGCGCGCCGAGACCTTGACAGAAGATGGCCAGCGCAGCGAGGCGTCCGGTGAACGCCTGCAGGACTTGTTAAACGAAGCCCGGCAGCAGTTGGAAATGGCAGAACTGCTGGGCTATGGCAAAAAGAAGGACTTTGAGCCCCTGTACTCTGAACTCAAGAAAGTCAAGGAAAAGACGGCCGGAGGCGGGAGCGGAAAAGGCTGGCTCGATGAAATCAAGGCGAGACTGTCAAAGCTGTTCTAAAACCGCAAGAGAGGGGCGAATAGCCCCTCTCTTCGCGATGAAGGCTTGATTTTCCTGATCTCATGATCCATCAAGGAGATATCGCATGAATGCAAATACCATCGCCGATTCGAATGCGGATAACCCTGCCGATGCCGTGTGTTCACTGACCCAAAATTGGTGGTTGTTTGCGCTGCGCGGCATATTCGCGTTGATTTTTGCAGTCCTCGCATTCTGGATGCCACACTCGGCTTTGTTCGCCATGACGATAGTGTTCGGCGCATTTTCTTTGGTCAATGGTGCGTTCAACCTGGTTGCAGCGGTGCGGCAAATGCGGCAAAAGCAGCGCTGGGGCTGGCTGTTGTTCAGCGGCATCGTCGGCATACTCACCGGTGTCGTTGTGGTAGTTGCCCCTCTGGCTGCCACTTTGGCGTTGGCCTATTTCTTGTGGGTAAGCGTGGCATTCTGGGCAATTTTCACCGGTATGCTGGAGATATCCGCCGCCGTTCGTCTACGCCGGGAAATCAAGGGCGAGATCTGGCTTGCCCTCAGCGGCCTGCTTTCCGTGCTCCTCGGTGCGATCATCCTATGGATGTTTTTTACCCGCCCGATCGAATCATTTCTGGCCGCGGGCTGGGTATTGGGTTTCCATGCTGCGATCTTCGGTATGACTCTTTTGCTTCTTAGTTGGCGTTTGCGCAAAGCGCGTCAGAGGTAAGGGCGTGAAAAACCAAACCGTAAGATCATCTTTGAAAATCAACATATCCAATCACCCGGGTCCACTCACCTGGGCGGACAACCCTAAAGGGCTTGAGCATGCGTATACAATATAGCTATCGACTCGTCGAAAAAGAATTTCATGAACCTTGGCGAATGTCTGTAGAAAAAGCGGTTGAACCCGCTCTCAAGCCGCTGATCGAAAAGCGCTCCGAAGATTCGGTACGTCTTCAAATCGTCCTCGAACGCGCGAAAAAAGGATCTCGCTTAACGGCCAGTGGCCACATGCACTTGCCGGGCAAAAAAATCGTCAGCGTCACTGCATCGCATAACGATCTGACGCCTCTCGCGCACATGCTAGCGCAGGCGTTGTTCCGGCAGGCCAAGAAGCACTTTGATCGGCTGAGCGCTCAGGATCAAATCAAGCGTAAGGCGCGTCGTGAACGCTTGCGCGAGCTCAAGGCGCGGATCGACACTCAACCTGCCTCTGTCGTCCAGCAAGCACGCGGGATAATCGAGACGCTGCTGCCGAAGGTTGAGGCCGTTGCGCAACGCGAGTTGGCTTATCTGCATGCCGCCGGTGATTTGCCTCGCGATTATCCGACGCTGCACGACGTGGTGGACGAAGCGATTGCTCTGGCTGAATCGGTATGGACATCCGTTCCAGAAGAAAATGCCGCTTACCTCGATCTTTTGAAGCATCTTTTTGCCGTCATTGATCGCGAAGTGGCAAACAGCCGGCAATATGGCGAGGCCGTTTCGCTGGATGCGCCGGTCGAAGCGGATGCGCAGGACATGGCGGAGGCCATGGTAGAGGAAGAGTTCTACGAGTTTTATCAGCCTGATGACGCACTCAGCCTGGCCGACGTCATGGCTGATAGTCGGCTTCCCGACCCAGCAGCAATCGCCGAACAGGAGGAAATTGGTGACAGATCGAGCGAATTCGCATTTGCATTCGACCTGATGAAGGGTATGCCGCACTTGTGGCGCCGCATTTTTCTGCTTATCCGGGTGGATGGGCTGGATGCAGGCTGCGCTGCTGAAATCCTGCGGATGCCTAATAAGATAGATGCTGTCAGAGCGGGGCTCATTCAAGCCGAAGCCTTCATTGCGGCTCACGTGGAAGATGCCGGCGTGAGCGAAGACGGGAACGATTGGATCAAAGGCGTAAATTGGTCGGCGATGTCGGTGATCCGAAGCGAGGCAACCTCACCGCAGTCCAAGGAAGCGAACCATGAAAAATGAACTCCACATCGTCTGCCCACATTGCCAGTCCATCAACAGCGTGCCGGCCGCCAAGCTCGCGGATCGTCCCAACTGCGGCCGCTGCCAGCAGCCCTTGTTCACCGGCGAGCCCATCGAGTTGACCACGGCGACGTTCTCGC
Source organism: Desulfovibrio sp. MES5 (assembly GCF_002237645.1). Taxonomy (GTDB): domain Bacteria; phylum Desulfobacterota; class Desulfovibrionia; order Desulfovibrionales; family Desulfovibrionaceae; genus Desulfovibrio. The sequence goes on from NZ_MJUZ01000051.1 coordinate 71,110, forward strand.
GCCACGTGGAGCGCAGCGATCTGCCGCTGCTGGTCGATTTCTGGGCGCCCTGGTGCGGGCCGTGCAAGATGATGGCGCCGCAGTTTCAACAAGCCGCGCGCCAGCTCGAACCCGGGATCAGGCTGGCAAAGGTGAACACCGAGGCTGAGCCCCACCTGGCCGCGCAGTTCGGTATCCGCAGCATTCCGACGCTCGCCCTGTTCCAGGGCGGACGTGAGATCGCACGCCAGACAGGCGCCATGGGCGCGCAGGACATCGTGCGCTGGGCATCTGCACATGTGGGACGCTGACCGATGCAGGATTTGCTCGGCACTACCCTGATCCTGCTGGCGGCGTGCAGCCTGGCGGCGGTGGCGACGGCGGCGTTCAGAGTACCCGCCTTGCTGGGTTACCTCGCCGCCGGCGCCTTACTGGGCCCCTCAGTCACCGGCGTGATCGCGCCGGGAGAAGCGCTTGATTTTCTGTCCGAGCTGGGAGTGGCGCTACTGCTGTTCATGGTCGGACTGGAATTCTCCCTCGGGCACTTTTGGCTCACTCGCAAGACCGTACTGGTGGCTGGCAGTTTGCAGATGGTCGTTGTGGCCGCACCTCTGACCCTGATGCTGATGGGGTTGGGGCAGCCAGCTCAGAGCGCTGCGCTGCTCGGCGCTGCGGCGGCCATGTCTTCCACGGCGCTGGTCAGCCGGCAGTTGGCCGACCAGGGTGAACTCACCACACGCCATGGCCGCAGCGCCATCGCCGTGCTGGTCTTTCAGGATCTGGCCAGCGTGCCCCTGTTGGCCTTGCTGGCGATCTGGGCGCGCGGCGAGTCGCCGAAGGTCGAGAGCATGCTGCTCGAAGTGTTGGGCGTGCTGGTGTTGTTCGCAGCAGCGGCGGTTGCTTCGCGCCGTCTGTTGCATGGCCTGCTGGGCTGGGTGGCTCGCCAAGGTCATGAGGAAGCGTTCATGCTCGCCTCCCTGTGTGTGGTCGTGGCCGCGGCCGCCGCTGCGCACGCCGTCGGCGTATCCGCCGCCCTGGGCGCGTTTCTGGCCGGCATGGTGCTGGGCGAGAGCGACGTCCGGCACCACATGGAAAACCACCTCAAACCGTTTCGCGATGTGTTGTCGGGGGTGTTCTTCGTGACTGTCGGCCTGCAGCTGGACGGAGCACAGATTCTTTCGGCACCGCTGACGGTGTTGGCGTGGCTGGCAGTGCTGGTACCGGTCAAGATCGGGCTCAACACCCTGGCCTTGCGGGCGACGCGCCTGTCCGCCCTCGATGCCTGGCGCACGGGCATAGCGTTGGGGCATGGCGGCGAGTTCGCCCTGCTGTTGTTGGGCATGGTCTTGCAGCAGCATCTGATTCCCCCGACCGTCGTACAACCCATGCTGGTTGCGCTGGTGCTCAGCATGGCCTTGGCACCGCTACTGATCCGCCATCACGATGTACTTGCCCGGTTCTTGAGCCGCACCGGTGGCGTCATTCAGCCACCCCAGGCTGAAGAAGTCGAGATCGCCGCGCAGACGGCGCGATATCGAGACCATGTCATCGTTTGCGGCGCGGGCGAGCTTGGCCTGACAGTCAGCGAGATTCTTCGCCACGCCGGCGTGGCGCATCTGCTGCTGGAGGCGGACGCGCAGAAGGTCGAGGCCGCGCGTGCCGCCGGCGCGCCGGTGTTCCATGGCGATGCCAGTCGGCCCGATACCTTGCTGGCTGCCGGCTTGACGCATGCGCACATGGTGGTGCTGACGTTCGCCCATGCCCAGCAAGCGTTGCGCATCGCCCAGGCGATTGCCGAGCGCCGTCCGGCGCTGACCTTGTGGGTGTCATGCAGAAGTACGACCGCGGCCGATGCATTTCGCGCCATGCCCAACGTGCGTGTGTACCAGCAATCCTTTGCCGCAGGCCTTGGGCTGGCAGAACAGGTGATGTCGACGCTTGGCATGTCGACCGAGCTGATTGAAGGACACATCAGCGCAATGCGCCGCCGTCTCGACAGCAGCCGTTTTCCAGGGAGTTCATCGTCATGAAATCAACACGCCTTAACCCATTTCAGGTCTTCCGTGACCAATGGGCCATCATGAGTTTATACGAGCGCTTCGAGCAGGTCGTCGCCTTCGTTCTGTCGGCGGTAATTGCCGTCATCATCGTGGTGTCGCTGTTCCAGCTCATCGCCATCGTCTTCACGCTGCTGGTCCTCGATGCCTTCAATCCCCTGGATCACAAGGTATTCCAGAGTGTGTTCGGCATGATCATGACGCTCTTGATCGCGATGGAGTTCAAGCATTCCATTGTTCGCGTGGCGCTGCGTCGGGACAGCATCATCCAGGTCAAGACCGTGATCCTCATCGGCCTGATCGCGCTGGCGCGCAAGTTCGTGATCCTGACCCCGAGGCGAGCCCCGCAAAGATAGCCGCGCTGGCAGGCGCCACGCTGGCTCTGGGTGCGACCTACTGGCTGCTGCGCAAGCGCGGCGACCGCGCCGCCGAGACCTCTGAGTGACCCTCCCCCCGAAAAGTATGCCATTGAAAAGTTAGTGTTCCTGGCATAGGAGCACAAGAATGAAACGTAGCAGATTCACCGAAGAACAGATTATTGGGATATTGCGGCAAGCCGAGGCTGGCGTTCGCGTTGTCGATCTTTGCCGTCAGCATGGCATTTCGGATGCGACCTTTTACAAATGGCGCAGCAAGTTCGGTGGGATGAACATCTCTGACGCCAAGCGTTTGCGCCAGTTGGAGGAAGAGAACGCCCGGCTGAAAAGACTTGTGGGCGAACAAGCGCTTGATATCGTCGTCCTGAAGGACGTGATCTCAAAAAACTTTTGAGGCCCGCAGCCAACAGGGAAGCCGTGCATCACATTCAGACTGCGCATGGCTACTCAGAGCGGCGGGCTTGCCGAGTGATTCAGTTTAATCGCTGTTCAGCCAGACGGCCACCATCTGAGGACCGTGATCTTCTTTTGCGGACTCGGATGCTGGAACTGGCAAATGACAGGCGGCGTTTCGGTTCTCCGCGCTTGCACGAATTATTGCGTCGGGAAGAGCTGGTGCAGAACCATAAGCGGACAGAAAGGATTTACCAGGAAGAAAACCTTTCACTGCGTACCCGCAAGCGAGTGAAGCGTCCAAGCCATGCCCGTATTGTCCAGGCTGGCCCTGCTGGCCCAGATGAACAATGGGCGATGGATTTCGTAAGCGACTCCCTTATGGGTGGGCGACGCATCCGGATTTTGACAATTGCCGATCTGTGGGATCGTTCAAGCCCCGCACTCGAAGTGGATATGTCGTTGCCTGGAGTACGAGTTGTGCGCGTCCTTGAAAGACTACGCCTTCAAGGTCGGTTGCCACAGCGAATCAAGGTTGATAACGTACTACCTACTAAGTCAACTCACTGCGTCAGGCAAAAGTATCCAGTAGGTGCTTTTTGAGCACCCTCTGAGTGCAAAAAACATCTGTCCGGCGGTGCTCGCTCTGCTTGGGATACCTGCTTACCATAGTGACATAGGTCCGTGACGGCCCAACAAAACTTAACAGAGCATGTGTAACCCGGCGAGCAGGCCCGAGCATTATCTACGAGATCTCAGTCAGGGTATTTGTCCCGAAAGAGTCCAACGGCCCATTGAGCAGGTCCTGCCGCCAGGAATTTCGATGTCATGATATCCTCGGTAGTCCATTGCGTTTTTTATCAAGGAATGAGCTACTCTGGCTACCTTGATTGCAATGGCGCAATATGCCTTACGTTTCAAGTCTGCATTATTTCTGTCCTGAGCGATGTAAGTTTCGTATTTACGACGAAATGAATTTTCACGTTGCCTGATTGCCACAGTTGCGGCGAGCCAAAATGCATATCTCAATCTTGCATTACCCCTCTTGCTGATGCGATAGCGGCTTTTGGATTGACCGCTTTGGCTTCCAGAGAGATTAAATCCACAAAAAGAAAGATACTGCCGATGATGAGCAAACCGCCGCAGGTCTCCACTCTCAGCCAATATTATTAGTGCCAGAATCGGACCGATTCCTGGAATTGTTTGTAGACGGTGATAGTCGGGATTGTTTGTAAGTATCCCAATTGACAGTTTCTCTAGGTCGTTACGTTGGGCCGTGAGCTGTAAATGCCGCTGCAACTGGATACGAAACCCATACAGCTCCGGACAGTTTTCCATAATCGGCAACCCAACGCTTTTTTGAGCCAGCTCGTAAACTTCCTCAAGAAACCTCTCCTTCGCCACCTTCCGACCAACTAAATTCCAAGCCTGCGTTAGAAAATCTTCTTTGGAAATACTGGTGATACATAACGGTGTTGGAAATTTTTCCAAAAAGCGACAAAACCATTCGGTCCGACTGCTGTGAAAGTATTTTTCAAACTCCGGGAAGAACAACGGCAAATAATGATTAATCAGGCTATGCTGACAGCGCGTCCTGGCCAAGCCTATTTGGTGATATGTATTTGAAATCTCCTGTAAATGCATGAAACCTTGTAGCAATGGATCATGAAAAGGTTCGCTTACGCCCTGTTCCAGCAGGTACAGAATTACTTTTGCGTCTTTACGGTCATTTTTATCCCACGAATTGAATAACGCCTCCCGCACCCTGGAACATGCAAGCGACGAGACCAGATGTACATCTACTCCATGCTGTAACAGCCAGTTCGCTATGCAGCGGTGATAGTCAGCTGTCGGCTCTAAAGCCGCACGGACAGGGACGCCTTGGCTTTTAAGAAGCGCGGTCAGTTTTGCAAAGTCTTCAAATGAATTCGCCACCCGGTATCCTTTCTGGTGACCATCAGGCCACAGGATAAGGACTTCATGGCTGTGCTTCGCCACATCGATGGCTACCAAAATCAGTTCATTTTTGTTATTTTGACGTGAGGTCATCGTTGTCATTCTCCTTTTGGATATGGTGATATCGTTAAGGATACTGATGACGACGGTGACCTGCTACTTAATGTTCCGGTGGTACTATGGGCCGGAATTTAGCGGTAAGGCCCTGGATACATGGGCTTTTGAGCATGGTGTGCAGATTGAGTTCTCTCGTCCGGGGAAGCCCACAGATAATGGGCACATTGAAAGCTTTAACGGAAAATTCCGGGATGAGTGTTTAAATCAGAACGTGTTTCTGTCCCTGCACGATGCCCGCAGGACAGTTGAAGCCTGGCGGCAGGATTACAACCAGCAGCGACCGCACAGCTCATTGGGCTGGCTGACGCCGGAAGAGTTCCGTGAAAAGAATATAACCTGCAACCCAGTGGGAACCACTAACTTACAAGTGGTATGCGCAGTGGGGTAAGGTCAAGCTGGCTGGCCTCATTTGCTGTCATCTCAGCAAATTCTTTACTGAAGTGTATAGAACAAAGTGCTTCAGCGTCTAGGTCCTGCCGCTCCGCGAGGTCATAGGCATAGCAAAGTTGCTTGTCAGAAGCAGGCTGATTGGCACTGCGTGGGGTAAAACCGTACATAATCACCTCAAATTTGTCATAATAGTTGAAACTTTTTCCGAATATACGCCATGGCTGAGGCGCGGGTGTAGCCAATCTTTGATCCTGCTCGTACGCGCTCTGCGGGACCTTTGTGCAAAGCGTCTTCGTTGGACAGCGTTTTTGCTGAGATCAACCCTCCTGTAGCCTTCGCTAGCTCTGCTCTTGAGACCACGGGCGGCAATTCCTGTTCAATGGATCTAAAAAATGCTTCTGTGCCGATGCCATGGTTTATTAGTCTTTCAGAACGCTCAAAATTGCGTTGCCAGTATTGTTGCATGTATTCTCCTGCCTGTTGGGCTGATAAGGGTTGGTGTGGGAATGCATACAATAAGCAGATAATAAAATAAAAAAAGGGTGTTGCCATTAAAGCAACACCCTCAAATATTTCGAGTGAAACAGTTAATTCTCTTCGGATTTGCCTTTCTGATAGGCAGAGACTTCATCCAGTAGAGCTCGTATCTCCTTTTCAATGCCGTCTCTAAAACGTGCATCCGTTATCTTTTCTACATCTTTCTTGATTCTATCGCGCAACTTTTGGATGTGACCTTTGAAAGCGGTCAATCTGCGGTCTATTTTTGGAATCTTATTTGTCGGTTGGGCAGTAGGCTTCTGCCCTGCGTCATCAGAACTAGAATCTAGCGGTTTTTTTGCTGCTTCCTTCTTTTCTATGGCCTCTAGCATCTTTTTGAATTCAGCTTGCTGCTTATCATCTTTCAATTTTGAAAGTTTAAGCAGCTTATTGCGCGACCAAAGGGGACTCGTAATAGCCGCTTCTTGTATGCCAGATGGGAGACTATTGAGCTTGAGTATCTCAGAGATGGTACTTTCTGCCTTGCCCAATTGAACTGCAACGTCTTGTTGAGCTAAACCAGATGCATTGATGATGTCTTGGATAGCTCGTGCTTCTTCCATGGGCAGGAGAGAGTTGCGCTGCAAATTCTCGGTCAGAGCAATTACCCTGTAATTTCCAGATACCAACTGAGCTGGCAATTCTTCAAGACCAAGTTCTAATGCCGCCTTGTATCTGCGCTCACCCGAGACTATTACTTTTTTATCGCCATCAACCCGGTATAGAATCGGAGTAATAATTCCATTAGCACTAATAGAGCCTTTCAACTCTTCAAGTTGCTGTTTATCAAAATAGCGCCGGGGCTGATTACTATCAGGCAATATCTCTGATATCTTGAGCATCTCGATCTTTGAGCTAACACCCACAGGGTTCTGTGGGACAGATTGAGCACTTGTCGACACCTTGGGCGGATCAATAGACACAGCAACACCTCGTATTTTTTGACTATTTCACACTTCGGAACTCCGAAGTCACCAAAACAACCAATAAAGTCTGCGAGCAGGCCTTTTCATTAGCGTAGGGATGATTGACAAAAAAAGTCAACACAAACCAGGACCCCGATGTCCTGCGAACATAAAGGCTTATTCGAGAGGTCTCGAGGATGCCACTACCTCCGCATCTCGCGTCATCATTTTCGAGGAATCCTTGTGCATGAGGATACCCTTGATCCTTTGGGGTTGAATTCCTTGGTGCGGACTTTAGCCAAATAGCTACCAGCAAAGATTACATCATTGATCTGATCTTCGGCCTCAGGTGAATTGCGCTCTATGAGCTTGCCTTTGGCTCCATTGCTCCCAGAAAAATTAACCAATCCCTCATAGCTTTCATTGGGAGTGTTATTTGCGTTTTGCAGTTTGTTTTTGACTGCCCTACTCACAGCTTCTTTAACGGAATAGCCGTTTTGAATTGCATTGCCGTTGACAAACGCATTTACATGAAAGTGTGGCTTGTCATCTGGCGAGGTCCTTTCTGTAGTCCAGACCCAGTGCACATCGGGATCATTTTTCCCATCTTTTGATTTTGAGTTTAGAGTACGTGTTGCACTTTCAATAATCCTGGTCATGTCCTTACTGTCGAGTGTATAGTCAATCTCTTGTCCATTGTTCCCGATACGACCAGTTGCTGTGTTCTGAATATCAAGGCGTACTGACAACACCCTTGAGTGCTCTGCTGTCATGTGTTCAACCGTGCCTATGATCTGGTCTAATGTTTTTATATGACAATGGAGGTTACCATCTTGACCATTGTTAATTGTGTAGCCTCTGTATTTATTCCTAGAAGTGGTGTCTTTTGCCATGACCATCTCCCTTGGCTTACTTTTACTCTGTCATAGTTATTACTTTTATGGCTAATAAACATACCACTGGCAATAAACATCGTGTTTATAATTTATTCTACAGAATGCACGTATCATTTGTAGCAAATAGCTTTTTTATGATTATTATTAAGACACTACTAAAACCGGGATAGCCAAATACGCACTACACGGAGTATGAATAATCTTACTTCTAAAAGTTGCTGACCATTTACACATAGTATATTTGCGATAAAGTTCTACTTCAAATAAAATACAAAAGATAAAGAAATAAACAGAGTCTCTCAAAAACATTTCAAATCATTTGCCACGGATTCATAGATACATGACTCTAACTATACGTTACCCATTGCCATTAAACATAATGACAGAGTTTATGGTAAATTTGAGTAACTAAGTACATGAAATGGCGCCAGGAAGCACTCCCTGACGCCTGTATGAGCCATAAAAACATGTACTTAGAGCCATTTTTTTCCATAAACTCTTTCATTATCGCTCTTGGCTATATCTTTCAAATGCATCAAGATGAAGAACAAATTTTGGATTTTTTGAACCATCATCATGAAAGAGTATCCAATTACACGCCTCCAGAAGTTTTAAAGCATTAGTAGCAGCTACAGCGCTCAGCCCTAGGCGGCTTCTTATGTTTTCGACATCCCAGACTTGTCCGATCTTGTGCCTTTTGTCTTCCCGTCGTGATAAGATGTTATCTAAAATTTGCTTAGCAATAGGATAGGCGGGCAATCCCCTTGGGTCATGTGCAAATTGAAAATGATTTATAAGATTTCTGGCAACACTAATCCCTATGCTCATTTCGTAAGCATTAATGCTTGCTTCGTGTGGAATGTCGTGGAGTAAGGCATGGAAGGCACATGCGAATCTCACAGCTAAGCCATGCATCTTTTTTAAGCTCGCAGTAACCGAACCGTGCATGTCTTGTATAATATCAAATTTAATCTCCTCTTCAAAATCTTGGATTAACTTTGACGCATCAGCTTCGACATTTATTACATACCGTTGCGGTGACGAATTTTGCGTGTAGTACATACTAAGCAATCGTATCATAACAGCATCATAAAGCTTAATTGATTTGAACATAGATGGAACACGCTCGTGATGCTCATGAAGAAAGAAAGGGCTGATCCGTGGGGTCAAACCGATGTCATTAAGATGTTTATTGCCATAAACCTCTGCTGCAACGCTATACTGCGACGCCAGCAGCATAGGAAGTGCGGGTTGCTTCAGGTGTATTTGATCCCTGCCCAAGCGAGTATAAGGTTCTTGGGTATAACCACGCAAAATAATATCTAAATTTGCGTTTGGACTGAGCACGAGATCCCGAAAGACACTAGGTTCAGGACTAACTACCCCAATACACCCCCCATTATCCCTTACACACTCTAGCAAAGCTACCGGTGTGCCAGAATCTATTACAACTTTCGGGGCTGGCCTGCACATTTCCGCCGTTTTTTCTCTGAGCTCAGCGCTTTGAAGAGCTAATTCTTTGGAAGATTCCAGCATCTTGTCGACAATATACATTGGATTTTCTCCGACAAGCTCCTTAACAGTATTTCGAGTGATTTTCCCCTCGAAACAACTTAGATGTTTATTGCTGATACGGCGGATTTCATTGGCCATCATCAATTCTCTTTCCGATGGAGCCTTACTTTTTTCAAAACATTCAAATGGTTTATATAGTATACTAAAGAAACCGCTCTTACGAGCACCTGAGTCACCAATCATCACGGACATAATGGGTGAAGGTTCAACCCAGCCTTCTCTTACAAAAACTGACACCGCTCCCCTTAATGCAATGCTTGCGCATGTAAGCAATGCAGTTACAGCTGCATCTGGCGGCACATGTAGATCAGAGTGGCTAATGTATGTCACACAAGAATAAATTTCGTTTGGAATTGATAAATTATGAGAGAGACGCCCAGGCAAGCTTGATAAAGAGAATGGGTGACACTTAGCACTAAATTCATATTGGCAATCCTTGAGATAATTTTGAAGTTCAAAATTGTCCTTATTGCTCTGAAATCGCTCAAGCTCCTCATACGCATGATTTGCCATGGTTATCTCCTGCAGCCACGGCAATGCCTTTCTTCCTGTGGACATATATTTCTCCTTATATATTCGAGCTCGAGTGGCAATTTCTTGCCACTCGCTGCTCAAATAAATTATTTGTATTCCATAACGATGATCTTTCCATTCTGAACATCCGGCTCAACACGAAGATACTCAGAATTGGCTATGCCAAACTTGTTCATGACTTTTTTTAGTTCCTGAGGTGTATTTATAACTTCGTATTTTTGTGACACCTCGCACAGTTGCCCTTCCATTTGTAGAGAAAAATAGATTTTTATTAGAAAATCCTTGCGAAGGTTATATTTATGCATTACTGCGGCGAATGGCACACCAGCATTATGGTCCTCTGCTATTTTTGTTTTTAACTCTTCCATTTGTTGAGCGGTACGCCGACTTCGCTTAACTCCCACGCAATTATTGCCGGTTTTTTCGCATGCACGGGTGACCTGTGCATTGCTACTAATCTCATTGAAATCGCTTACCCCTATATCGTTGGGAGATGACATTACATCCGGAGAAGAGCTTCCATTTACGAGACTGCAGATATCAAGCATAATAGTCACCTTTTTTTAGATATTGACTGATACTACTGATAAACAGTGCATATTCAGCCCATCAATATTTTAAATTAATCAATAATTCCTACGAAAACTAACTAGCATTAGTTCATTTTACTAACATTTCACCCTCATTTACTTCAAAGTTTGATCCCATACCCCAAATAGACAATCGCACTCCTGCGGCCCTCTCTTAGGAGCAAAATTAACGCACACGACTGCGAAGCCAAGCTATGAATGCGGTTCTTTCGTAGCCAGCATATTTGCCAATCCTAATTTTTCCACTTGGCCCTTGCCCCTTTGAATCCAAATTGGCCAACCCGCCAGGCGTAATCAACGTCCCGCAATATTTGGGCACGTCACGGCGCGCAAAGATCGGTGGAAGCGCGCCCTCAAGTTCCTTCCAAAAATTTTCTACTGCTTTTTCTCCCATCGAAATTACCTCCTCATAATCGCCCAATACGATCAAAATTTATGATGCAGAGCGCTACTTGCTCTTGCGGCTAACATATAGCCTGTAAAAAATTTGTCTACAACTTAATGATATTATTGATTAATCTTAAAAAAATACTATTCAAAATTCAAAAATTCAGAAAGCTAACAGGCTACAATTATTCAATTTTTAAAATGACTATTCTTAATTTTTTCTTAAATTTTTTTTGTATTTTTTGCGGCGAGTGTGTGTTCAGGGGCGAGCAAAAAAAAAGCCGTCGGCATCCGACGGCTTTTTGGCAACTTTTTTGAAAAGGGGTCATTCTGATTGAGGTAACACGCCTTCTAAGCTTAATGCTGCTCTTTGAAGCGTATCAGGAGCAAGATGACTATACCTCTCGGTCATTTCCAACGTGCTATGTCCCATTAGCTTAGCAACGGTATAAAGAGGCGTACCCTTTTGCACCAACCATGAAGCAAACGTATGGCGAAGGCTGTGAAAGACTACTCTCTGGCGGGAGTCAGAAATTTCAATAGGAACTTGTGTTCCATCGGCTAGAGGTCGTAATTCTCCTGAGTTGTTGAGGCCTAAGTCTCGTACTGTACGTTCAAACGTATCTGAGACCCATTTACGCACAAGACCATCCTTACCAGGAAAGACATACTGTAGTTTTCTTTCTGATTCAGGAAGTCTACCTATCAGCATTCTGCGCACTTCTTCGCCCATAAATGCGTGACGATTTTTATTATTTTTTGTGTCTCTTATATAAATGGTGCCGTTAATAAAATCGATATCAGACCACGTAAGAGCATGCACTTCCCCAGCACGTAGACCGCAAAAAAGAGAAAGCAGCGCCATATCGTGCATATCAAGAGAACGACCACGCAGTGCGCTCAGCAATGCACATGCCTCATCAGGCGTAAGGAAACGCATTCGTCGATTGTCTTTCTTGGGAAGCTTTACCCGTTTCGTTGGAGAATTCCCAGAAACGAGACCTCGAGATGCGGCATGATTCCAGACCTGTGAAATGATTCCAAGGATTTTGGCCATAGTGGCTGGGCTTTTACCTTGTTCTGTGGCCTTCAATATGACATCTTCCACCATGTTAGTCGTGATTTTCTGTAAAGAAATCGATCCGATAATGGGGAAAATCCACTTACCAGCCATACTTTTTTCAAAGGCAATGGTTCTGGGATGTTTTCCAACGCACGAAGGCAAGTAATCGGAATCCCAAAATTCAGCTAGCGTGATATGGGTGCGGTGAGCAGCCTGTGCTTCAAGTTCTTCGGCTTGGCGGGCTTCGTTTTCCATCTGTCGCATGTCAGCCAAGGACTGTGGTCGCTTACCAGTTTTGATATTGTTTTTGATGATGGCGAGTAGCCCCGCCGCAGTGGCTGCGGATACTTTTTCAGAGGCCCAACCAACCCCTTCTTCCTTATCTTTGCCATTAAGTTTGTAGCGGATAAAAAAATAACGATCCGGTTTGATTCCATTTTTACGAGTTTTACTGTCTCTATACCTAACCCCAGGATGATTACTCTTAGTGGCCTCAGCCATATTTAAGATCCTACCTGTCTAAATTTTAGCCCCGCTATAGCCCCGCTTTCTTATTTCAAATGTCATGCGGAGTGGTGATGAGTGATGAAAAATTTACTAGCAAGACACTTGTTATAGCAAGACATTATTGTTAAATTTATGATGAACGATTACACATCATGAAGTATCTCAAAGTTATAATTTTATCCTTGGTAAGGATGAGGTCAGCAGTTCAATCCTGCTCAAGGGCTCCACGAAATCGCCGAGGCTTACGAAAAATCTTCGTAAGCCTCTTTTTTTGTGGCTCGCGCCCAAGAAAGAAGCCGCATCCCCTTGCGGGAACACGGCCTTTTCTCCTGGCGAAAAGCGCTGTATGTCAGCGGCCTCCGGCCCTTTATGCTCGGTTTGTGCAATCAGCGGCTGGTGGCCTGAGAGGCCTTTTCAAAGTCTTCCAGACTGCCCTTGCCCAACAGGCGGGCAAGGCAGGAATACCGCTCCATCGCAGTATTACGGCCCTCACGTCGGGCGCGCTCCAGATCCTGCGCGTACAGTTCCAGAGTGGCGGGCGATAGGGTTTCCAGTTCACAACGCAGATAATTTTTAAAGGCCGCACTGCCGTCAGAGACTATGACATGAGGATATCTGGCGGAAGCCTCGCGCATGAAGGCGGCTTCAGCATCGGCAATTGCGTCAAGCAGGGGGCTGTCTTTCAGCGGCGGCAGGCGGTTATCCATGCGGGCGTATTTTTCAATCATGACATTGCGCCCCACGGCTTCAGCATGGCGCAGGTCTTCCAGATACGAGGCAAGCGTGGCCCGGCTCAGGGGCTCGTGCGCCATGCGCCGCATGAGCCTGAAACTGTCGGGCCTCTGCTGGCACGAGGCGGGGCCGCCCTCATTGGGCGTAGCCAGAAACATGACAAGCTCTCTTTCAATGATCTCGGCCAGCAGAGCCGCGCGGTCATCCGGCTCAGCCAGGCCGACCGGCTCCCCGGTTTGTCCTGCCCCAATCTGCCCTGTCCCGACTTGCTCCGGCACAATCTGCCCTGCCCCGATCTGGCCAGCTCCGACTTGCTCCGGCGCGGTCTGCCCTGGCAGGGCACGGCGGCACAGATCAAGATTTTTCCTGTAGCTTTCTGCCTCCGGGCCAGAGCCCTTGCCCAGGCGGGCATAGCAGGCCACGGCGGCCTCCAGCGTGCTGACAGCCTCATCCCACTGACCGGCAGAAGCCAGCGCCACTCCCAGGTTGCCCAATGAAAAAGCCGTGTCTTCGTGGTCGCCCAAAATACTCTGCCGCAGGGCCACAGCCTGCCGGTGCAGGGCAATGCCCTGATCCGTCAGGCCACGCTCCTCATAGAGACGCCCGAGATTGTTCAGGCACGTTCCCAGCTGCTGATCGGGCACGCCTGACGCGCGGGCAAGCTCTTCCCATATGCCCTTGGCCTGCAAAAGGAGCTCTTCGGCGGTATGCCAATCCTTTTTGCGGTAATACGCCGCAGAAAGATGCAAAAGCGCGCTGGCCACGCGCGGCGACCTCTCGCCAAAAGCCGCTTTGCAGGCCTTGACGGCTTCCTGGCCCAAGGCAGCGCTTCCTTCCATATCCCCCAGCTCCAGCCGAAGGTGGGCCAGATTCTGCATAACGCCCAGGGTCAGAGGCGAAGACGGCCCGGCGGCTGTGCCCAGCAGGGCAAGGCTTTCTTCAAGGGCCGCCAAGGCTTCGCCCCCTTGCCGTTGCGCAAACAGGGCACGGGCCATGGCTTCCAATACCATGCCCCTGTGCAGGGGCGAATTTTCGCAGGAGCGCAGCAGGGTGCGCAGCTTGGCAGTGCTGTCTTCAGGGCGGCCTTGCGCCAGAAGCTCCAGTGCGGCCTGCAACTCTTCATTCCAATGCCTGTTGCCATCCATGCTTGTCTCCTTGTACGGCCTTTCATCATGAAAAGGCCTGCCTGGCGGATAAATTCATTCGCCCTGCAAATAACGGCACGACCACCCACTGCTGCCCCGCCGCCAGAATCCGTGAGACGCCCGTGGTGACGGACGAAGCGGCCCGCCGTGGTACCGAGCACTTGCGGCTATCCAGTCGGCTATGGCAATAACGAGGGGTTCCGTTAGTTCGGCCAGTTCAGCCCGTTCGGCCAATTTGACCAGTCCCTTGCACGGCTCTGTGACGTCTATAGGTCAGATGCACTCTGAAATGTTTCGCATTTCAATTTGTCATCCTGCCGGAAAATACGATTTTCAGATGGATTTACACCATGTTGCGCCACGTTGCGACGCGCCGCACTCTCGCGCAGCGTCAGAGCGAGTGCCCCTTTCCAAAGGGAAAAATGCTCCAGCTTACCACGCAAATCTGACAGAAGCTTCGCTGCTGTCCTGCCTATCCCTGCAACATATCCATGCGCCGCAATTCCGGTTCCTGCACATGGCGCATAAGCTGCGGGCCATGCGTCCACAGCCAGTCGCCGGTGTCCTGGCTCAGTCCCTCGCGGCGCAAGTGACTGGCCACCTGCGCGCACAGGCTTTCCACCAAGTGCGCGGCCTCCATATTTTCACTGCCGCACAGGGGCTGCGCGGCCAGGGCCGTCAGCACGCGCGCGGTCTCCGCGCCAAGCACGGGCAAAGAGGCCGCAAGACGGCCCGCCCATTTGTAAAATGGCATATGACGCCCATTGCACAGATAAACCAGTGAGAGCGCAGCCTCCGCAAAGCGGGCCGCGCACAGCATGGCGGCAAGCCCGTCGCCGCGCGCAAGACACCGGGGAAGATTGTATTGCCCCGCCTGCGCCATGACCATACAGCGGGCCGCCATCTTTTTCAGCCGCACATCACGTGGGCAGCCCCCCTGCAATACAGTGCGCCACCGCGTGAACTCGCCCGCGCCGTCCTCGAACACCTCGCCATTGGTGCAGGCCGCCAACTGGTATTCAGGGATGGCAAACCACTCCTGCCATGTGCCGGGAAGGTGCGGCAGGCCGGTGAAAAATCCGTAAAAATCCTCCAGAGCCAACGGCCCCACCCGGCCAATACGGCGCTCAGGCGCAAGCCTGCTTTCAAACCCCTCAAAGCTATGGGGCAGCAAGGCAATGGCCGCCTCAATACGGGCTGCATTGCGGCGCAGTTCTTCGCGTGGCAGCCACAGGCAGAAAGCGGGGCCGAAATCGTGATCGCGCGAAGCCTCGTCATCACAACCAAAGCATTCAGACCCTTCGCCCACAAGGCCCACGGCGGCATTGGGCATGACGTCGGGCAGTTCCCGCCACAGGATGGGGCGGCAGACTTCATAAAAGGCTCTGGCCAGTGCAAGTCCCTGCATGGCTATTCTCCGGTTATGAAACGGCGTGCAGCAGGCACGCCGTAGGTTGTTGCGCTGTGACCGCTTCAGTCTTTGGACATATTACCACTGAGAACATATTTTCCGGCGTTGTTGCCCCGCCCGCTTCCAGATTAGTCAGGACAAACAGGCTTTCAAGCGCCGTGCTGTCTCAAGGACGCGGCCTCTGGCCCCTCATGCCAAAGAACATTTTACACTGACCCAGAATAAAAATTTTAGGGGGTGGGGGCGTGGGACCCTTTTGCAAAAGGATCCCTCCCCCACAAAGCTATTCCTGCTCCAGAGGCCTGCGCACACTGCCGGGACGGCTGACCTTTGCGATAACCTCGGTAACGAACAGGTCTTCATGGCTGGTGGTCCAAAAATCCGTGACATAGCGTTCGTAGGCGCTTTTATCGCAAATATAGTTATTGGCGGCGCACCAGCGCTGGATTTTCCTGTACGTGTCCCTGATGGTTTCATGCGGGCCGATATGGTAACAGCTGGCGGCCAGAAAACCGCCAAAATCTCTGGTCTGATTCTGCTGGCAAGGGAAAATGGTTTTCTGCAACACCTGCATCTTCTGCTCCACGTCCCTTATGCGGTCGTCGATGGAAGAAAAGTAGATGATGACAGGCCCGGTGATGCTGTTTTCCACTGACTCGACATAGTTGGTAAATTCAAGATTGATGATGGCTGACTTGATGTCCAGAGTAAAAATCTGCTCATGAAAAAGCAGTTTATCGGGCTGCACATACTTCACCGACACGCTCTGGAGGCTGTTTTCAAGCACCATTTCCGCCTCATGCAGCAGCTCGAGCCAGTCACGAACAGAAGTAAGCCGTTCGTGCAGCACTTTTTCTTCTTCATGAAGGGCCCCGATCTTGTCCATGAACATTTCACGCAGAGCGGTAAGCGACGTATTGCTGCCCACCTCGAAAGCCGCGCGAATCTCTCCCAGATGAAAGCCCATCTGCTTGTAATACTTCAGGGGCGGCACGGCGAGCAGGTCTTCCTGCGTATAATAGCGGTAGTTGTTGGTTCCGTGTCTTTTGGATGAAATAAGCCCAAGATCGTCATAAAAGCGCAAGGCTTTTTTGGATATCTTGGAAATCTCGCTCATCTGGCTGATGGTATAGCCGCGTTTGGTCATGGCATCACCCGAAACTTCCTGTGATAGGCATGGTGGAAAGGCCTGATTCATAACAGCGTGACGCAGGGAGGGTAGGAACAAGCCAACTGCAGATGGCCAGCGTGGAGCGACGCCTGCCGAAGCAGAAGACAGGGCGGAGAGGCTGTACTCACGTAAAATTCGCCTGTCTCGGGAGGAGGCAAACCCTCCCCCGAAGACATGCGTGCTGTTTACTCAGGTATATAACGATTTATGGTCGCGATGCTTTCGGCATTGGCCCGAAAGTACATGCGCACTTCGTTGTTTTCATCCAGGTCATAGCGCGACTCTTCAACAAGCCCGTTGGCCTGCGCCGTCATAAGGGCGTTGAGGATGTCAGGCTTGGTAAAGGCCCGAAAAGAGCTGTACTGCCCCTTAAGCGCATCCATCACGTCCTCAGTGCAGGCTTCACTGACCGTTGTCATATATTTAAGGATAGCATAGTTCAATGGCTTCATGACGATCTATCCCTTCTTTTTAAAATATTCCAGCGGGTTAACCGCAATGATAAAGATGCCGAACACCATGATCACAGCGGCCAGCCAGGCGATGGGCGCCAGGGCAAAGCCGTCCTGGCCAAACCACAGGCCAAGCACGATCCAGCAGAAAAATGGCCCCCAGAAAGAAAACGCGCCATTGCAGGCCATGCCCAGGGCCGTGCCGCACATGGCGTTGCCCTTGTACCACAGCATGAATCCAAACCATGCGCCAAGGCCGGCAACGAGGAACCACGGCATGGCAGTGGTGTCAGTAAAGGCCGTGGTGATCATCGTAAAGGCGCTGTCGCCGCCGAAGAAGGCGAACAGGGGCACCAGCACGCAAAGGTTGGTGAGGCCGGAAGTAACCTGACGGATGGTGATGCCGATTTCAGGATCGATCATGGACGTGGCGTACCCGCCAACGCACCCTTCAAGTCCCCAGCCGAAAGCGGCCAGAAAACCGAAAGCCAATCCCAGAAAAAGATCCGGCGGCGCGTCTTCGGCAAGACCAGTGCTGCCGATAAGCGCGCTGGCCCCGAAGCAGATGAAGATGCCAAGCAGGGTTCGCGGCGTGAGGGGCTGCTTGAAGAGAAAACGGCTCAAAATGGTGCCGATGGCCGGGCAAAGGGCGCTGATGGGCACAATGATGGAGCCAGCGCTCTTAAGACCCAGCACATAGCACGTGCTGGCCAGAGGGCCGCCGATGACGGCCGCGCCAATAAGGATAAGCCCGGGTTTGCTTTTCACGCAGCGGAAAAAGTCGCCCATCTTGCCCCTGAAGGTGGCGATGAGGACAGCCCAGAGTGCGCTGCATGTGTCCGTGGTGGCAGCGCCTAGAGCGCCCAGCACAAACAGGGTTGAAAACTCAGAAAGCCCCGACTCCCCCCCGTACCAGACAGACCAGACGCCCATGGTCATGGCCAGGGTCATAAAGGCCGTGTACGTGCCGTAGGTCATCCCCGACATGATTGCCGTGAAAATGCCGCGCCGCCTGAAACTGCTGACCAGTTTGTCCTTGGCGGCCTCCGCTGCGGGGATGTCGCCCAGATCGGATACGGCGACAGGTTTTGCCGTGTGCTCCATGGCATAACTCCTTCTCTCGCAAAAGGATGGTGTAAAATGACGAAGGGGGTGCCCTTGCCCCGGCAAAGACCGCCTCGCCTGCCTTGGCACAGCATAAGTTTACCCTGAACGGGAAGGTCAATAGGATTTACAAATTTTGCCCTCATAAAGTGCATTTTTTCTGACGCCGATGTCGCATTTTTTCTTTATATATACAAACTTATTATTTTGATATGCAACACTATAAATAAAATCGCCTGTAAATTCAGCCTCTAATTTTGACTGTTTAATCAGTCTGTTCCAGACTTTCCGCTTTTTTCCTCCCCCGCCAAAAATCTTTTTACATGAAAAAATGAAAAGGGCTTGACTTTGCCCTACAGGGGAAAGCTTACAACTTAAACAAGCACTATTTTCACTGCCGTCAAGAGTGGCTTGCGGCATAAATACGAATCGCACGGAGCATGTATGCAGTATGCAGGTGAAGAGGCCATGGGCCTCATTGAGACGCTGGGCATGGTGCCCGCCATCTATGGCGCGGATTACATGCTCAAAGCCGCGAACGTGGATCTTCTGGCCTACGAAAACGTCGGTTCCACCCTTGTGACCATTATGGTGAGAGGCGATGTAGCGGCCGTGCAGGCGTCCGTGGCCGCCGGGGCCGCTGCCGCCGCCAGCGTGGGCAAGCTCACGGCGCAGAACGTCATGCCGCGTCCCGTGCGCGGCGTGGGCAGCATAGCCATGGCCCACGCCCTTGATTCCGTGTCTGAAGATGATCCCGGCCTGCGCTCGCTGGGCATGATCGAAACCTTCGGCATCATCTATCTTATGGAAGCGGCCGACGCCATGATCAAAACCGCCGACGTGGAACTCATCGGCTATGAAAACGTGGCCTCCGGCTACTGCTCGGCCCTGGTGCAGGGCGATGTGGCGGCTTGCAAGTCCGCCGTGGAAGCCGGGGTCAAGGCCGTAAAAAATATGGGCGCAGATGTGTACAGCTCATGCGTCATTCCCACGCCCCACCGCCACCTGGTCAGACTGGTGCGGCGGTACGCCCTGGCCTAGCTGGCCACAACTACGGAGCCAAAAGCATGATCGGCGACAAGGACCTCATTTCCATACAGCAGGCGCGGATTCTGGCTGAAAACGCCGCCGAGGCGCGCAAAAAGCTGGCCGCCATGCCGCAGGAAAGACTGGATGCCGCAGTGGAGGCCATGGCCGACGCGGTGGAATCCCACGCCCAGTCCCTCGCCGTCATGAGCCATGAAGAAAGCGACTGCGGCCGCTGGCAGGACAAAATGGTCAAAAACCTCTTTGTCTGTCGCCGCGTGCGCCAGAGCCTGCGCGGCATGCGCTGCGTGGGACGCCTCAACGATCCGGGGCAGGAAGGCGTGTTCGATGTGGGCGTTCCCCTGGGCGTCATTGTGGCTCTTTGCCCCGTGACCAGCCCCGTGTCCACCGCAGTATACACTGTACTGCTGGCCATCAAGTCCGGCAACGCCGTCATACTTTCCCTGCATCCCCGCGCCGTGGACTGCATGCGCCGCGCCCTCGACATCATGATAGCCGCCGGATTGGCCCAGGGCCTGCCCGAAGGGGCTGTCTCCTACCTCGACATCGTGGCCAAAAGCGGCACTGAAGAGCTTATGCGTCATCCCGAAGTGGCCCTGGTCATGGTTACGGGCGTGCTCGGCATGTTCGAGGCCGCCAGGGCGAGCGGCAAGCCGCTCATCTACGGCGGCACGGGCAACGGCCCTGCCTTCATCGAGCGCAGCGCGGACATCCCCGCCGCCGTCAGGCACATCATTGCCAGCAAGACCTTCGACAACGGGCTGGCCCCCTCGGCGGAGCAGTGCGTCATTGTGGACGGCTGCATTGAACGTCAGGTGCGCCGCGCGTTTCAGGACAATGGCGCGTACTTCATGAGCGACGACGAAGCCCATGCGCTCTGCCGCGTGCTCTTTTATGAGGACGGCCGCCGCCACCGCCACATGGTGGGCCAGTCGGCCGAAGCCCTGGCCGCCAAGGCCGGCTTCGCCATTCCCGCCGCAACAAAAGTGCTCATGGCCGAGCGCAAGTATGTCGCAGGGCGCGACCCCTACATCAGGGAACTGCTTTCGCCCGTGCTTGGCTACTATGTGGAGCCGGACTGGATGCACGCCTGTGAAAAATGCGTGGAACTGCTGCTGCAGGAACGCCACGCCCAGACGTTGTCCATCCACAGCCGCGATGAAGAGGTCATCAGCCAGTTCGCCCTCAAAAAACCCGTGGCGCGCCTGCTGGTGAACACAGGGGCGGCCTTTGGCGGCATGGGAATGACAACAAATCTCACGCCAGCCATGACCCAGGGCAGTGGTCTGGCGGGCTACGGCATCACCTCGGACAATATTTCGCCAATGAATCTCATTTACCGCAGAAAAATAGGCTATGGCGTGCGCGATCTCGCCCCCCTGGCGGATCTTGCCGCCCAGTCCGCCCCCGACCGGGGCGCGACCAGCAACGAGCAGAACTATGATCTGCTCAGGCGTGTGCTGCGCGAAGCTCTGGGCGCTCTGCCCCAGGCCCGGTAGCCCGGGTCAAAGCCAGATGCCCAAGGCCATTCCGACCGCACAATATGGAGGATACAACGTGGATCTTCATGATT
The DNA here is from genome assembly GCF_002237645.1 of Desulfovibrio sp. MES5. Lineage (GTDB taxonomy): Bacteria > Desulfobacterota > Desulfovibrionia > Desulfovibrionales > Desulfovibrionaceae > Desulfovibrio. Next base: position 92,008 of record NZ_MJUZ01000051.1, read on the forward strand.
TTTCAAGTAAAATAGCCGAAGTAACAAAGAGTCTTTCGCCCCAGGAGCGTGAGCAGCTGCGCAAGATTTTCGCCACTGCCACCCTGCCCTCGCACAGCACTGCCTCCACTGCGGTTCAGGCTGCTCCCGCCGCCCAGTCCGGCCCTGGCGTGCCTGAAGGCCCCACCCAGCGCCACGTGCTGCTGAAAGAAAATTATCTCAAGCAGGTGCCGCGCATCACCATTCACCGCGCGCGCACCATCACCAAGATTGACAGTGAAAACCCCGGCATGCCGCGTATTCTGCTGCGTGCAACGGCTTTTCGCCATTGCTGCGAAAACGCGCCCCTGGTCATTCAGGATCATGAACTCATCGTGGGCGCTCCCAACGGCGCTCCCCGCGCCGGGGCTTTTTCGCCCGACATTTCCTGGCGCTGGCTGCGGGACGAGATGGACACCATCGCCAACCGCCCCCAGGACCCCTTCCATATTGCTGAAGAAGACAAAAAAATCCTGCGTGAAGAAATCTTCCCCTACTGGGAAGGCAAGTCCGTGGACGAATACTGCGAAGCCCAGTACCGCGAAGCCGGCCTGTGGGAACTTTCGGGCGAATCCTATGTGTCCGACTGCTCCTACCACGCCCTCAACGGCGGCGGCGACTCCAACCCCGGCTACGACGTCATCCTGATGAAAAAGGGCATGCTGGACATTCAGCGCGAAGCCCGCGAACACCTGGAGCATCTGGACTACGAACGCCCCGAGGATATCGACAAGATTTACTTCTACAAGTCGGTCATTGAAACCACCGAAGGCGTGATGATTTACGCCCGGCGCATGTCCGAATACGCCGCCCATCTGGCCGCCCGCGAAAATGATCCCAAGCGCAAGGCCGAACTGCTCAAGATTTCAGAAGTCAACGCCCGCGTGCCCGCCCACGCCCCCAGCACCTTCTGGGAAGCCATCCAGTCCGTATGGACCGTGGAGTCCCTGCTGGTGGTTGAAGAAAACCAGACCGGCATGTCCATTGGCCGCGTTGACCAGTACATGTATCCCCTGTTCAAGGCCGACATTGAATCTGGCCGCATCACCCCCTACGAGGCCTTTGACCTCGCGGGCTGCATGCTCATCAAGATGTCCGAAATGATGTGGCTGACCAGCGAAGGCAGCTCCAAATTCTTCGCGGGCTATCAGCCCTTCGTCAACATGTGCGTGGGTGGCGTCACCCGCGAAGGGCGCGACGCCACTAACGAGCTGACCTTCCTGCTCATGGATGCGGTGCGCCACGTTCGTATCTACCAGCCTTCGCTGGCCACCCGCGTACATAACTCCTCGCCGCAGGACTATCTGAAAAAAATCGTTTCCGTCATCCGCTCCGGCATGGGCTTTCCCGCCGTGCACTTTGACGACACCCATATAAAGATGATGCTCGCCAAGGGCGTCAGCATGGAAGACGCCCGCGACTACTGCCTCATGGGCTGCGTGGAACCGCAAAAAGCCGGGCGTCTGTACCAGTGGACCTCCACCGCCTACACCCAGTGGCCCATCTGCATCGAACTTGTGCTCAACCACGGCGTGCCCCTCTGGTACGGCAAACAGGTCTGCCCCGACCTTGGCGACCTGAGCCAGTTCGACACCTATGAAAAGTTCGACGCCGCCGTCAAGGAACAGATCAAGTACATCACCAAGTGGTCCAGCGTTGCCACGGTCATTTCCCAGCGCGTGCACCGCGACCTGGCGCCCAAGCCGCTCATGTCCATCATGTACGAAGGCTGCATGGAAAAAGGCCTTGATGTGGCCTCCGGCGGCGCCATGTACAACTTTGGCCCCGGCGTGATCTGGAGCGGTCTTGCCACCTATGCGGACTCTATGGCCGCCATCAAGAAGCTTGTGTACGACGACAAAAAGTACACCCTGCAACAGATGAACGAGGCCCTCAAGGCCAACTTCGAGGGCTACGACGCCATGTTGGCCGACTGCCTGGCCGCGCCCAAGTACGGCAACGACGATGACTATGCCGACAGCATCGCTGCCGACCTCGTCGCCTTTACCGAGCGCGAGCACCGCAAGTACAAGACGCTCTATTCCGTCCTGAGCCACGGCACGCTCTCCATTTCCAACAACACGCCCTTTGGTCAGCTGCTGGGCGCTTCGGCCAACGGCCGCAAGGCCTGGCTGCCGCTTTCCGACGGCATCAGCCCCACCCAGGGCGCGGACTACAAGGGCCCCACGGCCATCATCAAGAGCGTGTCCAAGATGTCCAACGACAACATGAACATCGGCATGGTGCACAACTTCAAGCTCCTCCCGGGCCTGCTGGACACCCCCGAAGGCGAACAGGGCATCATCACCCTTATCCGCTCGGCCAGCATCCTCGGCAACGGCGAAATGCAGTTCAACTACCTGGACAACAAGACCATGCTTGAAGCCCAGAAGAGCCCCAAGGACTACCGCGACCTTGTGGTGCGCGTCGCCGGGTACAGCGCCTTCTTTGTGGAGCTGTGCAAGGACGTGCAGGACGAAATCATCAGCAGAACAGTACTGCGCCACTTTTAGAATCTGGCGCAGGCCGCGCCCCCTTTATTCTCGTGGAGGGGGCGCGGCCCAAAAGACAGCAATCGTGAAACGACAGGGCAGACGGCAAGGGTAACACCGTGATCGAAAGAAAAGCCAGAATTTTCAACATACAAAAGTACAATATGTATGACGGTCCGGGCATACGTACCCTGGTTTTTTTCAAGGGTTGCCCACTGCGCTGCCGGTGGTGTTCCAACCCTGAAAGCCAGACCCGCCGCTATGAAGTCATGTTCAAGAAGGACGTGTGCATCAACTGCGGCGCCTGTGTGGCCGTCTGTCCCGTGGGCATCCACAGCATGACCAACGCAGGGGCCTGCCATGTGGTGGACAGAACCAAGGACTGCATCAACTGCGGCAAGTGCGTGCATGCTTGTCCCGAAGCGGCCCTGGCCATTGCCGGGGAACAGAAAGGCATTTCAGAACTGCTTGAAGTGGTGGAACAGGATTGGCTTTTTTATGAAAACTCCGGCGGCGGCGTCACGGTGGGCGGCGGCGAACCCCTGGCGCAGCATGAGGCCGTGGCAAACCTGCTGCTGGCCTGTCGGCACAAGGGCATCCACACCGCTATGGAGACTTCGGGCTACGCCAAGCTTGACGTGATCCGCGACATGGCAGACGTGTGTGATCTTTTTCTCTTCGATATCAAGTACATGGACGCCGACAAGCATTACGAGCTCACCGGCGTGCGCAATGAGGCCATCCTGACCAACCTGAAGTGGCTGCTTGAAAACGGCTCCAACGTGAACATCCGCATGCCCCTGCTCAAGGGCTATAATGATGACGATGCCGAAATACACGCCGTAGGCCGCTTTTTGAGCGGCCATGCCCACAGAAAAAATTTCAAGGGCATCGACCTGCTGCCCTACCACAAGATGGGAGTGAGCAAGTACGCCCAGATCGACGTGGAATATCCCATCAAGGACAACCCCGTTCTGGACGACGCCGACTTGCAGCGCATTGAGAATATTCTCAAAGGCTACGGCCTGGCCGTGAAGGTCATCAAACACTAATCACGGCCCAAATTCAGGAGAAAGCCATGCTGGCACTGGGACTCATAGAAACCAAGGGGCTCATAGGAGCCATTGAGGCGGCGGACGCCATGCTCAAGGCGGCGGATGTGCGCCTGCTGGAAAAATCCCTGGCTACCGGCGGCCTTGTGACCATCACCGTAGCTGGCGAGGTTGCCGCTGTGCAATCGGCGGTGGATGCGGCGCGGGCGTCCCTGTCCCGTCTTGAAGGGGCCGTGTGCGTATCCTGCCACGTCATTCCCCGCCCGGACAGCGGCCTTGAGAGCATTCTGCTGCTCCAGCCCGGCGGGCAAAGCCCGGCGGCTCCGGCCAACGCGGCCCCTGCTGCCGCCAAAAACGCGCCCAAGACCGTAGCCGTTGAAACCGAAGTTATTGAAATTGTAGAAATAGTGGAAGAAACCCCGGCCCCCGCAGCCCCGAAAGGCGGCGCGAAGGCCAACACAGGAACAAAGGCAGCCGCCCACGGGCAGGAAGCCTATGATCCCGAAAAATGCAAAGCCATGAGCATGAACAAACTTCGTCAGCTTGCCCAGACCATGAAGGTTGATCTCAGCCGTGAGCAGATCGCCTCAGCCAACAGGCAAACCCTGATGAACGCCATCGACCGGGCGGCACGGAAGGAAAAGGAGTAAAACATGGTTGATAAGGATTTACTCTCCATTCAGGAGGCCCGCGCCCTTGTACGCGCGGCGCGCAAAGCTCAGCCCGAATTCGCGCAATTGAGCCAGGACCGCGTGAACGAGGTTGTCAGGGCCGTGTCCGAAGCCACGGCTGCCCAGGCTGAAACCCTGGCCAACATGGCTGTGGAAGAAACCGGCTTCGGCAAGCCCCAGGACAAAAAGATCAAGAATCTGCTCGCCAGCGAAAAGGTCTATGCCTGCATCAAGGACATGAAGACCATAGGCGAACTGCATTCCGACCCGGTCAGCAAGATTGTGGAAATCGCCGTGCCCGTGGGCGTCATTGCCGGTATTGTGCCCTCCACCAATCCCACGTCCACGGTTATCTATAAATCGCTTATCGCGCTCAAGGCGGGCAATGCCATTGTCTTCACCCCGCACCCCAGCGCCCGCAACTGCATCGCCAAAACCGTGGAGATCATCCAGAGCGCCCTGCGTTCCTGCCATGTGTCCCCCGATCTTGTGAGCAGCATCAGCATGCCTTCCATCGAAGGCACCAATGAGCTCATGAAGATCAGCGACCTTATCCTGGCCACCGGCGGCCCCGGCATGGTCAAGGCCGCGTACAGCTCCGGCACGCCCGCTCTGGGCGTGGGCGCTGGCAACGTGCCTGCCTACATCGAACGCAGCGCCAACGTCGAAGACGCCGTGACCAAGATCATGAGCAGCAAAACCTTTGACAACGGCACCATCTGCGCTTCGGAGCAGTCCGTCGTCACCGACGCCTGCATTGCCGACAAGGTGCGCGCCACTATGGAAGCCCAGGGCTGCTACTTCCTCGCTGGCGACAAGCTCGCCAAGGTAAAGCAGGTCATGGAGCGCGGCAACGGCAGCATGAACCCCGCCATCGTGGGCCGCGACGCCCTGAGCATCGCGCGGATCGCTGGCATCGAAGTGCCGCAGGGCACCCGCCTGCTGGTTTCCGACGAAAAGGGCGTTGGCCCCAAGTATCCCTTCAGCAAGGAAAAGCTCACCGCCCTGTTGGGATTCTATGTGGTTGAAGACTGGCGTGAAGCCTGCGAACTGTGCATCGCCCTGCTGCACAACGGCGGCGTGGGGCATTCCCTGGCCATCCATTCGCAGAATGAAGAAGTCATCCGCGAATTCGGACTCAAAAAGCCCGTTTCGCGCATGCTTGTGAACACTCCCTCGACCCAGGGGGCCGTGGGCATTTCCACAGGGCTCTTCCCCTCCTTCACCCTGGGCTGCGGCGCGGTGGGCGGCAGTGCAACGTCCGACAACGTGACGCCCCTGAATCTCCTCAACGTGCGCCGCGTGGCCTATGACCTGCACTCGCAGGGCTGCGCATGCGCAACCCCCGCCTCGTGCGGCGTTTCCACCGTGGCGGGCATCTCCCCCTCTGGATCTCCGGCGGGGGGCTATCCGCCTTCCGCCGGTCTTTCCGGCTGCTGCCACCACGGCGCCAGCCATGATGCCGTGGTGGCCCCGCAAGCTGCCGCAGCAGCGGCCGTGGGCGGTCTGGACATCAACGCCGTCACGGAAATGATCGTGGCGGAGCTGAAAAAGGTTTTATAAGCCCCGGCCCGGCCATGCCGCAGCCGCCAAACCAGCAATTTAAAAAATTATTTAAGAAATCTAAGGAGATACCGCTATGACCAACTCATCCAACGCCCTTGGCATGATTGAAACCCGTGGTCTCGTCGGCGCTGTTGAAGCCGCTGATGCCATGGTCAAGGCCGCCAACGTCACCCTTATCGGCCGCAGCCAGGTGGGCGGCGGTCTTGTCACCGTCATGGTGCGCGGCGATGTGGGCGCGGTGAAGGCCGCTACCGACGCCGGCGCTGCCGCCGCCAAAAAAGTTGGCGAGCTCGTCAGCGTGCACGTCATCCCCCGCCCCCACAGCGAAGTGGAGATGATCCTGCCCAAGCGCGAAGGCTAGTTTACCCCTTACCCACACACCCGGCCCCGGCGGCGCACGGACCCTACTCCGTTCGCCGCCGGGCGGTGGAGCCGAGATGAATACGCAGATGAACGAGCAAGTCCTTAAAGATATTCTGGCTGGCGTGGTGCGCAGGGTGCTGACCCAGGAATGTGCAGACTCCCCTGCCGCCGCAATGAATGCCGGGCCCATTCCGGTAGAAATTTCCGCCCGCCATGCCCATTTGAGCGTGGCAGACGCCATGACGCTTTTTGGCGAGGCCCTGCGTCCCGACAGGCCGCTTTCGCAGCCTGGACAGTTTTTGAGCACCGGCCGCGTGCGCCTGATCGGCCCCAAGGGCGTCATGGACAATGTGGCCGTGCTTGGCCCGGCCCGCAGCGTTTCGCAGGTGGAAATATCCCGCACGGACGCGCGCTCCCTGGGCATCAACCCGCCCGTCCGCCAGAGCGGCGACATTGACGGCACGCCGGGCATCATCCTGGCGTCGTCCACAGGCATTGTGGGGCTGGAATGCGGCGTCATCGTGGCTTCGCGCCACATCCACATGCACACGGACGACGCCCGCCGCTTTGGCCTCAAAGACAAGGACATGGTCGACGTGCGGCTTGAAACCGAGCGCCCGATGATTCTTGAAAACGTGCTGGTGCGCGTCAGCGACGACTTCAAGCTGGCCATGCACATTGACGCCGACGAAGGCAACAGCTCCGGCTGGAAGCCCGGCACAACCGGAACCATCATTGGAATAAGCAGAGGCTAGCCATGGACTTTACCGCCGCTGACAAGCTTATGGAGACCCTTGAAAAGTGCCGCGAAAAGCCCCGCAAGGTCACGCCTTCGGAGCCGCTTTATGTGGGCGTGGACCTGGGCACGGCCTATATTGTCGTGGTGGCGGTCAATGCCAAAAAACAGCCTGTGGCCTGCGCCATGCGCTTTGCCCAGGTGGTCAGGGACGGCCTTATCGTCGATTACACGGGCGGCCTGCGCATCGTGCGCGAGCTTACCGAGGAACTGGAAGAAAAGCTGGGCCGCAAGCTTGAAAAAGCCGCCATCGCCGTGCCCCCCGGCACCAGCGAGCGCGACTGCGCAACCCACCGCCATGTGGCCGAAGGCGCGGGCTATCAGGTGACGGCCCTGCTGGACGAACCCACTGCGGCCAACAGCGTGCTTAACGTGCGTGACGGGGCCATTGTGGACATCGGCGGCGGCACCACGGGCATTGCGGTGCTTGAGGGCGGCAAGGTCGTCTATGTGGCGGACGAGCCCACCGGCGGCACCCATGTGAGCCTTGTGCTGGCGGGCAACTACGACATCAGCTTTGAAGAGGCCGAAGACCTGAAAAAGGACAAGGCCCGGCAAAAGGAAATCCTGCCCGTGGTGCGGCCCGTCATTGAAAAGATGGGTTCCATCATCCACAGGCATGTGCAGGGGCGCAACGTGTCGGCACTCTATCTTGTCGGCGGCACCTGCTGCCTGCCCGGTATGGAAGAAGTCATCCAGAAGTACACCGGCGTGCCCACGTTCAAGCCTGCCAACCCTTTTTTAGTGACGCCCCTTGGCATCGCCCTCAACTGCACGGACTAGCATCATATGGAAGCCAAGCTGAAAGATACTGCCGTAACAACGGACACGCAGGCTCTCATTGATGCCGTGGTGCAGCGCGTACTGGCCCAACTTGCCGCTGCCCCCCATGGCGACAAGTTGGCCAGTGCGCCGACGGTTGAAATTCTGGCTCCGGCCGATGACAAGCTGGCGCACGAGGTTGCGTCGCGTCTTCCCGGAGCGCGGGTGCGCTTTGAAACCGCGAACCAGACGGAAGAAGCGGCGTTCTACGTCCTGCCGGAGCTTGGCTGTTCCGACATGGCCGACCTGGCACAGGGCAGGGCCTCAAGCATTGCCCTGCGTAAGGTGCTGGAACTGCTGCTCAAGGGTAAGGAAGTGCGCGTGCTGGGTTTTGCCTACCGCGCCTATGCGGAAACGGCTCCCTACGCCCTGATGCAGATGTATGAAGCGTACGAGGCCGCGCTTGCGGGTTTTGGCCTGACGGAGCTTGCGCCGCCCCCGGCAAAAGCCGCCAGTCTGCGCCAGAGCCTTGTAACGGCAGACCATGTGGCAGAGGCCGCCAGGACAGGCGCGCAGACGCTGCGCGTGCCCCGCAAGGCGGTGGTGACGCCCCTGGCCCAGGAGGCCGCGGACAGTCACCATATGACCATTTTGAAAAATCTGTAGGTGTCGCATGCTGATAGGCATTGTTGTAGGCAACGTCTGGGCCACCCGTAAGGAAGATTCCCTCAATGGGCTGAAGCTCATGGTAGTACAGCGGCTTGATCTCGCCCACAACAAGCTGGCCGAAAGCTTTGTGGCGGTTGACTGTGTGGGCGCGGGCATAGGCGAACGGGTGCTCATCACCACCGGCAGTTCTGCCCGCAAGGCGCTCTACAATCAGGAATCGCCCGTTGATGCCGCCATAGTGGGCATTCTCGACCAGGAAGAAATGATGGGCAAAAAGCCGGAGAGCGAATAGGCCATGGATACTCTTGGCATTGTGGACAGCCGCAGCATAGCCGCCGGGGCCGAAATTACCGACGCCATGCTCAAGGCAGCGCCCGTTGCCCTCATACGGGCATCGGTGATCTGCGCAGGACGCCTGATCATTCTGGTGGAAGGCGACCGCGAGGCTGTGGAAACGTCTGTGCGCGCTGCCGAGGACACGGGCTTTCACCTGGCCGGGCGCTACGTCATTTCGCCGGTTTCGCCCCAGGTGCAGGCAGCCCTGCGCCGCCAGCCCGCGCAAAGCGCTGGCAGGGCTATGGCCGTTGTGGAGTGTCGCAATGCGGCCGACGGCATCATGGCCGCCGACGTGGCCGTTAAAAAAGCTGCTATCAGTCTGATGCGCCTTGTCATGGGCCAGGGCATCGGCGGCAAATCGTATTTTGTGCTGACGGGCGATGTGGCCTCTGTGCGCGAAGCCGCACAGGCTGCCGCCGACGCGCTGGGCAAGAGCCTGCAACAGATGGCGGTCATACCCCAGCCCGATGCGGAACTTATAAAGGCATTTACAGGCACGGGCCACTAGAGCAGATAAACTATGGGAATATATACATTCTCAAAGTTTAAGGCACGCTCGCTTCGGCGTTTAACCGCGCAGATAAACTGCGCTTACGCCTCCGTAGCGAACGTCTGCTCACGCAGCCGCCAGAGCACGATAAGAGCAATTTAAAAGTTAAATTGCTCCAGAGCGGCTACCATAAAACCCGCCCCGCGCGGGCCTGAGAGGTACTTATGAGCAAGACTTTGATAACTGTGGACAACCTGCAGGACTACGTTACCGGCAACCGCCTGACAATGGACGGCTCCAAAATCCTCACTGCCGGAGCGCGTGACGAGCTGACCAGACGCGGCATTGAAATAACCTGGGCCGATGCCCCGGCAGAGTCCTGCTGCGGCTGCTGCGGCGGCGACCACAAGGCCGAAAACGCCACTGCCTGCCACAGCCCCGAACAGGAAGAGCTGCTCATCGGCGTGGCCGCCATCATCAAGGAACACTACAATATTACCGATCCCGAAGAGTTGCGGAAGGTCACGCTGGAAACCGTGGCCGCCATCAACGGTGGGTTCAAATAACAACAACCATCCCGGGTCAGCGCCCGGGGCGGGAAAATTCCGGCGCGGCGCGCGACGCCCGCTGTAAACGATTTTCGGGTCTGCCCCGAAAAACAACCCCTTGAGGTAAGGAGACGACAATGGCGATGATGACTGACGCTTTGGGAATGATTGAAACCCGTGGTCTGGTGGGCGCTGTGGAAGCTGCTGATGCTATGGTGAAGGCTGCCAACGTGACCCTGATCGGCCGCGAACAGGTGGGTTCCGGTCTTGTGACCGTTATGGTGCGCGGCGATGTGGGCGCAGTGAAGGCCGCTACCGACGCTGGCGCTGCCGCCGCTTCGCGTGTGGGCGACCTTGTGAGCGTGCACGTGATCCCCCGCCCTCACGAAGAAGTGGAAATGATTCTGCCCAAATGCAAGTAAGGCCGTGCAAGGCTTTACTGACCAAGCTCACACGACGGTGACGCGGGGGCGAACTGCTCCGCCCCCGCGAATACCCCGGAGGACAACGTGACCCAGTTTTACGGAAAGACAAAGATCTGCTACGGCCCCTACGCACTGGAAACTCTTGAAAGTTTTCCGGCAAGTCACGCCTTTGTGGTAACCGATCCCTTTATGGTCAAAAGCGGTTTTGCCAATCAGGCGGTCAGCCACCTGAAACGCAAGGGCATAAGCTTTGACATTTTTTCCGGCGTGGAGCCAGACCCCACGCTGCAGGCCGTGGTGGAAGCCACGGGGCTTTTTCTGCGCAGCAAGGCCGACATGATCCTCGCCCTTGGCGGCGGTTCCGCCATTGATATGGCCAAGGCCATATCCTACTTCGGCCGCAAGGCCGACCAGAACAGAAAAACCCTGCTGGTGGCCATTCCCACCACCAGCGGCACCGGCTCGGAAGTGACCTCCATCGCCGTCATCACCGACAAGGTGAACGCGGTCAAAATCCCGCTGAACGACGAACTGCTCATCCCCGATGCCGCCATTCTTGACGCGCGCTTTACCCGCACGGTGCCGCCGCAGGTGACGGCCTCCACGGGCATGGACGTGCTCACCCACGCGGTCGAGGCCTACACCTCCCGCCACAGCAATGTTTTTACGGCCATCTACGCCGAAAGGGCCATCCGCAACGTCTTTTCCTATCTGCACCGCGCCTATTCGCAGGGCGACGACATGATAGCCAGAGACAACATGCTCATCGGCTCCTGCATGGCTGGCCTTGCCTTCACCAACAGCGGCCTTGGCATCACGCACAGCATGGCCCACAGCCTGGGCGGCCTGTTCCATATTCCTCACGGTCTGGCCAACGCCGTTCTGCTGCCTGTGGTCATTGATTTCAACAGCTTTGACGCTGGCGTGAAGTACCGTGAAATCGCCGAAATGGTCGGCCTGCCCGCCGCCACGGTGGAAGAAGGCACGAGAAACCTTGTGAGCGCCGTACGCGACCTCAACGCTTCCATGGGCATTCCGGCCCACGTGCGCGAACTCAAGGTCAATGAAAGCGAATACCGCAAGAGCCTGGACGCCATGGCGGCCAACGCTCTTGAAGACATCTGCACTGAAAGCAACCCGCGCATGCCCTCTCACGACGACATCGTCAAACTGCTGGAAAGCGTCTGGTAGTCGTGCGCAGAAGTGCACAGATTTTGTCCATAGTAGTGACGTGATTTTCACTGCGGGGACAGCCCGCGCAAAAACCCGGGGCATGGGGAAACGCTGATTTATTCCGTTTGGCGGCGTTGCTTCACTTTTTTTGAAACAGTCGAGGACGGAAGAGTCCACTCCTGCTTCAAAAAAAGATCGCGCCTTGCCAAACGAAACAACTGCGCGTTTCCAGGAGGCTCTTTAATCAGTGCTTCCTTAAATGCTCCAGACAGTGCCAGAGCGCTTTTAAGTTGAAACTGCTCTAAAATACTCCAAGAGGATGTCATGGGAAAAGCAATTGTGGACGCCATACGCCAGGCCGGCGTTGTGGGCGCAGGCGGGGCGGGACTGCCCACCCATGTGAAGGCCGACGCCACGGCGCAGACAGTGCTGGTCAACGGCGCAAGCTGCGAACCGCTGCTCATGAGCGACCCTTATCTGATGGAAGAGAGGGTGGACGTCATGCTGCGCGGTCTTGAAGCCATGATGGAATGCACCGGCGCGGGCAAGGGCATCGTCTGCCTCAAGGGCAAGCACGCCGCAGCCATGAAAAGCGTGCGCGAGGCCGTGGCCCGCCGGGGAAGCCGTTTTGAAGCTTTTGAGATGGGCGATTTCTACCCCGCCGGCGACGAACAGGTCATGGTCTATGAAGTGCTGGGCGGCATTGTGCCCGAACGCGGCATTCCTTTGCAGATCGGGGCCGTGGTCAGCAATGTGGAAAGCCTTTACAACATAGCTCACGCGCTGGACGGCAAGCCCGTGACCCACCGCTATCTTACGGTGGGTTGTGAAGTGGCCCGCCCCATGGTGGTGCGCGTACCTGTGGGCACGCGTGTTTCCGAGGTGCTCAATTTTGCGGGCGGCCCCACCATCAGCGAATACCGCGTGGTGGACGGCGGCCCCATGATGGGCCGCGTGCTGCCCGACGCGGAACAGCCCGTCACCAAGACCACAAGCGGCCTTCTGGTGCTGCCGGTCGACCACAATGTGGTGGCTCGCAAGGTTATGGACCCCCATACGCTCAAGCGTCTCACCAATACGGTGTGCTGTCAGTGCTCGCAGTGTACGGACCTCTGCCCCCGCAGCCTGCTTGGGCACAGCCTGCATCCGCACAAGCTCATGCGCGTGCTGGACGGCCAGACCGTCGACAGCCCCATTGCCAGGGAAGCGCTGCTTTGCTCCGAATGCGGCATCTGCGAAAAATTCGCCTGCCCCATGGGCATTTCGCCGCGCGAAGTCAACGCCATGCTGAAAAAGGAACTCATGCAGGCTGGCGTCAAATGGGAATACGACGGTCGTCCGCTGACTGCTTCACGCTTCCGCGACGAAAGACGCATCCCCACCAGCAGCCTTGTGCGTCGCCTTGGCCTTGCGGGCTATGAAGCCCACCCGCCCTTTGCGGGCGACTTTGAGCCTTCGGAAGTGCGCATTCCCCTGCGCCAGCACATCGGCGCTCCCGCTGCCGCTGTGGTGAGCGTGGGACAGAGCGTCAATGTGGGCGATCTTATCGGCGAAATTCCCGAAGGGGCCATGGGCGCGCGCGTTCACGCCAGCATCAGGGGCGCCGTCAGCGCTGTTGAAAACGGCATAATCACCATCAGGGCCTGAGGGGTAAGGGCATGAAATTACGGACTATCGGCTGTGTTGAACTGAACAGCATAGGCATGGGCATGCAGACGGCGGACGAAATGGTCAAGGCCGCCAATGTGGAACTGGTTCTGGCCAAGACCACCTGCCCCGGCAGATATCTTATCATCATCACCGGCGACACCGGAGCCGTCACCAGTTCCGTCAACACCGGCCTTGCGCTGGGCGCGGATATGGTGGTGGACAGCTTTATCATCCCCAATGTGCACGAGGACGTTGTCCCGGCCATGAACGGCACCGCCATTCAGGGACGCATCAACGCCATTGGCGTCATCGAGACCTATACGGCGGCCTCCTGTGTGCTGGCTGCCGACGGCGCGGCCAAGGCGGGCGACGTTCGCCTGCTTGACCTGCGGCTTTCCGCCGGGCTTGGCGGCAAGGCCTTTGTGGTCATGACGGGCGAAGTCAGCGCGGTGCAGTCTTCTGTGGATGCCGGGGTGGCCAATGTTTCCGGGGGCAGCCCGGTGGTCAGCAAGATCGTCATTCCCTCGCCCAGCGAGGAACTGAAAAAGCACCTGCTGTAGCCGCAATACAGGAAAAAACGCGGGGACAGACGCTTTGCCTGCTGCTGACGGATTGAACACGGGCAGGCAGATCAGGTCGCCCGTGAAACCCGCCCGCTGCGGTGAATGGACAGCAAAGCAGCGAAAGGCATACGCCTCAAGCATCACGAGGAGGGCCAGATGGAAGAAACCAAGCAACGCATCATACAGGAGTATGTGCCGGGCAGGCAGATCACTCTGGCCCACCTTATTGCCAGTCCGCAAAAAGGCATCTACCTCAAGCTGGGGCTGGACGACGCGCAGGCCACGGCCATCGGCATACTGACCATCACTCCCTGCGAGGGCGTCATCATCGCGGCGGACATAGCCACCAAGGCCGCAAGCGTGGACATCGGCTTTCTGGACCGCTTTGGCGGCTCCCTGCTGATAACGGGCGACGTGGCCAGCGTTGAAGCGGCCCTGCGCGAGGTGCTGCGCTATTTTGGCAATGTGCTGCACTACGACCTTACCGAAATGACCAGGTCCTGAGGCCATAATGCGCCGCATCATGCTTTTGGGCGAACGAGGCGCGGGCAGGCGCAGTCTTGCCCGCGCCCTCGGCCATGCGCCTGCCTTCATGCCGCAGCCAATGGCTGTGGAATTCGCCGGGCGCTTTGTGCTTCCTCCGCCGGAGTTTCTGGAAAACAGGCGCTTTTACCGCGCGCTCATCACCGTGTCCGTGGATTGCGAAACCATGCTGTTCATACAGGACGCCACGCGGCGCACCTCGGCCTTTCCGCCAGGGTTTGCCCGCATTTTCAACCGGCATGTGGCGGGCATCATCACCAAGACGGATATGCCCGAAGCGTCCATTGAACGCGCCACGCGCTTTCTCGAGAACGCCGGACTCCAGAAAATCTACGCCCTCAGCGCCCTCAGCGGCGAAGGACTGGACACCCTGCGTCAGGATGAACCCGCGCTGTTCGCCTGACGCTGCCCCTGATCTGTCACTTATACCGCCCCTTATACCTCCCCTTCTGCCTTTCAGAAACGCTCCAACGGCGCTTCTGTTTTACATAAAGAGAGCCGACGTCTTCTGACGTCGGCTCCCGTTTTGTGACAGGCTGTATACAATACTGCACTCCGTGCCTCAGCACGATCAGGAAATGCCTCACTACGCGCCGATCATGCTTTGCAGCCAGGCGACGAATCCCACGATACGCGGGCGGTGCACGTCTTCACGGCGCAAGGCGATATGATAGCTTTGCGTGGCCAGCAGTTCTTCCCTGAACGGGGCCACCAGCCTTCCCGCCGCCAGTGCCGCGCTGACAAGCTGCTTTCGCCCGAGGGCGACGCCCAGGCCGTTTTCTGCGGCCATGGCCGCCAGTTCCGACCTGTCAAAGCTATACCCGCTCTGAACGTTCAGCCCCGTAACGCCGCACTTTTCGGCCCAGCGCTGCCACTCATCATAATATTGGCTGTTGGGCCAGGGCGTGTTGTCGTGCAGCAGCAGGCACTCCTTGAGGCCGTCCTTGCCTTTTTCGGGCAGTCGCATGGCTGTGGCATATTCCGGCGAGCACACAGGCAGCACAAATTCCTGCATCAGGGGAATGACATGCAGACGCGAGTCCGACACGTCGCCATAAAAAATGGCGATATCCACCGAATCCGTCTCAAAATCCACCAGATCATTACGGCAGCGCAAGTGCACCTCCACACCGGGGTGCAGCGCCCTGAAGTCGCAAAGCCGCGGCACAAGCCATGTTCCAGCCAAAGACGGCGGGCAGTGCACCATAAGCGTGCCCGTCAGACCCAGATGGCGTATCCGCCGTATTTCATTCTCAAGATCCCACACAGGCCTTTGCAATATATCATAGAGGCGCTCGCCCTCGCCTGTCAGCGTGAGCCTGCGCGGGAACCGGTGAAAGAGCGGAAAGCCAAGCGCGTCTTCAAGCTGGCGAATGCGGTGGCTCACAGCGCCCTGCGTGACGCACAGATCCGTCGCGGCCCTGGTAAAACTCAGATGCCGCGCCGCCGACAAAAAAAAGGGCACGGCTGGCATGACGTCAAGAAGAACGGCCATATCCATGGATTAGTTTTCCTAATGCGTACGTGAAAGATTTTCGTTTGTCGTCATCACAGAAATACACCAATGTGCATAAACAGGTAGAATCATACCCATACGTATCAAGTGCAAACCCTTTTTGGAGCGCCCCCCCATGAGCCCATATAACGCATTAGAAAATTTAGTACAAGAATATCCCCTGCTGCGCCAAATGGCCGCAGGCGAACCCGTGTGCTGGACAAACCCAGCACTGCGCCCTTTTGTCGAAGCCGCGATCGATAACCCCTTTGGGCTTGAAGACGCGCTGGACGCCATGACCAGGCTTGAGCGGTTTGCGCCCTACATTGCGCAGGTTTTTCCTGAAACCGCCAAAAGCGGCGGCATCATTGAATCCCCCGTGCGTGAAGTGCCCGCCATGCGGGCGCGGCTGGAAGAACTGTGGAGCCTCCCCCTGCAGGGCAGGCTTTTTCTCAAGCTGGACAGCCAGTTGCCAGTGTCCGGCTCCATCAAGGCGCGCGGCGGATTTTACGAAGTGATGGCCCTGGCGGAACGCCTTGCCCTCAAAACCGGCATTCTCAAGCCCGGCGACTGCTACAGCAAGCTTGCCACGCCCGAGGCCAAGGAGGCCTTTGGCAAATATTCGCTCGCGGTGGGCTCCACGGGCAACCTTGGCCTTTCGGTGGGCCTTATGGGCGCGGCCCTGGGCTTTAAAACCACCGTGCACATGTCGGGCGACGCCCGCCAGTGGAAAAAGGACCTTTTGCGCCAGCGCGGCGTCACCGTGGTGGAATATCCCGAAGACTACAGCAAGGCTGTGGCGGCCGGGCGCGCCCTGGCGGCTACCGATCCTTTCTGCCACTTTGTGGATGATGAAAGCTCGCGCGACCTTTTTCTTGGTTACGCGGTGGCCGGGCTTCGCCTCAAGCAGCAGCTCAAGGACGCGGGCATCCGCCCCGATGCGGAGCATCCCCTGTGCGTCTATCTGCCCTGCGGCGTGGGCGGCGGCCCTGGCGGCGTGACCTTTGGCCTCAAACTGGCCTTCGGGGATGCGGTTTCCTGCTATTTTGCGGAGCCGACCCAGGCGCCCGCCGTCATTCTGGGCCTCATTACCGGCCGCGACGACGCCATTTCCGGCCAGGATCTGGGCCTGCCGGGCAAGACCGCCGCTGACGGCCTTGCCGTTTCGCGCCCTTCAGCCCTGGTGTGCCGCGCCATGCGCTCCCTTGTGAGCGGATTGTACACCATGCGCGACGAAACCCTTTACCTGCTTTTGCACCACTTGTTCCAGACTGAGGGCATCTTTCTCGAGCCTTCAGCCCTGGCCGGTTTTCCCGGCGTGCGTCACGTTGCGCACGGCGGCTTTGGCCCGCACCCGCATGCGGCGCAAGGCACACATCTTGTCTGGTGCACGGGCGGCAGCCTTGTGCCCGAACAGGAACGACAAACATATCTGGCCATGGGAGAAAAAAGCGCTGCCGAGGCGACGCCGTACTGAATCTCACCATGCTTTTCTGACACTCAAGCAGGGTACGAATGAAATGCGTTAACTGCTCTGCAAGGATTTTCTTGAAAACCCTTGTCACGAAATGCGAGTAGGCAGGCTTTTGCCTGCCGTAAGCGAGCATTTCAAGTGTTAATTGCTCTAACGTGGAGGTGCGTATGCTGGATATCCTGATAAAAAACGCCCGCATTCTTGATGGAACGGGCAACCCCTGGCAACCCGGCGATGTGGCCATACAGGACGGGCGCATCGCGGCCATGGGCCGTGTGGAAGGCGAGGCGGCCCAAACCATTGACGCCGCCGGGCTCTTTTGCACGCCGGGGTTCATCGATCCTCACGGACATGACGAAGGCTATGCCCTCACCGATGAAGAAACCCATGCCAAACTTTCGCAGGGCGTAACCACGGATGTTTCCGGCAACTGCGGGCTGAGCCTGGCCCCGGTTTCGCCCGACCACGCGGCAGAACTGGCCGCTGCTATGGCGCTGCTCACCCCCCCAAAAAACCTCAAAGATTTTTCGACCTTTGATGATTTTCTGCGCGCCATGGAGGCGCGCCCCCACGCCATCAACCTGGCCTACCAGGTTGGGCACGGAGCCTTGCGTATTGCCGTTACGGGTATGGAGAATCGCCCCGCCACGGCTAAAGAGCTGGACGCCATGTGCGGCATGCTGCGTGAGGCTCTGCAAAGCGGAGCCGTGGGCATGTCCGTGGGCATGCTCTACCCTCCGGGAAACATCGCCACACAGGATGAACTTGTGGCCCTGTGCCGCATCCTGCGCGACTACGACCGCATCATGACCATCCACATCCGCGATGAGGCGGACAGGGTTGTGGAGTCGGTCAAAGAAGCCATCGACCTGGCGCGGCTTTCGGGCTGTTTTGTCAACATTTCGCACCACAAGGCGCTGGGGCTTTCCAACTGGGGCAAGGTCAATACCACCCTTGGTCTTATTGAAGAAGCCAATGCGCAAGGCGTGGCCGTGGGTTTTGACCAGTACCCCTACAACGCCAACTGCACCGGCCTCAACACCATTCTGCCGCCAAGCTACCTGCTGACCGATCAGACCGAGCTTGTCAGCAATCTGCGCACGAAGGAATTTCGCGAGCAGGTGCGGCACGCCATCATGAACCCCACAGAAATCTGGGACAACTACGCCCGCAACGTGGGCATGGACAGAACGCTTGTCATCAAGGCCGACGCCACCCCCGAGGCCGTGGGCATCCGCGTGTCGGAATACGCCGCCGCGCGCGGCCTGGAGCCTCTGGACGCAGCCTTCCAGCTGCTGGCGGACAATAATCTGGATGTGGTGGCCGTGTACTTCAGCATATCTGATGAAGATATCGCCACGGTCATGCGCAATATCAACGGCATGTTCGGCTCTGACGGCATTTACGTGCCCGGCGGCAAAAAGACGCACCCACGCATCATGGGCACCATGCCCAGAGTGCTGGGGCATTACGTGCGCGAAAAGGGCGTGCTGCGCCTTGACGAAGCCGTGCGCAAGATGACCTCCCTGCCCGCCCGGCGCATGCGTCTGGCCCGCAAAGGCCTGCTGCTGGAAGGCTATGATGCTGACATTGTGCTCTTTGACGCGGCAACGGTCACGGACACGGCCGACTTCATCAAGGACAGCTACGCCCCCAACCAGGGCATACGGCACGTCATCGTCAATGGCCGCATCGCCATGATGGACAACATATACACCGGCGCGGCATCCGGCAGGGTTTACCGGGCGCGCTGACGGGGGGAGGCGGCGGAGCGTGCTTCGCCGCCCTGCCCCTAAAAGGGCTTTTCGGTTTTTCCGGGGGCGGAGGAGCCGGAAGGCGCGGGGACTGGATTGAGGATGTAAAGGCAACGTCAACTGACATCAACGGAGGAGTTCTCCATGCCCAAGAGATGGAAATACCGGTATACCGTGCTGGTCATCATGTTCATGACCTATTTGCTCTGCTACATGGACCGCATGGTCATGGCCACAGCCATTCCCTTCATTGCGGACGAGTTTGGCCTGACCACCCTTGAAATGGGCGGCGTCATGAGCGCCTTCTTTTTCAGTTACGCCATCTTGCAAATTCCCGGCGGCATTCTTGCCGACCGCTTTGGCTCACGCCCGGTCATGGCCTTTGGCATAGCCTGGTGGTCCGTCTTCACGGCCCTGACGGCGGTGGCCAAAAGCCTGAATCCGCTGATTCTCATCCGTGTGGCCTTCGGCCTTGGCGAAGGCGTCTTTCCGCCTGCGGCGTTTAAAACCATCGCGGCGTGGTTTCCCAAAAAAGAAGTTGGCCGGGCCAATGGCTTCATGCTCACGACCAACTCGCTCGGACCCGCCCTGGCCCCGCTGTTCGTGGCTGGCGTGGTGGCGGCCTGGGGCTGGCGCAGCGTGTTTTTGAGCCTGCTTGTTCCCGGTCTTATCATTGCCCTGCTGGTGTGGGTTTTTGTGTCCAATACGCCGCAGCAGAGCAAACATATGAGCCAGGAAGAACTGGCTGACTACGAGGAGGACGAGGCCGCCGCACCCGCCGTCACGCACAAGCGCGGCATTGGCGATGTGGTCAGGATGCCCATTGTGTGGTGGTGCTTCTTCACCCTGTTTTTCTACAACATCGCCTTCTGGGGCATTGCAAGCTGGCTGCCCACATACCTGCTCAAATCGCGCGGGTTCAGCCTTTCGCAAATGGGCGTGGGGGCCTCGCTGCCCTTCTTTATGGGAACCATCGGCTTTTACCTCAGCGGCCACATTTCGGACAAATTCTTTCGCAATGCCCGCCAAATGCCCGTTGTGATCGGGGCTGTCATCGGGGCCATTTTCGTCTACCTCACGGCCATTGCGCCTTCGGGTAATCTTGCCATTGCCGCGCAGATGGTGGGCTTCTTCTTCATCACCATCGGCCTTTCAGCCATCTTCACCCTGCCCGTGGCCGTCATGCCCAAGGAAATGGTCGGTTCCGCAGCTGGCGTGGTCAATACGGCCGGGCAGATCGCGGGCTTTCTGTCGCCCCTGCTGGTGGGCTACATACTTTCGGTAACTGGCAACAACTATACCATCGTCTTCAACCTTTTTGTGGGCTGCCTTGCCATTGCCGCGCTGCTCTCTACGCGCATCAGGAAGGCGGCCGATCACTAGAGCATTTCGTGGCAAAGAATGTCGCGAAAAGTTATTTGCGACAGTTGATGACATCCGCTCACGTAGCAGGGCACTTTGAAAGGTACGCTGCCCATAAGCAGGTTCACGGCAACATGCCTGCCTGACAGCGCAAATATTCCGGCAAATCCATCCGCTGAAGTCCGGCTGGCCTGTTACTGCTCCCGTGATGCAGAACCAGACCGGAAAAACCAGCACCATTCCTTCGGGAATGGTGCTGGTTTCATTTTTGCGCCACGCGCCATGCTGTGCGTTGCCCCTCTGTCTGGGGCCCAGAACAAGGGGGGCATTTACGCGGCTGCAAGGCGCGGGTAACGAGACTGCGGGCGCGGGTAACGAGGTTGGGAGCGCGGATAAACAGGCACGTAGACCCCTGGCGAACGCCTGCGCGCGCTGCCGCCCAGCCATGGCAAAGTAATAAATATCCCCCGGCATAGCCGGGGGTTTTTCATATGCGCCTGTAAGGCTCTCTTACCAGCTGCGCCCTAGCAGGCGCATGCACGATCTGACATTTGCATTTCTGTTACTTGCGGCCCGTAAACG
>NZ_MJUZ01000052.1 GCF_002237645.1 Desulfovibrio sp. MES5
GACCCTTTTGTAAAAGGGTCCCTCCCCCACGCCCCCACCCCCTAAAACTTTTGGAAACGCTCAGTTGTTCCGTTTGGCGGCGTTGCTTCACTTTTTTTGAAACAGTCGAGGACGGAAGAGTCCACTCCTGCTTCAAAAAAAGATTGGCCTTGCCAAACGGAACAACTGCGCGTTTCCAAGAGGCTCTCCAATCTGTATTTTCTTTTATTCCTGTTTCAGCCTCTTGCGGCGCCACACTGCCGCAACGTGTCCCAACTGCCTAAAATTCCCAGAGCGCCTTCACTGGCGCTGCTGTCACCTTTTGTAAAACTCCCCAGATTATCAGCGGTTTTTTTCGTTTTCCTGCGGGAAAGAAAACTGCTGGAAATCATTCTTAAAATATGTTCCCATACTAAAAAACTATGAAAATATGCGGGCGCATCCCGCATCCACTACACACTGCCACGGAGAAGACATGCGTCACCCCCACACCATAGGATACTCTGCCGCCAAGGCCATACCACTGCCCTTTGACCGCCAAATTCGCGCCCTGATTCTGACGGCCCTTGCCCTTTGCTGTGCGCTCTTTGCCTCCCCTGTCCATGCCGGGCCTTTCGACAGCCTCTTCAGCAAGGAAACTGTGCTGGAAGTAAAGGACGGGGCCGTTTCTCTGCCCGTATCCGGCGTGAGCGCCAAGGCTTCTTTCTACAAAGTTAAAATTGACGGAACCGACGTAATCTTTTTTGCCCTGCTGGATTCCGCCGGGAAAGTGCGCGTGGCTCTGGATGCCTGCGACTCCTGCTGGCAATCGGGCAAGGGGTATAAACAGCAGGGCGATTCAATGATCTGCCAGAACTGCGGCATGGCCTTCCACTCCGACCGCATCGCCATGCGCAAGGGGGGCTGCAATCCGCACCCCGTGACCTACAGCCTTTCAGACACTACCGTCGTCATTCCGCTGGCGGAACTGCAGGCTGGCGTCAGGTTTTTCGGGTCCCGGTAGCACATGAATATCATAACCATTCCCTTACGCTGCCTGCGGCAGAAATGGGGGCGTTCCGCCGCGCTGCTGTCGGTCTTTCTGCTCGGCGTGGCGGCCATTACCGCCCTCAACAACGTGTCTTCGTCCGTGGCCGAGGGTTTTGAAAAAAAACTCAGCGCCTTCGGCGCCAACATCGCCATTACCCCCAAGAGGGAAACCCTCCAGATTTCCTATGGCGGCATCCCTCTTGGCAACGCCACAGTGGACAACGGCTATATTCCCCTGGCCGAAACCCTGCGCGCCATTGAGGGCATCCCCCTGCGGGACAGAATATCCGTGGTGGCTCCCAAGCTCGCGGGTCTCGTGGCCTTTGCCGCAAAGCCAGGCGACGCCACGGTGCTTGTGCCCCTTGTGGGCGTCGACTTTGAGTCCGAAGTGGAGTTGAAGCAGTTCTGGCATGTGCGGGGTTCCATACCCGGCGTTGCAACCATGCTGGCCCCCGACCCGCTCATGCAGCGCCTGGAAGAACAGCACGCCAAACACGCCAGCCAGGCAGGGCAAAACGACCAGACGGGCACAGCAGGCAACATGGGCCAGTCAGCCAGCGCCCCACAGGAACACGCGGGCAATTCCACCATGCTGGGCTCTGCACAAGGTGACGGGCAGGACATCGACCATACCGCACCCAACGCACAGCACGCCGCGCCAAACGGCGGGCAGCATGCCGCATCGCAGCACCCGGATCAGGGGCTTACGCCCGAACGCAGCCTGCTGGCCGGAGCAACCGTGGCGGAGCGCCTCAAGCTCAACCCTGGGCAGGCGATCTGGCTCAATGGCGGGCAGTATCTGGTGGAGGGCGTGCTGCAGCCCACGGGCAGCGATGACGACAGCGTTCTTTTCGCCCATATGCCCGAAGCGCAGAAACTGTTTCACGCGCCCGACGCAGCCAGCTTTATTGAAGTGGCCGCGCTCTGCTCCGGCTGCCCCATTGAGGATATTGTCAGCGAACTGGGCGCGGGCCTGCCCGGCCAGGACATCCGGGCCTTGCGGCAGGTGGTGGCCCAACGCATGTACTCCATTTCCTTTGCGCAGAACATGGCCCTCGTGGTTACGGTGGTCATCCTGTTTTCCGCATGCGTTATGGTGGTCATGTCCATGCTGGTTTCGGTCAACGAACGCCGCAAGGAAATTGGCCTGCTGCGTGCTGTGGGATTTTCACGGCGGGCGGTCTTCTTCATCTTTGCCGCCGAAGCCCTTGTTATTGGCTTTCTGGCAGGCATGGCGGGCTACGCGGCGGGATACTTCGCGGGCAGCAAGGTGCTTGTGGCCATGCAGATAGAGGCCGCGGCCTACCCGGCCTTTTCCTTCGCGGCCCTGTTCGGCTACGGACTGATGGCAAGCGCTCTGGCGGTGCTCGCCGCCGCTTTTCCCGCGTGCAAGGCGGCGCGCGCCAATCCGGCGGAAGCGCTCACTTCGCTGTAGCCATAAGGATACATATATGCTTGAAGCAATTGATATAGTTAAATCCTACCGGGCTGGCGGTCAGGCAGCGCCAGTGCTGCGCGGCGTAAACCTGCGCATTGAAGAAGGCGAGTTTGTGGCGGTGACGGGCCGCTCCGGGTCCGGGAAGTCCACCATGCTCAATGTGCTCTCCACTCTTACGGAACCGGACAGCGGCCAAGTGCTGTTTCAGGGGGCCGACCTTGCCTCCATGCGCGAGCACGAGCGCGACCGCCTGCGCAACAGAGCCTTTGCCATGATTTTTCAGGCCCACCACCTCATGCCCTACCTTTCGGTGCTGGAAAATGTCCTGCTGCCGGGGGCCCACGGCTTTCGTGGCATAAACGGCCAGCAACGCCAAAGGGCCATAAGCTGCCTTGAGCGCGTGGGCTTGGGGCACAAGAAAAACAGTCTGCCTTCCGAGCTTTCGGGCGGCGAACAGCAACGGGTGGCCATTGCCCGAGGCCTCGCATCCGACCCGCGCATGCTTTTTGCCGATGAGCCCACGGGCAGCCTGGACATGGCCACCGGCGACTCCATCATGCAGCTTTTACGGGAACTCAATGGCGAAGGGTTGACCATCGTCATGGTCACGCACAATCCCGACTATGCAGCACTGGCAGGGCGCTGCGTCCAGATGCGCGAAGGACGCGTGCTGCCGGACGGCACTCCGGCATAGGCGGCATCACCCGAGAGGCCAAATCGGTTGGGAAGCCCAAAAAGATATACGCACGCTGGCAAACACGCGCGCCTTGCCCGCGTGCGGGGCATGCCCCATGCGCGCCCGAGCCAGCGCACCCCCTGCGGCAAGGTATTGCCTGTTGACAGACGCGCCCCTGTGGGTAATGGAAGAACGAGTCTTTCACCAAGGGAGTTTTCATGAAGAAAGTTCTTGTTCTCTGTTGCCTGCTGCTGGGCCTGCCTGTGGCGGCTCAGGCCGCCAACGACAAAATCGCGCCCAATAGCTTTATTTGCGCCGAGCTTGTGACCATGCCCATGACGGACGGCGGCCAGCCGCCCATATTTGAAGCGCTTCAGATCGACGGCTACGTCAGCGCCGGCATAGGCGACGCCGTGGCCCATCCCGACATCATGGCCACGCTGCTTACCGAAGTATACACCTACTGCCAGAGCCACCCCACTGACAAGGTCGCCGACGTATGGGCCAAAGCGCGCAAGGCCCAGACCATGCCCCAAGGCGATGTCTGGCAGGCTGACAAAACCAAGTGCAGCGACTACAACGCCGACCCCGACAACGGCAGCGGCTTTGTGATCTGGCTGGACGGCTACAATCGCGGCAAAAACAAGACCGAAGCCTCTGTGCTTGAAAGCGACGCCACCATCAAGTCATTTCTGGATGCCTGCGTCAAACAGCCGGACGCCCTTATGCTGGACGTAATGGCCAAGAGCGCCAAGTAGCTCACACAAAGAATTCTTTGTCGCCTACAGGCGCGGCGTCAGCGCCAGCCCTGTGCGCAGTCTAAAAAAAACAGCCGTCTCTCTGGAGACGGCTGTTTTTTTATGTATTCGCGCTGACTTGGCGTTTTTTACGCCTGGAGCAGATTCACTTTGAAATATTCACGCTTCAATTTGTCACTCTGCCGACAGTGCGATTTGCGGCAGAATCCACGCCACGTTTGGGCGCGCTGCGCTCTCGTGCAGCGTTGGAGCATTCAACTTTTTACAAAGTTACAATGCTCTCAAATGCCATAAAGGTTTTAGGGGGTGGGGGCGTGGGGGAGGAGACCCTTTTGCAAAAGGGTCTCCTCCCCCACAAAGCAGTTCAAAATGGCATTGCTCTACCCTGTCGTGCCTCCGTAAGGCGTCGGAGCTTCCCGTGCGCGGCGAGCATGGCCGCATCACAAAATGGTCATGTACAGGGGCACAGTAAATATGCAGAGCAAGGTGGACACGGTCACGGCCTGCGCGCCGAACTCCGCGTCCGTGTGGTAATAGGCGCTCAGAATGGCCGCCTGGGCCATTACCGGCAGCGAGGACTGCATGATGAAGACCTTTCCCATAAGCCCGCCCACGGGAAAGAAGGTCAGCAGCGTGTACATGACCAGCGGGCCAAGCAGTATGCGGCCCGACAGGGCCAGGGCCATGTCGCGCGTGATCTTGATGCCGCGCAGGCCCATATCGTGCATGGTGATGCCTATGAATATGAGCGCCAGGGGCGTGGTCATGTTGCCGAGATAGCGGGCCGCGTCCTGGATGAAGAGGGGCAGTTCCACATTGCAGAGTATCAGCAGCACACCGGTCAGAAAGCCCAGCAGGGGCGGCGAAAATATCTGCATAACGCGGCTGCGCAGGGGAATCAGCCGTGCTTCGCCCTCGATGTCCCGCGTGATGGCATACTGCCCCACTGTCCAAAAAAATACGGTGCTGGCAAAATAGTACAGCAGCACATAGGGCACGGCCCCTTCGCCAAACAGGGCCAGATTGACGGGAATACCCACAAAGATGGTGTTGGAATTGGCCACACTGGCGCAGAAAAGGCCAAAATGCTGCTTCTTCACCCTGGCGATCTTGCCAATAATGATCGCCAGCACAAAGGTCAGCGCCACCGAGGCCAGGGGCAGCAGCGCCCCCTGCATGAAATCCAGCAGGCCGTCGCGGCGGAAGGACCGCATGATGGTGGACATAAGATAGGGCGGCAGAGCCACATAGGTAATAAGCCGAGGCAGCAGGATGCGGGTTTCGGGGCCAAACCACCCCTTGCCCGCAAGCACATAGCCCACCATGCCCATAAGAATGAGGCCGAAAACGCCCCCCATTGCATGCAAAAAAGCCATGACGCACTCCGTAAAAGATCTTTTGGGCGGAGCCATCCGCCCAACTCAAAACACCCTGGCAGATGCACCGAGCCGTTTCAGGCCGTCCTCCTCGAGGTCTTCCAGGGGAGCGCGGTCATAAAACCCCACGGGCATGACAGCTCGTGGGGTCAGCAACTTAAGGCTACGGGCGCAGTGTCCACGTGGGCGCATTTGCCGGGGAACACATTGCCTCAAAAGCGCCCTTTGCGCCCCGGCCCGCAGTTTTGCTTCGGCAGGCGGCATTCACCGCGCCGCCCGAAGCAAAACAAAAAGCATCGAGCCGGAACACAAAGGAACCCTTAAAAACCTATAGTGCAGAGTAACTTTGAAGTGTGAAGCATTTCAAAGTTATTCTGCGCTAGATATCCTGGTATCTCGCACCATTGGCCGCAGAGCTCACAAGGTGGGCGTAGCGGCGCAGTACGGGATAGGGGCTGCGTTTTTCCACAGGTTTGTGCCCGGCGCTGCGGCGTTCCAGTTCGGCGGCGTCAACCATGAGGTCAAGCTTGCGGTTGGGGATGTCGATATGGATCATATCCCCTTCCTGCACCAGGCCGATAATGCCGCCGTCCGCCGCTTCAGGCGAAATGTGGCCGATGGCCGCGCCGTTGGTGCCGCCGGAGAAACGTCCGTCCGTCAGCAGGGCCACGTCCTTGCCAAGGCCCATGCCCGTGATGGCCGCTGTGGGCGAAAGCATTTCACGCATGCCGGGGCCGCCGCGCGGACCTTCGTAGCGGATGACAACTCCGTCGCCGGGCTTGATCTTGCCGTCAAGAATGGCCTTCATGGCGTCTTCTTCAGACTCGAACACCCGTGCGCGCACGTCGCGGCACATCATCTCCGGCGCAACGGCGGACTGCTTGACCACCGCTCCGCCCGGGGCAAGGCTGCCCCGCAGGATGGCAATACCCCCCTGTTTGGAATAGGGGTTGTCCACACTGTGGATGACGTCGCTGTCCAGCACGCGTGCGTCGCGCAGATTTTCGCCCACGGTCTTGCCGGTGACCGTCATGCAGTCTTTATTGATAAGGTTCAGCTTGTCCAGTTCCGTCATGACAGCGGGGATGCCGCCCGCATTGTCCAGATCCACCATGTAATGCTTGCCCGCCGGGGAAAGCTTGCACAGGTTGGGGCTCTTGCGGCTTACCTCGTCAAAAATTTCCAGGCCAAGGTCAAGCCCGGCCTCGCCGAACACGGCGGGCAGGTGCAGCACCGTATTGGTGGAGCAGCCGAGGGCCATGTCCACGGCCACAGCGTTGGCCACGGCCTTGGGGGTGACGATGTCTCTGGGCTTGATGCCGCACTCGAGCATATCCATAACGCGCATGCCAGCCGTTTTGGCCAGACGGATGCGCGCGCCGCTCACGGCGGGTATGGTGCCGTTGCCGGGCAGGGCCACGCCGATGGTTTCGGCCATGCAGTTCATCGAGTTGGCCGTGAACATGCCCGCGCAGGCTCCGCAGCCGGGACAGGCGCGCTCGGCCATGTATTCCAGTTCCTCTTCGGTGATGGCGCCGCTGCGCACCTTGCCCACAGCCTCAAACACGGTGATGAGGTCGCCGCGCTGTTTCGGGCCGATGTTGCCGGGCAGCATGGGGCCGCCGGAAACCATCACGGAGGGAATGTTCAGGCGCATCATGGCCATGAGCATGCCGGGCACGCACTTGTCGCAGTTGGGTATGAACACCAGGGCGTCAAAGGCGTGTCCACGGGCCATGATTTCGATGGAATCCGCAATAAATTCGCGTGACGGCAGCGAAAAACGCATGCCTTCGTGGTTCATGGCCAGGCCGTCGCACACGGCAATGGCAGGAAACTGCAAGGGCGTGCCGCCAGCCATGCGTACACCGGCCTTGACCGCGTCTGCCAGAGCATTTAGGTGCAAATGCCCCGGAACCACTTCACTGGCGGCATTGACCACGCCAACCAGCGGGCGGTCCATTTCCTCTCTGGTCAGACCCAGAGCATAAAGCAGGGAACGGTGGGGGGCTTTTTCAAGGCCGGATTTCATCTTTTTACTGCGGCTCTCATCCATGACGGCATCCTTACGTTGTGATAACAAACTCTCCCGCCGCCACATCCGGCGTGCGGGCAACGGTCAAGTCATACGGCAAAAGATTACGCTCGTAAACAATATCGGTTCCTGTCGGCCCGCCGGGACGCAGGCCCAAGGATGGACAGATCGCCTTCAAAAATAAATAATCCTTACGGTTACGACACGCCTGTCGCGGGCCGTAACAGCGCAGGCAAACGGGATTGCGCCCTTACGGCGAACGGCTGCCCACGGTCCACTTTTTTTGCTACAGAGGGCTGCCCGCTATTGAGGGCCGTAAGGAAGTGGGGTAGTTTCCGGGCATGCAAAGCTCCACCCCGACGCTGGCGCGCCGCTACATCTTCAAGCTTCTGGCAAACATCGCCACTGTACCCGTCTACCTGGTCATGGAGGCGATTCTTCCGCGTGCTCTGGGCCCGCACATGTACGGCAACTACAGCTTTGCCACCAACCTTTTCCAGCAGCTTACGGGCTTTCTGGATATGGGCACTTCCACCTGCTTTTACAACGCCCTGTCCCGCCGACAGAACGAAACCGGGCTCGTGGGATTCTACGCCCGCGTGACCGCGCTGGTGTTCGGCATCATCCTGCTGGCGGCGCTGGCCCTGCAAGCGCCTGCACTGGGTGATCTGCTCATGCCGGACGTGCCCCTGTGGCTGGCTCCCCTGGCCGCCCTGTGGGCCTTTCTTACCTGGTGGGGTCGGGTGCTGCGCTCAATGAACGACGCCGTGGGGGCCACTGTGGCCTCGGAAATGGTGCGCACGGTGGTCTCACTGTTCATGGTGGCCCTTCTGGGCCTCATGTTCTGGCAGGACTGGCTGAACATCCACACCCTTTTTGCGCAGCAGTACCTTATGCTTGGGCTTATGGCCCTTGGCTACTGGCTGGTGACGCGCCGCCACTGGCGCAGCCGCGAGGTGGCCCTGGCGTTCCGCCTGCCTGAAGGGCAGAGCAAGGCGTACCGCCGCGAATTTTTCAATTACAGCCATCCGCTTTTTGTGCAGGCCCTGCTTTCGTTCCTGCTGCTCACCGCCGAGCGCTGGCTCTTGCAGTGGTTTGACGGCAGCGTGCAGCAGGGCTTTTTCGCCCTGTCGCAAAAAGTCAGCATGGCCTGTTTTCTTTTTGTCTCGGCCATGACGCCGCTGATCATGCGCGAGCTTTCCATAGCCTGGGGGCACAATGACCGTGAGGCCATGGGTCGGCTGCTCACGCGCTTCGCCCCCCTGCTCTATGTGGTGGCGGCCTATTTTTCCTGTTTCACGCTGGTGGAAGGCTCCGCCCTGGTGGATTTTTTTGGCGGGGCGGAATTTGCCGCCGCCACACTGCCCGTGCAGATCATGGCTCTTTATCCGCTGCATCAGGCTTACGGCCAGCTGGCCGGATCGGTCTTTCACGCCACGGGGCGCACGCGCGTACTGCGCAACATGGCGGCCCTTGAGTGTGTTTATGGCTTTACCACCGCATGGTTTCTGCTGGCCCCGCCGGAATATCTGGGCCTGAACCTGGGAGCCGTCGGCCTTGCCATCAAAACCGTGGCCGTGCAGATCATCACGGTCAACGTATACTTGTGGCTGGCTTCACGCTTTCTGCCCCTGAGCTTCTGGCGCAATTTCGCCCATCAGATATGGAGCCTCGCCGTTCTGCTCACCCTGGCGTGGCTGTGCCGTGAAGGGACCATCATGATCGGTCTGGGCGACCTCAACACCATTTCCCGCTTTCTTATCTCCGGCGTGCTGTACAGCATTGGGGCCGGGGTGGTCTGCGTGGCCATGCCCGCCCTGCTCGGACTTTCACGGCAGGACGTGCGGGAGCTTGTGACCCGCTTCAGAAAGTCCCGTCAAAAGACCGGGGAGTAGGCTGCGCCGTTGATGTTGTTTGCGCTGCGCGCGGCGCGGGGCGAGAACTCGCGTGGCCGGTACTCTGGAGCGCGTTAAAACCGGGTCTGTCCTTTGAGAGGAAGCCTCTGCGCCCTGCGGGCACGGGGGCTTTTCTTTTTCTGCTGTTTGGGCTGCCTGCGCAGCATGCGGCTGAGTGTGGGCTGCGGCTGATGCTTTGAAGAAAGCAAAGCAGGGCTTGTCCTTTGCGAGGTGGCTTCTGCACCCTGCGGGCACGGGGGCTTTTCCTTTATTTAGTTTGGGCCGCCTGCGCGGCGCGCGGCAGATGGGGGCCTGTTAGGGGCTGCCGCCCCTCCGAGGCCCCCTCTGCACTCCCCCCGGACGACCCCGCTGGGTTTGTCGTACATCCCACACTCCCACGGACTAGCCTTAAAGGGCCGTCCATATCCCACCATTCTGCGAGGGCTGCGCGGCCTCTGCTTCGGGAGCTTCCCTCCCTCTGGTCGGGTGATATCCCTGCGCGCCGCGCAATGCCAGCATGCGCCTTCGCGTTGAATGGGATATCGGTGAGGACGTCTTGTTAACGACAGACTGCCTCAAAAATGGCGCTAGATTGTTAAGGGCAAGCCCAGTGTTACTCTCCCTGAAACACCAACTGCGCAAGCCACTTCGCACGCCGCGCAGGCGGCCAAAACTAAATAAAAAAAAGCCCCCGTGCCCGCAGGGCGCAGAAGACACCTCTCAAAGGACAGGCCCTGCTTCATTGCCTCTGCCGCACCGCTACGTAAGCTCCAACACCCGGACCCGAAGTGCAGATCCTGCGTCACAACGAGCCCTCCCGTAACAACCGGCCGCCATTTCTGGGACTCCATACAGCTAGCACGACGGCCCCGGCCTCTCATTCAGCGCGAAGGCGCACGCTGGCATTGCGCGGCGCGTAGGGAGATCACCGAGCGCAGCGAGGAAGCTCCCGAAGCAAAAGCCGTGCAGCCCTCGTCAAATCACGGTAACGGGAAAGCCCCAGCAGGGTGCTTCGGGGGGGATGCAAGGGGGGCCGAGAAGGGGGCGCAGCCCCATAACCGGCCCCGCCTTGCCGCACGCCGCGCAGGCGGCCAAAACTAAATAAAAAAAGCCCCCGTGCCCGCAGGGCGCAGAAGACACCTCTCAAAGGACAGGCCCTGCTTCATTGCCTCTGCCGCACCGCTACGTAAGCTCCAACACCCGCAGAGCATTGCCCACGCGTCTCAAAGACCAGACCCGAAGTGCAGATCCTGCGTCACAACGAGCCCTCCCGTAACAACCGGCCGCCATTTCTGGGGCTCCATACAGCTAGCACGACGGCCCCGGCCTCTCATTCAGCGCGAAGGCGCACGCTGGCATTGCGCGGCGCGTAGGGAGATCACCGAGCGCAGCGAGGAAGCTCCCGGACCAAAAGCCGTGCAGACCTCGTCAAATCACGGTAACGGAAAAGCCCAGGCAGGGTGCTTCGGGGGGATGCAAGGAGGGCCGAGAAGGGGGCGCAGCCCCATAACCGGTCCCGCCTTGCCGCACGCCGCGCAGGCGGCCAAAACTTGATAAAAGAAAAGCCCCCGTGCCCGCAGGGCACAGAAACTTGCTTTCGAAGGACAGGCTTGTTTTTAACTCGCCCCGGGGTTTCCGCCGCACAAACTTTCCCGTCTTGCCGCCGCCGAGCAGCCCCCCCAACGCTTTGAAATGACTCCCCCCAGGACGCAACCAAACCGCTTTTTAACGCAAAAGGCCCCGCCGAACAGCGGGGCCTTTCGCAGTATCCAAAAATCAAACTACAGCACAAGCCCTACCCATTCGCGCTCAGGCTCGTGATGAGCCTTTCCAGTTCATTCGCCTGTCTGGACAGGTCCGCAATGGCGGTACTGCACTGCGCCATGCCCTGATCCGTGGCGTCGGCTATGCTGCTGATGGAGATGATGGCCTTATTGATTTCTTCTGACGTGGCGGACTGCTCCTCAGCCGCAGTGGCGATGGAATGCACCTGATCCCCGGCAGCTTCCACCATGCGCACCACCTGGGCAATGGCCTCGCCAGAGCGTTGCGCCAGACTGGTGGCCTCGGCCACGCGCTGCACCGCAGCTTCCATCTGGGTTACGGCGTCCTTGGTTCCGTCCTGAATGCCACCGACCGCATGGCGCACTTCCGTAGTGGCCTGAGCGGTTTTTTCCGCCAATTTGCGTACTTCGTCCGCCACCACGGCAAAGCCCCGCCCGGCGTCGCCCGCGCGGGCGGCCTCAATGGCGGCGTTAAGCGCCAGCAGATTTGTCTGGTCGGCAATGTCGGAAATGACGCCCATAATGGCCCCAATCCCCCGTGCCTGCTCGCCAAGATTGTCCATTATACTGGTCAGACGCGAAGCTTCATCGTGGATGGACTGCACTGCAGCCGTTACCTCGGTCACCAGATGCGCCCCGCTTTGCGCCTCGGCTTTGGCAACGTCCGCGCTTTGCGAAGTGGCGGCGGCATTCTGCGCCACCTCCATAATGGTGGCGTTCATTTCTTCCACCGCCGTGGCGGTCTGGGCTACGCGGGAGCTTTGCTCACGCGCCCCCTGGCTTGAGTGCCCGATCTGGTCGGAAAGCTGTTTCGAGGCGTCGGCCATATGCTCAACCACCCGCGAAGCCTCATGGGCCGCCTGGGCAATGGCCGCGTTCTGGGCTTCAATACGGCTCTTCTGGTTATATATCTCGGTCAGATCATTCCAGAAAGCTATGGAGCCAAGAAGGGTGCCGTCAAGGTTGTAAAAAGGCGTGGACCGCGCGGTTATGCGCAGTTGGCGGCCCGAAGCCGTGATGTAGTCGAATTCCAACGAAAGAGCCTTGCGCTCCCTGATGGCCTGATCCGACAAAGTTTCGTGCGACGCGTCATTCTGGAAAAACAGGCCGGAACGCTGCCCGACGTAGGATTCACGCGGCTCTGTTTTTTCAAGCATCTGACATATTTCGTCATTGACCCAGATCATATTGAAATCCGGGCCCACAATGCCGCAAGGCGTGGGGATGCCGTCCAGCACTCCCTGCGAAAAGCCAAGGCGCTTCTTGAGTTCCTCCACCATAGTGTGCAGGTACCCGGCAAATGTGGCCATTTCAGCCCTGAACTGGCCGTGCATGGCAGCCTTGAGGTCACCCGCCGCCACCC
Source organism: Desulfovibrio sp. MES5 (assembly GCF_002237645.1). Lineage (GTDB taxonomy): Bacteria > Desulfobacterota > Desulfovibrionia > Desulfovibrionales > Desulfovibrionaceae > Desulfovibrio. Next base: position 12,334 of record NZ_MJUZ01000052.1, read on the forward strand.
TGGCGGTAAAGTCAGACAAGGCGCGCAAAGGCCTGAACACCAGGCGCTGATTGATCACGGTCAGCAGCACGGCCAGAAACACAATGGCCACAAGGCCCACGCCGCACAACACCATGCGCTGGGTCAGGGCGGGCGCCGCCAGCTCTGCGTCATAGGCGCTCATGCACACGAGCCAGCCCGTGGCCGCAATGGGCGCCACGGTCATAAATTTTTTCTCGCCTTCCCAGGGATATTCGATAATGCCCTTCTGGGCCTTCAAGGCTTTCTTGATAAAGTCCTGTCCAGAAAGATCGGTCAGCAACAGCTTTTTATTGGTTCCGTGGGCGATAATGCGCCCCGTAGCATCCAGGGCGAAACCGTAGCCCCGCTGCCCAAGCCGAATGGGATCGATGGTTTTGGCGGTAAAGTCGCTCCAGCGCGGACATACGGCCACGGCTCCCACCAGGGTGCCGTCAGCGGCGTATACCGCCTTGGCGACAACATATATGAGCATGCTCGCATCCGTGGTGGCCGTCATGACGCTGCTGCTGAAGGCCAGACTTTTGCCGCTGAAAATGGCCTTGCTGTAGTCGCGGTCAAAACGGTCGCCGCCCGTCATGTCCTTGAGATCGGCATTAAGTCCGGCCACGATGCGGCCCCTGACATCAAACACAAAAAAAGACCAGTACGCCGGAAAGGCTTTTACATAGGTATGCAAAAGCTGCTGCGCGTCCTGCGCCGCCAGGGTCGAGCCGTCCAGCGCATCACGGATAACTTCCTGCCCAGCCAGGGACGAGGCCACGCCGACGGACTGCTCGATATAGTTCTCAGCGGACTGGGCCACGATCATGGCCGTCTGGTCCAGAGCCTTGCTCTGCACACCAGAGACCATCTGGTAGGACGATGAGGACACATAGGCGATCAGAACCGCTATGATGACAAAAATGGATGCTGTTATGGAAACGGTGCAAATGGTATTTATGCGAAGCTGCCGCATTGTGCGCCCCCGACGCTAAAGTGAATCAGAACCCCGCATGTATGCCAAGCTGACAGCATTGACAACTGCTTTTCTTTTGGAAAAGGTCTGCCCGCCGTGGTCGCGCCGAACAGCATACGGTATGGACGCCCCAAAATAAGAAACCAGAACGTTCCCGGTTTCGCCTACCGGGTGTGCGTTTGATTATGAACCTGATAAGGAGTTAAATCGTTAAAGCGCGAAAAAACATTAGCGTTTGTAAAAATTATTCCTGACAGGCAAGCTCGCCCCCTGACCGCCGGTTTTTTATATGGCATTAACCATAGTTTCATGATTATATGGGGTGGCTTGCAAAGACGTGCCAAGGGTAACGTATGACGACATAAATTAAGGAGGGGGCATGAGTACGCATGTAACGTGGGCGCTGGTGGGTTTTGGCATCGCCCTGCTTTTTGTGTGGGTGTACCAGATGCTCAAGCGTCGCAATTTCAAATTTTTCTGGTACCATCCGCTCTTTACGGGCCTCTTTTTGCTCTTTCTTCTTTATCTGCTTGAACGCATGTTTGCCGACCTGTCAGACTTTGAAGTGCAGGAAAGCTGGAACATGCTGACCTATCTGGGTATTCCGCTGGCCGCAGCAGCCATTTTTTTTCTGTTCTGGGGCTTCAAGTCCAAAAAAAAATAGCGCGCGCCTGCGGGCGGCGTTCTTTTTCATTGCCGGACAAACCGGCACAACCGCTGGAAGCGCAGGGTCACCACCCTGCTCTTCTTTTTTTCGGCATAACACTTGCAAAAAACCTTTCAGGAAAGACGTTCGCCGCAACGCAACCTTCCTTGGTTAACACTGCTGGCCGGGACGTGTTTCTGCCCATCCGCCAGGCTTCAGGCAACCTGCCGCCCCATAAGGAGATGTGAGAACCATGCTGGCGCGACATCCCCCCGCTCTTCGAACCCGCCCCGCCCGAACCTTTGGCCAAAGTGGGGGAAAAATATGTTGCGCCCAAAAATCAACTGTTTTGTAGAAATAGCATTATGGACCTAATCTCATAAATTATAAACGCTTTTTAACAAAAATTCACAGTTCCATTTTTTTCTGCACGAAATTTCCTACATAAATGTAAATACTTTTTTGCCCTCTTGCAAAGTCCGTATAAATGTAAACACTTAATGATTTTAGCTGGTTGTATACTCATACAGCCTCAAAATGGCGCTGTTTCGCCACACAAGGCAGATCAATTTTGTCTTGATTATTTTATTTAATAAAATTATACAGTTGAATATATTTGTTTGTTATTTCACAATGTTTTCCTCTCTGTCCATAAAAACACTCCTTGCTCTTCCGCCACAAATTCTGTCGAAATTCACACCATTTCTACACTTTAGTAGAAACAAAATAAGGCAAACTACGGTTCTGTAGGTTTATTTTTTGGTCTTCAGATATTTATTATATAAATACAGATGATTGCAACAATGGAACTCTTTTTGCTTATATGCTTTTCATGGGTCGAGATTTTTCAATCCCGCACGTAAACCACTGGGAGGCTTTCATGAAATTGTTCAAGTTGGCGACTGCTTGTGCTCTCACACTCTTTATGGGGCAGGCGGCCCTTGCGGCGGAACAGCCCATCAAGATAGGCTTCCCCATTCCCCTTACCGGCGAAATCCCCAAAGTAGGCGAAGGCTCAAAATTTGCTGCCGAAATGCTGAAGGAAGAAATCAACGCCAAGGGCGGCCTCAAGGTGGGCGACAAACTCTATCCGCTTGAATTCATCTATGAAGATAACGAATCCAAGCCCGAATCCGCAGTCAACGTCACCCTCAAGCTGATCGAGCGCGACAAGGTTCACGCCATTGTGGGCCCGCAGTCTTCACGTCAGGCCGTCCCCGCTGGCGGCGTGGCCAATGACGAAGAAGTGCCGCTGATCACTCCCTGGTCCACCAACCCCGACGCCACCAACGGACGCCCCTGGGTGTTCCGCGGCGCATTTCTTGACCCCTTCCAGGCTCCTGTAGCAGTGGACTTTGCCAGCAAGCAGTTCAAGGCCAAGAAGGCCGCTGTGCTCTTTGAAGTGTCCAACGACTACTCCAAGGGCCTGGCCGACAACTTCAAGGCAGCTTTTGAAAAAGTGCACGGCAAGGGCTCCGTGGTCGCTATGGAATCCCACGGCCCCAAGGATCAGGACTTTTCAGCCCAGCTGACCAAGATCATCGCGGCCAAACCCGACTTTATCTTTGTGCCTGAAAACTACAGCTTTGCGGCGCTTATCGTGCCTCAGGCGCGCGATCTTGGCTACAAGGGCCCCTTCATGGGTTCCGACGCCTGGGGTTCCGCCGAGCTGTTCAACCTTTGCGGCAAGGACTGCGTGGGCCAGTACTTCTCCACCCACTACACGGCTGAAGGCGCAACAGGCAAGACCAAGGAATTCATCGACAAGTACAAGGCCAAGTACGGCTATGTGCCCGACGACGTCGCCGCCCTTACCTGGGACTCCATCAACATCGTGCTCACGGCCATTCAGAACGCTGGCAAGGTCGATCCCGACCTCAAGAAAGAGCGTACGATTATCCGCGACAACATGGCTTCTCTTGCAAACTTTGACGGCATTACCGGCAGCATGAAGTTCGACGCTAACCACGACCCCATCAAATGCGCCGTCATCGTGCGCGTTACTGATAGTGGCAGCTTCGCCTTCGTTGAATCCGTCTGCCCGAAATAGCCAAACCTGCTGACAAGCCTGGGATGGCAGGCCGTGTGCGCCCGCGGGGGGCGGACGCACACGGCGCACACTGCCCGAGGGTTTTTTTGGCGCATGTCGCGCATATGGGCCACGGCCCATCCCCTCTGTGCGACCTGAAGCCGAAAAAAACCCCAACTGCTGATACCGAATCGGGTGCCCTATGGACTTTTTTTTGCAGCAGATGCTCAACGCACTGCAATGGGGAAGTTTTTACGCGCTTATAGCCTTGGGTTACACCTTGGTTTACGGCGTTCTTCGGCTCATCAACTTTGCCCATGGCGATATTTTCATGGTGGGCGCATACATAGCGTTTTTTGTCTCAACCTGGCTCATTTCCGGTGATGGGCTCGGACTGCCGCAGCAAGCCGTGCTCTGGCTCACCATTCCCCTGACCATGATTCTTACGGCCTTTGTGGGCGTGACCATCGAGCGCGTGGCCTACCGGCCGCTGCGACGCAAGGGCGCGCACCGCCTGTACGTGGTCATCACGGCCCTTATGTGCGGCCTTATTCTTGAAAACGGCAACCTTGCCCTTTTGGGCGCCACCAAGCGCAAGCTTCCCGAGTTGGTCGACAAGGCCGTCTATTCCATCGGCCCCCTGGTCATCACCAACCTGAAGCTCTGGGTCATTGCGGCGGCCATTCTTGTTTTCATCGCCTTACAGACCATCGTCACGCGCACCAAGGTGGGCATGGCCATGCGCGCCGTGTCCTGGGACCGCTTCGCCCTGCCCCTTATGGGCATACCGCTGGACAGCGTCATTGTGGTCACCTTTATTCTCGGCTCAGGCATTGCCGGGCTGGGGGGCATGCTCTTTGCCATGTGCTATCCCACACTTGAACCCTACATGGGGGCCATGATCGGCTGGAAAGCCTTTATCGCCGCCGTGGTGGGCGGCATTGGCGACATACGTGGAGCATTTGTGGGCGGCTTTTTGCTGGCGTTTGTGGAGATTATGGTGGTGGCTTTTCTGCCTTCAACCTATATGGACCTGTTCTCCTTCACCATCCTGCTGCTCATTCTGTGGATGCGGCCCACAGGCATTTTCGGAACCCCCCAAACGACCAAAATCTAGCCGGAGTCTGAGATGCTCACCATTGTGCAAACATTACTTGCGGTCCTCGCCCTGCTCTGCTTCGGTTATGCCATAAAACGTGTCGTCAGCCAGAAAAAGATCGACTGCCTGCTGTTCCTGATTCTCGGCGTGGCGCTCATCTGTGCCGAGCACTTCGCGTGGCTGGACGGCTATTGGCTTTCAGTACTCAAATTTATGGGCATCAACATCGTCTTTGCCTCCAGCCTCAACCTGGTCAACGGCTACATGGGCGAGTTTTCCTGTGGTCACGCAGGCTTCATGTGCGTTGGGGCCTACGTGGGCGGCCTTATTTCCATCATCCTGTTTACGCAGAACAAGCTGCTCGGCGCACCGCTGCTGCCGCCCGAACTGGCGCCGCTGCTCTTTCCCCTGATCGTCCTGGTGGCGGGCTGCGCGGCGGCCATTTTCGGCCTGCTGGTGGCCCTGCCCTCGTTCAAGACTCGTGACGACTACCTGGCCATCATCACCATCGCGGCCAACTACATCATCATCGCCGTAATCATCAATATCGACGTTGTGGGCGGCCCGCGCGGCCTTTCGGGCATGCGCGCCACGGTTCGCGCCATGGAACGGGTGGCCGACGTGCCCTGGATGATGATCTGGGTCGTGCTGCTTGTTATGGTGTCTGTCATGATGCTCTTCAGGCTGGTCAACAGCACCCTGGGCAAAGGCATCCCCGCCGTTTGCCAGAACGAAGTCGCCGCAGAAATCATGAGCGTCAACACCAAGAAGGTCAAACTTGTGGCCTTTATGGTTTCGGCAGGCATCGCGGGCATGGCGGGCGCGGTATACGCCCACATGTTCAGCTCCATTTACGCCAACAGTTTCGGCATCATGAAGTCCACGGAAGCCATGGTTATGGTTTATCTCGGCGGCATGGGCTCGCTTTCCGGCTCCGTGATGGCGGCCATCCTCTTTACCCTGCTCATCGAGGTGCTGCGCTTTGCGCTGCCCGCCCTGAGCGACCTCATGCACAACCTGCCCTTTGTGCCCGACAGCTTCATGATCAGCCAGGAATGGAAGTGGGTGCTTATTCCCCTTATCCTCATCCTGCTTATGCAGTTCCGTCCTGAAGGGCTTTTGGGCAACCGCGAACTTACCCAGGTCTTTCCCCGGCTGAAAAGACTGCTCACCACCGCCCGCGTAGAATAACCGGCGGCGGCAAATCATGGTTGTACGGACAAAATCCTTGATGACCGACAACATACTGGGGGCAAACCTTGGCACTGCTTGAAATGAACGACGTGACGCAACGCTTCGGCGGACTTATAGCGCTGTCATGCTTCAACATACGGATTGAGGAAAACAGCCTGACGGGTCTTATCGGGCCCAACGGCGCTGGCAAAACTACTGTGTTCAACCTGGCTTCGGGATTTTATCATGCCACCGAGGGCGGCATTATCTTTGACGGCTACAAGTACCATTCCAAACTTGAGCCACATGAGGTCACAAATCTGGGCATGGCCCGCACCTTCCAGAACATCCGCCTGTGGAGCGACATGACGGTTCTGGACAATATCTGCGTGTCGCAATACAGCCGCCTTGGCTATGGCCTGCTGGACGCATGGTTCAATACGGGCCGCTACGGCCGCGAAGAAAAACGCGTAAAAGACAAGGCCTCCCATATTCTGGAAGTAATGGAACTCAGCGACGTGGCGGAGGAGATGCCCAAAAACCTGCCCTACGGCCTGCAACGCCGTGTGGAGCTGGCCCGCGCCCTTTCCACAGACCCCAAGCTCCTCTTGCTGGACGAACCGGCGGCCGGGCTCAACTCCTCGGACGTAGACGGCCTGATCAAACACATCGGCTGGATTTACGACCAGTTCAAAATCGCCATCTGGATGATCGAACACCAGATGAAGGTGGTCATGTCGCTTTGTCAGCACATCACCGTGATGGAGTTCGGGCAGATTATCGCCAGCGGCACGCCACAGGAAATCCAAAGCAACCCGGATGTCATCAAGGCATATCTGGGCGACGAAAACGTGTAAGGGGGCGACATGTTGCTGGAAGTTGAAAATCTCTACGCGGGATACGGCAAGATTGAAGCCCTGCACGGCATCTCCTTTAATGTGAACGAAGGCGAGATTGTCACGCTTATCGGGGCCAACGGCGCGGGCAAGTCCACTACGCTCAAGGCAATCATGCGGCTTGCGCCGCCGGAATCTCCCACGGTGTTCAGCGGCGACATCCGCTTCAAGGGCAAATCCATCCTCAAGACCGAAGCGCACAACGTGGTGGCCCATCTGAAAATGGACCTTGTGCCCGAAGGCAGGCACATTTTCGGCAACCTCACCGTGCATGAAAACCTCAAGCTCGCCACATGGACACGCAAGGGCACTGGTATTGAAAAGGACATGAACAGGGTTTTTGACCTGTTCCCCCGCCTCCAGGAGCGCATGCACCAGCGCAGCGACACCCTCTCTGGCGGCGAACAGCAGATGCTGGCCGTTGGCCGGGCGCTCATGACGGACTGCTCGGTCATTCTTCTGGACGAACCTTCCATGGGGCTTTCGCCCCTGCTCATGTACGACATGTTCCGCACATTCAAAAAGCTCAACAGCGAAGGACTCACCGTTGTCGTTGTGGAGCAGAACGCCCGTCTGGCCCTTCAAGTGGCAGACCGGGGGTATGTGCTGGACACAGGGGGCATCGTGGCCCAGGGCACGGCGGCGGAACTGGCCGACACGCCTGAAATAAAGGCGGCCTATCTGGGCGCGTAACAACAGGTACAACTGCCGGCCGTCGTCCTACCTTTCGCGGCGTCCCGGCAATAACAGCCAAGCGGAGCCAGCATCCCTCCGCCCCACAAGAAGCCATGGCTTCCTATACAGGGGCGGAACAAAGGGGTATGCTGGCTCTGCTGCTTTTTTGTATCGGAGCATTTTACCATTGAAAAAGATCGCATGCTCTACTACTGCACAAGAGTGCAGCCCGCCGCAACCTGGCGCAGATTCCGCCGCAAATCACATTCCGGCAGAATGACAAATTGAAATGTGGAGCATTTCAGCATTACTCTGATCTGTTCTGACATATATGTGCCCCAAAACGCCTACCCTGCCACGGCAATGGCAACGCACACGGAGGAAGCATGAATCAAGAACACTGCCCCAGTCCGGCCCTGACCCAGCTTACCCAATGGCTGCGCCAACGCCACGCTCAGGTGATGCAGGCCGAGGCAAAAGCCCTGCAATATCTTGATGATGGAGACGCCCCCAACCACAATGCCTGCATGCGCCAGAAGGCCGAACTGCTGTCCACCATGGCTGAAGACGCCAAGCCCATGCTTGAATTTCTGCCCGGCGAACTGCGCTTCAATCTGGCCATGGCTCTGGAAAAATTTTCCTCCAGCGCCCGCATGGCCCTGCGGCTCAATTCCATCTTCTACATGGGCGCCCTGCTTTACCCGGACGACCACCAAAAAGGCGAGCCAGACAACCTGATTCTGTGCATTGACCGCATTGAAAAACAGGGCGAAGACTTCCACCACGACTAGAGCATGTTGCCATCGCAAAAGGTACATGTTCTACGCTGCGCGGGAGCGTAGCGCACCACAACATGACGTGATCCTAGCGAGAACCGCTTTTTTGCAGAATGACAAATTGAAATGTGAAGCATTCCATCGTTACGCTGTCCCTGGGGCGTTGGCAGTTTGCAACGCCCCGACGGCTACGTGGGCAGATGCCGGACATGACGCGCAGGCCCGGCTTCAGCCTTATCCCAATGCCTACGTATACAAGGCGCGCCGCCTGCATCTGCGCCCCAGGCGGGCCATGGGTACGCCGAACTGTTGAAAATGCCTGCTTTCAAATGTACGCTATTCTGATCTGCCCAGGCAGTACGCCGCAGACCGACGCCACGTACCGGGAGGCGTCAGGCCTGCCGCCGGGGTCCCCGGCCCGGGCAGGCGCACCGCACCGTGACACGCAGGCTTGAAAACCTGCCTACGCGGATGGGCAAAACAGCTGAAGTACGGAACACTTGTCAAAGGTATTTGTGAACTTATTTCAAATTTACACGCTGCCCGCAGGGCGGCGCAACCAGCATACAGCACCGCCCGGCATGGGGCCGCGCGGCTTCAGAACCTCCAAGGAGTACAGCATGACGCGCACCCTAGATTTGCCCGACATTTCGGCCATACTGAAAATATCTCTGCTTCCTCTTCTGGCGGCCCTCATTCTTATGGCATCCCCCGTCCACGCCATGCCCGGCATGGGCGGCGGCGAAGGCGGCGGCATGGGCGACAAGTTCAGCCAGATGGATACCAATAAAGACGGCAAGGTCAGCCGTGAAGAATTCAAGGCGCTCTTTCCCAACATGAGGGAAGAAGCCTTTGTGGCCATAGACAAGGACGGCGACGGCTTCATTTCCGTTGACGAATGGAATGCCTTTATGAAGGACCACTCTTCCGGCATGCGTCCCAACACCATGAATAATGGCCCCATGCCCACCGTTCCTGGCAACCCGATGATGCCTAACCCCGGCAGCCCAGAACTGCCGCTGGTCACGCCGCCCAATGGCAACTAAGCGCTCTGGACCGGCCTTTTCCGAGCCCCGGCGTTCCACTGCGAATGCCGGGGCCGCTTCTGTTTCCGGGCCACAGCCCGGGGCCAAGCCCAAGGCTCAGTCCAGATCGCTGGCCGAGCCTCAGCCTGGCGTTCTGACCGGGCCGCTGCCCCATAAGGAACAGCCCCTCTTTGTACCCATGAGCGCAGCTGAAATGCACGCGCTTGACTGGGACAGTCTGGACGTGCTCTTTGTCACCGGCGACGCTTACGTGGACCACCCCTCGTTCGGCAGCGTTCTGCTGGCCCGCTGGCTGATCCACCACGGCTACCGTGCGGGCATTGTGGCCCAGCCGCAGTGGGAAAACCCCGACGACCTGCTGGTCATGGGCAGGCCCCGCCTGTTCGCTGGCGTCAGCGCTGGCGCGCTGGATTCCCTGCTGGCCCACTACACGGCCTTTCGCAAAAAGCGCCATGACGACGCCTACACCCCTGGCGGTCAAGCTGGCGCGCGCCCCAACAGGGCTTGCCTGGTATACGCCAATCTGGCCCGTCGGGCCTTTCCCGGTCTGCCTCTGGTGCTTGGCGGCATCGAGGGCAGTCTGCGGCGCGTAAGCCATTACGACTTTTGGACAGACTCGCTGCGCAAGCCCATTCTTATGGACGCCAAGGCTGACCTGCTCATCTGGGGTATGGGCGAGCGCGCCACCCTGGAATGCGCCCAACGGCTGGACGCCGGAGAAGATTTGCGCGGCATACCCGGCACGGCCTGGCTGGACAAGCTGGAGCAGACCGCCGACGGCCCGCGCCCGGCCAATCTGCCGCCAGAAATGGCCCAGGCCCCCTGCGTGCCCCTGCCCACGCACGAAAAAATTTTGGCTGATCCCGTAAAACTGCTGACCATGACGCAGGAACTGGAGCGCCAGGTGCACAGGCTGGACGCCTGGGCCTTTCAGCCCGTTGGCGACCGCGCCGTAGTGCTGGCCCGCCCGGCCCCACCACTGACCACGCAGGAAATGGATGCCCTGTACGAAATCCCCTTTACCCGGCGGCCCCACCCCAGCTACAGGGAGGCCATCCCGGCGGCGGAAATGATGCGCACCAGCATTACCAGCCATCGCGGCTGCGGCGGCGGCTGCTCCTTCTGCTCGCTGGCCCTGCATCAGGGTCGTCGCATCAGTTCCCGTTCTGAAGATTCCGTGCTGGATGAAGCCCGCAGACTTGGTCAGGAAAACATGGCCCGAGGCAAGGGGCCAGTAGCCATCTCAGACGTGGGCGGCCCCACGGCCAACATGTGGCAGGGCTATTGCGCCCTTGACCGCGCGGAAATCACCCGCGAGGGGCATGCGCCATCCGCTGACATCTCCACGGAACAAAGCTCCAAACAGCACAGCGCGGCCCACGCCCCGGCAGACGCGCCGGCCAAGAGCCGCTGCCGTCGGGCAAGCTGCTGTTACCCTACCGTATGCAAGTTTTTCACAACACCGCAAAACAGGCATGTGGGGCTGCTGCGCAAGGTTGCGGCCCTGCCCGAAGTCAAACAGGCGCGCGTTGCCAGCGGCGTTCGCGCCGACCTTGCCCTGCGTGACGCCGCCGCCCTGGCGGCCTACACGGGCGAGTTCACGGGCGGGCAACTCAAGGTCGCGCCCGAACACTGCGCCACCGGCGTGCTCTCGCTCATGCGCAAGCCGCCTCTGGAAGTCTTTGAAGCCTTTCTGGCCAGCTTTGTGCGCCAGAGCAAGGCAGCAGGACGCGAACAGTACGTTGTCCCCTACCTTATGAGCGGCTTCCCGGGTTGTACGGACGACGACATGCGCACCCTCGCCAACTGGCTGCGCCAGCGCAACTGGAACCCACGCCAGACCCAGTGCTTTATCCCTACGCCCGGCACCATCGCCACGGCCATGTTTTATTGCGGCAAAAATGAGGCCGGGGAAGACATCTATGTGGCCCGGACCGACGCCCAGCGCCTGCGCCAGCACGGTCTGCTCATGCCAGGCAGAAAACCGGGGGACGAGGACGGCAACCGCCCGCGACGCGGCAATGAAGGGCATGCCCGCAAAGTCGATGCAAATGCCCGTCGCCACGCGCCGAGCGGCAGGCAAGGTCGTGATGCCCGGCCCGATACCCGACGTGACGCCCGGTCCGATATCCGGCATGACGCGGACGCGACCCAGTCGAGGCCCCCGGAAAAGACAGGGCACAAGCCCGGCAGACAGGGCAACCGCCATAAAGAACACGGGGCGGACAGCCGCAGGCTTCCGGCACCCGGACGCCGCGCCTGACAGCAGGAGGACCTATGTCACACAGCATTGAAGACCGCCTTACCCGTCTTGAAGAACTGACTTTTTTTCAGGAAGAACGCATTGAAAAACTCGACGCGGCCCTTATGGCCCAGCAAGGCCAACTTGACGCCGTGGAGCAGGAACTGGCCAGCGCCCGCACAGTCATTCGCGCCTTGCGCGACAAGCTGGCCGATCAGCCGGAAAACGGCCTCCCGCCGCACTCTATGCCTGAACGCTGGTGATATGAAATCGCTGTTGGGGGAGAAAATGCTCTGTGGGGGAGGGACCCTTTTGTAAAAGGGTCCCTCCCCCACGCCCCCTCCACCCAAAACTTTTATTTGCAAATGAGTCAACGCTGAAAGATGGCCGTGGCTGAAGCAAATTTTCAGCGGTCGCGTCTTCCAGCGTCACGCGATTTCAAAGAAAGTCAGCTTCACTGAAAGAGTCCCCCGGCCCAACTTCACGAAAGCCGATCGCTCCAGCGTTCCGAAGCCGCGAAAGGCTTACAATTTTCGGCGCTGCTGCCTACATTACAGCAAGAGGCCCGCACTTCGAAGAAGTGCGGGCCTCTTTACGCATAAAAACTGGCTGCTATTGCGACGCCTCCGTCAGGTCAGGGAGCGTGCAGCAACAGCATAAACCAAGATAAAAGTTTAGAGTAATTTCACTTTGAGATTGCTCCGACGGATGTGGGAGTCTTGGAAGCATTGAGGATGCTTTAGACAGGGTCGCACGAGATGAATTTCCTGTCATATCAAGGAGAACGAGCCTTTTATGCAGGGAGTGTACTCTGATGGCACTCGACCGGAATAAAAGGCGAAGTTCGACGCAGAAATAACTGGAAAGGCGCTCGTGGCGGCACTGTCTAGGGGTGGGGGCGTGGGGGAGGGACCCTTTTACAAAAGGGTCCCTCCCCCACAGAGCTCTCTACCCCACAGAACTCTTCACTCAAAAAAGCTCTGACCTAGAAGCCGAAACCGTCAGAACTCGCGCCGGAAGCACCGAAGCCGAAATCATCGGGCACGGCGTTTTCGTCAAGAGCTTCAGCCACGGCTTCGTCGCCGGAGGCGGCCAGGGCCGCGCCAGCGCCGCCAGCCATGACCATGCCCTTAAGGCCGTCCTTGATGGCGTCTTTGATATTCATGAGCAGGTCGTCGTGGTTGACGGCGATCTTGCCCTGGTATTCGGCCGTCTGACGGCGCAGGCCGCCGATATCGGCGTTCAGGGTCTTGATCTTGGCTTCCAGTTCGTCAACCTTCTTGGACAGGGCTTCGGCTCGGGCTTCCGTGGGCTCAAGGGCGCGCACGCGCTCTTCAAGGGCCGTGGCGGCGGAAGTCTGGGCAACCATGCTGTCATAGACTTCGCTGAGGAAGTCCAGCACCTTGTCTACCATGGCCTTGGTGTGACCGTCCATGGCGGGGAGGGAAACGTTGTCGCCAAGCAGGCTTCTGCCGTTGCTCACAAAGGCGTCCCAGGACTGGCCTTCTTTCCATTCCAGTTCCAGAAACTTGGGGAAGCAACGGGCCAGCCAGGTGGCGGCGAAGGGGCCCACGGCCTTGGCGCAAGTGTCACAGACAACGGTGCGCCCGGCCACAAAACCGGCGATTTCCTTTACGTCCACGCCATCCTTGCCCACCACCAGGGCAAGCACGGACTCCACAGGAAAAACTTTGCGAGATGTATCGGACATGGCGGCCTCCTCCTCGGAGATCGTATTTTTATTCATGAAAACTCTGTTCCAACAGTCCAAACTTTGGCGTCGCCCCGGCTGGCATGAGAGCCAGCCGGGGTCCGTCAGCTAGCTCCTGCCGTACATGCGGGCGTACAGCAGCGCCACAGTGCGGTATAAAATATGCCCGAGCTTGGACCAGGGCAGGTAGGCGAAAAGCATCCATACACATACCAGGTGCAGGTAATACACGACGAAGGCAGGCACAATGGCGTCCGCCAGGCGGAAGCCCTGAGCCATCACGCCCGTGAGCGCGATTACCCATATGATGCCCAGCAGGTACCAGTCGTACCAGCTTGAGCCCTGGAACTTGGGATTCAGACGCAGACGGCGAACCGTCAGCAGGCCCAGGCCCAGCAGCAGCATGAACGCGCCGATGTTGGCCAGAATCTTCACCGGGAAGGTCAGCGGCATGGGCGTTTCAATCTTGATGAGCGGAATGACCTTGCCGCCCCAGTGGCCCAAAGCCACCACAGCCGTCACAAAGGCCAGGATGGCGAAGCTCCACACCAGAAGGAAGTGACCGTTTTTACGGCTGGGCGTTTCCTTGCCGGTGACGGGGCCGTCTTCGCAATCGTCGAACTTGCGGTGGGTGATGATTTCATCCCACAGCACGTCCCACAGATGCCATACCCAGCATTTGGTCTTGCCGATAACGGTCATCGAGCCTTCAGGCTTGAATTGCGCCCATAACTTCATGGCCCCCCGCGCCAGTATGAACAGCGCGGTGAAGAAGGTCAGCATGAAGATGGGGTCAATGGTATAGTCGCCGTAGAATATCTGACCGAAGACGATACGGCCGTCGGCGGCGCGGGGGAACCACTGCCCGCCGTTGAAACCGGCGCGGATCCACCACACCACAAGCCAGAGCACCGCAGGGATGGCGAAGAGAATGGGCAGGCCGGAGGGCTTGCTCATCCACTTGCCCACGATGGAGGGCTCAGTCAGATCTTTATAGATGACGTTGCGTGCCGCGCCCATGAGGTCTGCGGGCTTGGCGCCGCGCGGACACAGGTCGGAGCAGTTGCCGCAGTTGTGGCAGAGCCACAGGTCTATATCAGCGCGCAGTTTGTCCTTGAGGCCCCAGGAGGCCCACACCATTTCTTTGCGCGGATAGGGCGCATTGGCAGGAGCCAGGGGGCAGGCCACGGAACACGTGGCGCACTGGTAGCACTTCTTGAGGGACTCGCCCCCCGCCTCTTCCAGCGCCCTGGCAAACTCCAGGTCAGGTTTGATTGTAATTTGTGCCATTGCTGCCTTCCTCCTACATGCCCTTGAACGGGTTGGGGCCCATTGCCATGATGCGGTCCACAAAACCGTCGATCAGGTTGGGAACCTTGTCGTATTCATCAATGGCCACTTCAAGCAGTTCCACCCGTTCAGGCTGCACGCCCAGACGGTTGAGAGTCTCGGCTATGTTGTCCTTGCGCTTGGCGCAGATTTCGGAGCCTTTCACAAAGTGGCACTGGTAATCGTCACCATATTTGCAGCCCAGCAGCATCACGCCGTCATAGCCTTTGCTCATGGCGTCGGACACCCAAATGGCGTTCACCGAACCGAGGCAGCGCACGGGAATGATGCGGCAGTAGGGGCTCCAGGGCTTGTGGCGCTCACCGGCCATATCCAGGGCGGGGTAGGCGTCGTTTTCGCAAGCCAGGATCAGCACGCGGGGGCCGTCTTTCTTGAAGTCCTTGGGCACCTGCACTTCACGGATCATAGAGCCGATCTGGTCAATATTGTAGTTCGCGAAGGAGATGACGCGCTCGGGGCATGCGCCAAAACAGGTGCCGCAGCGGCGGCAGCGCGTGGGGTTGAGCCTGGGCGTACCCTTTTCATCATCGTCCAGCGCGCCGAAGGGACATTCCTCGGTGCAGCGCTTGCACTGGGTGCAGCGGACCATGTTGAACAGCGGGTAGGACAGGTCGCCCGAACGCGGGTGCACGGCCACGCCGTGGCTTGACGCCTCAATGCACTGCACGGCTTTGAGCACCGCGCCCTTGGCGTCTTCTTCGCAGGCGTCCATGGTCAGGGGCTGACGCACGCAGCCTGCCGCGTACACGCCGGTGCGGCGCGTTTCGTAGGGGAAGCAGATGTAGTTTGAGTCGGCAAAACCGTCAAACAGCGCCAGATCGGGAAAATCCGGACCCTGGCGATAATCGAAATGGATGGTCACGTCCTTGGCCGTGGTGGGCACAAGGCCCGTAGGCAGAACAACCATGTCCACATCAAGGTCAAAGTCCATGCCCAGCAGGGTGTTTTTGCACTCCACGACCATGTGGTTGCCAGCTTCGCGGATATCCGTGACGTCGGCCTTGGTCATCATGACGCCCAGGCGTTCCTGCATCTTCTTGTAGAAGCGCTCCAGAATGCCGGGAACGGTCATGTCCTTGTAAAGGATGAAGGTCTGGCAGGCGTCGTCGGTCTTTTCACAGACGGTGTTGGCCAGACGCAGCATGCCCACGCTGTTGACGGCGTTGGAGTACGCCAGATGGCGGATGCTTTCGAGGTCTTCTTTCACAAAGACTTCTTCGCCTTCGGCGGCGGGAGCTGCGGCGGGGGCTTCAGCCGGGGCTTCCCCATCAAGGGGGCAGCCTTCCACAGCTTCGGTCACGGCCTTTTCAGCCATGGTGGTATCAAGCACAAAGGCTATGCGGTTGGCCTTGACCTGGTCGGCGACCAGCATCTTGCCAAAGGTGGCGGCGTCCACCACCATGGGGCTTTTGCCAAGGCCCATGGGCGCGAGGAACTTCTGGTCCAGGGCCACCCAGCCCGTGGCCAGCACAACTGCGCCCACTTCCACTTCCACCGTGCCGGAGGCTGTGGCGATGGCGGCCTTGAATTCGCCCGGCTGGCCTTCCAGCTTCTGCATCTGGGCGCTTGTGTAAATCTTGATCTTGGGGCTGCCCATGGCCTCGCTGACCTTGGCCACGAGGTTGGTGGGCTGCTTGTTTTCCCAGGGAGAAGCCAGAGGTGAGGCCATGGGAATGTTGTTGGCCGCGCCGCCGAGCTTGTCGCTCTTTTCCACCAGCACCACTTCATAGCCGGTGGCCGCAGCTTCAAGGGCCGCCGTAAGGCCGGTCCAGCCGCCGCCAATAACCAGAATGCGCTGTACGCCCGGCACCGAAGCGGCTTCGGGAGCTTCGCTCTTCTGCAGTTTCACCACGCCCATGTTCACGTAGTCACGGGCCATGAGCTGCAACAGTTCCGGCGCGCCGCTGGTTGTGTCCACAGGGCTTCTGTCGGGATTTTTGTATGCCTGCACGCATTGTTCGCGCAGGTTCACGTGCTCGACCAGCACGGGCAGGCGATAGAGTTCGCCGTCCACACGCGGCGAAGAGCCGCAAAGCAGCACGCCGTCAAGGCCCTGGGCCTCGATGTCGGCCTTGATTTCATCCAGGGCCACTGCCAGCACAGGAACGACCTTGACCACGGCAGTGAGATCGCCCCACTTTTCCGCGGTTTGGGCGGCAAGCGCCTCTACGTCGAGGCCGCCGCCGATATTCTGCTGGTCAAAATAGACGCCAATCTTACCGGCCATGCCGCCTACCTCCCTTTCACCGTTTGTACCGCCTTCAGGGCGGCGGCTGTGCCGGACTGAGCCGAGCGCATCACATCCAGAGGCATGCGTGCGCAACCGGCTGCAAAAATACCGGCCTCTTCACCGCCCGCCACAAAGCCTTCTTCGTCAAGAGGCAGGGGCAGAGGCGCATCTTCACCGGCCAGCGAGGGCTGCATGCCCGTGGCCAGTACAACAAGGTCATAATCAAGGGTGAGTTTTTCACCGCTCACGGCGTCTTCAGCAGTCAGGCGAACCTTGTCGCCTTCGGCCTGCACGGCGTCAGCCACTTTGCCCTTGACAAAATGCACATTGGGCATGGCCTTGACCTTTTCAAGCACCTTCACGTAGCGGCCAGGAGCGCGCAGGTCGATGTAGTACACCGTGATCTGCGTTTCAGGGCTTTGCTCGGCCAGATACTGGCACTGCTTGAGCGTGGCCATACAGCAGATGTAGGAACAGTAGTTCAGGTGGTTCTGGTCGCGCGAACCCGCACACTGCACAAAGGCCACATGGTGCGGCCTGCGCCCGTCAGTGGGACGCACGATGCGCCCGCCGGTGGGCCCGCTGGGGGCGGCAAGGCGCTCAAGCTGCATGTTGGAAATGCAGTTTTTCACGGCGCCGGCGCCAAGGTTGGTGAGGCGGGTCACGTCATAGGGCTTCCAGCCGGTGGCGACGACCACCGCGCCCACGCTGAGCTCGATTTCGCGAGGCTCTTCATTCACGTCCAGAAACTGGTTGCCCGCAACGCGGGCCGCGTCGGCCTTGGAAAGACCCTTCAGATCCAGCGTGTAACGGCTGGGGAAGGCAAAGGGCATGGCCTTGAAGAGGGCCTTGCGCTTGGAAAGGCCAAGGTCAAATTCGCTGGGGGTTTCACCGTCCAGACTGGAAGCCAGCAGGCTGAAATCCACATTGTGGGGCGCCGTGTGGCGCGGTTCGATGCGCACCTTCACGGTGTAGTCGCCCTTGACCCCGCGAAAGCCGACGACTTCAGCCTGGGTAAAGAACTTCACACGGGGATTTTTCCTGATACGCTGGAACTGAATTTCCAGGCCGCAGGAGGGAGGACAGAGTTTTGGGAAATATTTGTTGAGCTGAGCCACGCGGCCCCCGAGCCAGGGCGACTTTTCGACGATATAGACGTCGTGGCCCAGTTCCGCCGCTTCAATGGCGGCTGTAAGGCCTGCAAAGCCGCCGCCCACGACGAGAATGGCATTGGACATCCTGGATATCCTCCTGCGTTGTTGCATAGCGGCTAAAGAAGCGCCAACGGGCTTCCGCCGCGGAAAAAAGGGTGGCCGCATCCGGCCTGTCTTTACGGGCTCCGGCTCTCAACCGGCTGCCGACAATCAATCGCCCTGCCTGAGTGCGATGATCCTGAGCCGTTCACGCGCCCTTAAGACACTGCCTCCCCATAACCGGCAAAAACTCCCGCCGACGGTCTGCCGTCCAGCGGGGAGCGTGAGGACCAAACATGCCATGAAGCAGTTGGTTTGGCATCCGGGCTGCCTGCCTGGGTCGGGCCATTGCCGCTGCTTCAGCGGCGGCTGCCCTGACTTCACGCTCTCTGTGTTTCTTCGCGCAACCCTTGACTGAACATGCGTACAGCCAAGGGGGCGGCCTTACGGCCGCCCCTTTAGTGCTGCAATGCCGCCGACTAGTCGGGGATGATCTGGTAATAGGGCTTCTTGAAGATCTTGGTCTCGCCAGTGGCGGGATCGTACTTGGAGTTCACGAAGCACTTCCACTTGGTGTCGTCCAGGGCCATGAAGTCCGCACGATAGTAGAAGCCGGGATAACGGGATTCTTCGCGGAAGGAGATGTGCTGCATGTGCAGGCGCACCGTCCACAGGCGATGGTAGTTTTCCCAGCAGCGCAGCAGTTCGTGCAGGTCACGGGAGGCCAGCTTGAGGGAGTCTTCTTCCATCATGCCAAGCAGGTTGAAGCCCGTGTCGAGCAGAGCCTTGGAGGTGGTGTAGTAGGTGCTCACGCCGCCGCCGTATTCGTCGGTGCACTTCACAAGACGCATCATGAAGTTCTTGGGCGTGATGTAGTTGGGGTTGACCACGGGGTCGGTGGAGGCGCCCTTGCCAGCAAGGAAGTTGTAGTAAGGACGGTAGATCAGCTTCTTCAGTTCGTCGGCGGTTTCCTTGAACTCGGGCTTGAAGTCCTTGTGGTCAAGGCACCAGCGCACCATCTGCTTGCCGGCGATGCGGCCTTCAGCATGGGAACCGGAAGAGAACTTGTGGCCGGAAGCGCCCACGCCGTCGGCGCAGGTGAACAGACCTTCAACGGTGGTCATGCGGTTGTAGACTTTGCCGTTGGAAGCGCGAACTTTGTAGTCTTCGGGCACCCAGGCTTCGTCGGGACCGGACACCCAGATGCCGCAGCAACCGGAGTGGGAGCCGAGCAGGTAGGGTTCGGTGGGCATGATTTCGGAACCGCGTTCTTCAGGAGCGGTATTGGTGCAGGCCCACAGGTTGGCCTGGCCAACGCACATGTCGAGGAAGTCTTCCCAAGCTTCGGACTCAAGTTCCTTCTGCTGCTCTTCATTCAGAGTGGCGAAGGTGGTCTGCAGGGCAGTCTTGGTGTCCATGTAGATGGGGCCGCGACCTTCGCGCATTTCGCGAAGCATCATGTGGTTACGCAGGCAGGTCGGGATGACATGGCCCTTGGCGTAGCCGCGGTCTTCGTAGGGCTTCAGCATGGCACGGTTGGTCACGCAGTAGTCTTCGCCCTTGCTGTTGGTGGCTTTGGCCTTGAACAGAAGGAACCACGCGCCCACGGGGCCGTAACCGTCCTTGAAGCGGGCGGGCACGAAGCGGTTTTCCATCATGGTCATTTCAGCGCCAACCTGAGCGCACATGGTGTAGGTGGAGCCGGAGTTCCACACGGGATACCAAGCGCGGCCCATGCCTTCACCGGTGGAGCGGGGACGGTACACGTTCACCGCGCCGCCAGCGGCCACCATGATGGTGTTGGCTTTGAAAATGTGCACTTCGTTGGCGCGCAGGTTGAAGCCTACGGCACCGGCGATGCGGTTGGGGGTATTTTTGTCGAGCAGCAGCTTCACGATGAAGATGCGTTCCATGATGCGGTCTTCACCCAGGGCATTCTTGGCGGCTTCGGCCACGATGCACTTGTAGGATTCACCGTTGATCATGATCTGCCAGCGGCCGGAACGCACGGGGGCGTCGCCCTTACGCAGGCTCTTGCCGGCGGCCTTGGCGGCGGCGCCGTTCATGTTGTGGCCGTCTTCACCCTTGATCCAGCAGGGCAGGCCCCAATCTTCGAACAGATGCACGGAGTCGTCAACGTGACGGCCGCAGTCGAAGATAAGGTCTTCGCGGACCAGACCCATAAGGTCGGTGCGGACCATGCGCACGTAGTCGTCGGCGCTGTTGTCACCCAGGTAGGTGTTGATGGCGGAAAGGCCCTGGGCCACGGCGCCGGAACGCTCGAGGGAAGCCTTGTCGCAAAGCATAATTTTCAGGCCATGCTTGTCGCCCCAGCGCACTGCTTCAAAAGCGGTGCCGCAGGAACCCATGCCGCCGCCCACGATGAGCAGGTCAACCGCATGTTCTTTCACTTCGGGTTCGGCAATGGCTACGCCCTTGGTCGCTTCCTTGACGGGAATCATAGGCATAATGGTATCTCCTTATCGCACTAGCGGTTGCAAAAGCCTAGCGGCCGAGTTCCATGCAAGTAAGAGCCTTATCGGCTTCCAACATTTCGAACTTCTTGCCGAGAGCTTCCTTGGGGGCAACCAGGGCAGTTTCGGTGAAGAGCAGTTCGTCTTCAATGTTGGCGCCTTCGGGGTGACCTTCAAAAGGCTTGATGGAACCTTCCGGCGTGGTGCGAATGGGGAACTTGAAACGCTTGACATTGCCGTTCCGGAACTGAACCGTCCACATGATCGAGTCGGCCGAGCGCATGGGGATACAGGTTCCGCCCATGGGAGCGAAGTCAGCGTAGGGGCGAGCCGTAATGGCGCCCTGGGGGCAGATCTTCACGCAGGAATAGCATTCCCAGCAGGCATCGGGTTCCTGGTTGTAGGCCTTCATTTCCTCTGCATCGAGGATCATGAGGTCGTTGGGGCAAATGTACATGCAGGCCGTCTTTTCGCCACCCTTGCAGCCGTCACATTTGGACGGATCGACATAAGTCGGCATACGTATCCTCCAACTCTTTAAAAGTGTTTGAAAACCCACCGGGTTCGGCGTGGCGTGGCGGCAGATTCCGACACGCCGGGGTTAGCCGAGCGCTTTCGCAACAAACGTTGGGCGAATGGCTTGCGCAATTAGTAACAAGCACTTAGCGTCCGAGTCAAGCCCCCTCTGCAAAAATTCGTGGAAAGTCCACAGCGCCAAACCACAATTCTTCTTAAATTCAAGCATGTTAACCGTCTTGTGAAAAAAAATCTAATCCCCGTATCCAACCATCCCCCGCAGAGTCCTCGCGAGCCGACCCTTGCAAGAGAAGCCATTTCAAGCTAACACGCATGCGCAGAGAAAGGAAGACTGTGACACTAAATTGTTACATATTTCTGCCAACCCTCTGTTATTCCATACAACGTACAAGCATTTGCCATATCCCTTCCATTTTTCCCACAGGAAAGAGCATGACTGACCATTCCAACGATTCACGCGGCCCCCGCCCTTTTCGAGACGCCCGCGATGCCCGCGACGCCCGCGACTCTCGCGGTTCCCGCACTCCTCGTGACGCACGCGATGCCCGTGACGCACGCGGGCCACGTCCCCCCCGGGATGCCCGTGATTCACGCGATGCACGCGGCCGTGATGACGCGCCTGTGCGCCGCCCCCTGCGCGAAACTGTTTGCGAAATCGACCGCGACATTCTGCGCCTTTTGCTGCGCCGCCATAACATTCTGGCGCGCATGCGCGGCGACAAGTCGCATCTTGACTCCGCCGAAGAAAAACAGCTGCGCGAATCGTGGGAAGGCGCAGTGGCCCGCATCAGCCGCGACGCCCGCCTTTCGGGACATTTTTTTTCTCTGATGCAGGAAGTGGAATTTCTGCCCCGCCCCGTGAGCGAACGCTCCTCTGAAAGCGGCGAGGGCCAGGACTCAGCCGAAGGCCGCACGGGCGAAGGCTCCGCCGTGCAGGAAGGGCCGGACAAGCGCATTGCCTTCAACCTCGCCCCGCCTGCAAAGCCCGTTCGGCTGCGCATGCAGGCCCCCCTGGCCTGCCGCGCCACCCGCGCGTGGCTTATGCTGGCCGCTGCCACGGGCCAGCCCACGCGCGTAAGCCCCTGCCTCATGAACGACCCTATCGTGGACTGCGTAAAGATGCTCATCCAGATCGGGGCCTCCCTTACCCGTGAGGACGACGGCGTCACCGCGCGGCCCTCCGTGCCTGTGAGCGCGCCCGACAAGGTGCTGTACGTAGGCGACAGCGCATGGAACTTCTTTTTGCTGCTGGGGCACTACCTGGGGCGTCCCTCGCGCGCAAAATTCATGGGCGAAACAAGCCTGAAGCTGGCCGACCTTTCCGCAGTGCGCCATTTTCTGCCCGCCATGGGCGCGCGCCTTGTGCACGTGGTGCCCAAAAGCGACGGACTGCCCGCCCGTCTGGAGTGCTCCGGCATTATCCCCGATGCGGTGGTCATGCCCGCCGATACGCCCGCAGAACTGGCCGAGGGCATACTGCTGGCAGCGCCGGGCTACGAACACAGCCTTATGATGGATTTGACGGGGCACCCCGCCCAGAAGACCATTTTTGCCCGCACCCTGCCCATACTTCGGGCCGCAGGAGCCGAGGTGAGCGTGGACGGCGGCGTGGTGCGCATTCATCCCACCAAGCTGGAAATTCCCGCTCTGCCCGACCTGCCTATGGAGCCTGAGCTGGCGCTCTTTTTGCTGTCCCTGCCCCTGGCCATGGGCGGCGAAACCCGCCTTGCCGGCCGCTGGCCCCAGTGCCCCGCAGCCGAGGCAGGCTGGGACCTTCTGCACGGCCTGGGCCTTGACCTGCGCCAGAAAAATGGTGCGGAAGGCGCAGAAGTGACCGCCAGCAGCGCGGCCCCCCTCAAGAACTTCTCTCTTGCCTCCCTGCCCGGAAGCCTGCCTTCAGACTGGGCTCCGCTGGCCCTTGGCCTTGCAGCCTGTGCCGCTCTGCGCGGCGCGCAGGTCAGCCTGCCCGCGCTTTCGCAGGGGACGGACGTGCATGAAGTGGAAAGTTTCCTCCACGCCCTTGGTCTGGAACAGAATAATGAGGGCAGATTGTGTAAAAATGAACAATCTGGCGTCAAGGCGGGCTGGAACGCCCCCTCTCCTGTCTGGGCCATGGCCTTTGCCCTTGCGGCCTGCGCCAAGCAGCATCAGAAACTTGGCAACCCCGGCGTCATGACGGGCCTGTACCCGGCTTTCTGGGCCCTGTACAATGCTCTGCCCGAACCGCCGCAGCGCCGCGCCGCAGCCGAGGCCGCCCCGGCCGCCCCGGCCCGCCGCCGCATTATCACCTCTGTTGTGGCCGTGCCGCCGGAACTCAAGGAAGATGAAGACTTCTAGAGCATTTTAACTTTGAAAAAGTGCAAATGCTCTAACGCTGCACAAAAGTGCAGCGCGCCACAATGTGGCGCGGATTCAGCCGAAAATCGTATCTTTCGGCTGAATGAAAACTTTGAAATGTGAAGCATTTCAAAGTTAATCTGCCCTAGATCAGGATTTCCTGATTGCTGACAAGAGCGGGCCGCCCCACCCGGGGCGGCCCGCTTGCGTTTGACGCCCTCCCCGCATTAGCGCAGAATAGTTAGAATATGCGTTTTTCGCAGGTATTTTTTGTATTTTGTGGGGGAGGGACCCTTTTGCAAAAGGGTCTCCTCCCCCACGCCCCCACCCCCTAAAACTCTTATGGCGTTTTGGTAGAGTGCAAAGTGGTTACTGTGTTGAGGCGTGGACTCCAGCAGCGTCTTCACGGCGTCACACTGCACAATGTTTATCTGTCAAGCGCCCGCCCCGCAGATGCCAGACCATGCCGCCGCACGACCACGCTGCCGCAGACCACTGGCAATGTGAAAAGACCTGTACCGCGAGCCCCTTTTCCGCCATGCCGCCTGTACGCCTTGATGAAAACCAGTCCGGGCCGCTACGACCAAACACAGGAGAATGCCCACCATGCCCCGCAATCCATTACGGATCATCCTCCAGCCCCTGATGTCAGTTCTGGTGTGTTTTCTGCTTGCCGCGCCCACTGCGCGGGCCTGCACCCTGTGGGCCGCAGCCGGAGACGCCGTCCAGGGAGGCGGCGCCATCATCGTAAAAAACAGAGACTGGACGCCGGGGGAAAGCCAGCGCATCGAAACTTTCAGACCAGCGGGCGGGTATGCCTACGCGGCGCTCATGGCCACACGTGAGGCCTCAAAAAGCGCCGGCGTGCAGGTGGAGATCGACCGCCCGGTGGCGGGGGTCAATGAAAAGGGGCTTACGGTTATCAGCGCGGCGGCGAGCAGCCTTCCACGCAGAGACAGGCAGGCGTCCACAGCCAACCGAAAGCTTATGGCCCAGATACTCACCCTTTGCGCCTCGGTGGATGAAGCCAGAGCTCTGGACCAGTCCCGGTTTCGCGGGCCGCTCTTTCTGATGCTGGCGGACAGGGATAAAATAGCGGTTGTTGAAATCGGACTGGAAGGAATGGTGGCCTGGCGCACGCAGACCAACGGAGTGCTGTACCATACGAACCACTATCTTGAACCGGCCCTGCAACGCTTCAACAGAAAACTTGGCGAAAGCAGCACCGCTCGGTACGCGCGCATTGCCCATCTGCTGCAAAGCAGCCCCAAACCCTACACCTTTGACAGCCTGCTGGCCTTCACCCGCGATCACGCTGCCGGGCCGGACGACAGCATCATGCGCACGGGTTCTACGCCGACCTCAACGCGAACCGTGGCAGTATTCGCCGTATCCCTGCCAGGATCAGGTGAAGCCGAGGTCTATGTGCGCCTGCTTCAGGAGGGTAAACCCGAACATGAGGAAACGAATACACTGGATTCGTTGCTGACGCCCGCCGCCAAAGGCCGGTAGCTGCGGCAGGGATGGCTATGCCTCTTTGCTGAAGATTCCCCTCTGCGTCTTCTTTCTGGTACTTGTTCTCGCTCCCACTATTTTGACGTTACTGCTTTTCATTTTCGGCATGTGAGGCGACGCCCGCTGAAGGGCGGATATTTTCCGCCCTTCAGCAGATCAACTACGGAAGCACCAGTGAACGGAAGCACCAGTGATTTGCTGGCGGTTTCGCATTCTTGTGTTTTTTGTAGAATTACAGCACAGTAATGCTAACAATTGTGGCAAGGAAACAAGGTTGCCATAAAAGTACCGCATCAAAGCGAACTACCGCAATAAGGGGGGATTATGACGCTGGAAGGTGTGGACGCATCAGCAAGAGCCTTCATACGCGGCGCATGGCCCCTGTGCCTTATCGCCATGCTCAGCTTGCTGGCAATGGGCATCATCTGTGGCTCATACATGCTCTTTTCCATCCTGTACGGCCTTGCAGGCTGCCTGATTTTTGTGCGCGGCTTCGGCCTTGCCACCTCCTTGCCCATATACTGCCTGGCCTTTGCGGCCTTTCTTAGCGCAGACCCTTCACCCAATGAAATAACACAGATACAGAGTATGCTACGTCTTGAGCATATGGACCATATCTACCTGTGGGACCTCGTCACCGCCTTCAAGTCGGCGCTGATGGCCCTGCCTTTTTCCCTGTTCTTTTTCGACCGCATGGGCGGCTATGTCGCTTTGCTGAAGATTCCCCTCTGCGTCTTCTTTCTGGTACTTGTTCTCGCACCTACCCTTTTAATTCTGTTGCTCGCGATGTTCGGCATGTGAGGCAACGTCTGTTTTTCCGCCCTTCAGCAGATCAGCTACGGAAGCACCAGCGATTTGCTGGCGGCTTCGCATTCTTGTGTTTTTTGTAGAATTACAGCACAGTAATGCTAACAATTGTGGCAAGGAAACAAGGTTGCCATAAAAGTACCGCATCAAAGCGAACTACCGCAATAAGGGGGGATTATGACGCTGGAAGGTGTGGACGCATCAGCAAGGGCCTTCATACGCGGCGCATGGCCCCTGTGCCTTATTGCAATGCTCAACGTACTGGTTATGGCCGCCATCTGTGAACCATACATGCTCTTTTCCAGCCTGTACGGCCTTGCAGGCTGCCTGATTTTTATACGCGGCTTTGGCCTTGCCACTTCCTGGCCCATATACTGTCTGGCCGTTGCGACCTTCTTTACCGCAACTCCAACACTCAATGAAATAGCACAGATACAGAGTATGCTGCACCTTGAGCATATGGACCGTAGCTACCTGTGGGACCTCGTCACAGCCTTCAAGTCGGCCCTGATGGCTCTGCCTTTTTCCCTGTTTTTTTTCGACCGTATGGGCGGCTATGCCGCGTTAGTAAAGATTCCCCTCTGCGTCTTCTTTCTGGTGCTTGTTCTTGAGCCCACTATTTTCACCCTGCTGCTTTTCATTTTCGGCATGTGAGGCAACGTTTGGTGCAGGGCGGAAAATATCCGCCCTGCACCAGACAGCTAAGGAAGCACCAGGGGTTTATCTATGGTCTCATATTCCTGTGCTTTTTGCATAATTGCAGCAAAATAGTGTTGGCAGTTATATGTTCTTATATTGTATCGTTGCACTTCGAAATCCATCGCCTGATATGCTTCTGTCAGTTGCTTATTCCACTCCGCATCAAGAGCCTGTCTGGCGCGGTCAACATATTCTTTTCTGTATTTGGGCGCTTCGACTTCATAGGTGAAAAGCGTTTTCATATCCTCCACAAGCAAGCCCTCTCCCTTGGACAAACCGAAATTGCTGCCGTCGCTGCCCACAAACTGCATATGCTCGTAGTGTTGTTGCTTGTCCCTCCCTACTCCTTTTCCATACTTTTCTTTACCCCAGTCCCCCAAATCCAACGGCCGCACCCCCATCTGATAGTAGGGAATCTCCGCTTCGGGGTTTAACCGAAAGGGCTTCAGGTCATGCGTTTTCGCGGCATGCCGCGCCACTACGTCGGACATGCTTTCAGCGTACATGCGCTCTTGCAGCGGCGCGTCCGGCGACACGGGCAAGGGCTGTGTCAGCGGGTCTTTTTTCGCCCCGTACATTCTGTCCGCCAGTGACTGCTGCGTCCGTTCGTTCCCCTGACCCGCCACAGGCGTGCCGTGCCTGGCCCCGAAAGGATGACTGATGCCCAGATGTCCATTGCTTTTACCGGTAGTTGCCATATGCCCTCCTGTTTGCGCAGTTGTGAAACTGCGCGGTTTGAGGAGAGCATAGCGCGGGCGATGATTTCTGTAAGACTGAACTGGTTCAGTCATGCCCAACGCCCGGCTGGCGCGGGTTTTATAAAATCAGAGGGGCCAACTGGTATAAAAATGAAAAAATAAATCCTGCAAAATAGCTGTGTTATAAATATTTTTACCTGTGTAAAAAGCAAAAAAAACATTTTATTCAAGGCTATTACTGCAAAATAACACCTCCCGTACATGCCGTACAAATGCAGCAAGCCCGGCATGTCCAAAAACATGCCGGGCTTGTAAATCAACAGCCGCAACAAAAAGGCGCTATTTTTTCGGCGCGGTCTTTTTTTGCCATATGGCAAAATGGGCCAGAGCCATGCCGCCGTGCCCAACCAGATACAGGGCCAGGGACCAGGCAAAAAACTTGTGCACGCTGTAGGCCGTCAGCAATGAGCGGTGGTTGCTCCAGTTGTCAAACCACCACAGGCCGGAAGCAACCGTCAGCAGCAGGGCCCACATGCCAAGGCCCTGCACACAGGCGGGCAGGCCTTTGGGCCGGGGGCCGACAACCTTGAACTGCGCAGCCGCGCGCACGTCCTTGATCAGTTGATCGTTATCGCCCCAGAGGTAGGGAAAGAAATTGCGCAGACCGCGCTTTTTGATGCTGAGAACAACAAGGGTTACGCCGAAAACACACAGGAACATGCCCAGGATGATATGTATCCATGCCAGGGCCGAGGGGCCGGATGGCAGTACAACCATGCCGAAGCTGAGCAAGATTTGCAGCAATACCAGTACGATGACGCTGGCATGAATACAGCGCAGCAAGGGTGGCTGAAAAAAACCCAAAAATTTCCACAGCAATGCACCCTGGGCCACAACTTTTTCCTTCACGGTCATGCAGTCGCTCCTGAAGTCCGGGCCCGGTTTCATGCCGATGTCAGCCCGCTGTTTCCAATCGCGGCATGACGAGCGTGTCGCAAGAAAAGTCCGGGCCAGATTAGTAAAAGGCAATCCTCCATTATGACGCCATGAAAACACGCTCCCGGCGGGATTTTTCACCCCGCCGGGGGCAATACTCATTTTTCGGGAATACTCAGGGCGGACGCGCCGCGAGGGTGTCCCGACCCCGGGACACCCTCGCCAAAGCTGCCCTAATGGCTGCACGAGCAGTGCAGCATATGTTCCATTTTTTCTTTCTTGGTGCGCAGGTAGTATTCGTTTTCGGGGCAGGCTTCCATCTCGATGGGCACACGCTCGACAATTTCGATGCCGTAGCCCGAAAGCCCCACGATCTTCTTGGGGTTATTGGTCAAAAGCCGTATTTTATGAATGCCGAGGTCAACGAGTATCTGCGCGCCGGTGCCGTAGTCGCGCAGGTCCGGGGGGAAGCCCAGCTTGCGGTTGGCCTCCACCGTGTCATAGCCCTGATCCTGCAGGGCATAGGCGCGGATTTTGTTGGCAAGGCCGATGCCGCGCCCTTCCTGCCGCATGTACAGCAGCGCGCCGCGCCCTGCTTTTTCAATCTGGCGCAGGGCTGCGCCAAGCTGGCCGCCGCAGTCGCAGCGCAGGGAGCCCAGGGCGTCACCCGTGAGGCACTCGCTGTGCACGCGCGTGAGTACGGGTTCCGGCCCGCTGAGGTCGCCCTTGACCAGGGCCAGATGCGTGCCCTGATCGGTTTCGCTCTCATAGGCGTACACGGTAAAGTCGCCAAACCTGGTCGGCAGGTGGGCCTTGTCCACATTGCGCACGGAAACCTGACCGCGGTTCAGACGGTGGCGGATAATATCCTTGACAGCCGCTATCTTGAGGTCGTGTTCTTCGGCAAAGGCTTCGAGATCGGGCATGCGCGCCATGGTTCCGTCATCGCGCATGATCTCGCAAATAACCGAGGCAGGCTTGAGCCCTGCGAGCTTTGAAAGATCCACGCCGCCTTCGGTCTGCCCGGCGCGAGAAAGCACCCCCCCCGCCTTGGCGCGCAGGGGAAATACGTGCCCCGGCGTCACGAGGTCTTCGGGGCGCACGTTGTCGGCCACTGCCGCCAGAATGGTAGTGGCGCGGTCAGCGGCGGAAATGCCGGTGGTGACGCCCTCGCGGGCTTCGATGGATATGGTGAAATTGGTGCCGAAGCGTGAACCGTTGCGCTGCGTCATAAGGGGCAGGTCAAGACGGTCGATAAGTTCCGGAGCCATAGGCAGACAGATCAGTCCCCGCCCGTACTTGGCCATGAAATTGATGGCCTCCGGAGTAACAAATTCGGCGGCCATGGTCAGGTCGCCTTCATTTTCCCTACCCTCGTCGTCCACAAGAATGACCATCTTGCCCTGCCTGATATCGGCAATGGCTTCCTCAATGCTGCACAGTGGCATGATGCTTCCTTCGTTTGGCCCGCATGCGGGCTGTGAATATTATAATTAGTATAACTATGGCTGGCGCGTCCTTCTGTCAACCGCGCAGGCTGCTCAAACCTCGTCAGCGGCAATGGGCCTGAGGCCGACTTCGACCAACAGGTCGCGCAACGGACGGCCCAGAAGGAAGGGCAGGATGGCTGCGGGCACGCCCGCGCGTTCCACGCACAACTGGCGGAACGCAGCCTCGGTGCGCACGGTCTCGCCCAGATGGGCAAGCAGGGTCTGGCGTTCTTCCGCGTCCATTGCGCCAGCGTCGTGAACCTGCACGCCCTGCGGGGCAAAGCCCAGTCTGGCGGCGGTTTCCAGCACAGGGGCTGCGGGGCTCTGTTCTTCATGCGCGGCCATAAGGTCTGGCAAAAGCGAGCGTGTTCCTGCGTCCAGAGAGGGAAAACCGGGCAACTGCGCTTCGCTGGCCAGAATTCTGAACGCTTCTGCCCGGTCCATCAGCGGAGTGCCGGACAAAAGGTCTTCCAGCGGGGACGTGTCCATGCAAAACAGCGCGGAGCACTGCACAGGCCGCTGGGCATAGATGGCGCAGCCAGAACCGTCGCGGTAATAGCGGCAGCGCCAGGGGTGCGCCTGCCCGCCAAGACCGGCCACCTTGATATGCTCCTTTTCCAGAGGCCGCAGACCGCCGCGCACATCATCGCGCGCCCACTCCCCTATTCTCAGACAAACCAGACTATCCAGGGTCAGAGCGCCGCTCAAGAGCCGCGAGGCGTCGTCCACCATGAGGGTGGGGCCGCCGCGCAGACAGCACATGCCGCAGCGTCGGCAAACGGGCGCCTCTAGGGGCGAAGACATATCCTGTGAAATCATGGTGCCTCCGGAACCGGCATGCCCGCCGGGGTTTGGAATCCTGGCGCATGCCTGTGGCTAGATCATATTCATATTGAAATGCTGCACATTTCAATTTGTCATTCTGTCGAAAAATGCGATTTGCGGTAGCCGTTAGCGGGCTTTACCGCTTACGGATAGCGGCGGCCATCGTAGACTTTCCGTTCAATTAACCAATTGCTGTCTTTGTCCGTAGCTTCCTTCGTCGCAACGGCTAAAGCAGCGGCGGCCATCGTAGACTTTCCGTTCAATTAACCAATTGCTGTCTTTGTCCGTAGCTTCCTTCGTCGCAACGGCTAAAGCAGCGGCGGCCATCGTAGACTTTCCGTTCAATTAACCAATTGCTGTCTTTGTCCGTAGCTTCCTTCGTCGCAACGGCTAAAGCAGCGGCGGCCATCGTAGACTTTCCGTTCAATTAACCAATTGCTGTCTTTGTCCGTAGCTTCCTTCGTCGCAACGGCTAAAGCTCGGCAGAATCCACGCTGCGCCGCGCTGCATTCTCGCGCAGAGTCAAAGCATGTGCTATTTTAAAGGTAAAACGCTCTGGCCGATTTGCGCGGCAAATTTCAGAGAGGCTCACCTTGAAAGGCCCTGGCAGGTGCGCGGCCAAACGTTTTTCAGGCCAGCCGACGTGGCCGCAACCATGGCCTGAATGTCCGCAGGGCCGCTGGTGCGGCCTGCCGTCATCGCGACGGGCCGTAACGGTATAAATACACACATGCGCGCGTTGCGCCAACGGCGTAGAGCCCTCTACCCCAGATTGTGCGGCAAGCCCCTGGCGGCCCTGGCTTTATGGAGGGCGTCAGATCCGGCCAAGGCGCCAGGCCCGTCTTATGCGGCCGTGCCGCCCGCCTCTGCCCTGGCAGTGCCGCCGCCTGTGCCAGCCCCTACTCCGCCAGTCTTCGCGTTCTTATGAAACCGTCCGCCCCAACGTTTGCCAAGGGCGCGCGAGAGCTTTTCCATATAGTAATAGTAAACGGGCGTAATGTAGAGCGTCACAATCTGCGAAAAACACAATCCCCCCACCACGGCCATGCCAAGGGGCCGCCGGGCCTCGGCCCCGGCGCCCACGCCGATGGCAATGGGCAGAGCGCCCATCAGCGCCGCCACCGTGGTCATCATGATGGGCCGAAAACGCACATGACAGCCCCGCGTGATGGCCTCCAACGGTTCCATGTCCGGATTATGGCGCTGCGCCTCAAGGGCGAAGTCCAGCATCATGATGGCGTTCTTCTTCACGATGCCAAGCAGCATGATCACGCCCACAAAGCCATAGAGGTTCAGGTCCATGCCGAACAGCCAGAGCGTGCCCAGCGCGCCGAAGCCCGCCGAGGGCAGGCCGGAAAGAATGGTCAGCGGATGGATGAAGCTTTCGTACAAGATGCCCAGCACCAGATAGATGACCACGATGGCCAGCACCAGCAGCCAGCCCATGCCCGTCAGCGAGCTTTGAAAAGCCTGGGCCGTGCCCTGGGATTCGGCGCTCACCGTGTCGGGCAGCAGCGGCTGGGCGGCGGCCTCGACTGCGGCGACCCCCTGCCCCAGCGACACGCCGGGGCGCAGATTGTACGAAATGGTCACCGAGGGGAACTGGCCGTTGTGGTTCACGGCAATGGGCCCCACGCCCGGCTCCATTTTGACCAGGGTGTCCAGAGGCACAAGATTGCCGTTGGCGGCGCGCACATAGAGGCGCGACAGGGCCGAACTGTCCTGCTGAAATTTTTTCTGCAACTCCACAAAAACCGTGTAGTCGTTAGTGGGCGCGTAGATGGTGGATATTTCACGCGAGCCGTAGGCCGACTGAAGCGCCAGATCTATCTGATGCGGGCTGACGCCAAGAGCCGCCGCGCGGTTACGGTCAATGGAAACGCGCAGTTCGGGGTTTTTCAGCTGCAGATCGCTGTTCACGTCCTGTATTTGCGGCAGGGCGCGCAGGGCGTTTTCTATTTTCTGGGCGCTGTCATAGAGGTCCTCCATATCCGGGCCGGAAAGCGTGTACTGATACAGCGCCTTGGACGAACGCCCGCCCAGGTTGATGGCCGGGGGCACCCGCACAAATACCCGCATGGAGGGCGAGATATTGAGTTCGCGCCGCAACTGCTCCGCCACCTGCTCGATGCCGGGCCGCTGGTCGTGGGGCTTGAGGGGCATAAGCAAGATGCCGTTGTTCATGCTGGGGCTGCCGCCCACAATGCCCACAATGGAATTGTACATGGACAGGTTGGGGTTTTTCTCCAGCAAGGGGTCAAGGCTGCGCTGCGCGCTGACCATGCCCTCGTAGGATACGCCCTGCTCCGCCTCGGTGCTGGCCACAAGCATGCCCAGGTCTTCCACGGGCAGAAAGCCCTTGGGCATGGCCATGCCGATCCAGACCGTGAGCGCCAGCAGAACCAGCGAGGCCATCAGCGTTTTCAGGCGGTGGTGCAGCACAACGTCCAGAGAACGGGCATACAGAAGGTTCAGGCGGTCAAAACCGCGCTCAAGCCAGCCATACAGGCCCTGCCCCGCGCTGGGGCCAGCCTTGTGCACGCCGTGCGCCTTGAGAAAGTAGGCGCAGAGCATGGGCGTCAGCGTGAGCGACACCACGCCCGAAGCCAGAATGGCCGCGATGATGACCACGGCGAACTCCCTGAACAAACGCCCCACGATGCCGCCCATAAAGAGTACAGGGATAAAAACCGCAGCCAGGGAAACCGTCATGGACACGATGGTAAAGCCGATTTCCGCCGAGCCGTCGTAGGCCGCAGTGAGCGGGTCCTTGCCCATCTCCTGGTGGCGCACGATGTTTTCCAGCATGACGATGGCGTCGTCCACCACAAAGCCCACGGCCAGGGTAAGCGCCATGAGCGAGAGGTTGTCCAGGCTGTAGCCAAGTACCGCCATGACCGCAAAGGTGGATATGACCGACATGGGCAGGGCGAGGCTGGGAATAACCGTGGCGGGCAGGTTGCGCAGAAAAACAAAGATCACGAGCACAACCAGAAAAACGGTGAGCACCAGCGTAAACTTAACATCCGCCACGGAGTGACGGATGGATTCTGAACGGTCGTAAAAAATTTCCAGCGATACGGACGGCGGCAGCTGGCGCTCAAGGCCCGGCATCAACGCGCGGATGGCTTCCACCACCTGCACGGTATTGGTGCCTGGCTGGCGTTCCACGGCCAGGGTAATGCCCGGCGCGCCGCCGTTGCCCCAGGTGATCTGCTTGTCCTGCTTGACGCTGTCCACCACCTGCCCGATATCGCTCAGCCGTACGGGCGCGCCGTTGCGATAGGCCACCACCGTATCCTGAAAGGCGCGGGCGTTGAGCAGCTGCCCGGAGGACTTGATGGCGCTGGCTCTCTGCTCGCCCTCCAGCGCGCCCGTGGGCAGCATGCTGTTGGCGGCGGCCACGGCGTCGGCTACTTCGTCAATGCCAAGCCCGCGCGAGGCCATCTCGTCCGGGTCAAGCTGCACGCGCACGGCGTACTTTTTCTGCCCGTACACCACCACCTGGGCCACGCCCTCCACCATTGAGAGCCTTTGCCCTATGAGCGTGTCGGCATATTCGTTGAGGGCGTACAGGGGCAGGGTTGAAGACGAAACCCGCAGGTACAGTATGGGCATGTCTGCCGGGTTGACCTTGCGAAAGCTGGGCGGCGTGGTCATGCTGGCGGGCATGCGCCGCTGGGCGAGACCGATGGCCGACTGCACGTCCAGAGCCGCCGCGTCGATATTGCGGTCAAGGGCAAACTGTATGGTGACGCGGGTTCGGCCCGTGGAGTTGACCGAAGAAATGGAATCAATGCCCGCAATGGTGAAGAATTCCTTTTCCAGCGGAGTGGCCACGGACGCCGCCATGGTTTCCGGGTCAGCTCCTGCCAGGTCTGCCATGACCTGAATGGTGGGAAAATCCACATTGGGCAGATGGTTGACGGGCAAGTTTTTGTAGCCCGTCATGCCGAAAAATAGCATGCCGAGCATAAGCAGCACCGTGGCTACGGGGCGGCGGATGAATATGGCGGCGATATTCATAATTTTTCCTACGTCAACTGAGCAGCAGGCGCAAGAGCAAAAACAGCCCGAGCCCGCAGCACAGGCCGCCAATGAGCTTGCGCAGCACCTCTGTGGGGATGCGCCTGGTCACGGCTATCCCCGCGAAGAGTCCCACGAGGGCCATAAGGCAGATATACGGCAGTATGGCAAAATCCACATGGCCGTCGGTCACGTTGCCAATGGTGCCGAAAAGGGCCGTAGTCACCTGGTAGGGCATGGCAAGCCCCACTGCCGTCATGGGTGAAACCCCGGCTATGATCATCCAGGGGATGGACACCACGGGGCCGCCAGCGCCGGTCAGGCCAGCCAGCAGGGCCGTTATGGCCCCGATGCAGAAAAAGCCCTTGCCGCTCTGCCAGAACACGCTGCCGCTTCCCGGCTTTGGGGGACGCAGGGCGCACAGTCCGGCAAACATGATGATGCAGGCCAACATGGCCACCAGAGGCCCGGCGGGCAGCATGGCGTTGAGCAGGGCTCCGGGCCATGCGGCCAGACTGCCCGCCATATAGGGCAGGGCCTTGTACCAGTCGATATGCCCCAGGCGGCGGTACATGACCGTACCCACCACGCCTACGGGCAAAAATGACGCCAGGGCCGTGCCCATGGCCATGTGGGTTTCCTGCCCGCTGAACAGGATAAGAGCAGGCGGAATAAGTATGCCCCCGACCCCGGTTATGCCCACCAGAAAACCCACCAACAACGACACCAAATACAGAACGATTGTAAGCATGAACAGAGCCTCAGAAAATAAGAAGGCACACAAGGGTCAGGGCCCACAGAACCAGACCGCCATAAAGAGCACTTTGCCGCAAGAGATCGCACAAGGCCAGCAGGCGTGGGGCGTCCCACACGGCGTAAGACGCGCCGGGCTGCTCCCCATCCGGAGGCGGCCCGAGCCACGGCTTGTCGACCAGTTCACCAAAATAGACTGAAGGCCCGGCCATACGCGCCCCGCACAACCATGCGCAGGCCGTCATGGGCCAACCCGAATTGGGGCTGGGCATGCCCGAAGCCTGACGGGCCACCACGGCCAGGCCAGGCCAGTGACCGGACCAACGGCCGGGGCAGTATCTGGCCCAGGACGTGACCAAACATGCGGCCCTGCATGAGGACAGGCATGAGGACAGGCGCGCTCGCGCCCGTACCAGAACAACCGCGCACGGTGCGGCGGCGCTTTTTTGCGGCTGCCCGGCGCTGCGGCCCGTGCCGCTTGCTCCCTCACGCGCCGCGCCACCCCTTATGTCGGTCGGCTTGCCATCACGGCCACTTTCACGGGCACCATCTGGGCCACCCGCAGGGGCACCATCGCGGGCACCCGCAGGGCATGCCGCCTCAAGCCTTTGCCGCAGCAAAAAAAGAGCGTGAACCAGCGCCGCGCTCAGGGCAGCCAGACGCGCGGGAACAAAGGCCAGCCCATCGTCGGCCCGCGCCCCGGCCCAGCCGAGCCAGCGCCACTTTTCCGTCACATAGCCCCACATGGAATCCGTGGTGCTCACGGCCTTGTAACACCAGAGCGCCACAGGCCCGCCTGCCAGCAGCCAGAAAAACGGCGCGGTAAAGGCATCCGTAAGATTTTCAGAAAGCGTGTCGGCCAGCGTTTTGCGCATGAGCGGGCGATCCATGGCGCTGGTGTCCCTGCTCACCAGCCATGAAAGCGCTTGGCGGGCCTCGGCTTCAGAAGCCCTCTCCACCCTTTCCAGCACACGTTCCCCCGTTTGCAGCAGACTGCCCATGGCAAGCCCGGCCCAGGCCAGATAGACGGCAGCCAGCAGGCCCGCTATGGGCAAAGACACAGCCGCCCAGACGGCAAATCCCGTGCAGGCGACCAGCGCCAGCAGGGCCAGCGCTCCGGCCAGTCTGCCCCGGCCACGTTCGTGCCCGGCCCCTTGCGCCAGCATAAAGCGCCGCGCGGGGCGCTCCAGCCAGTCGAGCGCTTTGCCCACAAGGCAGACAGGATGCCGCCAGGGCAGGGCGGGATCGCCGAGCCATAAATCCAGAACAAGGGCCACAGGGGCCAGCCACCAGCACTCCCACACGGACCAGGGGAAAACAAGGGCCAGCCCGTGGGGCAGGCTCACGTCCAGTTCTCCATAAGGTTCGCGCGGGCCAGAGCCGCATACAGCACAATGCCCGCAGATGTGGACAGGTTGATGCTGCGCACGCGCCCTTCCAGCATGGGAATGCGCACGCGGTATGGCGAAAGGGCCAGAATGTCCTGCGGCAGCCCGCGTGTTTCAGGCCCGAAAACCAAAAAATCGTCAGGCTCGAAGGCAAAATGGTGCACAGCCGCGCTCTTTTCAGAAGCCTTGGCCGAGGTGAACACCAGCCGCCCGCCCGCGCCGCCTGCGCCGGATTTTTCCGCAAAGGTCCGCCAGTCGGGCCAGACGTTCAGGCGCACATTGGGCCAGTAGTCCAGCCCCGCGCGTTTGAGGTAGCGGTCTTCAAGCTTGAACCCCAGGGGTTCAATCAGGTTGAGCGTCACGCCGGTGGCGGCGCAGAGCCGGGCGACATTTCCCGTGTTGGGGGGAATTTCCGGCTCATAAAGAACTATCTGCATGACATTGGCACTCGCACGCCCGGCGGGCATGGCCCCGGGCAAATTTCTTTGGAGCGCGATAGTATGGCGTATATGGATGCTTTTCAAGGGGCGGTTGGCGGGGCTCCGTCAGTGCCCGACATGCCCGGCCCTGCGGGGGCGGTTAGGCCTGCCGCAGGATTACGCCGTCGTTGCCATGCCGCAGCGTCTCCACTCCCAATCAAACATTCGTCGTACCATACTAAAATACCATAAAAGTTTTAGGGGGTGGGGCCGTGGGGGAGGAGACCTTTTTTAAAAGTATTTAACCTTTGAATAACGTTAAATGCTTTAACGCTGCACGAGAGCGCAGCGCGCCACAACGTGGCGTGGATTCTGCCGAGCTTTAGCCGTTGCGACGAAGGAAGCTACGGACAAAGACAGCAATTGGTTAATTGAACGGAAAGTCTACGATGGCCATCGCTATCCGTAAGCGGTAAAGACTCGCTAACGGCTACCGCAAATCGCATTTTCGGCAGAATGACACCTTTGAAATGTGAAACATTTCAAAGGTAATCTGGTCTAAAGAGGGTTCCTCCCCCACAAAGCGTTTCAAATTTCAAAGTCCGACGCAGAAATAACTGGAAAGGCCCTCGTGACGGCACTGTCTAGCCCGATACCAGCCCCGCCAGACCGGGCACAGCCTGACACACGACGCGCATGTCCCTGCTGCCGAAGCCGTTGTCGTCCAGCGTGGCGAAGCTCTCGGCCTCGGTGATTTCCACGGCGGCCCCTTCCGCCCCTGCCTGCTCCAGCCTTTGGAGCAAAAGCTCCCTGGCCCGCTCGCCAAGGGCGTCAAGGCTGCATCCCTTACGGACTCTTTCCGTCAGATCCAGCGCCGGGGCCCGCAAAAGGCCGGAACCCGTGTCGGCGTAAACTTCCACGGCGTCGGTGGGCAGGGTCAGGGCCGCGCCCACGGCATTGGCCACAGCCGTATGGGGCGGGCAGTCCACGGGCATGCCCAGAGCCGCGGGCAGATGCGGCCCCATGCAGGCCGCCGGGCCGCCCACCAGCCAGGCGCGAACAGGTCGCGCCTCCTCCAAGGCCCGCAGACCCGCTAGCGTATAAATGGGCCGGGCGTTCACGGCCTCCGCCAGTGCATCGGCGGCGCGGCGGATCTGATCCAGGGCGTTGTCCACAGCCTTGCGGGCCAGAACGCAGGGCTCGAGGCCGCACTGCCGCGCCAGCGCCTCCATGCCGGACAGGGAGGCCCCCACGTTTCCGGCCAGCGTGCCAGCCAGTTCGTCAGCCATATTTCCAGCCATACCTGGGGACATATCCGTGGCCAGTTCGCCAGCCGCTTTACCAGCCACTTTGCCAGCCAGTTCGTCAGTCCGCCCGTCATGTAGTTCTTGCGCCAGAGAGCTGGTCTGGGCATCCCCCATAACCGCGCCTGTTCCGAGTCCTGACGCATGCGGGGCGCTGTGCAGTGTATTGAGCGCGTCCAGCAGGGTCGGACTCGTGCCGCCAAAAGCCATGGCTGGCCCCTGACGCAGCGGCCCCACCCGTACCGAGGCTGCAGCTCCGTGACCGTCCACAGACACAAGGGAGTCGCCGCCCACGCCGATGGAAACCGAGGCAAGGGCGCGCACCAGAGTTCGCCGTCCCTGAAGGATCATGCCCTCCCTGTCCACCACGGGAGATCCGTCCACCGCCAGGGCCATGTCCGTAGTGGTGCCGCCTATGTCCAGCAGCAGAGCGCAGCCTTCACGGGCGGCCGGGCACAGGGCCAGCACGCCCATAACGCTGGCGGCCGGGCCGGAAAGAACCGACTGCACGGGCTCACGCCGTGAAAGGCTCAGGGGCACCGCCCCGCCGTCAGCCTTGAGCAGACGCACGGCGGCGCGCACTCCGGACTCTGCCAGCGCGCTTTCCACAGCGTCCAGAAAGTTGGAGTGCAGACGCTGCACGGCGGCATTGAAATAGGCCGTGGCGATGCGGCGGGGAAAATTGAGCCGCCCAGAAAGCTTGTGCCCCAGGGTGACGGAAAAAGACGCGCCAGGCGTTACATCTGGCGCTTCAGTTAGTGCGTCGTTTGACGCGACATTGGGGCTGTTTGTGGCGGACGCGGCGCTCTCGCGGCTCAGGGCCTGCGCCATCCTCTGCTCATGCGCCGGATTGCGCGGCGAGAATTTGCCCACGCAGGCCACGGCGGTGACGCCCTCTGCGCTCCAGCGGGCAGCCTGCGCCTCAAGGCCGCTGACATCGAGCGGGCTGACTTCCGTGCCCCTGTGATCGAGCCCGCCGGGAACAACATATACATGCCGCCCCAGGGCAAAACGCCGGGGATCAAGCCCCGGCCCGGCGGAAAGGGCAAGGGCCACAACATCGGCCTTGTCCTGCACAAGCGCGTTGACCGCCAGCGTGGCCCCAAGGGTGACGCGGCTGACGCAGCCCAAAAGGCTCGCCCCCCCAAGGGCGCGGGCGGCGGCATCGTCATCCAGGGCACGGGCCAGGGCGTGCAGCACCTCGCGCACCGAAGCGGGCAAATCATCATGCTTGGTGCGCGTTTTGGCCGCAGCCAGCAGGCGCACGCGCGGCAGCCTAGCCGTTGGGTCAGCCTTTGCCTGCGACGAAGGCGAAGCCGCGTGGTCTTCAGATGCGTCCGGGCATTGCACAAGAAGAACCGCGTCGGTATGGGTTCCTCCGGCATCTATGCCCAGCAAAAAAACCTGCCCTGCGGGCGCGTTTGCGCCATACTTCTGATTCATGTCGTGTCATTCCTTTAGAGCATTTTCGCATTGAGAATATCCATTCTCAATGCTTCCAAGACACCCGCTACGGCGCTTAACCGCGCAAATAAATAGCGTTTGCGCCTCTGCGGCGGGCGTCTGCTCGCGCAGCCGCTAGGGCAATTTCAAAGTGAAATTGCCCTAACGCCAAAAGGCCGGGGCCAGCATACGGCATGCCTTGTCGCAGGGCCAGAGCTTTCGCCAGCGGCCCCGCGCTGGCTGTTTTGAAACCTGTGCCACCCTGGCCTACTGCTTGCCATACGCGACGCTTTACAGTAAATTTTTGCTCTTGCGGCCTCAGGCAGCCACGTGCGCCGCCAATGGGACCGCCCTACAAAGAGGCTTGCGGAGGACAGCATGCAAAAGATGAAGTACATCTGGGTTGATGGCAAAATGGTTCCCTGGGATCAGGCTCAGGTTCACGTGCTCACCCATGCCCTGCACTATGGCAGCGCCATTTTCGAGGGCATCCGGGCTTACGCCTGTGCCGACGGCACTTCCGCCGTATTCCGCCTTGAAGACCATTGCAAGCGCATGCTCAACTCCGCCAAGATTCTACGCATGAACCTTTCCCTCACCGCCGAGGAACTGGTAGCCGCCTGTGTCGAAACCCTCGAAGCCAACGAACTGAAAGAAGGCTACGTGCGTCCGCTCTCCTTTGTGGGCTACGGCGAAATGGGCGTCTACCCCGGCAACAATCCGGTGCAGACCATTGTGGCCGTCTGGCCCTGGGGAGCCTACCTTGGCGCTGAAGCCCTTGAAAAGGGCATCCGCATCAAGACCAGCACCTTTGCCCGCAGCCATGTGAACACCACCATGTCCAAGGCCAAGGCCTCCGGCAACTATATCAACTCCATCCTCGCCAAGGTGGAAGCCAAGGACGAAGGCTATGACGAAGCCGTCATGCTGGACACCAACGGCTACGTTTCCGAAGCCACTGGCGAAAATATTTTTATCGTGCGCGACGGCGTCATCAAGACCACGCCCTGGACGTCCATTCTCGGCGGCATCACCCGTGATTCCGTCATGAAGCTGGCCAGGGATCTCGGGTATGTGGTGGAAGAACAGCAGTTCACCCGCGATGAACTGTACATCGCCGACGAGGCCTTCTTTACCGGCACTGCGGCTGAACTCACCCCCATTCGCGAACTGGACCACCGCCAGATCGGCGTGGGTCACGCCGGGCCTGTGACCAAGCACCTGCAGACCGAGTACTTCAAGATCGTCAAGGGCGAAAATCCCAAGTACGCCAGCTGGCTGCACCACTATAAAGTCTAGGTATCACGGCGCGCCCGGCCCTGCCGGGCGCGCCCGCAAAAACTCATGAAGCATCTTTCCCTCGCATCGCGCTACCGCCCCCAGACCTTTGCCCAGGTGGCGGGACAGGACATGGTCAAGGCCGTCCTTTCTCGCGCCGCAGCCGAGGACAGGCCTGCCGCCGCCTATCTTCTGAGCGGCACTCGCGGCGTGGGCAAGACCACCATAGCCCGCATTTTCGCCAAGGCCCTCAATTGCGAGCACGCGCCCGGCCCGGAACCCTGCAATGAGTGCGCCCAGTGCCGCAAAATCACGCAGGGCATCCATGTGGACGTCACCGAAATCGACGGCGCTTCCAACAACAGCGTCGAAGACGCCCGCTCCCTGCGCGAAACCATCGGCTACGCCGCCATGGAAGGCCGCTACAAGGTCTTCATCATCGACGAAGCCCACATGCTCACGCGCAACGCCTTCAACGCCCTGCTCAAAACGCTGGAAGAGCCGCCGGAGCGCGTGGTCTTCATCTTCGCCACCACGGAAGCGCACAAATTCCCCATCACCATCGTGAGCCGCTGCCAGCATTTTGTTTTTCGCCATCTGGGCGAAGACGCGCTGGTGGAGCATCTTTCTGGCGTGCTGCGCAAAGAAGGCGTCAACTTTGAAGAAAGCGCCGTGCGCCTGCTGGCCCGCCGTGCCGCTGGCAGCGTGCGCGACAGCATGTCCTTGCTGGACCAGACCCTGGCCCTGGGTGGGGCGGAACTGACGGCAGCCGCCACACGGCAGGTGCTCGGTCTGGCCGGGCAGGAAATGTTCGGCAATCTTTTTTCGGCCCTGCACGCGCAGGACTGCGCAGCCGTGACCGACCTCTGCGGCCAGATATTGCAGCAGGGCGTGGACATAGGATTTTTCATCCGCGAACTGGCGGGCAACCTGCGCAATCTTTTTCTTTTGCGCCAGGGCGGCGAGGCCATGCTGCCGAGCCTACGCCTGCCCGCTGACGAAGCCGCCCAGTGGCAAAGCATTGCGCCGCGTTTTTCCACCGCGCACCTGCACGCCGCATGGCAAATGACGCTCGATTCGCAGCGCGGCATTGTGCAAAGCCCGGAACCGGCGGCGGCCCTTGAATTGTTGCTGCTCAATCTGGCCTTGCTGCCGCAGCTGCTGCCCGTGGGCCAATTGACGCCCGCGCAGATGACGCCCGCGCAAATGTCTGGCCAGACTTCAGGGCAATCATCGGGCCAGACATCGGGCCAGACTTCAGGTCAGGCATTGGGCCACGCATCGGGCCAGCCGTCCGGGGAGCCCGCAGGCCAGGCGCAAGCCGCAGCCACGGCGTCCCGCGCCGCCAGTCAGCAGCCTGCAAGCCAGCCTGTCGGACACGCGGCATCGCAGCCGCCCCATGCCGGGGGCGAAGCTTCCCGCAACGGCTACGCCGCGCAGAACGCGGGCAGAAGCCCGGCGCGCCCGCGTGACGCTGCCACGGCGCCCGGCCCTGCCGCTGACGGGGATGAGGCCGAAGGCTCTGATCCTGCCGCAGGCAGCCCTTCACAGAGCAACGTTTTTAGCAATGGCAAAGGCAGCGCCTCAGGCGCGCCAAACAGCACGGCCCCAACGCCGAACCAGTCCGCCGCCCCGGAGGAAGACGACGCCCCGTGGGGTGACGACGCCGACGGCGCATGGGGCGTTCCGCCCTATACGGATGCGGATATTGAGGCGGATATTGGCAGTGCAGCCGGGGCTGGCTCCTCCGGCGGGATTCCCTGGGACAGCGCCGGGCACGCCGGCGAAACTGCAACTCCAGCGGCTCCTGCGCCCAAGTCGGCAAATGGCGCCAGCCGCAACTGGCAGGATTTTTATGAATTCTGCATTGCAGAACAGGCAGCCGCCCGTCCCGCTCCTGCGCCGTATACCCTTCGCGGAATCGGCGTGCAGTGGCAGGACGACACGCTACGGTTGCAACCGAGGACAGAAACCCAGCTGAACCAGCTTGAAAAACAGGGCAAAGCGCTGTATGCGGCATTGGCTGCATTTGGCGCGGCGGATACGCGGGTGGAAATCGTGCCGCCCAAGCCGCACCGGCCCGAAGCCGAGCTTATCGCGGAATTCAGCCGTAAAGAGGCCCTGCAACCCTGCCTTGAGGTGCTCAACGCTTCATTGAAGGGCTGCCGCCCCATAGAATAGTGATATTGGCAGGCATGCGACGCAGCCCTCAACGGCGGCTGCAACGTTTCGGAATTTTTCTCAGGCTTTGCCCCGGCTGTCGCACGCTGCTGGGCCACATACGGCAATGACGCCGCCTCGTCGCGACTACCCGCTGCAAAGATAGACGGCGAAAGCATACGGGGCAGCCATCAAGCAGATGCTGCCTTGCTCGTGGAGCAGACGGACATCTTGCTTGTATACAACATAGCTCAGGAGACGGCATGAACAACATAAGCCCATTCTGTTCGTGCAAAAAAATGGACTGCCCCCTGCATCCCACCAAACACGATAAAGGGTGCGCGCCATGTATCAGCAAAAACCTCAAGTCAAGAGAGATCCCCAACTGTTTTTTCGACCTGTTGCCGGGTTCGGAATCCAGAAGCGGAGATTTTTTTGAGGATTTTGCAAAGCAGGTTTTTGCTTCCAGAGCAGATAGAGGTTGAAATGCTGTGCGGTTCAAAACCAGCCCCCGGCCAAGCGCGGGTTTCGGTGGAACCCATGAAATATTGCGACAGACGGCACAGTCTGCCCGTCGCGGGCATATTGACGTAAAAACCGTCAACATGCCTTGAGTTATCACGATGTTCAGCAGCCCGTCCGGCGAAACCCAGCAGCCTGCCCTGCAAGGCGGCAGCACCGTGCGCCGGACTTCAGCGCCACCATATTAGGCCTTAACCACTTGAATATTTAAGGAGAATCTCATGCGCAACATGAATGACATCCTGCGCCAGGCGCAGGTCATGCAGAATAAGATCGCCAAACTCCAGCAGGAACTGGGCGAACACAGCTATGAGGCCACCAGCGGCGGCGGCATGGTCAAGGCCGAGGTCTCCGGCAAGCAGGAACTGCGCAAGATCACCATTGACCCCAAGGCTCTGGAAGGCGGCGATGTGGAAATGCTGCAGGACCTCATCCTTGCGGCTGTCAACGAGGCCGGACGCATTGCCCGTGAGACCATGGACCGCGAAATGAGCAACATTTCCGGCGGCATCAAGCTGCCCGGTCTTTTCTAGGTTCATGAACAAACGCATTCCAGAACCGCTCAAGGCCCTGGTAGAGCAGCTTGCGCGCCTGCCGGGCCTTGGCCCCAAATCCGCCATGCGCGCGGCCATGGTGCTGCTCAAGTGGCCTGAGGCCGAAACGCGCCGCCTTGGCCGGGGCATTCACGATTTGCGTGACAATCTGCACCTGTGTTCGCGCTGCGGGGGCCTCTCGTCCACAGACCCCTGCCCCGTCTGCGCCGATGCCGAGCGCACCCGCGACACGCTTTGCCTTGTCACCGAGTGGGACAGCATGCTGACCATTGACGAGGGCGGATTCTACCGGGGCCAGTACATGATCCTGGGGGGGCTGCTGGCCCCGCTGGACCGTGTGGATTCTGAAAGCCTTGATACCGACAGGCTGGTGCGCCGCCTTGAAGAAGGCGAGATTACGGAACTGATCCTGGCCCTCGGCGCGACCCTTGAGGCCGAGAACACGGCCACCTTCATACGGCAGATGGTGTCCAAGCGCTTTCCGCAGGTGCGGATTTCGCGCCTCGCCCAGGGCATCCCCCTGGGAGCCGAGGTAAAGTATATGGACAAGGAAACCCTGCGGCAGTCCCTGCAGTACCGCCAGGACCTTACGTAAAGCCTCGCGTAAAGACCTTACCGTAAA
Organism: Desulfovibrio sp. MES5; assembly: GCF_002237645.1. GTDB lineage: Bacteria > Desulfobacterota > Desulfovibrionia > Desulfovibrionales > Desulfovibrionaceae > Desulfovibrio. The sequence goes on from NZ_MJUZ01000052.1 coordinate 57,163, forward strand.
GCCTCGCGCAAAGGCCTCGCACAGAACCCGCGCAGAGGGCTTCACAGAGAGGCTCTCGCACAGTCCTGGGCAGGACGCTTTGACACTACGCGCCCTTGCGGCGCTCCGATTGCGACGTGCAGATTTCGATAGCGGGATGCGGCGCGTGGCCGCGCCAGCGCCCGGCGACACTTTTTTTCGGCAGCCAGCGGCAAGCCTGAGAATGGCGGCGGCGGCAGCCCAGATGGCGACAGACCGAAGACGGCATATTGACGGCAACAGTCCCGTGGCCATCAGCACAGATGACGACAAGACCGCAGGCGGAAACGCCTGGTGACATTACCCCGGTAAAAAGGCTCTGACATCTCCAACTTCTCGCGCTTCGGCGTTCGCCCGCAGCGTTCCTTCCAAAAATATCTTCTCGACAATCGGGAGGTCCAGATGGAACTGGCCAGCTCTTCCGTTCAATCCATTATTCTGCACCCATTGGCGCAAGCCCTTGTGGCGGGCATCTTCTCCTGGCTTTCGGTAACTCTGGGAGCCGCCTTTATTTTCACCCGCCGTGAATTTTCGCGTAAGGCTATGGACTGCCTTCTCGGCGCGGCTGGCGGCATGATGCTGGGCGCGGCTTTTTTTGGTCTTTTGCAACCCGCAATGGAAATGGCCGGGCATATGGGCCGCCTTGGTTTTGTGCCTGTGGTTTTCGGCCTTTTGCTGGGTGCGGCTTTTCTTCTGCTGCTTGACCGCGCCCTGCCGCACCTGCATCTGGTTCAGGGCACCACCGAAGGCATTTCCACCAGCTGGAGGCGCAGCGTGCTTCTGGTGACGGCCATGGCCCTGCACCACATCCCAGAGGGGCTTGCCATCGGCGTGGGCTACGGCGCGGCCGCCGCTGAAAACGCCATGCTCGGCAACATTGAAAGCCTCGGCATGAGTACGGCCCTGGTGCTCACCGTATCCATCATGCTGCAAAACCTGCCTGAGGGCATGGTTGTTTCCACCGCATTGCGGGCTGAAGGCTACACGGCCAAAAAATCTTTTTTCTACGGCATGCTTTCCGGCGTGACCGCGCCCATCGGGGCAGTGCCCGGCGCTCTGGCCGCAGGCGTGACTGCGGGCATACTGCCCGTAGCCCTGGCCTTTGCCGCTGGCGCCATGATTTATGTGGTCTTTGAGGAGGTTATTCCTGAGGCCAACGCCTCCGGCAACGGCAACGCAGCCTCGGTTTCCTGTATTTGCGGGGTCTGCCTTGTCATGGCGCTGACAACGCTTCTTGGTTAGACCCCTGTTTGTTTTTAATATAAAAACTCATGCCGACAACTGACATGCTATAATTTTTTTTGAAACATATCCGATAGGTTCAGTATGCGCATGGCAAAAACCTTTGCTTATTGCTCAGGATGTATGCTTTGACACTTGCGGCCATTACTTTTTTACCCTATTTTTAAATAACCCATAATTAAATTTTGTTGCCGAATGCCCAGGCGAAACGCAGATCTCCAGGTTTGTGGCCTTTCGCACGGCGAAGGAGAGGCAGGCATGCGGAAAATCAAACTTTAACTGTAGTTCTGGGTACAAAAAACTCTCTGGTAATGGGGCAACATTACAGTTCGGGCTGAATCGGTGGGCAGCCCGTACGACACCGCACCGCTTCACAGGCGCCACTGACCGTTCCTCCCCAACCTGTGACTACCGGTAACGGGCACTCAAGGATAAACCGTATGAATCTGACCCTCAGCCTTCGCATGATCCTCTTTTTCATCATATGTCTTGTTTTGGCCTGTACCGCCATGCTTGTGAGCTTCAAGCTGGTTATAGGCGACGGCTTTTCTTCGGCGCTGATGTGGAAATCACTGCTCGGCGGCATGGCCGTGGTGGTGCCCATTGCTGCGGTCGGAGCCGCACTTATCAACAGTTGGCTTTCGCCCATCCGAAAATGCGTGCTGTTCGCCGAAGCCGTCTCCGCCGGACGCGAAGACGCCAAACTTGACGTGTATCGTACAGACTGTCTTGGCCACCTGGCCGAATCCCTGCGCATCATGGTGTCAAAGCTTGAGGATCAGGCCCACTGGTACGAGAGCATACTCAATACCCTGCCCCTTTCCATTTCCGTCACGGACAACGACATGGTCTGGACGTTCTGCAATGCCAATGCCCTCGGAAGCATGCAAAAAACCTGTCAGTCAGACGTGGTGGGCAAGCACTGCTCTGAAAAGCAGGGCAACATCTGTAACACGCCCGAATGCGGCATTGAGCAGCTCCGCCTTGGCAACAAGAGAGTCATCAATCACATGCCCAACGGCAAGACCATGCAGATCATGCTGGACTACCTGAAAGACTCACAGGGCAGAACCATTGGGCATGTGGAAATAGGCGAAGACATTACCGAAAAAGTACTTCTTGAAAAAAAGGCCGCCGCTGCCGCGCATCAGGCCAGAATGTCCACCGTGACGCAGCTTGAGGACGTGGTCTCACATCTGCAAAAGGCGGCCGACACCCTCAATGCCTCGCTGGGCGATGTGCGCGACAAGGCCGGCATAGCCGCCGACCGCATGGCAGAAACCGCCACGGCCATGAACGAGATGAACGCCACGGTTCTTGAAGTGGCCCACAACGCCGAAGGCGCGGCTGACGCCGCCACCTCGGTGCAGGGGCATGCTCAGGACGGCGCGGGCATAGTGCTGCGCACCATACAGCGCATGCAGAGCGTGCAGCAGCAGTCCAGTGGGCTCAAGGGCGACATGGCAGACCTGGACAAGCAGGCCAAGGACATCGGCACAGTGCTTACGCTCATCCGTGACATTGCCGACCAAACCAACCTGCTGGCGCTCAACGCCGCCATTGAGGCTGCCCGCGCGGGCGAGGCCGGACGCGGCTTTGCCGTGGTGGCCGACGAAGTGCGTAAACTGGCCGAAAAAACCATGAGCGCCACCCGCGAGGTGGAAACCGCCATTGCCACCATTCAGGAAGGCACCGGCAAAAGCTCCACCACTGTGGACGGCACCGTGACGTCCATTGAGGAAGTGGGCCGTATGGCCGAAGAATCCGGCCAGTCGCTTGAGCGCATCTCAAACCTCGCTGGCGACTCCAGTTCGCGCGTTTCGGCCATTGCCGCCGCAGCCACGGAACAGTCCGCCGCTTCTGAAGAAATCAACCGTAACATCGCTGAAGTGAACACCCTGAGCGCCCACATCGCCGAGGCTATGGATCTGGCCGCGCGTCAGGTCAGCGACATGGCCGGGCAGGTCAGCGTCGTCACGGGCATCCTGGACGTCATCCGCCAGGAAGACAAGCAACAGTCCCTCGCCGAAGAAGCGGAATCAAAAACGCACGCCGTGCGGGCATAACAGGCCGCGTCGCAGAACGGCCCACACTTGGCGTCAGGCTGCGCCCTGTACGCAAATTCGGGCATACGCCCACGAGCAACATCCGCTGGAAATTTCCGGCGGATGTTGCTTGTTTTTGGGCCCAAGCGTTTTTCGCCCCGCCTTTCAGGTCAGATCAGATTACCTTTGAAGTGTGGCGCCGTAAATTTGTCATGCAACAAAAAATGCGGTTTTCGGCTGAATACGCGCCACATTGCGGCGCGCTGCCCTCTCATGCAGCAGCAGGGCGTTTGACCTTTTTCAGAGGCTAGTTGCTCCATTGCGTCCAAAAGAGCAACATCACTATGTGAATTTTACCCCATTTCCCATACTGCGCCGCACGCAACGAGAAATTTCATGATGCAAAGTCCTGCGTGAGCGCAGCCTGTCATGGCCGCCAAAGCGGTTTCAGACCTGTATCGCCCCATGCGCACTGCAAAAACATGAGGGCGACCTTCCGTACGGAAGGCCGCCCCATGTTCATTTGTCAGGGCCGTTTGCCGACGGCCCCGGCACTCAATCCATCATCCCTTCGGCACTAGGGATGATTCACAAACTTGTTCTGCGTGGCGGACGTGCCGCTGTGGCAAGGGGTGCAGTCCATGACGCCCTTGGCCCAGTTGGCATCGTTGCCCTTGGTCATATGGCACTCGCCACAGTAGGTCACAGATTTCTGCATGGGGAAGGCCCCCTTGAAATCCTTGCCCTGGTCGATCTTGGCATTGATGATTTCCGCTGCCTTGAAGGCAGTGTCCGCAGTGAGGCGGCCGCAGCGTTCGCTACGCTGCTTGCTTTCGGCCTCAACCTTGTTTTCATAACACCATTTGGACACGGAAATGTGGCAAAGCACGGAATCCGAGGCGCTCATGGGCTGTTCGCCCTTGAAGCCCTGGGCCGCGTCGCCGGGATTATACACGGGCAGTTTGGTTACTTCATACCAGCGGAACAGCTCGTTCACCATGGGGCGCACTTCTTTGCGATCCCAGAACAGCGAAAAGCTGGACGCTGCTCCGTAAAGAGCGCCGCAAATGGTGCCCCAGTCGGAGATGCCGCCCTTGTTGGCCTCAAGCATGGCAAAGGGAAACTGATTGTACGGCGCGCCGTATTTTTCGCCCATCAGGCCGATTATACTGTAAAAAGTTCCAAATCCACAGCCGAAGCCCTTGTGCCAGTAGCCCTCATAGGCCACCTTTGCGCATTCCTTGGGGTCGAGCTTGTGGGGCGTCCAACCAAAGGCTCCTCCAACCTGGTCAAAGCGGCCCGCTGCCTGCTGCGTCTGCCCCGCAGCATTGGCTTCAGCACCGCCCAATCCGAGCATAGCTCCGCCCACTGCGAGCCCGCCAAGGCCGCAGATAAGATCACGTCTGCCGATATTCACTTTAACTCCTCCTGGTTATGTGTCTGCCGTGACACAGTTAAGTTAATTAATTCACTAACAAGATTGAGAAAGAAAGGTCAAATACAAAGTTGAGGCAAAATCGCCCCCCTCCTGGCCGCCCGAGCGCACACTTTTTATTGTTTTTTTTCGGCAATGCTCTGGACGACCCGCCAGAAGGACTTACATATAGCTCGCAGTTGGTTAGCCATCTGCCAGAATTTGTCGCGCGCGCCGTTCTGAGCGGCCCAGAGGGCGACCCGGTCGCTGCGCGAAACTACACGAGAAAAGCTTTCCCCGAGGAGGATCACCATATGTCCAAAATTATCGGTATTGACCTGGGTACTACCAACTCCTGCGTTTACGTCATGGAGGGCAAGGACCCCAAATGCATCACCAATCCTGAAGGCGGCCGCACCACCCCTTCCGTGGTGGCTTTTACGGATAAGGAACGCCTTGTGGGCGATATTGCCAAACGCCAGGCCGTTACCAATCCCACGCGCACCATTTTCGCCATCAAGCGTCTCATGGGCCGCAAGTTTGACAGCCCTGAGGTTGACCGCTGGAAGGCGCACAGCCCCTATGCCATCGTCAAAGCCCCCAATGCCGACGCCGGTGTTGAGGTGGACGGTCGCACCTACAGCGCGCCTGAAATTTCGGCCATGATCCTGGCCAAGCTGAAGGCCGACGCCGAAGCGTACCTGGGTGAAACCGTTACCGAAGCCGTCATTACGGTTCCGGCCTACTTCAACGATGCCCAGCGTCAGGCCACCAAGGACGCGGGCCGCATCGCCGGTCTTGAAGTAAAGCGCATCATCAACGAGCCCACGGCCGCCTCGCTGGCCTACGGCGCGGACAAGAAGGCCAACGAGAAAATCGCGGTCTTCGACCTTGGCGGCGGCACGTTTGATATTTCCATTCTGGAAGTGGGCGACAACGTTGTTGAAGTGCGCGCCACCAATGGCGACACCTTCCTCGGCGGCGAAGACTTTGACCAGCGCGTCATCAACTTCCTGGTTGAAGAGTTCAAGAAAGAGAACGGCATTGACCTGTCCAAGGACAGCATGGCCCTGCAACGCCTGAAGGAAGCCGCTGAAAAGGCCAAGAAAGACCTTTCCACCTCTATGGAAACCGAGGTCAATCTGCCCTTTATCACGGCTGACCAGAACGGCCCCAAGCACATGCTCATGAAGATCAGCCGCGCCAAGCTGGAATCCCTTGTGGGCGACCTCGTGGACAGCACCATCGAGCCCTGCAAGAAGGCCCTGGCCGACGCCGGCATGTCCGCCAGCCAGATCGACGAGGTCATCCTCGTGGGCGGCATGACCCGCATGCCCCTGGTGCAGCAGGTTGTGGGCAAGTTCTTTGGCAAGGAGCCCAACCGCTCCGTCAACCCTGACGAAGTGGTGGCCATGGGCGCCGCCATCCAGGGCGGCATCCTCAGCGGCGACGTGAAGGACGTGCTGCTGCTCGACGTGACCCCGCTTTCCCTCGGCATTGAAACCATGGGCAGCGTGTTCACCAAACTTATCGAGCGCAACACCACCATCCCCACGCGCAAAAGCCAGGTCTTTACCACGGCTTCGGACAATCAGCCCTCGGTGTCCATCCACGTGCTCCAGGGCGAACGTCCCATGGCTGGCGACAACATGACCCTGGCCCGCTTTGACCTTACGGGCATTCCCCCGGCGCCCCGCGGCGTGCCGCAGATCGAAGTGTCTTTTGACATCGACGCCAACGGCATCGTCAACGTGTCCGCCAAGGACATGGGCACCGGCAAGGAACAGTCCATCAAGATCACGGCTTCTTCCGGCCTGTCCGAAGACGACATCCAGAAGCTGGTGCGTGAGGCTGAAACCCACGCCGACGAAGACAAGAAGAAGCAGGAGCTTATTGAAGCCCGCAACCATGCCGACAGCCTTATTTACGGTACTGAAAAGTCCCTGGCCGACCTGGGCGACAAGGCTGACGCCACGGTGAAGAGCGATATTGAAACCAAGATGGCCGACCTGCGCAAGCTGATGGAAGGCGAAGACGCCGCTGCCATCAAGGCCGCCACGGACGAGCTCGCCAAGGCCTCCCACAAGCTGGCCGAGCAGCTCTACCAGCAGCAGGCCCAGCAGACGGGCGGCCAGCCCGGCCCGCAGGCGGGCGCGGCTGAAGGCCAGTCCCACGGCAATGCCGGGGACGACGTGGTGGACGCCGACTACACCGAAGTGAAGAAATAAGCACGCCAGAAGCTGCTGACAGCAGTGTTTCACCAGGTTTGCCGACCGGTTCCGGCTGCGGGCGTTCGCGCCCGCGCCCACCGGCGGCCAAGCGGTTTGCCAGCCTGACGGCGAGGCGGGCCGCGCCCGGACTTGGGCGAACCTGGGTGAACTTGCCTCAATGCCTCCACTGTACTAAAAAGGTCTGGCTCCCTGTGAGCCAGACCTTTTGCTTTTTGCGGGCATAACAAGCGCCCGTATAATACCTATCCTGTCGGAGGATACAGTGCGTACATCCACGACGTATAGCCGCGCCCTCGCGCGCCTGACGCTTGGCCTTCTGGCGCTCCTGCTGCTCGGCAGCCTCAGCGCCTGCAAGATGCCTTTCAGCGGGCAGGGCGCTCCCGTGGCCCCAGCCAAACCGGTTGCTGGCCCCGGAACCTGCGTGGCTTTGGCCTTGCCTTCTTCCGGGCCGTATGCGCCCATTGGAAGCAAAATCCGCCAGGGCGCTCAGATGGCCCAAAAGGAAATGGCTGCCAATGGCGTGAACATGCGCCTTGAAATAATCAACACATCCGCTGCTGACTGGCTGCAAAAACTCAAAGCCCTGCCGCCGTCCTGCACCGTGGTGGGCGGCCCCCTTCAGGCCTCCAATTACGCGCAGGCCCGCAACGCGGGCGTCACCACCGAACGCGCGCTCTTCACCTTTCTTCCCTCCCTTGAACAGGGCGACGAAGGCACGCGCGCGTGGCGCTTTTTCCCCAGTCCCCAGGACCAGATCGACGCGCTCATCGGCTTTGCGTCCGACGGCCTGAACATACGCAGCTACGGGGCCTTCTACCCCAGCGACGCTTACGGCGCGCGCATGACGGGCCTTCTGGAGCAAAGCCTCTACAAGCGCAACATGGCTCTGCAAAAAGCCTCGTATAATCCGGGAGACTCCACATCGTGGAGTACCGCTGTCGCGCCCCTCATCAATGCAAAAACGCCTGAAGGCAGCAGCACCCCCGTGCCGCAGACAGCCTTTGAAGCCCTGTTTCTTCCCGATTCGTGGAAGAATATGGAGATGCTGACCACAAGCCTGCTCTATAATGGCGAAGACCGCCTGGTGCTGCTCGGCACCACGCTGTGGGAGCAGGGGCTCTCCGGCAAGGTCGTGAACATGCCTGAAAAGTATGCCCTCGCGGTCTTTCCCGCCGCGTGGAACGCCGCCCGCGCTCCTCGCGCCCTGCAAGCGCCCGGTTCGGACTTCTGGACGGCTCTTGGCTATGATTTCACCCGCTTTGCCGTGAGCCTCGGTCTTGATACGCGCCTCAGCTCGCCGGAAATCACCGCCCGCGTGCAGCGCGCCTCGCAGATGGTCTGGGGCATGGCTCCCATCACCTGGGACAATGCCGGCGTGGCACACCAGAAGCTCTTCATCTTCGGCGTGTCGTCCTCAGGCATGGTGCCCGTTGTTCTGGAAGACTTCCGCCAGACCCACAGCAATATCCTGCAGCAGTCCGCGCTGCGCATGCAGGGCCTGCCCCCTGTGGATGCGGCGGGCAATCCCGTCACGCCAGCCGAGGGGCAACAACAGCCAACGCTCCAGCCCATCGGCACCACGCCGCGTCCCTCGTACAAGCTCAGTCTGCCCTCACACCTCTAGAACACCATCTTTGGCCCGGCGAGCAAAACGCCGCCGGGCCGACAAAGGACTTCATAATGGCAGAGAATAAAGGCATCGGTTCAAAAGAAGTGGCCCACATGGCCCAACTTTCACGGCTCAGTCTGAGCGGGCAGGAGCAGGAGCTTTTTGCCCGGCAACTGGGCGACATCCTCGGCTATATGGATGTGCTCGCCAAGGTGGACACCAGCGCCGTTGAACCCCTGTACAGCCCGGCGCATCATACGTCCGCCGCGCGTGAAGACGTGGCCGCCCATGTGCGCACCCGTCAGGAAGTGCTGGCCAATGCCCCCGAGGCTGACGGCGAATACTTCATGGTGCCCCGCATCGTCTAGGGAAACGCTGATTTATTCCGTTTGGCGGCGTTGCTTCACTTTTTTTGAAACAGTCGAGGACGGAAAAGTCCACTCCTGCTTCAAAAAAAGAGCGCGCCTTGCCAAACGAAACAACTGCGCGTTTCCAAGAGGCTCTTTAATCAGTGCTTTCCTAGAGCATTTAACACTTTAAATGCTCATGCACGGCGGGCAAAAACCTGCCTACTCGCATTTCGTGGCAGGGATTTTCAGAAAAATCCTTGCAGAACAGTTAACTCGTTTCATTCATAAACTGCTCCAGGCGGATTGGCGTTGAGAACGGCCATTCGCAACAGTTACGGCACGGCAGTTGCGGCAAGCGGGCACGCCGCCGCAGAAGGGCGGCTTCCTGGCAGCCCGCATGGCAAGATTGCCCAAAAGCCCCGCTCCCGGAGCATGCGTACTCCCGGAGACCTGTTTGTATTCGCGCAAATACCGTAAGCGGAACACTTGAGAATACCCATGACCGACATATGCTCCCTCTCCCTCACGGCTGTGGCCCAGGCGCTGCAAAAAAAAGAACTGAGCGCCGAACAAGTGGCCGCCGCCTGCCTTGACCGCGTGGCCGCCACCGAGCCAGCACTGGCCGCCCTGCTGCATGTGGACGCTGAAAACGCCCTGGCAACGGCCGCCGCCCTGGACAAGGCTGGCCCCGACGCTTCGCGTCCTCTGTGGGGCGTGCCTGTCACGGTTAAAGACGCCCTTTCCACCAAGGGCATGCCCACCACCTCCGGCTCGCGCATACTGGAAGGCTATACCCCTTTTTACGACGCCTTTGTGGTGCAAAAACTGCGTGAAGCCGGAGCCGTCATTCTGGGCAAGGCCAACATGGACGAATTCGCCATGGGCTCCAGCACGGAAAACTCGGCCTACCAGACCACCCGCAACCCCTGGAACGTCAACAAGGTTCCCGGCGGATCCAGCGGCGGTTCCGCAGCCTCGGTGGCTTCCGGCCAGTGCTTTGCCTCGCTGGGAACGGATACGGGCGGCTCCATACGTCAGCCCGCCGCGTTCTGCGGCTGCGTGGGCCTCAAGCCCACCTATGGCCGCGTTTCACGCTACGGCGTTATCGCCTACGGCTCGTCTCTGGATCAGGTGGGGCCGCTGACCCGCAGCGTTACCGACTGCGCGCGCGTTCTTACCGCCATTGCCGGGCCGGACGCCCGCGACAACACCTGCGACCCGCGCCCCGCTGAAGACTACACGGCCAATCTCGACAGCCGCCCCCTCAAGGGCGCGCGCCTGGGCGTTCCCCGCGAGTTTTACGGCAAAGGGCTGTCCGCGGAAGTTCGTGCCGCCTGCGAAACCGCCATGCAGACAGCCAGGGACAACGGCGCTGAACTTGTGGAAGTGGGCCTGCCCCATACGGATGCGGCCATTGCCACCTACTATATCATCGCCATGGCCGAAGCCAGCTCCAACCTGGCCCGTTTTGACGGCGTCCGCTTCGGCCACCGCGCCGCTGACATAAAAAACCTTGAAGAACTCTACGTGCGCAGCCGCACCGAGGGCTTTGGACAGGAAGTCAAACGCCGCATCATGCTTGGAGCCTACGTTCTTTCCTCCGGCTATTACGACGCCTATTACCGCAAGGCCGCACAGGTGCGCCGCCTTATCCGCGACGAACTGCTGGCGGCCCTTGACCAGTGCGACGCGCTGCTGGCCCCGGTGTCGCCCGTCACCGCCAGCGACCTGGGCAGCAATACCGCAGACCCGCTTGAGATTTATCTCATGGACGCCTACACCCTGTCCCTGAACCTGGCGGGCCTGCCCGGCCTTTCACTGCCGGTGGGCCTTGGCGCGGAAAGCCGCATGCCCGTGGGCATGCAACTCATCGGCAAGCCCTTTGCCGAAGCGCAGTTGCTGGCCCTTGGTCACAGCATGGAAGAAGCCCTGCCTGCCATCGGCAGCCCCAAGCTGTAACGGCCAAGCGCACGTAAAAGAACATCCCTGATGAGTGAAGGCGCAGGACAAAGAGTACTGCCTGCCGCAAAACGCCTCATGGAGGCATGACATGAAGAAAGCTCTTGTCATAATTGACGTTCAGAATGACTACTTCCCCGGTGGAAAGATGGAACTGGATGGAAGCGACAAAGCCGGAGCCAAAGCTGGCCTGTTGCTTGAAACATTCAGGAGGTTGCAGCTGCCGGTCATCCATGTGCAACATGTGGCCATGCAGCCCGGCGCAACGTTTTTTCTGCCGGACACCGAAGGGGTTAACATCCACAAATGTGTCCTGCCGGAAAGCGGCGAGCCCGTGGTCGTCAAGCATTTTCCCAATTCGTTCCGCGAGACGACGCTGAAAAAACATCTGGAAGACAAAGGCATCACGCAACTGGTTGTGGCCGGAATGATGTCGCACATGTGCGTGGATACCACTGTTCGTGCGGCTTTTGATCTCGGCTATGCCTGCATTCTTGCACACGATGCCTGCGCCACAAGAACACTGACCCTCGCGGATCAATCCGTGGCGGCGGATCAGGTGCATCTGGCCTTCATGGCCGCGCTGAACGGCGTCTTTGCATCCGTGCGCTCTACAGACGATATCTGCAAGGAATTATCGGCCTAGCGGCTGGATAACAGGGATGATAGCGGGATTTGTGGGGGAGGGACCCTTTTGCAAAAGGGTCCCTCCCCCACGCCCCCACCCCCAAAAATCTTACGGGATTTCAGTACGGCACAAAGAGCTTTCTGCTCTGAAGCTGGGGACCAGAGGCGGCGTCTTAATGGCATCGCCATCTCAAAAATTATCCGCGCGGACAACGCAAATAACGCGAATAACGCGAATAACGCGAATACCCCGCCGCAACTCTTCGTGGCCAACGCCTGACCCCGCAGTGCCCAGAACTATTTCACGTGAACCTGCCTATCCAACAAAAAAGCCGCTTTTTACAGCGGCTTTTTTGTTGGGAGATGTGCGATTAGGGGAATGTCACGAGGGTAAATGGCGGTCACGAAGAAAGCTTCATCATCACAAGCCCGGTCACTATAAGCGCGGCCGCGCCCACGCGCATGGCGTTGGCAGGCTCGCCGAGCACCAGTATGCCCAGTAAAAACGCGCCCACCGCGCCTATGCCGGTCCAGATGGTATATGCCGTGCCCAGGGGCAGGCTTTTCATGGCTACGGATAACAGCGCAAAGCTGGCGGCCATTGCCACAAAGGTGAGTACCGAGGGCAGAGGCCTGGTGAAACCAAGCGACAGCTTCATTGTATATGCCCAGACAACCTCAAGCAATCCGGCGAAAAAAAGAAAAATCCAGGCCATCACGGCTCTCCTTGATCAGAGCCGGGTCGTCCCGGATTACATACCCTTTATGGGGGAGGTCGTCCTCACGTATTATAGTATATAAGAGCGAAGTGCCAACTGTCCAGTTGGGCAGATGGCGCGCAGTGGCTGTAAAGGCTGAAAAAGAGAGCGGCGATCGGTGCGGACGAAAGGCAGGCGGCCCCTGCCCCACTTCAAATCATGAAACGCCTCGTGCCATACTGAACTGCGACAAGGGTTTTAGGGGGTGTGGGCGTGGGACCCTTTTGCAAAAGGGTCCCACGCCCACAAAAAATTTCAAAGCGGCAGTGTATCTAATCAAGAATGTAGCGCATGGGGTTCACCGGCACGCCGTTGAGGCGCACTTCATAATGCAGGTGCGGGCCGGTGGTTCTTCCGCTCATGCCCACATTGCCGATGACCTGCCCCCGCTTGACCCACACGCCCACAGGCACGGCGCAACGCTGCATGTGCCCGTACTTGGTGATAACGCCGCCGCCGTGGTTGATTTCAAGGCTCAAGCCGTACGCGCCGTCTTGGCCGGACTGCGTAACCAGCCCCTGTGCCGGAGCCACCACGGGGGTGCCTATGCGGTTGGTGATGTCCAGCCCCTTGTGGAAGTGCCCCCGACCGCCGAAGGGCGAGGAGCGCCAGCCGAAGCTGGAAGACACAAAGCCCACCACGGGCCAGATTGTGGGCATGGAGGTCAGCGCGTCCCTGTTTTCGCGCAGGGCCAGCAAGAGGTCCTGCTGGCGCACTTCTTCAAGACGTGCGGATTGCGAAAGCCGCTCAAGAAAATCCTGCATTTTGCGGGCGGCCAGCTCCTGCCGGTGCAGGGGCAGGTAAGACCGTGAAAAATCGCCCGCGACATCAAGGCCGCCGCCAGCATCGGCGGGGTCTTTTTCCATATTCATCATGATGCGCAGCTTGGAGTCGAAGCTCTGAACCCTTTGCAGGTCGCGCCCCACCTGCGAAATGCGCTCGGCCAGATTGACCAGCTGGCGGCGCTGCTCGCTGATGACGCGCTGGGCGTTTATAAGGTCGTCGTTGAGATGGCGCGCCTCGAGCCAGGCGCGCACCAGCCAGACATTGCAGGCTGCCAGAGCCACCACAAGAACGCAGGCAAAAAAGCCGAACCAGCCCCGCATCCGCAGATTACGGCTGCCGCTACGACCTTCCTTGAATATGACAATGTGATATTTGCCGAAAAGCATGTGCGCAAACTTTATGGGGCCAGGGCGGCACTGTCAATGCAAGAAAATTGACGGCCACGGCTCAGCGCTCCTGGCCTGGCGCTCCTGCCCTGAAGCCAGGCTGGAGCATGCCACACGCCCTTTCGCTGCGTAACAGCCCGTGATGACTCACCAACCATAACAGCGGACAAATACTTGCGCCACCGTGGCGGCAAGCGACCTCACAAACAGCCGTCAGGGTTGATTCGCGCTAACGCGGCCTCTGAAACAGCGGACGTTGCGCATAGATATGTGCGACGGGCACGGCACGCCCACTCCGGCGCGCAACAGTCTGACGGCGCACGATGCCCCGGCAGCGGCGGCGTAACCGACCGTCAGGCTGGCGCAGATGCAAGCGCCCTGCTCCCTATTCTTCGTCCGTCGCGTCTTTTTGCGCGGCGCTGCTGCTTTTTTCCAGCTGCCAGCGCGTCAGGCCGTTGAGCACGCAACGGCGGCCATCCTTGGTGACGGCGTAAAGGTGCTCCAGCGTCTGGGCCATGTCGCTTCTGGCTGTCCTGCCCGCCGAAGGGCAGGCATTGGCCCATATGGGCAAGCTCCACTGGCGCGCCGCCTGACGGATATATTTTTTTTCCACGAGCATGAGCGGGCGGATAAGCTGCAACTGGCCGTTAAAGAAGGGCTCGTTCATACTCATGCCGTCCACCCGTCCGTTGCGGCAAAGATTCATAAAAAACGTCTCAACCAGGTCTTCCGCATTGTGGCCCAGCGCCAGGTGGGTCAGCTTGTACTGCGCGCAAAGCTCAAAAAGCCTCTTGCGGCGCAGCCATGCGCAGCGAAAACAGGCCGAGCGGCGCAGGTTCTTTTCGGAATGGGCGTCAGGCCCGTGCGTTGTCACTTCCACATGGGCGGGGATGCCGTGCTCGGCCAGCCAGGGCAAAAGAGCCGTGTGGCTCTGGCTGTCAAAACCGGGATTAAGGTGCAGGGCCATCATTTCAAAGTGAAAAGGTACGATTCCCTGGCGAATTTTAAGAGTCTTCAGCAACACAAAGCTGTCCACCCCGCCGGAGGCAGCCACGCCCACCCGGCAGCCAGGCCAGAGCATATTTGTCATCTGCATGGCCTTGCCCGCGCTTTTTACGCACACTTCCTGCGCGAAAGACCTTTTTTCTCTGCTCATGGCTGGCAATCTCCTTCAAAATCGTCTATGCTGCCGGGCTCTCCCGCGCATGCTTGACAGTGTCAATGGCGGCCTATATCATATCTTATTTCAGCAGGCAAAGCCTGCCCCAGGCGTATTCCACGCCCGGCCCTTTACAAAAGGTCGGGCGGTATTATTTATCAAAACGAACTGCGGCGAAGACCCTTTCGCCCCAGCCAGCGGCCCTTGGCCGCGCACACTACGGAGGCAGCATGGCCCGTATTACAGTTGAAGATTGCCAGGAGCGCGTAGACAACCGCTTTCTGCTTGTGCAAATGGCCATCAAGCGCGTGCATCAGTACCGTGAGGGGTATGAACCCCTTGTGGAATCGCGCAACAAGGAAGTGGTCACCGCCCTTCGCGAAATTGCCGCGGGCAAAGTGCTGCCCGATGATGACAGCCTTTACAATCCCCTTGCCGAAGAGCAGGCCGCGCCTGCTTCTGGCGAGTAGGGACTCAGAGCTTGCAATATCTGCGCGGCGGCTGTCCTTGGGCAGCCGCCGCGCCTGTGAATACAACCTTTAGCCCAGGCGCACAAGCACGCAGCCACCGGAATCCGGACCATGATGGAGCTTGATTACTACGAGGTGCTGGGCGTTAGCCGCAGCGCTGGCGATGACGAGATCAAAAAGGCCTACCGCAAGCTTGCCCTCAAGTATCACCCGGATCACAATCCCAATGATCCTGAGGCTGAACAGAATTTCAAGCGCGCGGCCGAAGCCTATGATGTTCTGCGCGACCCTGACAAGCGCGCCCGCTATGACCGTTTTGGCCATGCTGGCGTTAACGGGGGCGGAGGTTTTGGCAGCAACGAAGATATTTTCGCCCATTTCAGCGATATTTTTGGCGATCTCTTCGGATTTTCTGCCGCCAGCCGGGGCCCGCGCCCCATGGCCGGCTCAGACCTGCGCTATAACCTGACCATTTCTTTTTCACAGGCCGCCACTGGCGATGAAATCACCCTCTCCCTGCCAAAGCACGTTACCTGCAGCGATTGCAAGGGCAGCGGCGCGGCTCCGGGCAGCAAGGTTGAGGCCTGCCGTCAGTGCAATGGCACAGGCCAGGTGCGCCGGTCACAGGGATTTTTCCAGATCGCCATGCCCTGTACCACCTGCCAGGGCACGGGGCGCGTCATTACCAAACCCTGCGCCAAGTGCAAGGGTGAAGGCATTGTGACCGATACCCGCGAACTGGTGGTGCGCGTGCCCGCCGGAGTGGACACGGGAACCCGGCTGCGCGTGCGCGGCGAGGGCGAACCCGGCGTACACGGCGGCCCTCCCGGCGACCTTTACGTGGTGCTGACTGTTGAACAGGACAAGCGCTGGCGGCGTCAGGGCCAGGACCTTGTTTTTACCCAGGAAGTAAGTTTTGTGCAGGCGGCCCTCGGGCACAGGGTGGAAATTCCCGGCCTGGAAAAACCCATCCCCCTGGATGTTCCCAAAGGCGTTCAGAGCGGCGCTGTGTTGCGCGTGCCCGGCGAGGGCATGCCCTACCCTGGCCGCAGACAGCGCGGCGACATGCTGGTGGAAGTCAAGGTACTCACCCCCACGCGCCTCTCAGACCGGCAGGTGGAACTGCTGCGTGAATTTGAGGCCGCCGGGGAACAGACGCCACTGCAAAAAGTCAAAAAAGCCGCCAAAAAAATCAGTAAGGCCATGGGCCTCGATTAGTGCATTTTAACGTTGATAAAGCTTAATGCTCTAACGCTGCACAAGAGTGCACCGCGTCACAACAAGGCCAGGATTCGGCCGAATGACAAATTGAAATGTAAAGCATTTCAAAGTTAACCTGGTCTAAGACGATCGATCTTCGCACAACGGCAGCGCTCTCAAAAGGGGCGCTGCCGCTGCTTTTGGCGCCAGTCACTATCGCCCTTCCTGCCGTTCCTGTCGCCCTGGCTCCCTTCTGACTCCCCTGTCGCCGCCTGCATGGGGCCGCCTTCCCACACCACGCGGCCTGTCGACGCCTGCACGGGCACGCCCTCCGCACGCCTGCCCTGTCGCCTCTGTTTTTCCGCCTGTCCCCACTCTGCTTCTCTGGTCGCCCCCAGTCGAGAACGCGCTCCGGAGCAGATGCCCCATGCGATGGCGTGATGCCTGATAGAGGCTGTGTCGCTGTCCCGCTTCAGAGCAATAACCACCCAATATCATGCCAAAACACACTAAGAGTTTTAGGGGGTGGGGGCGTGGGGGAGGAGACCCTTTTGCAAAAGGGTCCCTCCCCCACAAAACCTTTCAAAGAAGAACCACTCGGCCCGCACAAGCCTTTACAGATGCAAAAATAAGACCCCGGCCAGTTCTGGCCGGGGTCTTGGCGATTGATGCAAGCTTCGTCCGGGGCGTGAGGATTGCAAGGATTCTCAGACTCCGCCAGTACGCGTCGTTTGTGGCAGCGGCAAACTCTCCCGGTTCGGGAAAATCCGTTTCCGGGGCCGCCAAACGGTTTGGACATCTGGAAGCGCTGTATGGGTAGGGCCATCAGCGTGTCAGGCGGGCATGCGGTCCCGCCTGTTCCAGATCCGGCGCAATGGACGGGCTTGCCCGCCACTCTTGGAAATAGCGTCACCCCTGTAGCAAAATCAGGGTGACCGTACGTTGCGCATACGCAGGCACAACGCTTTCAGCGGTCTTGCCGGGAACAAGATCTCGCGGGGATGCCCATCCCCCAAGCGTCAGACTCTCCGGTCGTTGCGCTATCTTGCAACTGCCAGCGGTCTTGCTTCATTTGCAGCCCTGAGGCCACAGATGAAGGCGTTTTCACGCTTTTACGGCAAACGTCTGCCCAGGCATCCGCCTGCGCATTCCGCCGTGAACTGTTCCCGTATACCAGCGCAAGCAATCCGGAGCAGACCGCTTTTACGCATATGCATTCTCAAAGGGTGCGGCATTCCCGTTACGGCTTGGCCGCACAGACAGACGCGCCTGCGCTTTCGACAACTGGAGCACTTGACGTTTGCAATGCTCGCGTACGGCAGGCAAAAACCTGCCCACTCGCACTTCGTGACAAGGATTTTCACGAAAATCCTTGCGGAGCAGTCAATTCGTTTTATCGTAAACTGCTCTAACGTCTGCTCACACAGCCGCCTGGGCATTTCACAGTAAAATACCCATTCAGGGCTTGCCGCCAAAGGGCTCCGGAGCAGGCACGCAACTTAACAAAACGCGTACGATTCTGGCCAGGATGGCTATTCAAGGGGAGAGCAGTTGCGCCTCACATCTCGATCGTGCCCAGAAAAACGCTCTATATTTTTTGTCGCGGTTCCGACACTGCAACCGCTCACTGTTTGTTCAATCAAGCTATCAAATGATGTCGGTCTTGGCAAATGATAATTTTCACAGCCCAGACATCACGTCACCCGCTGATCCCGCCGACAGCGGCCAGATCTGCTATGCGCACGCTGGTTTTTTGCTGAAAAAAGGGGACCACTGCGTCGCAGTAGTCCCCTTTCAGGCAGAGTTATGCGTGCGGGCTATTCTTCAACAAGCGCGCGTACGGATTCGCCGTAGGAGTCTGTAACCAGGGTCTTGATGCCCATAAGTTCAGACCAGCGGCGGAACGTGCCCACAATAACAAAGACCATAAGCACCATGACAAGGCAGGCCAGGCTGGCCAGCAGATACTTGCCGTTGGGGATATAGTCGGTCGTCAGTTGCAGATAGCCGGCCCAGAAGGTCACTGCCGTCATGAACACGCCAGGGATGGCCGTCATGAGGCAGTACTTGCCCCTGTTCATGCGCAGCAGCATGCTGGTGCAGACGATGAGGGAGCAGGCCGCCAGCAGCTGGTTGCTCATGCCGAAGAGCGGCCAGATGTTGCTGATGTTGCCGGTGTACACCAGGTAGCCCCACATGGAAGTGAAGACCAGGCTGGTAATGATGACGCCGGGCGTCCAGCTCTTGTCGCCAAACGGGGCGTACACCTTGCCGAGCATTTCCTGCAGGAAGAAACGGCCCACGCGCGTGCCGGAGTCGATGGCGGTCAGAATAAAGACCGCTTCAAACATGACGGCAAAGTTGTACCAGTAGGCCATGAGGTGATCCATATACGGGATCTTGTGGAAAATATGCGCCATACCCACAGCCAGAGACACCGCGCCGCCGGGGCGGGCATGCAGATTAAGGCCGATTTTTTCTTCAAAGAAGCCCAGGTCGACGGTGTGCAGGCTGGGGTGTGCTGCCAGCAGGGCGTCGAACTTGGCAGGCGTGGCGTTGATGGCAAAGTAGTCGCCGGGCATCAGCGTGCAGGCGGCGATAAGGGCCATCATGGCCACAAAGCCTTCGGTCAGCATGGCGCCGTAACCCACAAACAGAATGTCGCGCTCATTGCCGATCATCTTGGGAGTGGTGCCCGTGCCGATAATGGCGTGGAAGCCGGAAATGGCCCCACAGGCAATGGTGATAAAGATGAAGGGCAGCACTGGCCCGCCGATCACGGGGCCGCCGCCGTTAATGAAGGGCGTAATGGTGGGCATGAGAATGGTAGGCTGCACAAAGATGATGCCTACGGTGAGCATGAGAATGGTGCCTATCTTCAGATAGGTCGACAGGTAATCACGCGGCACCAGCAGGAACCACACGGGCAGCACTGACGCGAAAAAGCCGTAAACCGCAATGGCTATGGCCACGGTGTTTCTGTCCCAGTCAAAGGCCCAGCCCAGCACATCCTTCTGCATGAGGTCATGGCCGCTCAAAATGCCCACGACAAGCAGCACCAGACCCAGAAGGCTGGCGAACAGCACGCTGTTTTGCTTGTAACGCATGATGAGGCCCATGATCATAGCGATGGGCATGGTGATGACAACAATAAACAGCGACCAGGGCGCATTGTGCATGGCGCTGATGCAGGCCAGCGAAAGGCCCGCCAGGGTGAGAATAAGAATACACAGAATGGCGATGCCAGCCACCGTGCCCGTGACAGGGCCGATTTCGCGCGTGGCGATGGCCGCAAGGCTCTGGCCTTTATGGCGCACGGAGGCGAAAAGAACCACCATGTCATGCACCGCGCCGCCGAGAACGCAGCCGATAAGAATCCACAGCGCACCCGGCAGATAGCCGAACTGGGCGGCCAGCACGGGGCCCACAAGAGGCCCGGCGGCGGCAATGGCCGCAAAGTGGTGGCCGTACAAAACGTATTCGTTGGTTTTCACATAGTCGTGACCGTCGGCAAACCGCACAGACGGCGTCGCGCGACTGCCATCAAGACGCAATACTTTATTTGCTAAAAAAATCCCGTAAACACGGTATGAAATAGCAAAAATACACAATGCCGCAAACACGAGCGTTATGGCATTAATGTTTTCAAGAGCTTCCATCGTTTACTCCCGTCAGGGCTTGGCTTGCTTTCTCAACCGGGCAGGCGGCCAGATATGCCGCTGCCCTGCGAAACTGCCCAGAACAATACACAAACACATACCAAAACTGTAGCCTATCAGTGGTGCTCATCCTCCTCTTGAGAGACTGTTGAAAAAATACCCCGATATGGCCCGCATACTGTATCTAAGCCCAGTGATACAGTTTTTGCGGGCCTGCGTAATTTTTTGCTACACCCATTATCTTTATCTGTCCATGCCGCTGAAAACCGTTTGGCGCAATCTTTTGCCCATAGCGGCCCCGCAAAAACGCCCCGCTTACTTTCGCGACTCGCTCCTGATAGCAACAACACGCCATATTAATTAAATTTTTTAAAATGTGCCGCAGCTAATGACGGCGCAGAACACGCTGTGAAAATTTTCCGCGACTTGCACTTTTTTTCGCAAGCTTTCGGCCTCATATATCGTCCTCACCCCCCACACGCACCCACAAGGCGAACATCTTCACCCGCACAGGTTCAGCGCGGCATGTCCAGTACAAAAATGACCTCACCAGGGGGACTTGCATTTCATAATGCATGAGTCTATCGTTTGCCTACCGGCTGGGGGAGCCATCGGTGGCTGAGAAAGGGTGATAGCGCCCTGACCCCTTGAATCGCGCAGAAAAACGCGATTCTGCACCTGACGCGGATAATGCCGACGAAGGGAAGCTGGCCAGCCTGGAGACAGGTTTGTGCTTGCCCGCAGCCGTATTGGTTCTGCGGGTTTTTTTGTGGCCAAATTCGGTACCGTCAGCCACGCCCTCGCAGATCAGGCTCCTGTAACCTATGGAGGTTCTTTATGAACATCGTGGTTAACGGCCAAACCGAGGACTGCGCGCCAGGCGCCAGCATCAGCCGGTTTCTGACAGAACGGGCGTATGAAGCCAGCGCCGTGGTTGTAGAGCGCAACGGGCAGATCATTGCCAGGGACACTTTTGCGCAAACCACGCTGCAAGAAGGCGATTGCCTTGAGATCGTACAGTTTGTGGGTGGTGGATAGGGCACGTTCACGTTGAACCTGTTCCGGCGGCTGCACGGGCAGACGCTCGCCATGTGGGCGTCAGCGCGGGCATCCGCGCTGTTACGCACCCTAACAGGCGAGCGCGCAGGCTTGAGAATGTGTCTTCCCAAAGACGCACGGCCTCTGCTGCCGCTTGCCCCTGTTTGCAAAACGCACATCCACAACTGCAATCTTTCAGCAGCGCCTTTGCGCGGAGTACGCCATGAATGCTAATGATCCCTTTGTGCTGGGCGGCGTCAGCCTTTCCAGCCGCCTTTTTATCGGCACCGGCAAATATGGGGCCGACAGCCTTATCCCTGCCGTGGCCGAGGCCAGCGGTTCGCAGGTCATCACTGTGGCCATGCGCCGTGTGGACAAGCCCACCTCCCAGAAGGACGGCGCAGCGCCGGGGCAGACCTCGCAAAATATCCTGACGCACATTCCCGGCCACATGCGCCTTTTGCCCAATACCTCCGGCGCGCGCAACGCTGAAGAGGCCGTGCGCCTCGCCCGTCTGGCCCGCGCTGCAGGCTGCGGCGACTGGATCAAGATCGAGGTCATCTCCGACACGCGCCATCTCTTGCCCGACGGTTATGAAACCGCCAAAGCAACGGAAGTTCTCGCCAAAGAGGGCTTTACCGTACTGCCCTACATCAATCCCGACCTCTATGTGGCCCGCGCCTGCGTCGAGGCCGGAGCCGCCGCGGTCATGCCGCTTGGCGCGCCCATCGGCACCAACCGGGGGCTGCGCACCAAGGAGATGATCGCCATTTTGATAGAGGAACTGGACCTTCCCGTCATTGTGGACGCGGGCATCGGGCGGCCTTCGCAAGCCTGCGAAGCTATGGAAATGGGCGCGGCCGCATGCCTGGTCAATACGGCCATAGCTTCGGCCAACGACCCTGTGGCCATGGCGCGCGCCTTTGGCGAAGCCGTGCGGGCCGGGCGCAACGCATGGCTCTCCGGCCCGGGATTTGTGCGCGGCATGGCCGCCGGAGCAGAAGCCTCATCCCCGCTTACGGGCTTTTTGCGCTAGGGGGTAATGAACATGCAAACATTTCAGGATTTTTTGCAGAACTGGCCCGCGCAGCGAAGAGCCGAGGCCGTGCAGAAGGCCACGGAAGAACAGGTTTTTTCCGTTCTTGAGAAGCACAGCCTCCAGCCCGAGGATTTTCTGGCCCTTCTCTCCCCCGCCGCCGCCCCGCATCTGGAGCTTCTGGCCCGCCGCGCCCATGAGCTCACCCTGCGCTTTTTTGGCCGAGCGGTGCACATCTTCACCCCGCTGTACATCTCTGACGTCTGCACCAACCAATGCCGCTACTGCGGCTTTAACGCCAAAAACAAACAGCCCCGCCACCACCTCAGCGTGGATGAGGCCGCCGCCGAGGCAAGGGCCATAGCCGACCAGGGCTTCCAGCACGTGCTGCTGCTCACCGGCGACGCCCGCCACCTGTCCTCGCCCCAGTACATCGCCGATGTGGCGCGGCGTATAAAACCCTGGTTCGCCTCCGTGGGCATCGAGGTTTACTCCCTCACCACCGACGAATACAAACTGCTTGTGGACGCGGGCGTGGACAGCATGACCATGTTTCAGGAGACGTATAATCCTGATTTGTACGCATGGCTGCATCCCGCCGGGCCCAAACGCGACTACGCCTTCCGCCTCAACGCGCCGCAGCGCGCGGCTGAAGCGGGCATGCGTTCCATGGGCGTAGGAGCGCTGCTGGGGCTGGAATCCTTCGAGCAGGACGCCTTTGCCACGGGCCTGCACGCCTGGTGGCTGCAACGCCACTATCCCGGCATGGACGTCAGCGTGTCCATACCGCGCATCTGCCCGCACGAAGGCAGTTTTGACGTGCCGCACGCCCTGGACGACCGCCACCTCGTGCAATACGTGACCGCCCTGCGCTGCTTCCTGCCCCGCGCGGGCATTACCTGCTCCAGCCGTGAAAGCGCCTTTATGCGCGACCATCTGCTGCCTCTTGGGGTCACGCGCGTTTCTGCGGGCGTCTCCACGGCTGTGGGCGGGCGCGTCACTGAAGACCTGCACAACCCGGGACAGTTTGAAATCACCGATGGCCGCAGCCTGGAGGAAATGACCTCGGCCTTGCTGGGCATGGGCTACCAGCCCATACTCAAGGACTGGGAGCATCCCGCGACGGCCTGTTAATTGCCTTGCAACCACCTGCCCCCCTTTGCCGACGCCGAACCTGCGGGGTCGGCAAAGGGGACGGGCAGGCGGCGGCATGGCCTGACGCCCGCGCCGTCAAGCCCTGCGCGCTGTCTGTCCAGACCGCTACGGCCGGAGCGCACGCCCCAATCCTTTAAGAATCACCAGACGCAGTGGCGATCTGCTCCAGGAGACAACATGACCAATCCTCTGCATGACGGCCTCGGGCGCTACTTCAGCCCCCAACAGCTGGACGCCCTGTTCAGCGCCCGCATAGGCATTGCCGGGGCTGGCGGCCTGGGTTCCAACGCGGCCCTCATGCTGGCCCGTTGCGGCGTGGGGCACATCACCCTGGTGGACGACGACGTGGTGGACGCCTCCAACCTCAACCGCCAGCAATACTGGCCGCGCCACGTGGGCCGCCACAAGGTGGACGCCCTGCGCGAACTGCTGCTGGAACTCAATCCGCACATGGACGTGGCAACGCACAAGCTGCACGTCACGGCCGACAATCTGCCCGCCCTGCTGCCAGCCTGTCCCATCTGGATAGAGGCTTTTGACGACCCCAACGACAAAAGCCTGTTTGTGGAAGGAGCCTTGCTGGCAGGCCATAAGGTGGCCAGCGCATCGGGCATGGGGGGCTGCGGCGGCGCGCCCATGGGCCGGAGAAACCTGGGCGCTCTGGTGCTGGTGGGCGATTTTACCACGGATGTCCTCGTGGCCCCCCCCCTGGCCCCCCGCGTCACCGAAGCCGCCGCCCTGCTGGCCGACGCAGTGCTGGAAATGGTTTTGGCCTAATATCCTTCAAAACGCTTTGGGGGGAGGGATTGAAATGCTTCGTGGGGGAGGCCCTCTTTAGACCAGATTACCTTTGAAATATTTCGCATTTCAAAGGTGTCATTCTGCCGAAAATGCGATTTGCGGCAGAATCCACGCCACGTTGTGGCGCGCTGCACTCTCGCGCAGCGTTAGAGCATTTAACTTTTTTCAAAGGCTAAATGCTCTAAAAGAGGTCTCCTCCCCCATACCCCCTCCCCCTAAAATCTTTATTGTGTGCACCATACAAAAATTTTCTGATCTGATGCGGCCCCAGAGACCGCGCCTGCCAAGCGTCACGCCACCATAGCTATCGCAAAAATTCTCTGCACAAGGAGGGCGGAACGGGTGTGAGCAAAGGTCCTGTCGCTTGAGGCCCCGCGCATGACAAGCCTTGCCGCGCTGAAAAGCTGTCGCCCGCACGGTACCCCGCCCTGCCGCCAACGCGCTGAAACCAAAAACCTTCGCGCCAGTCATGCCTTCCCTCAGGCAAGCAAACTAAAAAGCGCCGCCCCTTGCGGGGCGGCGCGTACAATCAGTCGATGCCGGATGCTAGGAAGGAAGCATCCAGTGCAGCACGCCAGCCTGCAGATAGGTGAGCGCGCAGATAAACAGGGTCATGGCGATACTGTGACCCAGGGTGAAGCGGAAGAGGTCGCCTTCATGACCCACCAGGTTGGTAGCCGCGGTGGCCACACTGATGGACTGGGGCGAAATCATCTTACCGGTAACACCACCGGAGGAGTTGGCGGCCACGGCCAGGTTGGGGTCCATGCCCACCACTTCGGCGGTGGAGCGCTGCATACCGCAGAAGAGGGCGTTGGA
This sequence comes from Desulfovibrio sp. MES5, assembly GCF_002237645.1. Classification (GTDB taxonomy): domain Bacteria; phylum Desulfobacterota; class Desulfovibrionia; order Desulfovibrionales; family Desulfovibrionaceae; genus Desulfovibrio. Next base: position 81,925 of record NZ_MJUZ01000052.1, read on the forward strand.
GGAGGTGTCCGAACCGGTCAGGAACACGCCGAGCCAGCCCAGGATGGGCGAGAACAGCGGGAACAGCGAACCGGTCAGGGTGAAGGCGATACCCATTGTGGAGCTCATGCCAGAGTAGTTCATGAGGTAGGCCAGGCCAAGAATCATGGCGATGGTCAGAATGGGGAAACGCAACTGGTAAATGGTACGGCCAAAGCAATTGATCGCCTTGCCGAAGGAATAGCCGGGCATGAAGGGCACGGCGATGAAACCGGCGATCAGAATGGCGGTACCGCCAGCAGACAGCCAGTTAAACATAAACACGGCGGCGTAATTGCTGTTCTTGGCCACGATGGGGGCGGTCTTTTCAACCATGCCGTCCAGGCCGGGCCAGGAGAACTTCATGACCGCGCCGGGAATGGCGTTGAGCATGTTCTTGAACTGGGGCAGGCCCCACAAAAAGACCATGATGGCCAGAATGATGTAGGGCAGCCATGCGCGAAGCACCACGCCAAAAGCAGGGGCAGCGCCTTCAAGCTTGCTTTCCTGTTCGCCTTCGAAGCGCCAGATGCGGGCGGGCTTCCACACGCGCAGCAGCAGCACCAGGGCGATGATGGTGATCAGGGCCGACATGATGTCAGGCAGGGTCGGGCCGTGGAAGTTGGAGAACAGGAACTGCGAACCGGCAAAGGCCACACCGGCCACGAGAATGGCGGGCAGCACTTCCATGGCGCGGCGGAAGCCGCACATGACGCAGCAGAGCCACAGGGGCACAAGAATGGACAGGAAGGGCAGCTGACGGCCCACGATCTGGCTCACGGTCATTTCGTTCAGGCCAGAAACCTGCGCGCCCACGATGATCGGAATACCAATGGCGCCGAAGGCCACAGGGGCGGTGTTGGCGATAAGGCAGATACCGGCGGCGTACAGGGGCCGGAAGCCCAGACCCACCAGCATGGCGGCGGTAATGGCCACCGGGGTGCCGAAGCCGGCCGTGCCTTCAATGAACGAACCGAAGGCAAAGGCGATAAAGATGGCCTGCAGACGGCGGTCGTCCGTCAGGCGGGCAAGCGATTCTTTGATGTACTCAAATTCGCCCGATTCCACGGTCATGTTGTACACCCACACGGCTGTGACAACAATCCAGATGATCGGGAAGAGCCCGAAGGCCGCGCCGTACGTCAGAGCGCTGAATGCCGTGCTCACGGGCATGCCCCATACAAAGAGGGCAAGAAGGAAGGCCAGAGCCACGGCCAGAGCCGCAGCGTAGTGACCTTTGGCGCGTCGAACCGCCAACATGTAAAAAAGGCTGATGAGTGGAATTCCTGCCACCAGAGCGGACCATACAGGGCCGCCCATCGGATCGTAAACTTGCGTCCATGCCATAACAACTGCTCCCTTAACGCTGTGGGTTTTGGAGGTACGAGTGACAGGCGCTTGTCCATCCCACGCGATCTGAAACCCGTCCATCCCCAAGAATAGCTCTTGGACGGATACATTTTTCCTGAGTAAAAAACAATGCTTTTTTGAAAGTCGGACGGTATCAACACTAAAAAAAACGGCTTTGGGCAAATCAACGCTGAAAATATGCACTCTTGATTTTTTTTACGCGACTGCTCCGGCGCGTGGCAAACGACGCGTTCACCAGTCCCGTAACGGCAAAGCCAACCCTCAAACCGTCAGAGCAGAATATCGTTGAAAAGTACGCGCTGCATGACCGTGGCACGTCCGCCTGGAGCAGACAGCCTTTGAAATATTGCACATTTCGAAGGCGTCATTCTGCAGAAAATCTTATTCTCGGCAAAACCCGCGCCGCGTTGCGGCGCGCAGCAGCCTTGCGCAACGTTAGAGCATTTACACTTTTTCAAAGATAAAATGCGCTAAGATACAGTAAATATTTTAGGGGACATGTGGGAGGAGACCCGTTTTTAAAGGGTCTCCTCCCGCAAAATATTTCAAGACAGGTGGCGTTATCGGCGAAGAAAGGCAGGAAGGGCAAAATACAGGCGGGCGGCCAGGTCAAAGCACCCGCCCGGCAAATAGCTGGCCCACCAGAACATCTGGTATTTTTTGCCGCTGTTCCTCCAGGGGGCCATGGCTTTGCGCGCCTCGGCATTCCTGCCCTCGCGCCACAGGGCTACGGCCTTTTGAAACGCGGCCCGGCGGGTAAGCAGAAGCGCAAGTCCGGCGTGCTCCTGATCATAGCCAGGGTAGAGGCGGCGGTGCTTGTCCAGAATGCGCAGGGTTTCGTCCGCAAACTGGCCGAACTTGCGAAACGTCGTGTTTGCCCCGTGTACGCGCCACACCGTAAGCGGTTCGTCCACATGGTCCAGTTCCCAGTCGTGGGCAATGCGGTAAAAAACGTCGGCCTCTTCGCAGACGTTGAGGCTTTCATCAAACCAGCCGCCGTTTTCACCCTGCCCTGTGGGCACGCCGCTCTCTGAAAGACCGGCCAAGGCATCGGCCCGAACCATGGCTGACGACATGGAAATCCACTGCCGTTCCATCAGGGCGGCAAAGGCCATGCCGCGTTCGGGCCGTGTTTCTGCAAAAAGGCGTTTGATTACCCTTTTGCCGTCGAAAATTTCCGTATCCGTGCAGACAAGCCCCACTCGGGGGTTGGCCTCAAACAGCCCCACCTGAAGCTCAAGCTTGCGGGGCCGCCAGATGTCGTCACAATCCAGAAAGGCTATATAACGCCCTCTGGCCTGCGCCAGGGCAAGATTACGGGCCGCGCCGAGCGGCACCGTGGTTTCGCCCCTGAAATAGCGCACTTTTTCGCCATAGCTTTGTGCAATGGCGGGGCTTTCATCCGTGGAGCCATTATCCCAGAAAACGATTTCAAAATCCGTGAACGTCTGGGCCATGATGCTGTCCATAGCTTCACGCAGGTCGCGGGAGCTGTTGAGGCAGTTCATGATGACGGAAACGGCAGGAACGCTCATGGTTTTTCCTCGTTGGTTGGGGGATGCTCGGACGACGCCGCCCGGCTGGCAGACTGCGCGGTCTGGACTTGAGCGGCGCTGTGCCGGAACACCCAGTACTTGCACAGCAGATAGACCATGACCGGCACAAGCAGCACGGCTATGGGCATGGCCACCGCATACGTCAGGCCAAGACGCATGAGCAGCCAGATGATGGCGGAATTGAGGCCAAGCCCCAGTGCCTGGGTGGCGGCGAAACGCGGCAGCATGGCCCAGTGGGAGAGCCCGCTTCCCGGTCCGGCTGTGCGGAAGGTCCACAGGCTCTGCCCCAGGTAGGAAACGATGAAGCTCAGCGCATAGGCCAAGGCATTGCCTGCCAGAACAGGCATGCCCCACAGGTTGACGAACAGCAGACCCAGCAGAATATACGTAAGGCTGGCCGCCCCGCCCACCATGCCGAAGCGCACCCACCGTTTGGCCAGCAGGGCCCTTACAAACGCGACAAGGTCAGATGCGCTGGGCGGCCGCAAACCTGCGCCGCTCAACGCTTCAATGCCCCGGCGATTCCGGCGCACACGGCGTCCACGTCTTCCACGGTCAGACCGGGATGCATGGGCAGCGTCACCAGTTCGGCGTACAGCTGTTCGGTGACAGGCAGGCTTTCGCCATGGCCGAAGTAACTCAAAAGGTGATTGGGCTTGTAGTGGACGCCTGTGGGCAGGCCCTGGGCGGCCAGAGCTTCCTTCACCGCATCCTTGCGGCCGTCGAGCACGCGCACCGGCATGATGTGGGGCACCACAAAGTCGCGGGGGTCGGTGCGAAGCAAAGCCACGCCCGGCACGCCGGACAGGCGCTCGGCATAGCGGGCCGCAAGGGCGCGCCGCGCGGGGATGAACTCCGCCTCGAGGCGCGAAAGCTGCACACGACCGATGGCGGCCATGATGTTGCTCATATGGTAACGCCAGCCCTGCCGCTTCACGTCCGGATCCCAGGAGCGGGCCCCGGCAAAGCGCTTTTGCGCGTCATCTTCCACGGAGAGCAGGCGGGCGTCGGAAGCCAGCCGCCTGGCTTCGGCGTCAAAAGCAACCAGGCAGCCGCCTTCGCCGCAGGTGATATTCTTGATGCCGTCAAAGCTGAAGCAGACCATATCGCCGAAACTGCCGACCTTGCGGCCGTCATACTTGCAGCCGAACGCGTGGGCGGCGTCTTCAACGACGCGCAGCCCCTTGCGGCGGGCAAAGTCATAGACCTCATCAAGGTGCCAGGGGTTGCTGGCATAGTCCACGTACATGAGGGCGATGGTATTGGGGGTAAGGCGCTTTTCGGCATCGGCCAGGTCAAGGGTGCCGGTTTCTGCCAGCACGTCGCAGGCCACAGGCACGCAGCCCGCGGCGCTGATGGCCTGAAAGGACGCCACGAACGTCAGGGAGGGCACAAGCACTTCGGGCTTGCCGGGCACAGAGCACCCTGCGGCCACGGCGTCGACGGCCAGATGCAGGGCCGCCGTGCCCGTATTGGTTGTAATGACCTGATCCGGCCTTACGCCAAGATACTGGGCCACTTCTTCTTCAAAAAGGCGCACTTCATTGCCCATACCCAGGTAGCCGTCTTCAAGAAGAACACGGCTGACGGCACGGGCCTCTGCTTCACCCACTATGGAACGGGAAAGACGCATGGACATACAGCCTCCTGCTGCGCGGGCGGTTGCCCGGCGGGCAGACGCCCGTCCGGTGGCTGCGGCGCGGCATGCGCCGGATCGCCAGGCAGCTTCTGCATATGGTGAATCAATGCCGCCTAGCCCGCTTCGGCGTTCATTTCGCTCAATAACGTGTCAAGGTCAAGCAGAATAAGCAGGCGGTCGTCAAGCTTGCCCACGCCCCTGATATATTCCGAGCCGATGCCGCAGATTACGGGCGGGGCTGGCTCCACCGTGGAAGCGGGAATGCGCAGCACCTCTGAAACGCCGTCCACCAGAAAACCCACGATTTTCTGGTTGAATTCCATCACCACGATGCGGGTGTCGCTGTCGCGGTCCAGGGCGGGCATATTGAAGCGGGTACGCATGTTGATAACGGGTATGACCTTGCCCCGCAGATTGATGACGCCCTCAATAAAGCGCGCCGCATGCGGCACCATGGTTATCTGCATGGGCCGGATGATTTCCTGCACGGAAAGAATGTCCACGCCAAACTCTTCACCGGCAATATGAAAGGTGACCAGTTGCAGCCTTTCGCCTTCGTGCCCGTCTTCACCGCTCCGCTCAAACTCGGTATCTGCTATATGATCCATGATCTTACCTCCATCAGTGGCGGGCAAAAGGCCCCATTGGCCTTATCGGCCAGGACGCCTGCGGCAAAAGGGCTCAGGCGGCGACGCCCCGCGAAAAAACGTCAGGCGTCCCCGCGCAGCAGCTTTTTACGCAACCGGCAGGCTCTGTCTGTCATGCCGTCCATATCAAAATCCTTGACCGCCGCCAGTATGGCCGCCACTTCTTCAGCGTGGGGCGTGCCTTCGATCAGCGGCATCAGTGTTTCCAAAGCGCCCTCGACCCCGCCCCAGTCCGTCTCCACCCGTTGGGGCAGTTCGCCCAGCAGGGCCAGCAGCGCGGTGCGGTGTTCTTCGGCAAGTTGCAGATTGCCGCTTCTTGTTTCGCGGTCAAGGCCCTCTACGGACTGGACGTAGTCGAGCACACGCGCCATCTCTGCCTCAAAAGCATTGAGCAGCCCAGGATCCAGCGGGGTATCCGGCAGCGCGTTTTCCATCATTCGGGTCAGGCGGCGGATGCGCTCCACCCCCAGATTGGCGGCCACGCCCTTGACGGTATGCGCCAGACGGGCGGCGGCATCAAGGTCGCCGTCGCGCAGCATGTCGCGCAGACGGGCGGCGCTGTCGCCATAGTGTTCCATAAAACGGAACAAAAGCTCAAGATACAGTTTTCTGTTGTTGCCCACGGTGGCAAGACCGGCTTCAATATTGATGACAGGGTTGTGCTGCCCTTTCATGCGGCCCTTGATGGCCTGCAGGCACCTGGCATGGCTGTCTTCCTCACCGGTGCTTGAAAGAAAAGCGCTCGTCTGCGGATCCGGCTGCAGTGCCTCCTCCGTGTGCGCTTTCCTGAAAGGATTACGCCGGAGCCCGCCAGGCAGCCATTTTTCAAGGGAGGCATAGAGCGTTTCAGGATTTACGGGCTTGGTGAGGTAGTCGTTCATGCCCACATCCTTGCCGTCCATGCGCGAAGACATGTCCGCATGGGCCGTCATGGCTATGACAGGCAGATCCACCGGCGAAAACCCCTGGGAACGGATGCGCCTTGTGGCCTCAAGACCGTCCATAACCGGCATCTGCACATCCATCAGCACCAGGGCGATGCCCGTATGCGCGGATGCTTCCAGCCGGTCCAGGGCTTCCTGCCCGTTGGCGGCCAGAATGACTTCCAGTCCCGCCTGTTGCAGCAGTTCACGCGCGATCTGCGCGTTGATGTCGTTGTCTTCCACCACCAGCACCGTACGGGGCGGAAACTCGACCGGTTCCGGGGTCTCAACTGCCGGAGCCAGCGCCCCGCTGAAAAAACTCCCGGAAGAGTCGGCGGCGGGGTGCAGAGGCCGGGCGAGAGACGTTTTTTCCTCAGTCACGGCAGGCAGGCTGACGTTGCCCACGGCATCCACATTTACCGAAAAAAAGAAACGGCTGCCCTCTCCCGGCACGCTGAACACTTCAAGCTCGCCACCCATAAGGTTGACCAACTGTCGCGCCAGCGCGAGGCCCAGGCCCAGTCCGCTGCGCGACCGCGTCATGGATTCGTCCCCCAGGGCAAAGGGCTCAAAAAGTTTTTTCCATTCCTCTTCGCGCAGTCCGGGGCCGCTGTCTTCCACCACAAAGGTCAGCCGCAGGGCCCCCTCGGTCACGGCGGCTTCGTCCGCCCGCTGCACGCTCAAGGCAACGCTGCCGCGCACAGTATATTTGACGGCATTGTCCAGCAGGATGCGCAGCACCTCTTCAAGATGGCGCTCATCACCTGCTACGGTGGTTGGAATGGACGGGTCCAGGCTCACATTGAGCAAAAGGCGCTTTTCCAGAGCCGTGCCCGCCACGCTCTGACGCAGCAGCTCCAGAAAGCCCGGCAGGTCGAAAACCCTGCGCTCCATACGCATGGACCCTTCACTGGCGCTGGAAAAATCCAGAATCCTGTTGACCATGTCCAGCAGCACGCTGCCGGATTTGTTGATCTGGGCAAGATAGTCACGCTGCACGCCGCTGAGATCCGTTTGCAGACTGAGGTAGCTCATGCCGATGATGGCGTTGAGCGGCGTGCGTATTTCGTGGCTGATGCGGCGCAAGAAATCGTCCTGCACATGGGAGGCCCGCTGGGCGAGCTCCAGCGATGCGAGCGCCTGCGACCGCGCCAGCATGGCCTGCTGACGGCTTTTGCGCGCCCACATTTCAACTTCTTTCAGCTCGCTGATGCGGGAAAAAAGCGTGCCCTTCATACGCTGCAATGAAGCGAACATGCCCGCCAGTTCATCCCTGTGCCTGAGTTGCAGCGGCTCCGGATCAAGCCCGGAGGCAACGCTTTCTGCATAGCCGCTCACCCTGTCCAGAGGGTTGGCCACGCGCGTTATGAAAATGCAGGCATTACCCAGCACGCAGCCCCCGAGCAGGATCAGGCCGCCCATGGCTGCCAGCATGGCCCAACGCAGAAGGCCCTCACGCTCGTCCAGGCGGACAAGGAGTTCGGCGTACCGCATGCTGCCGATCTTGCTGGCTTCTGCGGCAATGGCATCCGGCTGGCGGGCCAGATTGCACTCGTGCATCAGGCGCAGGGCGGCTTGCGGGCCGGGCCGGGAGCTCCAGGGGGCATCCGCCGCCAAGCCGGAGTCCGGCCTCTGCTCAAGGGCAAGATTGACGGTAGCCTCGGCCATGGTATTGAATTTGTTTACCTGCGCCAGAAGATCATGCAGCTGCGCCCGCGTGGACGCGTCCGCCTCCATATTTTCCACCAGCGTGGTCAGCGCCACGCGCTCGCCCGGAGCCTCCCTTGCCGTATCAGGACGGGGCTCCTCGCCCCGCTCCTCACGCAGGAGATGCCGCCAGCGCTCTAGGTGGGCGGCATCGCCGGTGGACAGGTAGTCAAGCGCGGCATGGTAGCTTTTATGCGGGGTGTTGCCTATTTCGGCAAGCAGGTTGGCAAAGCGGTAGTAGCGGTGCAGAAGTCCGTTGACCTCGTACAGACTGCGTCCGAGCCATATGATGCACAGGCCAAGCATGAGCACCACGCCCAGTTGCGCCATGTTGGAGGTTTTAATGAGGGTTCTGATGCTCATGCCTTATGCTCCCGTAACCCGGGTACGACCGATGACCCTTGCCCCTATCAGTCGGGGCCAATCCGCGCGCCGCGTTCCGTGGTGGCCGGGAAGGCATGCGAACGGCATTTCTTTTTCCAACATGGCGTGCGTAAAAACACGGACCTCGTACAGGCTAGCACAGCCCAAGAAGCCCGTAAATGGCCGCCATGTCCAGGGATCTCTCAACACAGTCCGCCAGCCTGTCAAGCTCCGGGCCAAGCGCGTACGGAGAGCCCTCAAGAGGCGGCATACCGCAGTCGCTGCGCAGGGAAGACAGAAAGGCATGACGAAAGGCGTCGGCATCAAAAAGGCCATGCACATAGCTGCCCCAGACCCTTGCCCGCCCGGCGGCGTCGCACAGGCCCCAGCCCAGAGGGCAGCCCGTCGCGTCCGCCAGCACCTCGCGGAGATTGCGGGCGTTTGCTCCTTCTTGCAGAGGAACGGTGCGGCCATGGTGTATTTCATAGCCTTCGACTTGCTGGGCATGGGCCATAAGCCCCCCGTGCGCCGCGCTGTCCATGAATTTTTCCGATGAGTCGGCCGTAAGGCAGACGCAGGCCCGGCCCGTGACCCGCAGCAGCTTTTTGTCCGCTTCAAGACGGGTTTGCAAAGGCAGAATTCCCAGGCCGCGCTCCATGCCGCCCTCTTCAAGGCCCTGAGGATCGTCAATGGCGCTGCCGAGCATCTGCAGCCCCCCGCAGATGCCCACAAGCGCGCCCCGCTTCTCTGTAAGGGCTGTGCGGGCAAACTGTGTTATGGCGTCGGCCAGACCCGTGGCGCGCAAAAAACGCAGGTCCGCCACGGTGTTCCGGCTGCCGGGAACAATAACCGCGTGCGGACGGCCCCAGTCGCCAGCAGCGCGCACGATGCGCAGGCGCAGTCCGGGCTCCTGCCGCAGGGCGTCCAGGTCGGTGGCATTGCTGATATGGGGCAGGTCGGGCACCACGACATCCAGCGTTCCTGCGGCTGCAGTTTGGCCCTGGCCCATGCTGAGGCCGGGCGTGATGCCCAGCTTGAAGCTGACGGAGTCCTCTTCGGGCAGGCGCAGATTTTCCAGCATGGGCACAACGCCCCAGAAAGGCTTGCCCGTGCGGCGGGTGAGGCTGTGCAGGGCCGGATCGAGCAGGGTGGGATCCCCGCGGAACTTGTTGAGAATAAACCCGGCCACCCGCGCCCTTTCCGCCCGCGTCAGCAGCGCCATGGTGCCCGCCAGGGCAGCGAAGGCCCCGCCCCGGTCAATGTCGGCCACAAGGGCCACATGGGCACGGGCATAGCGGGCCATGCGCATGTTCACGATATCATGCGCCTTGAGGTTGATCTCGGCCGGGCTGCCCGCCCCTTCCAGCACCACCACGTCGGCTTCGGCCGCCAGGCTGCGGTAGGCGCGCCGCACGGCCTTCCAGGCTTCGGGCTTGTACCGCAGGTAAGCTCCCACACGCATCTGCCCCACCGGTTCCCCCAGCACGATAACCTGCGAGCCTGTGTTGGATGTGGGCTTCAAAAGAACGGGATTCATGCGCACATCGGCGGCCAGACCGCAGGCCGCTGCCTGAAGAGCCTGGGCCCGTCCCATCTCCTTGCCGTCGGCTGTCACAAAAGAATTGAGCGCCATGTTCTGCGCCTTGAAGGGCACAACCCGAAGCCCCCGTCGCGCCAGCAGGCGGCACAGGGCGGCGGTGAGCAGACTTTTGCCCGCATTGGAGCAGGTGCCCTGAAACATGAGCGCCGGAGGCAGCCCTCCCGGGCCTTCAAGCGAACGGACGGACGGCGGCCATGAACCGCCGGAGGCTTCAGCCTGAACAGGGGGAGCAGACGTAGGTGGAGAAGGTGCTGACGACATGAATTTTTCATACGCGCAAGTACCCCCATGGGCAAGCGACCCCGCGAAAATGGCGCAAGGCAACGATTGGCGGCCAACTTGCACAGTATTTGCCCTTTTCGTATAAAGAAGAAGGTGGGGAGAGAACCGGGCCGCGCCCGGCAATGATCCTGGCGCTGTCAGCGCACGGCAGTCTTTGCCGGTCAGGGGTATTCCGGCACGCGTGCCACGAGAGTTTTTGGAGACATGATGAAACGTTTTCTGCTTTGGACCACTGGCGTGCTGCTGGTTGTCGCGGCGGCGCTGGCCATTGTTCTCAGCCAGATAGACACCGCCTTTGTTGTCCGCCAGATCGCTGACGCCACGGCCAGGTCCACGGGCAAACCGCTGGTCTTTGAAACAGCGCCGAAGATTTCCTTTTTTCCTCCCGGCGTGCGCTTTGGGCAAGCCCGCTGGGGCCAGCCGGAACTTGGCGACGGCCTCGTTTTTTCGGTCAAGGGCGGCATGGCGGAACTTGAGCTGATACCGCTGCTTTCCGGCTCTATGGTCGTGCGCGAGGTGCGCCTGGACAATCCTGTGGTTGAAGTGCGGCAGTACCCCGCCGCGCCTGCTTCCTCCGCCCCTTCCGGCGCTGGCGGCACTGGCGGCGCTGGCGGCACGGCCCCTGCCGTCACTCAGGCCCCGGCCCCAGACAAAAAACCTGCCTCGTCCGCTGGCGCGGCTCCCGGCGCAGGCCCTGACTCGCAGCCTGGCGCGGCAGATTTCCGTGTTTCCGGCAGTCCTGCGGCGTCGCCCACTCCCACGGCAGGCGTCAAGGCTCCGGCTGTGGAACAGGCCAAGACGCTTGAAAGGGCGGCTCCGGCCATTGAGCTGAAGCGCCTTGTCGCCCGACAGGGCACCGTGCGCTATACGGACGCGCAAGGGCAGACGCTGACCCTCGGCGATCTGAATCTTTCTGTGGAAAATCTGCGGCCAGGGCAGGAGGCTGTGGCCCAGTGCGACTTCACCTTTACCACCGGCCGCCCAGATATTGTAGCGGGCACTGTAGCGGGCACTGCGGCTGACGCTACGGCAAAAACTGCGGCGGATTCGGCAAAGGATACGGCAAAGGACGCCAAACCCGGGGCCGTTCCGCTGTCGGGCAACCTGGCCCTGTCGGCCAAGCTGCGTTATGCGCCGCCCAACATCGCCCTGCGCCAGACCTCGCTGACCCTCAGCCCCCTGACCGGGGCCCTGCCCAAAGAAGCCGGGCCCCTGCAGCTGAATATCGAAGGCAGCCTGGACATCAACGCCTGGCGCATGCATGTGGCCAAATGCTGGATAACCGCGCCCCAGGCGCGCCTGGGCCTTCAGGGCGAAGCCTCGTTCAACCCGCCCTCCTTCACGGGCAACCTTGAACTGGACGGGTCCTTGCGCAAGCTGGCCGCCCTGGCGGGGCAGCCGCTCAAACCCGCCCCCCGCGACGCCACGGACGCGCTCAAAATCAAGAGCAGGCTGGCCTATGGCGACAACAGCCTCAATCTTTCAGACATTGACGCGCTTGTGGACGATGTGACCCTGAACGGACAGTTCCGTCTGGGCATGGAGCCAGGAGCGCCCCTGTCCATCACCACTGACATGCAGGTCAGCTCCGTCAATCTGGATGCCTACCTGCCCCTGCCCGAAAGCAACAAGCCGCAGGGGCAGCCAGCTGACGGGCCAAAAGACGAAAAGTCCGGGGAAACCGACGCCTCCCCCCTGCCCGACATCAACATCCGGGCCGCCCTGGCAGGCATCCGCATGGGCAAGGTGCACGCCAGCGACGTGCAGTTCGCGGCTCAGGGTCTGCGCGGCAGCTACAAGATTTCGGCGTTCAGCTGCACTCTCGGCAGCGGCGGCGTCATCAAGGCCGATGGCACGGCCAATGTGCCAGCCTCAGCCTATACCGTTAACGGCACGGCGTCGGACGTGAATCTGGGCGCGCTGCTGGAAAGCCTTGGAAAGGGGCGTCCCGTGGAGGGCACAGCCCGTCTGGACGCTGACCTGAGCATGCGCGGCAAAAGCGCCGCTGCCCTGCAAAACAGCCTTTCCGGCGCGGGACTGCTTGAAGTGCGGCAGATGCGCCTGAAATCCCTGCCAACTCTGCCCGCCAACGTGCCAGGCATTGTGGGCAAACCAGTGCCGGACACTTTTGACCTTGCGCGCGCGCCCTTTGCCGTCAAAAACGGCAACATACACGCCAGCCCAGTCACGGTGAGCGCCACGGGACTCAGCGCCCGAGGCCAGGCCAAAGTCAGCCTGCCGCGACAGTATCTGGAGGCGTCCGGTACTGTGGAAACTCTGGGCATGAGCGTGCCGGTCATTGCCAGGGGGCCGTTCAGCAACATCGCCTACAGCCTTGATCCGCGTTTTGCGCAGGGCAAGGGCAAAAAACTTCCTGACCTACTGCAGGACGGCATACGCGGCGCAGAAGGGCTTGTACGAGGCCTGTTTGGCAAATAGACGCCAAAGGGCACGCGCACGGATAAAATTCATCCAGGCAAAGAGAAAATACTGTCTGATTACGCCATAATCTTATATATTTTCTGGTTTTTGCCCGGACATTTTCCCATACCGGGGCTTGCCTTTTCCGCGCGACAGGCTAAAGGTTTTATACGGACAGGCGTTAAGAATGTAGAAAACCCTGGGTTGAGCCTCCCTCAGAGTCGCGTACAGCACTCTGAAATGGCCGGAAAAGGGCTTTGACTGCGCGGCATCCTGCTGGCATGTTTGCCTCTGCGGGTCTGGCGGCAGCATCGGCGGCCAGTGCCCGACCAAGTGCGGGCAACGGGCACAAGCCGGCTCCGCAACACTTTTCCGGGGAAGCGCCATTCCCCGGCACGGCAGGTGATGGAACGACACAGGACGAATTGAGCCTACAGGCGGCACTATGTATTTATTAATAGGTCTTGGCATCGTTGCGGCTTCGGTGTTCACGGGATACACCCTGGCCCACGGTGAATGGGGCATCCTCTTTCAGCCCGCAGAATTCATCATCATTCTCGGCTGCGGCCTGGGCGCCTTTTTCGGCTCGCAGACCAAGTATACGTTCGGGCTCATCCTCAAGAGCATGAAGCACCTTTTTGCCGACCCCGGGTCCAGCAAAGGGCGCTATCTTGAAACGCTGGCTCTGCTTTACGCGCTCTTTTCCAAGATGCACCGCGAAGGCGTCATCAGCATTGAAAGTGATGTGGAAAAACCCGAATCCAGCCCCATTTTCAGCAAATATCCCAACGTGTCCAAGGACACAAAGATCGTCAACTTTATCGGCGACACCCTGCGCGTCTACCTGACCACGGGCGACCCGGCCGACATCGACAGCCTCATGGACGTGGATATCGCCACCATGCGCGAAGAAGGCACCCTGCCCGCCCACGCCGTTTCTCACATGGCCGAATCGCTGCCCGGCATGGGTATTGTGGCCTGCGTGCTCGGCGTTGTGCTCGCCATGGGCAAGATCAACGAGCCGCCGGAAGTTCTCGGCCACTACATCGGCGCGGCCCTCGTCGGCACTTTTTTTGGTATTCTCTGCTGCTACGGCCTGTTTGGCCCCATGGGCTCCAAGCTTGAAAACTATGTGGCGGAAGAGCATTTTTACTATCATTCCATCAAGGAAGCCGTGGCGGCAGCCATTCGCGGGTCCACGCCGCTTATCGCCGTTGAATACGGGCGCAGGGCCATCCCCTACCCCTTCCGGCCCACCTTTGCTGAAATGGAAGACAGACTGAAGAGCGGCTAAAAAGTTATCTTTGCAAAAGGTTTAACGGCCCAGCGCAGCACGAGAGCGCAGCGCGCCGCAACATAGTATGGAATCTGCCGGGCTTTAGCCGTTGCGATAAAGGATGCTGCGGATAAAGCCCGGCAGAATGACAAATTGAAATGCGAGGCATTTCAAAGGCACTCTGCTCGAGACAAATCAGGCCGCAAATCCCGCCCGGCGCTTTGACCTTGCGTCGGCGGCCCCTGCCTGCCATAATGACCCCATGGCCGGGACGAGCAAAAGGCAACGAGCTTCTGCCCACCCCCCGGACTTACCCCGATTTTTTCACGGGGCGACCCTGGGGAACAGGCATGACAGCCCCTCGCGTGAGGCTCTTGCGCGAGACACACACGGTAAGGAGTTTTCTCTATGGGCGGCGGCGCATGGAAAGTCGCGTATGCCGACTTTGTAACGGCCATGATGGCCTTTTTTCTCCTGCTCTGGGTTCTCAGCATGGTGCCGCCCGATACACGGGCGGGTCTGGCTGCCTATTTCAGCGGCGACCGTAACTTTGACTCCAGTTCCACTTCGCCCATCTCCAACAATCCCTTCATTCAGAATACGGACAAAATCGACGCGCGCGACATCAAGATATCTGAAATAGAAAAATCCCATTACGCCATAGCCCAAAAAATCAAGCAGCTGCTTATGGCAGACGCCATACCCCAGAACTCTTCGGGCATCAGCGCCGACGACGTGGGCGTCCAGTTGCGCGTCAACTCCGACATCATGTTCAAGCCCGGCAGCGTCGACCTGCTGCCTGATGGCGAAAAAGTGCTGGCCGCCGTGCTTGACCTTATGGACGAGTACAATCTGTATCTTGTGGTGCGCGGCCATGCCGATTCGACGGAAACGGCCCCGCCCTTTACGTCTGCCTGGGAACTGTCCGGAGCGCGCGCCGCCGCCATGGTCAACTATCTGGTGCAGCACGGCGTCAAGGCCACGCGCATGCGCGCCGTCAGCTATGGCGACACCCGCCCCCTCAAGCCCGGCATCGACGAGCAGAGCCGCGCCATGAACCGCCGTGTGGAGTTTTTCTTCCACAGGCCGGAAGTCATGTCATACAGCGTGGTTTATTAGAGCATTGTACCTTTGAAAAAGGCTAGATACCCTGACGCGCCACAACATGGCGTGGGTTCTGCCGCCAAACGCATTTTCCGGCGGAATGACAGCATGAAGTGCAAAGCTTTTCAGAGGCGCTCTGATCCGAAAATTTTCTGAGTAGTGCCATTCCGGCGGGCTGCAAGGCAGATACCTGCCGTAGCGTCCCGCGTGAGCGGACCAGCCCTGAGAACACGCATTCTCGATGCTGGCCCCGCGCTGGCTGCGCGCAGACCTCGCACCGACGGAGCCCTAACCTCGCACTGGCAGCACGCTGGCGTGGCGCTCCACGGCGGGGAGACGTTAGCCGCGCCTTCACGGTGGTAGTGCGCCCATGCAGAGCCCGTTCACGCAACGCCAGGACTTTTTCAGGACACAACAGCGCTGATGCCGCCCCTTGCAGCGTCCAGCCACGCGCCGGGCGTGGCTTCGCCGGGTTGCTCCGGAAGCTGGATGGGCAACATCGCGCTGGCAATGAACCACTTTGAACTGTGCGCGCCACCGGGCAGCCACAGCCATCAGGAAGCCCCATGCCTCTCATATTCCTTGTGGGTCCACGAGCCTGCGGCAAAACGACCATTGGCCGCCTGCTGGCGCAGCGCCTCGCGCTGCCCTTTGTCGACACCGACCACTATCTTCTTGAACAGGCTGGGCTCACAGTGGCCCAGATCGTGGAAGCAGAGGGCTGGCCCGGCTTTCGCAAACGCGAGAGCGACGCCCTGCGGGCTGTCGCGGCCATCCATCCCCAGGGGGCCGTCATTGCCACTGGCGGCGGCATGGTGCTGGACGAGCAAAACCGCGCCTTCATGCGCGAACAGGGGCATGTCTTCTATCTGTCGGCCCCTGTAGAGGCACTGGCAGCGCGGCTTGCCAGCAATCCTCTGGCGGCGCAGCGTCCTTCCCTCACTGGCGCGGATATCAGGGACGAAGTGTGGCAGGTGCTGCAAGAGCGACTGCCTCTCTATCATGAGACCGCGCATCACCATCTGGACGCCAGCCTGACGCCACGCCGCATAACTTTACTGGCCATGGACTTTCTGAACAGTCTGTCCGCACTGGATGCAGAGGGCACGCCGTGCCCCGAGGCCGTAGCGGCCCACGGGGCTGAACCGTGCCGAGAGGCCGTGTCCTGCCACGACGCTGCCGCAGATACGGAAAACAAAGATGCCGCTGCGGCAGACCTCGCGCGTCAGCCTGCCCGGCACGGTGCCGACCCTGACAGTGAATAAACCCCGCGCTTCCTGCGCTGGCGCGCCCCCCCTTGTTTCGGTTGTTCTGCCTGCGTTCAATGCCGCACGCACGCTGCAAGCCGCGCTGGACAGCCTTTTTGTCCAGCAACCGGCTGCCGGTTGCCCCCTCCCCGCTTTTGAAATCATTGCAGTGAACGACGGTTCCACTGATGACAGCGTCGCCCTGCTGGAAGCCTGCGCCAGCGAAAAAGCCGCCAAGGGCAGGTTGCGCATCGTGCACCTGCCGCACGGCGGCATCGTCGCCGCCCTGAACGCCGGTCTGGCAGCGGCGCGCGGCGTCTTCATCGCCCGCATGGATGCCGACGACACGGCCCACCCCCAACGGCTGGCCCTGCAAACCGCCCATCTTTGGGGCAACAGCGAGCTCACGCTTTCGGCCAGTCTGGCTGCATTTGGCGGCGATCGCGCCAATGCCTACGGCTTTGCGCATTTTGTGGACTGGCAGAACAGCCTGCAATCTCCTGAAGAGATCAGCCGCAACCGCTTCAGGGATACGCCGGTCTGCCACCCTACCACCATGTTCCGGCGCGAGGCCGTTGACCGATGGGGGCCCTATGCCGACGGGGATTTTGCTGAAGACTGGGAGCTGTGGCTGCGCTGGCTGCACAATGGCGCGCTTATGGAAAAGCTGCCGCAAACGCTTCTGGTATGGAACGACGCGCCAGGCCGAGCCACCAGAACTGACGGGCGCTATGCGGCAGAGGCCTGCGACCGGCTGCGCGCCCTGTGGCTTGCCCGGCACCTTGAACGGCACAACCCTTTTCACCCGCTGGTCTGGGTGATCGGCGGCGGCCGTATGGCGCGCCGGAGGCTCGCCCCCTTGTGGCGGCTTGGCGTACGCCCGGCTGCGTATATTGATATTGACGCCAAAAAGATCGGCAACGTGGTGGGCGGCGTTCCCGTGCTTGGCCGACAGGCCCTGCCGGAGCCTGGCCGCTGCCGCATCCTCAATGCCCTGACCGCGCATGGCGCGGCTGAAGAGGCCGCAAGCTGGCTTGAACAGCGGGGGTACAGTTCTGCGGACTGGATGCTTGTCTGAACAATCAATCAATTTGCGACATTCCCTTATATTACGCAAGTGTTTTCTTTCATGAGCTTAAAGCCCTTTCACAGCCCTCCAATGGCCGAAAAGGCGTGCTTCGCCGTTGCCAGCCCGCTGGCAATAGCAGCCCCATTGCGGTCAGAGCCCTCTACGGCTTGGGGGCGTCCATTTTATAACAGTTTGATTTAATATGATATTTCAAAAAAAATTTCAGAGTTTGCGAAATTTGTCACCAATACCCTTTGACAGAACAGGGCCAAGCAGATATGTTGCAAGGGCTTAATGTCTTTTTCATTCCTACAATCCGACATCATCGGGAGGATGCGGCATGCTGGATCTTAACGTTACAATGATCTTTCAGCTGGTGAACTTTCTGGTCGCCATTTATGTGCTAAACATCCTCCTTATCCGACCCATCCGCGATATTATAAAAAAGCGCAACGGCATCATGGACGGCATGGCCGAAGAGGCCGAGTCTTTCGAGTATCAGGCTGCGGAACGCCTTGCCAACTATGAGGCCGAACTGGCCCGCGCCCGTCAGGACGCCGGTCTGACCCGTGAAGAAGGCCGCGCCGCAGGCATGGTTGAACAGCAGGCGCTGGTGGGCGAAGCCCAAAAAAGCGCCCGCGACATCCTTGCCGAAACCCGCGATTCCTTGCGGGCCCAGGCGGCCAAGACCCTTGATGAGCTGAGAAACCAGGTGAGCGATTTTTCCGCCCGGCTGGCTGCCAAGCTTCTCAAGGGTTAGTTTTTGCGCTTTTTCGGTTCCTTTTCGGACGCCTTCAGGTGATCCGGCTTCTTTAGGCACAGTCTACGCTATTGCATTATTCTCTGAACAGAGGGGGGTGGGCTTTGAGCAAATGGAAACACGCGGGTTATATCCTGCCGCTCGTTATTGCCTTTGCCGCGCTTGTCTTCATTCCTTTTGAGGCGCTGGCCTCTGAAGGGCATGGGGGACCGCGCTGGGGGGACTTCGGCTGGCGCGTGCTGAACTTCGTGATTTTTGCGGGCATCCTCTGGTACTTTGTTGGTGGACTGGCCAAGCGCTTCTTCAAGAATCGCCGCGAGACCATCAGTGGAGCGCTGGACGACCTGGATGAACGCCGCGCTAAGGCCAAGGAACAGTTGGCCGCTGTTGAGTCGCGCATTGCCCGCCTCAACGAAGAGCGTGAAGCCATTCTGGCCGAAAGCCGCAAACAGGCCGAAAACCTGAAAGCGGGCATTGTGGAAGAGGCGCACCGTCAGGCGGCGCAAATTGTGGAGCAGGCGCGCATGACCGCTGAAAATGAAGGCCGTGCCGTGCTTGCTGAAGTGCGCGCCGTCATAGCGGACGAAATCGTGGACGCCGCCGAAAAGGCTCTGAGCAGCAAGCTCAATGCCGAAGCCCACGACAAGCTTATCGCCAACTCCCTTAAAAAGGTGGTGCTCCATTGATCGACACCGTGGTTGCACGCAGGTACGCCAACGCCATCTTTGCGTTGGGCAAAAAGGATGGGGACGAAGCCTTGAGTGCGCGGGGCGAATGCCTTGCCGCTCTTGGTGAAATGCTTGTCGCCACGCCGGGGCTTGACCTGACCCTCAAAAGTCCCGTGATCGGCGTGGAGGAAAAAAAGGCAGTTCTCGACAAGCTGCTGGGCAAGCTCAAGGCCGACCAGACTATGCGCAGCTTCTGCTTTTTGTTGGCAGACAAGGAAAGGCTCGCCTTTCTGCGCGAAATTTCCGCCTGGTATGGCAAACTGCTTGACGAGGCCAAGGGCATCGTGCGTGGCCAACTCGTCACAGCAGTCAAACTTCCTGCCGACAAAAAGGCCAAACTCAAAGAAACGCTGGAACAAAAAACCGGCGCCGACATTGAGCTCACCTTTGCTGTCGACAAGGACATACTAGGGGGTATGGTGCTCAAAATGGGTGACCGGGTGCTGGACGCAAGTCTGCGCGCGCAATTGGGTATCCTCCGGGAGACATTCAAGAGGGGTGAATAGCACATGCAGATCAAAGCGGAAGAGATAAGCAAGATCATTGAGGATCAAATCCAGAACTACGAGCAGCGCGTAGAAATGAGCGAAACCGGCACCGTGCTTTATGTTGGTGACGGCATCGCCCGCGTCTACGGCGTGCAGAACGCCATGTCGATGGAACTGCTGGAATTTCCCGGCGGCGTCATGGGCATGGTGCTCAACCTCGAAGAGGACAACGTAGGTGTCGCTCTGCTCGGTTCGGACGTGGGCATCAAAGAAGGCGACCCGGTCAAGCGTACCGGCAAGATCTTCTCCGTGCCTGTCGGCGACGGCGTTATGGGCCGTGTGCTCAACCCCCTGGGTGAGCCCATCGACGGCCTTGGCCCCATCGAGGCTGCAGCAGTGCGCCCCGTGGAAATCAAGGCTCCCGGCATCATCGCGCGTAAAAGCGTGCATGAGCCCATGCCTACGGGTCTGAAAGCCATCGACGCCATGACGCCCATTGGCCGCGGCCAGCGCGAACTTATCATTGGCGACCGCCAGACCGGTAAGACCGCTGTGTGTATCGACGCCATCCTGGCGCAGAAAGAAACGGACATCCACTGCTTCTACGTGGCCATCGGCCAGAAGAAGTCCTCGGTGGCTCTGGTGGCCGATACCCTGCGTCGCCACGGCGCGCTGGAGTACACCACCATCATTTCGGCCACCGCGTCCGATCCCGCGCCGCTGCAGTACATCGCGGCCTACACGGGCTGCACCATGGCGGAGTTCTACCGCGACAACGGCAAGCACGCCCTCATCATTTACGACGACCTTTCCAAGCAGGCCGTGGCCTATCGCCAGATGTCCCTGCTGCTCCGTCGTCCTCCGGGACGTGAAGCCTTCCCCGGCGACGTGTTCTACCTGCACTCGCGCCTTCTCGAACGCGCGGCCAAGGTGAACGACAGCCTCGGTGCTGGCTCCATGACGGCTCTGCCCATCATTGAAACCCAAGCTGGCGACGTGTCCGCGTACATCCCCACCAACGTGATCTCCATCACTGACGGTCAGGTGTACCTGGAACCCAACCTCTTCAACGCCGGTGTGCGTCCGGCCATTAACGTGGGTCTTTCCGTGTCCCGCGTGGGTGGCGCGGCCCAGATCAAGGCCATGAAGCAGGTTGCGGGCACCATGCGTCTTGACCTTGCCCAGTATCGCGAACTGGCGGCCTTCGCCCAGTTCGGCTCCGACCTGGACAAGGGCACCAAGGCCAAGCTTGACCGCGGCGCGCGTCTGGTGGAGCTGCTCAAGCAGCCCCAGTACCAGCCCATGCCTTCCAATGAACAGGTCGCCTCCATCTACGCCGCCACGCGCGGACTTATGGATGACGTGCCGGTGGAAGACGTCCGCCGTTTTGAAGCCGCCATGCTGACCTTCCTGCGCGACACCAGGAAGGACGTGCTGGACGCCATTAAAGAAAAGAAAGTCATTGACGAGGCTGTGGAAAAAGCGCTTACCGAGGCTATTGCCGCCTTCAAGCAGGGCTGGACGGCCTAGGGGCCCCCAATATCCGGGAGAAAAGCATGCCTTCACTCAAAGACGTAAAAATGAAGATCGTGGGGGTCGGTAAGACCAAGCAGATCACCAAGGCCATGAATATGGTGGCCTCGGCGAAGCTGCGTGGCGCTCAGGCCCGCATCGAGCGCTTCAGGCCGTACGCGGCCAAATACCGCGACGTGCTCGCCGAACTGTCGAGCAAGGTGGAGGGCAACGCCCACCCCCTGCTGGCCGAGCATGAGGAAAAGAAGCATTGCGCCATTGTGCTGGTGACCTCTGACCGCGGCCTCTGCGGCAGCTTCAACGGCAATATTATTGCCACTGCGTTGAGGCTCGCCAAAGAGAAGAAAGCGGAAGGCCTTGAAGTGAGCTTTGTCTGCATGGGCAAGAAGGGCCGTGACGCCGTAAGGGCGGCCGGCTACAAGATTGTCAAAGCCTATGCAGACCGTATGGGCAGCATCGACTTTGCCCTGGCAAGCTCCGTGGCCCAGGAAGTCATTCACGGCTACGAAACCTTTGGTCTCGACGAAGTGTGGCTGATATACGGCGAGTTTGTGTCTATGGGGCAGCAGCCCCCGCGCAGTCTCTGCCTGTTGCCCCTGAAAACGCCTGAGGCTGAGGAAATCGCCGAAGAAGCCGGAGAACCGCGCTGCGAATACGTTTACGAGCCGCAGGAAGAAAAGCTGTTGGCGGAGCTTCTGCCCCGCTACGTTAAGGTGCAGGTTTACCGTGGCATGCTGGACACTTCTGCCAGCGAACATGCGGCCCGCATGGCCGCCATGGACAACGCCACGCGCAACTGCAACGAAATGATCAACATGCTGACCCTGCTCTATAACAAGACGCGGCAGGCTTCCATCACCAGCGAACTCATCGACATCGTCGGCGGCGCTGAAGCGCTGAAGGGTTAAGGAGCCAACTAATGAGCAAAAACATCGGTAAAATCGTCCAGGTTATCGGCGCTGTTGTGGACGTTGAGTTCACCGACGGCAACCTGCCGAATATCTTCACCGCCCTGGAGATCAAAAATCCGAACAACACCGACGCCCCCTACCTGGTCTGTGAAGTTGCACAGCACCTGGGCGACAACGTTGTTCGCACCATCGCTATGGACGCCACCGAAGGTCTGGTGCGCGGCATGGAAGCGGTTGACACCGGTCAGCCCATCATGGTGCCCGTGGGCAAGCCCTCTGTGGGCCGCATCCTCAACGTTATCGGGCATCCCGTTGATGAACTGGGCCCCATTAACGCTGAAAAGTACTATCCCATCCACCGTCCGGCTCCGGCCTTCACCGACCAGAACACCAAGGTCGAACTGCTCGAAACCGGCATCAAGGTTGTGGACCTGCTTGTACCCTTCCCCAAGGGCGGCAAGATGGGCCTCTTCGGCGGCGCCGGCGTGGGCAAGACCGTTATTCTGATGGAGATGATCAACAACATCGCCAAGCAGCACGGCGGCTCCTCGGTCTTCGCGGGCGTGGGTGAACGCACCCGTGAAGGTAACGACTTGTATCACGAACTCAAGGATGCGGGCGTTCTGGAACGCGCCACCCTTGTATACGGCCAGATGAACGAGCCTCCGGGAGCCCGTGCCCGCGTGGCCCTCACGGCCCTGGCCTGCGCGGAATACTTCCGCGATGAAGAACATCAGGACGTGCTCCTCTTCATCGACAACATATTCCGCTTTACCCAGGCCGGTTCCGAAGTGTCCGCCCTTCTGGGCCGCATGCCTTCGGCCGTGGGTTATCAGCCCACCCTTGGCACGGACCTTGGCTCGCTTCAGGAACGCATCACCTCTACCAACACCGGTTCCATCACGTCCGTGCAGGCCGTTTACGTGCCCGCTGACGACTTGACCGACCCGGCCCCGGCCACCACGTTCTCGCATCTGGACGGCACGCTCGTGCTTTCGCGCCAGATCGCGGAACTTGGCATCTACCCCGCCGTGGACCCGCTGGACTCCACCTCGCGCATCCTCGCCCCCGACGTGGTGGGCGACGATCACTACATGGTGGCCCGGCGCGTGCAGATGGTGCTGCAGAAGTACAAAGAACTGCAGGACATCATCGCCATTCTCGGCATGGACGAACTGTCGGACGAAGACAAGCTCACTGTGGCGCGCGCGCGTCGCATCCAGCGCTTCCTGTCCCAGCCCTTCCACGTAGCCGAAACCTTCACCGGTACCCCCGGCCAGTATGTGAAACTTGAAGACACCATCAAGGGCTTCAAGGGCATCCTGGACGGCGCGTACGACCACATGGCTGAAGGCGACTTCTACATGCTGGGCGGCATCGAACAGGCCGTGGCCAAGTACGAGCAGCGCAAGCTGCAGGAAGAAAACTAGATCGTTGACAGTCCAGTGACCGTGCCCTAGGGCGCGGTCACTGGGCAAACGCATCTGGCATATCAGGAGCGAAGGAGTACCTATGGGCACACTGCAACTGGAAGTGGTGACGCCGGACAAAACCGTGGTAAGCGGCGAAGTTGAAATGGCCGTCTGCCCCGGTGTTGAAGGCGAATTCGGCGTGCTGCCCAAGCACGTCTCCCTGCTCTCCGCTCTCAAGATTGGTGGTCTGCGCTACAAGCTGGCTGGCGGCAAGGAGGAACACGTGTTCATATCCGGCGGTTTCGCTGATGTGAACAACGACGTGCTCACCGTGCTGGCCGAGTCTGCCGAACTGGCGCAGGATATCGACACAGCAAGAGCCATGGCCGCCAAGGAACGCGCTGAAAAGCGCATGGCCAGCCATGACGAGCAGATTGATTCGGTTCGCGCTGAGGCCGCATTGCACAGGGCTGTAGTCCGCCTGCAATTGGCACAGTTACGCTAGACCATTTTTGTTCAGAGCTGACAGGCCGTGCGGCGTTTTTACGCGGTACGGCCTTTTTGCATTTTCTGGATCAGCCCCCCCCTAAAAATACTTCACATTTCAAATTGAACTCTGCCATAAATGCGACGTTCTACCGAATCCACGCCACTATCCGGGGCGCGCTGCACTCTTGTACAGCACCAGAGCATATGCCTTTTTTCAAAGGAAACAGGCTCCAACGCCTAAACCCCTTAACGTTGCAGACCGGTTGAAATCTTCGGCACCTGCCTTTACCGTGGCCCGGCGAAACCGCTGGCCTTTGCATGGACTTCGTGTCAATTCTTGGCTATACAGATCAGCTACGCAACCAGATTTTACGCAGGAAAAAACATGGTCAAGCAGGAAAATATACGCAATTTTTGCATCATCGCCCATATCGACCACGGCAAGTCCACGCTGGCCGACCGCATTCTGGAACTGACCAAGGTCGTCAGCCAGCGCGAGGCGCGCCAGCAGTATCTGGACAGGATGGATCTCGAGCGCGAGCGCGGCATCACCATCAAGGCCCAGACAGTGCGCCTGCCCTATATTGCCGCCGATGGTCAGGAATATGAGCTCAACCTCATCGACACGCCCGGCCACGTGGACTTCAACTATGAAGTATCACGCTCCCTGGCCGCCTGCGAAGGCGCGCTGCTGGTGGTTGACGCAACCCAGGGCGTAGAGGCGCAGACCCTGGCCAACGTATACCTTGCCCTGGACCACAACCATGAAGTGCTGCCAGTACTCAACAAGATAGACCTGCCCAGCGCCGAGGTTGAGCGCGTCAAGGCCGATATTGAAGAAAGCATCGGCCTGGACTGCTCCCAGGCGCTGTCTGTTTCCGCCAAGACAGGCATGGGCGTTGACGCCGTGCTTGAAGCCATAGTGAAGCACCTGCCCGCGCCCAAGGGCGACAGGGCGGCCCCCCTCAAGGCGCTTATTTTTGACTCCTGGTACGACAGTTACCAGGGGGTCGTGGTGCTCTTCCGCGTTATGGACGGCGTCATACGCAAAGGCGAGACCGTGCGCCTCATGAGCACGGACAAGGAATATGAAGTGCTGCGCCTTGGCGTATTTTCTCCCGAAGCCGCAGACGTTAAGGAACTGCTGGCAGGCGAAGTGGGTTTTCTCTGCGGTTCCATCAAGGAACTGGGCGACGCCCGCGTGGGCGACACCATCACCCATGCTGACCGCCCTGCCGCCAGCCCCGTGCCCGGCTTCAAAGAAGTGAAGCCCATGGTTTTCTGCGGCCTCTACCCCACAGAGTCCGAGGACTACGAAAACCTCAAGGCCGCCCTTGAAAAGCTGCAACTTAATGACGCGGCCTTTTCCTATGAGCCAGAAACGTCACAGGCGTTGGGATTCGGCTTTCGTTGCGGCTTCCTTGGCCTGCTGCATATGGAAATCATTCAGGAACGGCTGGAGCGGGAGTTTGAGGTCGGCCTTATCGCCACCGCGCCTTCGGTTGTGTACAAGATCGACACAATGGACGGCAAAACGCTGGAAATCGACAATCCCAGCCACCTGCCCGATCCTACCAAGATTCACGCTCTGTACGAGCCCTACGTCAATATGGACATCCATGTGCCCAACGAATACGTGGGCAACGTCATGAAGCTCTGCGAAGAAAAGCGCGGCACCCAGAAAAACCTGCACTACCTCGCTTCCAACCGCGTGGTGGTCACCTATGAGCTGCCCTTTGCGGAAATCGTGTACGATTTCTTTGACAGGCTCAAATCCGCCACACGCGGCTATGCCTCGATGGACTATCATCCCCTGGACTACCGGGCCTCCGACCTCGTGCGCCTTGACATCATGCTCAACGGCGAAACAGTGGACGCTCTGGCCGTCATCGTGCACCGCGACCGCGCCTACACTTACGGACGCGGCCTTGCCCTCAAACTCAAGCGCAGCATCCCGCGCCAGCTTTTCCAGGTCGCCATTCAGGCTGCCATCGGACAGAAAATCATCGCCCGCGAAACCGTCTCTGCCTTCCGCAAGGACGTTACCGCCAAATGCTACGGCGGCGACATCACTCGTAAGCGTAAACTGCTGGAAAAGCAGAAAGAAGGCAAACGTCGCATGAAGCGCATGGGCAACGTGGAACTGCCGCAGGAGGCATTTCTGGCCGCGCTCAAGGTGGGCGACGATTAGGGCTGAGTGGGTTGAAGTATTTTGTGGGGGAGGGACCCTTTTGAAAAAGGGTCC